>NZ_JAKSYL010000031.1 GCF_022829515.1 Methylobacterium sp. J-048
GTCCTTGTGAGACCAGCACGTCGACCTGACGCAGCTTACTCACGATCTCCTCAGGCTTGGGTCGTTGGGCCATCGGTTCCGTCCTCTGTCGGCTCAAAAGCCATACTTCAGGGCGGACCACTTCAAAGGGGGACGATCAGGGCCGGTGGCAGGCCCCCCTTTTTGGCCGGGACAGACGCGCTGTCCAGGCAAGCCCGGCTCCAGTCGATCTCCCCTGCTGCGTGCAGGCGCTCCAGCAACACGTCATGCAGACGGCTCCAAACGCCCGCCGCCTGCCAATCCCGCAGTCGCCGCCAACAACTCATGCCAGAGCCGCAGCCCATCTCGGCCGGCAGCATTTCCCACGGCAGCCCCGAGCGCAGCACGAACAGGATGCCCGTGAGTGCGGCCCAGTTCTCGATCGGACGACGCCCGCCCTTCGGACGCGGCCGAGGCGGCGGGAGGAGCGGCGCGATCTCATCCCAGAGATCATCGGGGAGAAGCGGTCTGGCCATGCCAAACCAACGCTGAAACCCCGCTCGGTGCCGTTCTGTTAGGCGCTCTAAGCCCCAGAGCCCTTCGGTGCCGGACTGATGTTATCCTACGAGCGCATGATCGCGCCACACTGCTATTATAGTGCCGTTAACCTCGTTTGGCTTCGGCATCGGCACTCAACGGCGGCTATTAACCACTTCGTCATCTTCGTTAAATCTTCATTGACGGGATGCGGCAACTTGTGAGGAAATACGTAGGCGGGTGAGCGCCCGCTGCGTATTGAGGCTCCTCATGATTCGGGTCGCGATGTGGTGGCTCTCCTCGCGCCAGCCGGGGCTCAATGGAGCCCTCCTCGCGCCGCTGGCGCTGCTCGCCGGAACCGGCTCGGCCAGCGCCCACGTGAAGTGGTTCTGCGCCTACGATGTCGCCGGGCAGCCACGCGGCCTCGAACAGGTGCTCTGCCCGGACTTCGAGTGGCTCACCGGCCTCGCACTGGTCTGCCTGATGTTCGGCTGCCTCGCCGAGGGGACGCCGCTGGGCGGCGCGCTGCTTAACGCGCTCGACCGCGTCACCACACGCATCCGCACCGACACCGAACTCCTGGTGCGCGCGACCCTCGGCTTCTTCCTGGTCTCGCTCTGGGGTCTCGGCGGCATCATCCTGACCCCGGAACTCAAGACCGACTTCGCCTGGGTGCCGTGGCTGCAACTCGCCATGGCCGCCTGCCTGATCTGGCGCCGGACCATACCGCTCGCAGGCGCCGGTCTCGTGTTCCTGTTCGGCTTGGCGACATGGCAGTACGGCGTGTTCCACCTCGCCGACTATCCGATCTTCCTCGGCATCGCCGCCTACCTCGTCCTCCAGGGCTTCGACCGGCAGCCCTTCGGCGTCCGTCCGCTCGACATCGTGCGCTGGACCGCCGCGATCACCTTGATGTGGGCCTCAATCGAGAAGTGGGCCTACCCCGAGTGGACGGCGCCGCTGCTGGCCGCCAAGCCCGAGATGACCATGGGGGCCTCGCCCGCCTTGTTCATGCAATCGGCGGGAGTGATCGAGTTCACCCTGGCGTTCTCGCTGATCTGGACGCCCCTGGTGCGGCGGGCCTCAGCGATCATCCTGACCGCAATCTTCGTCTCTGCGATCTTCGAGTTCGGCAAAGTGGACGCGATCGGCCACTCCGGCATCATCGTGGTGCTGCTCGGCATCGCCGCCGACGATACACGCCGCGCGGTTCGGGTGCGGGATGTCGCCCTCGTCCCGGCTGGGTATGGCGCCGCGCTCGCGGTCTTCCTAGTCCTGTACTACGTCGGCCACGAGGCCCTGTTCGGCACCGCGGTCGTGCTCGGGAACTGGCCGGTGATCTAACTCTGGCTACGCAGTCACCCTAGCGTCGGCCTCATCGATCTACTCGACATGGACGGTGAGCTTCATCTTAGGATGGATGCCGCAGAGTACCAGGAAATCGCCGCCCTTCGGAAAGCTGATGACGGCGCTGGTGCCGGGATCCTGATCACCGGAGTCGTAGGTGAGATCGGAAGCGTCGATGTAGGCGTGGTGGATCAGGTCGGCGGCGTCGTTGACAACGGTGATGTGCTCGCCGGGATGCAGACCTATCGCCCCTGGTCGGAACTGCCTGCCCTTCTGCGAGATGACGTGCTCGGCGTCCGGAAGCGCGGCGACGGCAATGCCGACGAAAGACAGCAGGATCGTCATGCTCAGAAGCGCCTGCCTGCGCACGCCCTGGCTGCATCTATGCATGAGTACAGCCAACAGCTGAACAGCTTCAAGTGGCGTGAGGGTGCAGGTTCGGCACTGAAGATCCCATTAATTTCAACTCAAAGTCAGCCAGGGTTCGCAATCCCAAATCCGTGATTGTTGAGGTGGGTAAACTGGGGAACCGCATGCGCACGGCAGCCCGTCGAAGCGCACAATTGCCCGATCAGCCCGGATGTTACATTTCATTATTCCTGAAAAGTTCACGCTGGCGTGATCGCAGCGGCAGCGCCATCTTACGGACTACATTCGTTCGACCCAGCGATACAGCCCTACTGGGCACACAATGCAGATCCGCCATGCGCTAACAGCCAGGATCGCTCTGAGGCTGAGGCGCATTCAGCCTGGGCAGCAATTGCTGCGGCGTGGAGCGTGCCGTGTACAACCTCTTCTTCTCGTCGTTGATGCTCGCGATCGAGGCCCAGCGTGTGGTCGAACTGCGGTTGGTCCGGCTCGCCTGGGGCGGCAGCGAGGGGCTGGCCGAGGCGCAGTCCATGGTGATCGAGAAGATGCAGGCTGCCGGCGAGGCCATGACGACGCTGATGACCGGCGGCTCGCCCGAGATGGTCATCGCCCGCTACCGCGAGCACGTCGCCTTCAACACCAAGCGTCTCACCGCAGGCTGACGGTTGTGCCGCTTTTCGGTGAGCCCGGCACGACCTCTGCGTCTACTCCCTCGGACACTTCGCCGACACTCCGGGGAGCTTCATGCCATTGAAGACGACGCCACGTGTCCGACCGGGTATCTCCGAGGTCGATGCCGCGGTGGGTACGCTCACGGCCTTGGTTCTGGCCATCGAGCGCACGCCGAGCGCTCCCAAGGCTGTTGACCATCGGTCCGCGATCCGACGACAGGGCCGAGTGCTGGCGGCTCTGGGTGGTCCTGACATGATGGAAGCCGGCCTACAAAAAATCGCAGAGCTATCGCCAGCCTATGCAGAAGCGCGGCGGGCGATCATCGCCGCAGAGTGGGCCAGAACCAGCGCATCGATACGGTGAAGCTGGCCTATGGATTGAGAGCTTACTGGAGCGTTCCACGCTGCACGGCTTTACGCCCTGCTAACCCTGAAACACCACGGTCACGCGCCTCATCGCAAGGATCCGCGCATGACCATGAGCTAGGTGCGCGAAAAAGGACCGTCCGGGCGTCCGACCTGTTCCCGGTCACCGAGGATGCGGCGTCCCGATGCGATGATCTGGATCACCTCCCGTCTGTCGCATTCCTGGCGGGCTAGGACCTCCAGGTCGCGCAGGTAGACGATCACTGGCTGGCGCACGTGCGCGTGTTGCCGCAGGACCGGCTCGACCTTGGCGGTGACATGCTCGGCAAGCACGTCCCAGAACTCAGGAGGCTTCGCAGACTCGTCTCCCATTCGACACGCTCCTTCTGCGAAGTGCGACCTCGTTAGGCATGAGTTCGGGGGCAAAAGCCCACAGCCAACGGGACCGCCCGATATGGATCCGGTTCGGCCGACATAGCGGATGGGTAGCGTCGCCTAAATTACCTGCGTTAGATCGAGGTCGTGGCGTGGCAGCGTTCCTTGGCCGATGATGCCCCAGTCGTCGTAGCCCGTGGCGCTCGCCGGGAGGGGCGAGTCGACAATGTGGATTAGTGACGCCAGTCTAGCTTCATCACAGTCCCGCCGCGATCGGCGCGCCTCCTGAAGGCAATGGCGGGGGCGGTCCGCCGAGTATCACGCCGTCCGGAGTACGCCGCGTGCTAAATACCCTGTTGGCCCTATTGGCCGTCGTCGTCATGGCCGTTCACGGCGTAGCTAAGCTGGTGTTACTGCCGTTCCGGGCACTGCGTGGCCTGTTCCGACACAGCGCCAAGCCAGCGCAGGTCACGGCGCGCTAACCGGATCCCGGCATCCTGCGCGGACGCCGGTGAGATAGACGACCTCCCCCGCCAGCACGTAATCAGATCGGGCGCCGGGGCCGAGCCGCAGGGCGGAAACCGTACCCAACTACAAGGGGCACCAGAAAATATAACATGCGTTGGAGTATTGAGGCCCTGGTGAGCGTCTCTCTGCGTGCGGTTCTTTCAGCCCGTTCCGCATAGGTGCGATACGCCGCCCGGATCAAGGCGAAACGACCGCCGAAGAGCGCGTCGTGAACCATGTTCGATACCCTGATCCGCAAACTCAGCATCGCAGGCGGGCTAACCGAGGGCGACCACGAGATGTTGCGGCGCGTGAGTGTACGTAGCCGACAGGTCCCAGCCCGCCAGGATCTCACCACCGAGGGAGATCGGCCCGAGAACGTGCATCTCGTCCTCTCCGGCTTCGTCTGCCGCTACAAGATCCTGCCAAGGGGTCAGCGCCACATTACAGCCCTCATGGTGCCGGGCGACCTCTGCGACCTGCATGTGGCCATCCTAGATGAGATGGACCATTCGATCGCCACGTTAACCCCGTGCACCGTGGTGGCGATCCCGCGTTCAACCATCCGAGACCTGACCGAGAACCGTCCCCGTATCGCCCATGCCCTCTGGTGGGCGACACTCGTCGATGAGGCGGTGCTGCGCGAGTGGCTCGTCGGCTTGGCCGGGCGAGAAGCGCCCGAGCGCATGGCGCACCTGTTCTGTGAACTGCTATTGCGCATGCAAGCGGTCGGCTTGGCGGAGGAGGACGGGTATGCCCTGCCCTTCACCCAGATTGACCTCGCCGATATGCTCGGTCTGACGCCTGTTCACGTGAACCGCACATTGCAGCACCTGCGGTCCGAAGACCTGATCGTCCTCAAGAAACGTCGCCTTGAGATCCCAGATGCCGCTCGGCTGAAAGCCTTCTGCGGCTTCGACCCAACCTACCTGCATCACACTCCGCGAACAAAAAATCTCAATTCTAATCAACACAAGCTACAAATATCAGCTTCATGATGAGGTAGAACCAGACACATCGCTGATCGAACATTTGGGCGTCAGCGGCTGAGAGATGCGAGTGCTCCCGCCTGAGCGAGGCCGGATATCTCATGCCGCATTATTTCTTCGACACCGACGACAGCCTCTTCTGCCATGAGGACGACG
>NZ_JAKSYL010000037.1 GCF_022829515.1 Methylobacterium sp. J-048
CAGGTGGGCGACCACGCTCTCGACCTCGCTGTCCGAGCAGAACGGCCCGTGCACGCGCGTGGTACGCCCGCCGCCGGCCATGAACAGCATGTCGCCCTGACCGAGCAGCTGCTCCGCGCCCATCTCGCCGAGAATGGTCCGGCTGTCGATCTTGCTGGTGACCTGGAAGCTGATGCGGGTCGGGAAGTTCGCCTTGATCGTCCCGGTGATCACGTCCACCGACGGGCGCTGGGTCGCCATGATCAGGTGGATGCCGGCCGCGCGGGCCATCTGGGCGAGCCGCTGGATCGCCCCCTCGATATCCTTGCCCGCCACCATCATCAGGTCGGCCATCTCGTCGACCACGATCACGATGTAGGGGAGGGGGGCGAGGTCCATGGCCTCGTCCTCGTAGATCGCCTCGCCGGTCTGCCGGTCGAAGCCGGTCTGCACGGTCCGGGTCAGCACCTCGCCGCGGGCGGCGGCCTCCGCCACGCGGGCGTTGTAGCCGTCGATGTTGCGCACCGCGATCTTGGACATCTTCTTGTAGCGCTCCTCCATCTCGCGCACCGCCCATTTGAGGGCGATGACCGCCTTCTTCGGGTCCGTGACGACGGGGGAGAGCAGGTGCGGGATGCCGTCATAGACCGACAGCTCCAGCATTTTTGGATCGACCATGATCAGGCGGCACTCTTCCGGCTTGAGCCGGTAGAGCAGGCTGAGGATCATGGTGTTGATCGCCACGGACTTGCCCGAGCCGGTGGTGCCGGCGACCAGCAGGTGCGGCATCCGGGCGAGGTCGGCGATGATCGGCTCACCGCCGATGTTCTTGCCGAGGCACAGGGCGAGCCTGTGCTTGCTCTCGGCGAAGTCCGTGGAGGCCAGGAGCTCGCGCAAGAATACCGTTTCGCGCTTGGCGTTCGGCAATTCGATGCCGATGGCGTTGCGGCCGGGGACAACCGCCACGCGTGCCGAGACCGCCGACATCGAGCGCGCGATGTCGTCGGCGAGCGCGATCACGCGGCTGGACTTGGTGCCGGGCGCCGGCTCCAGCTCGTAGAGGGTCACGACCGGGCCGGGGCGTACCGCCAGGATGTCGCCGCGCACGCCGAAATCGCCGAGCGTCGCTTCGAGCAGGGTCGCGTTCTGCTCCAGGGCGTCGGCCGAGACCTGGCTCGCCGGCGAGGGACCGCGCGGCGGCGCCAGCAGGTCGAGGGCCGGCAGGGCGTAATCCTCGGGCCGCATCTGCGGCGCGGGCGCCCGGCGGGCCGGGATCGGCGCGGTGGGCGGCGGGGCGACCCGCGAGGCGGTCGGCTCCGGGGCGCGCGGCGCCGCCGGCCGGGGCGGGGCCTCGCGGGAAGGGGCCTCGCGGGAAGGGGCCTCGAACGCGTCCGGCTCGTCGTCTTCCGGGGGCAGGGCGGCGCGGCGGACGGGGGCGGCGGCCGGCTCGTCCGGTGCGTCGAAGACCGGCTCACGCCGCTCCGCGCCCGGGTGCTGGAGGGGTTCGGGCAGGTGCTCGGCCCAGGGCAGGTCCGCATCCGTGAAGGCGCGCCGGGCCGCCAGCGCCGGCGAGGCGCTGTCGAACGGTTCGACCCGGCCGGTCCGCCAGGTCTCGATCCGCCGCGCCAGGGCGACGCGCATCCGCATCAGGCCCTGGGCGAGGGCGCCGACGCCCACGAGGCCGAGGCTCGGCTCATCGGCATCCTCGCGCTCGTCCCGGCCGGAGGAGGCGCGGCCGCCGTGGGCGGGCTGATGCCGGACGGGATAGGGCTCGTCGTGGAAGGAGTCCTCCTCGACGGCGCCGAACCGGCAGGCGCCGGTGAGGCTGAGGATCGCCACCGCGGCATAGACGAAGCCGACGAGATGGGCCGCCGCCGAGGACACCGCCCCGACGATCACCCGGGCCATCGACAGCAGGCCGTCCCCGGCGACGCCGCCGAGCCCGGTGGGGAGCGGCCAGCGGGCGGTGGGCGGCAGGGCGCTCGCCAACGCGCTCGCCGCGCAGAAGCCGATGATCCAGAGCGCCAGGCGCATGCCGCCCTGCGGCAGGTCGCGCTCGCGCATCAGCCGCACGCCCCAGAGCACGGGCGGCAGCACGAAGGCGAGGGCGCCGAGCCCCAGGATCTGCATGGCGAGATCGGCCACGACCGCGCCCGGCTGGCCGAGCACGTTGTGGGCCGGGTGGTCGGTGGCGTGGTTGAGGCTCGGGTCGTCGATCGACCACGTGGCGAGCGCCACGGTCAGCGCGACCGCGCCGGTGAACAGGACGAGCCCTCCGAGCTCCGTCAGGCGCTTGCCCAGAAAGGGGCGAACGCTGTCGACGTAGGTGTCGTAGGGCGACGCGGGACGGCGAAGCGAGCGCATGCGGGACCGGACGCGAACGGGGGACTCTCGCCCGAGGCTAGTCATGCCGGTCTTAACGACCTGCTAAGGTTGAGGAAGCCTGACCCGGCGCCCCCCGGGATCGCACGGGACCCGGCGCGGGCGGGCTCGGTGCGGGCGGGACTTGGCGCAAGGTGGTGCAAAAACCGCCCCGCTATGGCACAGAAACCGCCATGAACATCGACGGCCAGCCCTATCGCACGATCTTCCCGGACCCGGAGGGCACCAGCGTCCAGGTGATCGACCAGACCCGCCTGCCCTTCGCGTTCGAGCTGAAGCGGCTCGCCACGCTGGACGACGCCGCGCTGGCGATCCGCACCATGATCGTGCGCGGCGCGCCGCTGATCGGCGTCACCGCGGCCTACGGGCTGGCGCTGGCCATGCGGGCCGATCCCTCGATAGAGGGGATCGACCGGGCGGTGGCGGTGCTCGCCGCGACCCGCCCGACGGCGATCAACCTGCGCTGGGCGCTCGACCGGGTCGCCGGCAACCTGCGGCAGATCCAGCCGGCCGAGCGCTTCGTGCGCGCCTTCGCGGAGGCCGGCCGCATCGCCGAGGAGGATGTCGCGAGCTGCCGCGCGATCGGCACCCATGGCGGCCAGATCATCGCCGACCTGCACAAAGCGAACGGCGGGCGGCCGGTCACGGTGCTGACCCATTGCAACGCCGGCTGGCTCGCCACGGTGGATTGGGGCACCGCGCTGGCGCCGATCTACGCCGCCCACGAGCGCGGCGTGCCGGTGCACGTGCTGGTGGACGAGACCCGGCCGCGCAGCCAGGGCGCGGCGCTCACCGCCTTCGAGCTCCACGGCCACGGCGTGCCGCACACGGTGATCGCCGACAATGCCGGCGGCCACCTGATGCAGCATGGCGGGGTCGATCTGTGCATCGTCGGCTCGGACCGGACCACGGCGGCGGGCGACGTCTGCAACAAGATCGGCACCTACCTGAAGGCGCTGGCGGCCCACGACAACCGCGTGCCGTTCTACGCCGCCCTGCCGTTCTCGACCATCGACTGGACGCTGAACGACGGCGTCAAGGAGATCCCGATCGAGGAGCGCGACGGCCGCGAGGTCACCCACATGACCGGCCGGCTCCCTGACGGCGGCTTCGCCACGATCGAGGTGGTCTCCCCCGGCAGCCCTGTGGCCAACCCGGCCTTCGACGTGACGCCGGCCCGGCTGGTAACCGGGATCATCACCGAGCGCGGCATCTGCGTTGCCAGCGAAGAGGGGCTGTACGGGCTTACCCGGAGCGCCGGAAGGCGGCGTGAGGGGAGGCCGGAAGGCCCCGCGTGGCTCAGCCCGTCATCTTGACCATCAACACGGGGCGGGCTGCTGTCGTGTCGTGCTCTAGGACAGGCCGCCCGGCTTCCTGGACGCATGCCGGATCGCGAGGATCGCGATGGCATCCGCCGATGCGTCCAGACGGTAGAAGATCAGATACGGATAGCGGGGCAGGGCGAAACGACGGACACGGCGACTCCCCATTGGGCCGATCTCGGGATAGCGGCCGATGAGCACGAGCGCGGCCTGGATGGCCGTCTCGACATGTCGTGCGCCGCGCGGGTTGCGAGCCTCCAGATAGGCTGCGATCGCTTCCACATCGGATTGGGCTTGCGGAGTGAGGCGTAGCCTCATGGCGCATCGCGCACCCGTGCGAAGGCCGCCGCGATGATCTCGGTCGTCTCACCCTCTACGAACGCGCCGCGATCAGCCTGCTCCAGGCCGGCCGTGACGGCGGCCCTGTGCTCCGGCTCGACGTCGAGTGGCTCGGCAATCTGCGCCAGGCTGAGCATGGCCTGGGCGATGGTGTCCTGTTCGGCGGCGGACATCCGACGAACGGCCGCCACCGCCTTGTCCAGTAGATCCGTCATGGGCCGATCTCCCACAACACCTTAGCAGGATCGGCCGGAATGATGCCAGAACTCGGTCGGAGCTGCCGTATCACGCGCACGATGAGCGCCGGACGGCGGCGGAAGCCGCCTCATCGCGCGCCGGGCCGGCCGGACTCGGCGAGCTGCTGAGCCCGGGCGTTCTGGCGCTCGAACATCCAACCCGGATACTCGGCCGGTAGAACACTCACCGCATCCAGGGTATCGAGTTCCTCTGCGGTCAGGTCGAGCTTCGTCGCAGCAATGTTGTCCTCGAGCTGATCGAGGCGTTTGGCACCCACGATGGCGCTGGTCACCGCCTTGCGGTGCAGCAGCCAGGCGAGCGCCACCTGAGCCACCGAAACGCCCCGCCCTTCCGCGACGGCCCGCATCGCGTCGATGCAGGAATCCGCACGGGGCCGGTCGACCGGCGGGAAATCGAAGCTCGAGCGCCGGCCTTCTCCCGTTCCGCCGGAATACTTGCCGCTCAGCAGGCCGCCTGCCAGGGGGCTCCAGACCAGCAGGCCGAGGTTCTCGGAGCGCAGCATCGGGACGATCTCCCGCTCCAGGTCGCGACCGGCGATCGAGTAATACGCCTGCAGCGTCTCGAAGCGGGCGAGACCGGCCCGCTCGCTGATCCCGAGCGCTTTGACGATCTGCCACGCCGCCCAGTTCGAGACGCCGACATAACGGACGTGGCCGTGTTGCACGAGGATGTCGAGGGCCCGCATCGTCTCCTCGATCGGGGTTGCCGGGTCGAACCCATGGACCTGATAAAGGTCGATATGGTCGAGCTGCAGCCGCTTCAGGCTCGCCTTGCAGGCGTCGATCAGGTGCAGGCGTGAGGCGCCGCGGGCGTTGGCGCCCGTTCCCATCGGCCCGTAGCCCTTGGTGGCGACGACGACGCTGTCACGCGGGACCTTGAGGTCGCGCAAGGCCTGGCCGGTGATCTCTTCAGAAAGGCCCTCCGCGTAGACATCGGCCGTGTCGATGAAGTTGATGCCGGCATCGATCGCCCGCCCGACGAGACGCCCGGCTTCCGTCTGATCGAGAGCGCCGATCTGGCGCCACATCCCGCCACCGCCGCCAAAGGTCATCGTGCCGAGGCAGAGTTCCGAGACGAACAGCCCCGTGTTGCCGAGCTTCTTCTGATACATGTGCGCGGGATCCCGTCCGTGTCCGTCGCGACAACGCACGGGGGCGGGAACCGCTGCGCCTCACGACTCCCAACGGTGGAACACCGCGCTGTCGAACGAAAAGACCGGCTCGCCGCGCTGGTTCACTCCGGTGTTGCGGGCAAAGGCCAGGCCCCAGCCGGGGCGGGAGGCTGAGGCGCGCTTGTCGGTGAGGCGGGTGCTGAACCGGACCGTGTCGCCCGCGTAGACCGGCTTGAGCCAGCGCAAATTCTTGAAGCCCGGGGAGGGGCCGGATTCCGGGACGGGGCCGCGGGTGGCCGTGTAGGCGGCGTCGCGGGCGCGGGTGGTGAGCAGCCGGTTCATGTAGGCGGCGGCGGTGTGCCAGCCGGAGGCGCAGAGGCCGCCGAAATGGCTGCGCCGGGCCGCGGCCTCGTCGAGATGGAACGCCTGCGGATCGTAGGCCTCGGCGAAGGCCACGATCGCCGCGGCGCTGAACGGGTAGGCGCCGAGATCGCGGACCAAGCCGATCTCGGCATCGCGCAGGAACGGCAGGATCTCGGCATCGTCCGGCTCCGTCACCGGCTCCGGCTCGCCGGTCTCCACGGGGCGCGGCGGCAGCGGATCGGTGCCGCGGCGGGCCAGCATGAAGGTGAAGCGCTGGGTCAGCACCGTCGCGCCATGCTGGTTGCTGAGAGCGACTTCCGCGGTCACGAAGCCGAGCCCCGGCTTCGAGGCCGAGTCCCGCATCCCCACGACCCGGAAGGTCAGCATCAGGGCATCCCCGGGCAGCACTGGCGCCAGCCAGCGCAACTCGTCGATCCCGGGCGCGCCGAGCGACGAACCGCCCTGGAACGGCCCCTTCTGGAGCAGCCGCATCCCCAGCGCGGCCGTATGCCAGCCCGACGCGATCAGCCGGCCTACGAAGGTCGGCTCCGCGGCCGCCTCGTCGAGGTGGAACGGCTGGAAGTCGAACGCCCGCGCGAAGCCCACGATGGCGTCGCGGCTGACCGTCAGGGGCTCGCCGACGATGACGTCGCCGACGGAAAAATCCTCGACCGCGGGGTCCGGCATGGCAGCCTCGTCCAGTGCGTCAGGGGGGAGGGGCTCAGTTGGCGAAGCGGAAATGCAGCACGTCGCCGTCCTGCACCACGTAGTCCTTGCCCTCGAGCCGCAGCTTGCCGGCATCCCGGGCGCCGGATTCGCCGCCGAGCGTGGTGTAGTCCTTGAACGCGATGGTCTCGGCGCGGATGAAGCCCTTCTCGAAATCCGAGTGGATCACGCCGGCGGCGCCCGGGGCGCGGGTGCCCTTGGTGATCGTCCAGGCCCGGGCCTCCTTGGGGCCGACCGTGAAGTAGGTCACGAGGCCGAGCAGGTCGTAGCCGGCGCGGATCACCCGGTTGAGGCCGGGCTCGGTCAGACCCACCGCCTCCAGGAACTCGGCCTGGTCGGCTTCGGGCATCACGGCGATCTCGCTCTCGATCTTGGCCGAGACCACCACCGCGATGGCGCCTTCCGCCTTGGCCCGGGCGAACACCGCATCCGAGTAGGCGTTGCCTTTGTCGGCATCACTCTCGTCGACGTTGCAGACGTAGAGCACCGGCTTGGCGGTCATCAGCCCGAGGGACTGGAACAGTTTTTCCTCGTCCGGCTTGCGCTCGACCAGCCGCGCCGGCTTGCCCTCGCGCAGTAGCGGCAGGGCGCGGTTGACGAGGTCGAGGCTCTCCTTGGCCTCCTTGTCGGCGCCCTTGGCCTTCTTCTCCAGGGCGACGGCCCGGCGCTCCAGGCTGTCGAGATCGGCGAGCATCAACTCGGTCTCGATGGTCTCGATATCGGCCGCCGGGTCGACCTTGCCCTCGACATGGGTGACGTCGCCGTCGGTGAAGCACCGGACCACGTGGGCGATGGCGTCGACCTCACGGATGTTGGCCAGGAACTGGTTGCCCAGGCCCTCGCCCTTGGAGGCGCCGCGCACCAGCCCGGCAATGTCCACGAAGGTCAGCCGCGTCGGGATTTTTTCCTTCGAACTGGCGATCCGGACGAGGTCGTCCAGGCGCGGATCCGGCACCGCCACCTCGCCGACATTCGGCTCGATGGTGCAGAACGGGTAATTCGCCGCCTGGGCGGCCGCCGTCTGCGTCAGCGCGTTGAACAGGGTCGACTTGCCGACGTTCGGCAGGCCGACGATGCCGCATTTGAAGCCCATGATCCGTCCTAATGGTCCGCCATGATCGTTTCAGGACCTGCCTGGAATGGGTCCACGATCGTAATGCCCTCGACCTCGCGGCCGTGTTGAAAGTCTTCCGAGAGAAGGTAGCGACATCCCGCACGGATCGCAGAGCCGAGGATGACGCAGTCCCACCACTGGAAGCCGGTCTGAGCGCGCAGAGACCATGCGCTTGCGATCAGCTCAAGGTCCGTCGCGCCGTGCGACCATGTTTCGATCGCCAGGGTCGTCCGCCGCACCTCGTCGGCCGCGACGCGAATCCGGCCCCGCAGGAGGGTGTTGTGAATCTCGCCTAGAACTTGCGGGCTGACCACAGCCGTGTTTCGCGCGGACAGCGTCGCCAGCCAGAGTCGAGCCCGCTCCTGCTTCTCGGGGAAGCGGTCGTCACGGGCATAGAGGAGGACGTTCGAATCGATGAAGACGCGCGGGACCCCGAGCCTGTGCTCACTCATCGTAAAGCTGGTCGCGCGACGGCGCGCGACCATTCTCGTCCAGAACGTGAAGCGGCGGTCCGGCCAGGAACTGCGCCAAAGCTTCGCTCTGCGAGATGGGGCGACCGACACGCTGTTCCACCGTCTCAGCCACGAACCGCGACAGGCTCTTCCCTTCGTGCGCCGCTGCTACGCGGGCGCGCCGAAGCAGATCCTCGTCCATCGTCACGGTGACGTTCTTCATCGCAGCCTCCCTGGGCTATATCGTGTTCTCGTGTTTCCGTGTCAATTTTTGGAACCCAGCGTCTTCACCTCGTCCCAGCCCCGGCCGGCCATGGCGAGGTGGACCTTGTTCTGGAAGCTCGCATCCTCGCCCGCCGCCAGCAGCGCGACGTGGTCGGCCACCGCGTGGCAGAGATCCTCGACCCAGGGCAGCTCGGCCTTGCCAAAATCGTTGAGCACGTAGGCATGCACCATCGCCTTGTCGCCGGGATGGCCGATGCCGAGCCGCACCCGGCGATACTCGTTGCCGCATTGGGCGGTGATCGAGCGCAGTCCGTTATGCCCGGCATTGCCGCCGCCGAGCTTCACCCGGAGCTTGGCCGGGGCAAGGTCGAGCTCGTCGTGCAGAACGATCACGTCGCTCAAGGAGATCTTGTAGAAGCGCTGCGCCTCCGAGACCGAGCGCCCGGACTCATTCATGAAGGTCGAGGGCTTGAGCAGGATCGCCCGCTCGGTGCCCAGCACCACCTCGGCGGCCTCGCCCTGGAACCGGTGCCGGAACGGGCTCGCCCGGTGCTGGCGGGCGATCGCATCGATGGCCAGGAAGCCGATATTGTGCCGGTTGTTCGCGTAGCGCGAACCCGGATTTCCGAGGCCGACGATCAACCGCATGGCAGAGTCCCTGGCGCGATCTTGTTCATGGGGCATTCTTTTCGCGGCGGTCTGTGGCACGCTTCCCCGCGCGACGCATCCCCGCGCCGGCATCCGCGCGATCGCGCCGCTGGCCCCACCTGTCCGGTCACGGGCATCAGGCATTCGAGGCCGGACATGCGCCGACCGTGCGCCAGCGCACAGCATCGGTCGAACCACGGGCAGACGATCCTCGTTGAGAGGTCACATTCGGCCAAGCAAAGCCCGAGCGATCAAGACCGCCGCACCGACGATCTTCCTCACCCGACACGGTTGACCGAATGACTTCCCGTCGAAGTCAGACGCAGACAAGAGGAGATCATCATGACCATCCGTATGCTCGCCGCCGCCGCCCTGTTTGCCGCCGCTGCCACGCCGGCCCTCGCGCAGGGAATGGACTCGAAGCATTCGCCCTACCCGGCCTCGGCCTATTCGGGCTGGATCGGGAATGCCGGCGTCCTGCAGCAGGATCGGACCCAGACGACGCGGGCCTCCGCCTACCGCTATGCCGGCCCGCATGCCGGCGGCCCGGCCAACGCCCTGCCGCGGTACTGAGACCGGCGGCCGGCTCGCGCGTCAGGTCGCCGGGACGGTCCGACCGTCCCGCGCGACGGCGTCGGCCTCCGGCCCCGTGCCATCGATCGCGCGCAGCTCGCCGGGGCGCAACGTTCCGCTCAGCAGGTCGACCTGGCTCACCAGACGCGCGAGCGACTGCCCTCGGTCGAGGTCGGGCCGCTCCGGCAGCGGATGGTCCTCACCGAGGGCCGCCAGGGTGGCGGCGATCCAGGCCCGCCAGGCTTCCGCCTCCGGGGCGGCCGCCTCGGGGGCGTGGCGCAGCACCGTGAGCCGGGCACTGATCCGGCGCAGGGTCGCGTCGGCCACCATGGCGGACTCCACCTCCGGGTGGCGGCCGGCCCGGGGCTGCTGCAGGGCGCGCGATAGGGCCGCCTCCAGGTCGTTGAGGGCGAGGCCGGCTTCCCGGGCTCGGGCCGAGACCGCGGCCTCCCGGGCCTCCCCGGCGGCGGCAAGCAGCACCGCCCCGGCGAAGTCGGCGTGGGTCTTGAGCGCCCGCCGCAATTCCTGGCGGACCTGGTCCGGCTCCCAGATCGGCCAGAGCACCAGGCAGCTCGCCACCGCGATCAGCCCGCCCAGCACCGTGAAGCCGGCGCGCATGCCGACGATCTCCCAGGAGCTGTGGCCGGGCTCCAGCAATTCGACCAGCAGCACCACCAGCGGCGTCAGGCAGGTGATGAAGAAGCCGTAGGAGATCTGGCGCGCCGCGAACCCGACCACGCTGAGCACCAGGATCAGTCCAGCCTCGACCAGCGGGGTCGTGGCGTAATAGGCCAGCACCGCGCCTGCGATCCCGCCCAGCACCGTGCCGCCGATCCGCTCCAGCGCCCGCTGCCAGGTCGCCGCGTAGAACGGCTGCATGGTCAGCACCACGGTCATCACCAGCCAGTGGGTGAACGCGCCGGCATAGGTCAGGGTCGCGGCGAGCGCCGGCGCCGCGACTGCGGTGGCCCGCAGGGCGTGCCGGAGGTTCGGCGAGGCCAGGGTCAAGTTCTGCCGCAACGGCTCGACATAGCGGGTCCAGCGGTCGAGGTTGCGCCCGTCCGTCAGGGTGCCGCCCGGCCGGTAGCCCTCGGGCGTCGAGAGCTTGGCGCCGATCCGCACCCGCCCGACGATCCGCTCGGCCAGCCGGGCCAGGGTCGCGTCCTCCGACAGGCCCTCCGCCGCCCGGGTGATGGAGTGTTCCAGCCGGCCGAGATCCAGGCTGGCATCGTCGCGGATCGCCCGGGCGATGGTCACGAGGAGCGGCCGCAGGCGCCGCAGGAAGGTTTTTGTCAGGGCCCGCCGGCTCGGGGACGGCCGGCTCTCTATCAGCTCCGCCACGGCGATCAGCGCGGAGAAGATCTGCTCGGCGCTTTCGAGCCGCAGCAGCGCCTGGGCGGTGCGCTCGGAGACGCGCTCGCGGGAGCGGGCGAGATCGAGGATCATGACCCGGGCGGTCTCGATGCTCGCGCGCACGCCCCGCCGATGGCCCCGCGCATGCCCGTCGAACGCGTCCGCGTCGGGATCGGGCAGGGCGACGAGCCGTTCGAGGTCGCCGCAGAGCCGCGCCAGGCCGTGCCAGACCTCGGCCACCGCCCGGTGCGCCGGCCGGTACGGGTGCAGGCGCCAAATCACCAGGGCCAGCAGCGTCGCCCAGAGCCCGCCGGCCGCGAACATCAGCGCCACGATCCCGGCCTGCTCCAGGGTGAGCGGCCGGTCGAGGGCGATGCACAGCACGACCACCAGCACGTTGCCGGCCGCTTGCGCTTGCACGCTCCAGACCCGAACGTAGGAGCAGGCGAAGATCAGCGCGCAGGAGACTGGCACCACCACCGGCAATCCCAGGGGCTGCAGCAGGCCCAGACCGGCCCAGAGCAGGCCGCCGAGCAGCGAGAACGCGGTGAGCACGCGCAGGCGCACCCGCATCGGCCCGCCGGTGTCGCAGAAGCAGGCGAGGTTGGCCGCCAGCGCCATGGTGAGCAACGGCGGCCACTGCACCCAGATGTTGATCAGGATGACGACGCCGAACGCGAAGGCGGCGCGCACGCCCTCGACGAGCCGGATGTTGCGCAGATCGAGGCCGGTGGGCAGGCGCGTCAGGTCCGCCCCCGGCCGTGCGAGGCTGCCCCGGGCGGCGACCCGGCGGCGCCGGGTACGCCCGGGGCGCGATACGGAGGGATTCGGGCCAGGCAACCTCGGACTCCTGTGCGGGCGCGACGCCCGGGCATGAACCGCGCCCCGACCTGTCCGGATCCGCCCCGCGCCGCAACCCCGCCCTGTCGCCCCGGGGCGACGGAAGGCCCGGGATGCCACGGCGTCAGCCGCTCGATCCGGACGGCTGACGGCGAGGGCCGACCGGGTCCCGGCAGCCAGACGCTTGACCCTCGGGCAAGCCCATGGCTTTTGAGGGCGCTGGCACCCGAGACTCCGTAGCTCAGCTGGATAGAGCAGCCGCCTTCTAAGCGGCAGGTCGTTGGTTCGAGCCCAACCGGGGTCGCCAAGCATTACAATGACTTGGCTCGCTTTGTTATTGAGCATTCCGATAAGCAGGCGGCTGCTGATTCCGACAAATCCCCTCGATTTGTTCGGGTGAGACGGCGCTTTCGCGTTCCGGCGATGATCTGGCGCTGAGTCCTTTTCACGTAGCGGGGCAGGGTTCGTGCGTTTTTGTGCCGGCTGATGGCGCACGTCTGCGCGTCGGTGAATTCGGCATCTCCGAGTTCGGTCATGCCACCTGATCGGCCCCCACAGGGTGGTCCAAGGTTGAAGTTAGTGCACGGTGGGCCTGGAGTTGACCCCGTTTGTGGTCCACGGCCTATGCAAGTTCCCGGGCTGTGACAGTTTGGTTGGTGAAGGCTCGGGGCGTCAAGCCGCCCAGGGCCGTGTGGGATCGATCGTCGTTGTCATGGCACCTCCAGTCCTCGATGCGCTCGCGGGCATCGGCCAGCGACAGGAACCACGAGGCGTTCAGGCATTCCGCTCGGAGGCGGCCGTTGAACGACTCGATGTAGGCGTTGGCGGTTGGCTTGCCCGGTCGTGAGAAGTCGATCTCGACCCCGTTCAGGTAAGCCCACTGGTCGAGCATGCGGCAGGCGAACGCCGGCCCCTTGTCGACCCGCAGGCTTTTCGGTCGACCTCGCAGCCTGACCAAGGCGTCCAGCGCCTCGGTCACCTGGAAGGCGCGGAAGTTGGCTCTCGGCGTGAGTGAGAGTGCCTCTCGCGTGTGGCAATCGACGACGGTCAAAATCCGGACCGGTCGGTTCGCTTGTGGTTCACGGCTCAGCCCTCCCGTCGCAACAGGAGGTGCAGCCGCCGGTAGCCGTAGCGCACCCGGGCGGCAGCCAACTCCTTCAGCCGCATCCGTAGCGCGACCTGCGGGTCAGAGCGCTTGGTATAGCGTTGGGACGAACGACTGACGCCGGTGGCCTGACAGGCCCGACGCTCGCTGATGTCGTAGGCCACCTGCAGATGGCCGGCGACCTCACGGCGAACCTTACCACTTTCGCTTGAGGACATCCTGCAGCATCGAGCGGTCCAGCGTCAGATCTGCGACCAAACGCTCGAGCTTGCCTGATCGTCCCCCTTTGAAGTGGTCCGCCCTGAAGTATGGCTTTTGAGCCGACAGAGGACGGAACCGATGGCCCAACGACCCAAGCCTGAGGAGATCGTGAGTAAGCTGCGTCAGGTCGACGTGCTGGTCTCACAAGGAC
>NZ_JAKSYL010000039.1 GCF_022829515.1 Methylobacterium sp. J-048
TGAGCTGTCTGCACCTCGATCTGGCGCAGCTTGAGCACCACCTGCTCCGCGCTCGTCTTCTGACCTCGCCGCATGTCCGACTCCTCCGGTCCTGGCTGATCCTCTCAATCAGCCCGGTCCAAAGCCAGCCGGTCAGGTCAATCAGAACTTATAGCATTCCCCAGACACGCAGTCACGCGCTTGCGCAATCACATATTCACATAAGCACGCGATCATGTTCGCCTTGCCATCGTGTCGCCGCCGCCACGTCAGCCGATGAACCGACACGGGTTAGGCCGGATCACGCGATTGCGCGCTTGTGCGGCTGCGTAATCATGTGACCACGTAGCTGCATGCGCATTCTCTCCCTCGCCAGTCAGAAGGGCGGCAGCGGCAAGAGTACCCTTGCCGGCTCGCTCGCCGTCGCTGCCCGCCAGTCCGGGGAGCGCGTGGTCGTTGTTGACCTGGATCCGCAGGGATCGCTCGCCGAATGGGGCCGCCAACGCGAGACCAAGGACATCGTGTTCCGCGAGGTCGAGCCCAACGCCCTGGTCCGGTGGGTGGCCGAGACCCGGAAGGTGGCGGCGGTGTCCCTGGTCATCATCGACACGGCCGGCACGTTCGGTCCCGAGGTCGATGCCGCGCTAAAGCAGTCCGACTTCATCCTCGTCCCGGTTAGGCCGTCGGCGATGGATCTGCGGGCGGCGCGGCCGACGGTCGAGCGCATCGAGAGCCTGAAGCGCCGGTTCGGGTTCGTCCTCAACGCCACCAACCCGGTCACGCAGGGCCGGACCGCGGATGCTCTCGCCGCGCTGGAGGCTGGCGGCATCGTCGCCCCGCCGGTGGCTGATCGAACCGACTTCCGAGACGCCGCTGCATCCGGGCTCGGCGTAACCGAGATCAACCCAGCCGGGAAGGCGGCGGCCGAGATCGTCGCCCTGTGGGAATGGACCCGGGTGCAGATGGAGACGACCGCGTGAGCAAGCCCCCGGTCCGCAAGCTCTCTGAGCAGGGCATCTTCAGTAAGCCACGTGATCACATAGCTGCGCAATCACCTGATGATGCACCTGCGCAGTTGCGCGACGATGAGATCCCCGGCGGCAAGGGGCAGGGCAGGGCGGCCCGAGGCACGCGCGAGGGCGACGTCCACCGTAGCCTCTACGCCAAGCCCGAGACCTTCGACCTGATCCGGCGCCTGGCCTTCGAGAAGAACACGACGGCACAGGCTCTCTATCGCGAGGGCCTGTTGCTCATGCTGCAGAAGCACGGTCACGCCATCGGCAAGGACGGCGAGGACATCTAACCACACGAGCACTCGAACACATAGTTATGTGATCACGCGAATGCGCAGCTATATGCCTGCGTACCAGCCGCGGTGCGGTAGGGATGTGCGCGAGGCCGGGATGCAGCCCGACGGTTGGTCCCGGCCGGTCGCCTCAGGCTGGCTTACAGACCCTTCTGGCAAGGATCTGGTTGCGCAGCTCACGTCCGATCCTTCGGATCAGATGCC
>NZ_JAKSYL010000042.1 GCF_022829515.1 Methylobacterium sp. J-048
CCCGGAGCACGCATCCGTGTGGCAGCTATCCGACGCACACATCGCACCTCCGAACCAGGCTACCGCGCTGCCAACCAGATGCTGATGGATGGGTTGGCTGCCCTGGCGGCCGCCCACAGCCCCACCCCGGCACAGCTCGCCGTGTCCTAGGTGCTCCACCGGGGCGACGGCATCTTGCCGATCCCCGGCTCCCGCAATATCCGGCACCTCGAAGAAAACGCCGCCGCGGCGGGGATCGTGCTGAGCCCGGACGACCTCGCCGCCATCGACGCGCGGATGCGGCCCGAGGCGAGCAGTGGACGTCGCTACCCCGACGCCGCGCTGGCTTCGGTTGAGGGCTGAGTGCGGGCCGGAAGGGCGATGCCGCGCCGCCGCCCCGAGCCCGGCAACGAGGGGCATGGCTCGAAGCGAGACTGACGACGGCACTCCCATCCTCGACCTCATCCTGAGGAGCCTGCGTCAGCGGGCCTCGAAGGTCCGCGTCGAGCCGGCCGCGAAGCTGCCAGGGCAGCAGGCCGTGCAGGGCTCCGGCGAGGTCGTCCGGGGTGATGGCGGCCGCGGAACTACGCCCGACCAGTGCCGGGACCAGCC
>NZ_JAKSYL010000057.1 GCF_022829515.1 Methylobacterium sp. J-048
AGGTCGATCCGGAAGGCCCGGCGGTCGGCCAGGGCCTCCGTCACGGTCTCGTCGCCCTCGCCCTCGTCGAGTAGCACAAGGCCGAAGCGCGCCGGGCGCTCCGAGGCGGTGCCGGTGTCCAGGGCCGCCGTGAACCGCGCCGCGATGCCGGGCGTCAGCCGCTCGGCCATCGGCACGACGATCAACCCGCCATCGGCCTCCGCGAGCAGGCCGTCGCGCGCCACCGGCCGGCCCGCCGCCACGGTCGCGGCCGCGCCGGGGCCACCGAGCAGGCTGTCGTCGCCGATCCCCGGCGGCAGCCGTCGCCAGGGCGTGCCCTGCGGAAGCGCCGCCCGCAGGGTATCGCGCCAGCGCTCACGCACCGGCCCGGGCCCCGCCCGCACGACCGCACCGCCGAAACCGTGCGGGTCGGTGGCGAGGAGGCGGGCGGCGAGCAGGGCGTCGGGCCAGATTTTTTGAAGCGCCTCCGCATTCCCTCCCCCCTCTGCGGGGGAGGGTGGCCCTCGCGTCAGCGAGGGTCGGGAGAGGGGCGGCGCGACGGCAGCGGGTTTCGCACCCGACGCGCCTCGTCCGGACATGGCGCTCCCCTCTCCCCCCCTGCTGCGCAGGGTACCCTCTTCCGCAGAGGAGGGAGGGAGAGGTTGCGCCGGCCCCGTCACGAAAACACCTCCGCCAGAGCCCGCTCGACCCGGGCGGTCGAGCCCGACTCGTCCAGCGGGTTGCGGCGCAGGCGGTGGCGCAGGGCGGCCGGGGCGACCCGGCGGATGTGGTCGTCCGTGACCGACTCGGCGCCGTCGAGGGCCGCGAGCGCCCGGGCGGTGCGCATCAGGGTCAGCTCGCCGCGCAGGCCGTCGGTGCCCAGCGCCAGGCAGAGCTGCGCGGCGCGCTCCAGCGCCGAATCCGGCACGTTCAGATGCGGCAGGCGCTCCCGGGCCAGCAGGATTCTCTTTCGGATCGCCTTCTCGTCGCCCGCGCGGGCGGCGCAGAAGCCCTCGGGGTCGCGCTCGTAGGCGTCGCGGGCGCGCACCACTGCGATCCGCGTGGCGATGTCTTGCGGGGTCGCGACCTCGCAGGCCAGGCCGAACCGGTCGAGGAGTTGCGGGCGCAGCTCGCCCTCCTCCGGGTTGCCGGAGCCGACCAGGACGAATTTTGCGGGGTGGCGCAAGCTGAGGCCCTCGCGCTCGACGGTGTTGACCCCGGAGGCGGCGACATCGAGCAGGAGGTCCACCAAGTGGTCCTCCAGCAGGTTCACCTCGTCGATATACAGAAACCCACGATTGGCCCGGGCCAGCAGCCCCGGCTCGAACGCCTTCACGCCGGCGCCGAGCGCCCGCTCCAGGTCGAGGGTGCCGACCACCCGGTCCTCGGTGGCGCCGAGCGGCAGATCCACCACCGGCACCGGTTTCTTGTGACTTTTCCGCGGGCCTGGCGTGCTCGCGCAGTGCGGGCAGGATTCGGCCGGGCTGTCGGGATCGCAATTGTACGGGCAGCCGACCACCGCCCGCATCGGCGGCAGCAGGGCGGCCAGCGCCCGGATCGCCGTGGATTTCCCCGTGCCGCGGTCGCCGAACACCAGCACGCCGCCGATGGACGGATCCACCGCGGCGATCAGCAGCGCCTGGCGCATCTCGTCCTGCGCGACGATGGCCGAGAAGGGGAAGGTTGGCACGCGCTGACTCGATGCTGCGAGGGGGTATCCGATCCACCCCCTCATCCTGAGGTGCCGAAGCGCAGCGGAGACCTCGAAGGAGGACTCCGGGGATCGCGCGGCCGGCTGGAGGGCTCCTTCGAGGCCCGCTGACGCGGGCACCTCAGGATGAGGGAGCGGGTGGGAGAAGGGAACCCCTACTCCGCCGCCTTCTGCCGAAGCCCGATCCGTGCCCAGATCGCGCTCAGCGCCCCGACCAGATGGGCGATGTCCTTGTCCGTGTGCAGCGGCGACGGGGTGATCCGCAGGCGCTCGGTGCCGCGGGCCACGGTGGGGTAGTTGATCGGCTGCACGTAGATGCCGAACTCGTCGAGCAGGGTGTCGGAGATCGCCTTGCACAGCACCGGGTCGCAGACCATCACCGGCACGATGTGGCTGTCGTTGGGCAGGACCGGGATGTCGGCGGCCTCCAGGGCGGTCCGGACCTTGGCGCAACGCTCCTGATGGCGCGCCCGCTCGGTGCCGCTGGCCTTGAGATGGCGGATCGAGGCCGCCGCGCCGGCTGCAACCGCGGGAGGCAGCGAGGTCGTGAAGATGAAGCCGGAGGCGAAGCTGCGCACGAAGTCGCAGAGCTTCTCGGAGGCGGTGATGTAGCCGCCGTGCACGCCGAACGCCTTGCCCAGCGTGCCCTCGATCACGTCGAGCCGGTGGGCGACGCCGTCGCGCTCCGAGATGCCGCCGCCGCGGGCGCCGTAGAGGCCGACCGCGTGGACCTCGTCGAGATAGGTGAGCGCCCCGTGGGCCTCGGCGACGTCGCAGATCTCGCCGATCGGCGCGATGTCGCCGTCCATGGAGTAGACGGATTCGAAGGCGACCAGCTTCGGCCGGGCCGGATCGACCAGGGCGAGCTTCCGGTTCAGGTCCTCCGGGTCGTTGTGACGAAAAATGTGGCGCTCGGCCCGGGAGAACCGGATGCCCTCGATCATCGAGGCGTGGTTCTCGGAATCGGAAAACACGGCGCAGTTCGGGAGTTTGCCGGCCAGGGTCCCGAGCGCCGCCCAGTTCGAGACGTAGCCGGAGGTGAACAGCAGGGCCGCCTCCTTGCCGTGAAGGTCGGCGAGCTCGCGCTCCAGCAGCACGTGGTAGTGGTTGGTGCCCGAGATGTTGCGGGTGCCCCCGGCGCCGGCGCCGCAGCGGTCGATCGCCTCGTGCATCGCCCCGGTGACGGAGGCGTGCTGGCCCATGCCGAGATAGTCGTTGGAGCACCAGACCGTGACCGGGCGCGTGCCGGACGGGTGGTGGTGGGTGGCGTGCGGGAAGTTGCCGGAATGGCGCTCCAGGTCGGTGAAGACCCGGTAGCGTCCCTCGCGGTGGAGACCGGCGATCTCGGCTCCGAAGAAGGTCTCGTAATCCATGTCGCCTCTCCCCGATTGGTTCGCGGGTTGTCCCCGCCTGTGAGGTTCGTCCTTCGCACGAGACCAGTTCCAAAGTGGTGCGCGTGCGAAATCCCGCTGTGATGAGCGAATCTAGCCGTTGTCCCCCGGCCGCGCCGCGCCGCTCGGATTGCGCGCCGGCAGGCTCCACCGCCACAGCTCGGCAGACGGCAGCGGCAGCATCAGGAACCAATGTTCGAGCGTCGCCAGCGCCATCAGGGTCGCCAGGACGGTGAAGCCGATCAACTCATGCGCCAGCAGGTCCGGGCTCAGCGCCGCCCGCCCGAGCAGGCCCGCCGCGATGGTGCCGAGGCTGACCGAGACCGGGAACAGCAGGTTCATCGGCTTGCGCGAGAGGTAGCAGGCCAGGTAGCCGAGATGATCCGGCAGGAACTCGGCGTGCAGGTTGCGCACCCCGAGGAACAGGTTGAGCCGCGCCGACAGGTTCATCATCACGAGCGCGCCGTAGGTCCACAGGGCGATGGTGTTGGCCCCGCCCCAGACCAGGGCCAGGATCGCCAGGCCGCCGATCACGATGGCGAATTCGTGCCACAGGCTGGTGGCGAGCGCCGCCAGGAACCGGTCGAGGCCGCGCAGGCCCGGCGCGCAGGCGGTCGGCTTCGGGCCCGACAGGAAGCCCATGTAATAGCTCATCTCCTGCCAGCCCCAGACGACCAGGGCCGCCGTGAACGCCGTGTAGGCCCCCGTCGCGCTGGTATCCTGGGCGCTGGTGCGGATCGCCACCAGGGCGCCGACGAGCAGCAGGGTTGCGCCGGCCATGCTCCACGGATGGGTGCGCCGCGGGGCGTGGTCCAGCAGCAGGATCAGCCCGGTGGAGAACCACCAGAGCACCAGGGCGTAGACGATCGGGGCGGCGTAGGTCGCCATCCTACCAGACCGGCTGGAGGCGGATATCGGCCGGCAGGGCGTTCGCCTTGACTGGCAGCAGGTAGAGCCGGACGAAGGTGGCAGCCGCGTGCAGCACCTGGATGCCGTGCTTCAGCTTGCTGACCAGACCACCCTGGGCACGGGCATCCGCGATCGCCCGGGAGCAGGCCAGCAGCGTCTCGAGCCCGGCCCGGAATTTCGGGTTGTCGAGATCGAGCTCCAGCGGGAAGGTCTGCCGGGAGATCTCCGACGTGATCCGGAACACCGTGAAGTCGTAATCCGACGGATCCACGCCCAGGGCCTTGTGGAAGGCCGGCCGGTGATGGTCGCGCACATACATCGTGGCGAACACCGCCAGCAGGAAGAACCGGATCCAGTAGCGGTTCACGCCGCTGGTCAGCTTCGGGTTGGCGCGCATCAGCAGCGCGAAGGCCTCACCGTGGCGGAACTCGTCGTTGCACCACAGCTCGAACCACTTGAAGATCGGGTGGATGCGCCGCTCCGGATGCTTCTCCAGCTCGCGGAAGATCGTGATGTAGCGGGCGTAGCCGATCTTTTCGGATAGGTATGTCGCGTAGAAGATGAATTTCGGCCGGAAGAACGTGTATTTCTTGGATTTCGTCAGGAAGCCGAGGTCCACGCCGATGCCGAAATCCTTGAGCGTGTCGTTGATGAAGCCGGCGTGGCGCGCCTCGTCGCGGCTCATAAAGCCGAACAGCTCCTTGATGTCCTTGTTCTTGGCGCGCTTGCGCATCTCGGCGTAGAGCACGCAGCCGGAGAACTCGGCGGTGATCGAGGACACCAGGAAATCCAAGAATTCCTTCCGCAGCTCGGGCTCCATCTGCGACAGGTCGCAGTCGAACTCTTCGTTGCGCGTGAAGTGCCGCTTGTTGGGATCCGCGCGCAGCTCGGCGATCAGCACGTCCCAATCGGCCCGCACCGGCTCGACATCGGTGCGGTCGAGCTCGACGAAGTCGGTGGTGTAGAAGCGCGGGCTGAGGAAGGTCGTCTCCTGCGCGGCCTTGGTCGATTCGTTGAGCGGGCCCCTCGGGATGGGCTGACCTGAGAGCGGTGCGACGGGAGCGTTCAAAGCTTCCTCCTCTCGGAAAAACTGACCTCGTAGAGTTCGGTCAATTCGAGATGGGCGACGAGCTTGGTCCAGGCCCGCTCCAGCGGGCCGGCCCGGGTGACGGTGGCGGTGCGGCGCACGGTAAGCCGCTCGCCGTAGGGCACGGAGGTCGGCGCGTCGTGGACCTGGACTTCGTCGCCGGGCTCGATCTCGAAGCCGGAATCGAGGGTGACGTGCGCGTGCAGGCTCTCGGGCGTCTGCTCGATCTCGATCGTGCAGGGCACGGTGACGGTGCGGCTCCCGAACAGGCCCATCAGCGGGTCTCCGTGGCGGGTGTTCCGGGGGTCGCGAGCAGCCGGGCGAAGGCCCCGGCATTGGTCGGGCCGAACGCTTCGAGCGGTACCCGGCGGCCGGTGGCGTCGTCGGCCAGCGACAGGCGGCCATCGTCGTAGCGGGTCAGGCTGAACGGCTGCTCCGAGCCAAGGCCGTCGCGCTGGCGGGCCTGAGCCAGGCCGCGCAGGGTCCCGCGCAGAAAACCGTCCTCGCCGGGGCGGATCCAGGCGACGATCTGCCGGTCGGCGGCGTTGCGCAGGGCGATCGAGCCGTCGACCTGGTCCTCGGCGCGGAATTCGAGCCGCGTGACCGGCTTGGCCGGCGGCAGGGCGATCATGCCGATGCCTTCGCTGCGCCCGATCAGGACGGCCAGCATGGTGAAGCCCATCAGCGCACCGGCGCCGATCATCAGCAGGGCCGGTGCCGGTCCGGCTGCCGATCCTTTGGCTCGGCCGACGCTCTCCGCCCGCTCGCCCATCGCGCCTCTCCCTACTCGGCCGCGACGAGGCGACCGGGATGTTCTTGGACCGCCCGCGGACGCGGGACGATCACAGGCCGCACCGCCTGCGACGCCTCGGCGTGGGCTTCGATCGCCCGCGCCAGCAGCGTCGCCACCGCGTCCGCATCGGGGACGGAACGCAGCATGGGCTCGGTCCGGGCGAGTCGCCAGGGCCGGGCATGCGGCCACAGCTGAAGGTAGGCGATACGCAGGCCCGGCCGCAACCGGAGGGGCAGATCTCCGCTCCCATCCGTGAAGGCACGCAACGCCGCACCCTCGATCTGCGCGAACGGCACGTTGTGGGTCACCGGCAGGGCGATGCCGGCCTGCAGCACGAGGCGCCGGTTGGTGATCGTGTAGATCGTGGTGCGATGGGTGAGCCAGGCCAGCAGCCAGAGCAGCGCCAGCCCGACACCGCCGACCAGCAGGGTCGGCCCGACCGTGGCGAGGGCCGCGACCGGTGAGCCGGCCGTGACCCCGAAGGCCACGGCGCTGGCGCCGAACCAGGCGGCGACGAGGCGGGCATGGAACACCCGGACCAGCAATCCCCCGGTGGTCGGCGCGCCCTGCCACAGGATGCGCTCGTTCGCCGGCAGCGGGCCGGGCAGCCCGCGCAGGGTGCCCTCGGGCAGGAAATCGCCGCTCATAGCAGGGGCTCCGCGCGGGCCGGGGTGGCGTAGAGCGTGCCGGCGCCGAAATAGGACATGATCCGCTCTTCCTCCAGGAAGGTGACGCTGTCGGGATCCCGGGTCGCCGGAATGTCGGCGAACTGAGCGGCGAGCAGGGCCTCGGACTTCACCGTCTTGGTGAAGCCGCCGGCCCGGCAGAACGTGGACGGCATCAGCCGGCGGCCGCCCGCGGGCAATTCGACCTCGTAGTAGCGGATCAGCGACTCGCCGCGGTCGATCCAGACATCGCTGACGACGCCAGCCACCGCGTTGTCGGTGCCGAACACGGTCATGCCGATCGGGTTCGGGCCGGCCTCGTGGATGACGAAGGCCTTGGCGACCCGCAGGGGCACGATCCGGTACTCGTCGTCCCAGGTCTTGTCGTGCACGTCGTGCCGGACGACCCACGAGCCGGGGCCGACGCCGGCCTGAAGCGATGTGTCGGTCCGCTCGTAGGGCGCGCCGGGCCAGGGCTCGACCTTGCGGGCCGGGATGCCGGTCTCGATGTCGTCGGCGCCCTGAACCGCCTGCGGCGCGTAGGTCGTCTCCCCGCCCGGCAGGTGGAACGCCTTGGACCGGGGGATCAGGATCGGGTCCGGCGCCTTGCGGCGGCCGAACACCTCGTTCTCCAGGGGATAGCCCTCGCGGCGATCCTCCTTGCGCAGCCAGAACACCAGGCCGGCGAAGAAGATGAAGAAGGCGTAGAGCACGACCTGGGCGACGTCGACGTAACCCGTAATGGCGCCGGTTGGCATGGCTGTCCTCCCCGAGTCTCAGGCTGCCCGTTCGGCAAGGATGCCGCCGAGCCGATCTTTCCCTGCTGCACGCGCGTCCTCCCGCACCAGCGGCCCCAGGGCGATCAGGGCCGCGAACAGGAGGGCGATCTCAATGTGGTAGACGATCAGGTAGCCGATCGCGGGCTCGTTCATGCCCTCGCCGAGAACACCCGACTGGGCGATGGCGCCGCCGATGTCGCGCACGATGCCGCTGGCGGCGATCGAGAGCCCGGCGGCACTGGCCTGCACGGCGCCCCAGGCTCCGAGCGCCAGCCCCGTATCCTCGGGGCCGGCCCGGTTCATCGAGGCGGTGAGCGTGCCGTGGGCGAACAGGCCGCCGCCCAGCCCGATCAGGCTGACGCCGACGGCGAACAGGTCGGCCGAGGCGAGCGGCGCGGCGAAGACCACCGCCGAGAAAGCCAGGATGCCGATTCCGACGCCGACGCCCGAGACCCGGAACGGGTCGCCGCCGCGGCCGAGCCAGCGGGCCGCGATCAGCAGGCCGAGCCCGCCGCCGGCGGCGAGCAAGGCGGTCAGCGCCGTGGTGGCGCCCACCGACAGGTGCAGGATCTGGCCGCCATAGGGCTCGAGCAGGATGTCCTGCATCGAGAACCCGGCGGTGCCGAGCCCGATCGCCACGAGGCGTCGGCGCGCGGTGCCCTGCCCGGCATAATCACGCCAGGAGGAGCGGAAATCCCGCGCCGGTGCGGCCCGGGTCCGGTTCGGGTCGCGCGGCTCCTGCTTCCACAGGGCGACCCCATTGAGCACGATGGTGACGAGCGCGGCGCCCTGGATCACCTGGATCAGCCGCACGGGAGAGAAATGCGCCAGGAACAGCCCAAACAGCAGGGCGCTCGCCATCATCCCGAACAGCAAGGCGACGCAGAGCAGGGCCACCACCTTCGGGCGGGCATGCGCGGGGGCGAGGTCGGTGGCGAGCGCCAGGCCGACGGTCTGGGTGGTGTGCAGCCCGGCCCCGACCAGCAGGAACGCGAACGCCGCCGCCACGTCCCCGACCCAGAGCGGGCCGGTGGTGTCGCCCGACAGGATCAGCAGGGAAAACGGCATGATCGCCAGGCCGCCGAACTGGAGCAGCGTGCCGAACCAGATATACGGCACCCGCCGCCAGCCCAGCACCGAGCGGTGCGTGTCCGACCGGAACCCGACCAGGGCTCGCAGGGGCGCGAAGATCAGCGGCAGGGCCAGCATCACCGCGACGATCCAGGCCGGAACGCCCAGTTCGACGATCATCACCCGGTTCAGGGTGCCGATCAGCAGCACCGCCGCCATGCCGACCGTGACCTGGAACAGGGCCAGCCGCAGCAGCCGGCCGAGCGGCAGCTCGACGGTGGCGGCATCGGCAAACGGCAGGATCGCCGGGCCGAGGCGCATGAGGGCTTTGGTCAGAGCGCGGCCGGATCTCATGCGGCGGTCCCCCCCGTCCCATCCATCCCCCTCATCCTGAGGTGCTGCGCAGCGGCCTCGAAGGAGCCCTCCAGGGATCGCACGGCTGGCTGGAGGGCTCCTTCGAGGCCTCCGTTACGCTCCGGCACCTCAGGATGAGGGCCTGGGTGGGAGGCTTGGGCGATGCGGGTCAGCGCGATCGCGTTCGACAGGTAGAAGCCGCTGTTGATCCGGTGGCTCTGCGACCAGGTGAATCCGTCGAGCGCCGGCTCCGAAGCAATCCGCCGCCGCAATCCGCCCTGGGTCACCGGCACGATCGCCGGCGAGCGGTCGCCGCGGGGAAAGAACTGTCCGGCCGCGTGCATCACGGTGAGCAGGGCGGTGCGCGGTGCGACGGTGAACAGCACCGACCCATCGGTGCGGGCGCCCAGGGCCGCGAGCGCCCGGACGATGTCGGCGGCGCGGTAATGGATCAGCGAATCCATCGCCACCACGTGGTCGAACCGGCCGAGGCTCGGGTCGAGCATGTCGCCGACGCGAAACTCGATCCGGCCGGGGCCGGGGATCGTGGGCAGCCGGTCCCGGGCGAGGCCGACCAGGGTCGGCGAGACGTCGATGGCCACCACCGCGGCGCCGCGCCTTGCGGCCTCGACGCTGAGCGCCCCGGTGCCGCAGCCGGCATCCAGCAGGCGCAGGCCGGTCATGTCGGCGGGTAGCCAGGAGAGCAGCGTCGCGCGCATCGCGTCCCGGCCGGCCCGCACGGTGGCGCGGATCCGGCTCACCGGCGCGTCGGAGGTCAGGCGCGACCAAGCCTCGACCGCGGTGCGGTCGAAGTAGGTGGTCAGTTCACCCCTCCGGGTGTCGTAGCTCGCGCCCGCCATCAATCGAATCCCAGAAATTCGAACAGGTCGCGGTCCTTCATCGGGATGGCCTCGCAAGGCTCCCCGCCGGCCCAGAGCGTCTCGGCGAGCCGCATGTACTCGGCCGTCACCGCGTCGAGTTCGGGGGAGGAGTCCATCTCGAACAGGGTCGACTTCTTGAGCCGCGAGCGGCGGACAATGTCGAGGTCGGGGAAGTGGGCCAGCCGCTTCAGGCCGACCGCGTCGTTGAACCGGTCGATCTCGTCGGTCTTGGCCGAGCGGTTGGCGATGACGCCGCCGAGCCGCACCGGATAGTTCTTGGCCTTGGCGTGGATCGCCGCCACGATCCGGTTCATCGCGAAGATCGAGTCGAAGTCGTTGGCGGTGACGATCAGCGCCCGGTCGGCGTGCTGGAGCGGCGAGGCGAAGCCGCCGCAGACCACGTCGCCCAGCACGTCGAACACGACGACGTCGGTATCCTCCAAGAGGTGGTGCTCCTTGAGGAGCTTCACCGTCTGGCCGACCACGTAGCCGCCGCAGCCGGTGCCCGCGGGCGGGCCGCCGGCCTCGACGCACATGACGCCGTTATAGCCCTCGACCACGAAGTCCTCGACGCGCAGCTCCTCCGAGTGGAAGTTCACGGCTTCGAGGGCGTCGATCACCGTGGGCGCGAGGCGCTTGGTCAGCGTGAAGGTCGAGTCGTGCTTGGGGTCGCAGCCGATCTGCAGCACCCGCTTGCCGAGCTTCGAGAACGCCACCGACAGGTTCGACGAGGTCGTGGACTTGCCGATCCCGCCCTTGCCGTAGACCGCGAACACCTTCGCGGTCTCGATCTTCAGGTCCGGGTCGAGATCGACCTGCACGCTGCCTTCTTCCTTCCGGGCAACGACCGGGTTGCGAATGGCGATGTTCATGCGGCGACTCCTGTGGTGACGCCTTCGAGACGATCTTCCAGTTCCTCCTCGGCCCGATCCAGGGCGTCCCGCATCGCTGCGTTGGGGGTCCAGAAGCCGCGCTTGTGGGCCTCGATCAGCCGTTGGGCGACCTTGGCGGAGGCGGTGGGGTTGAGGGAGGCCATGCGCTCGCGCATGGCCGGGTCGAGCACGTAGGTCTCGGTGATCCGCTCGTAGATCCAGGGCTGGACCGCGTTGGCGGTGGCCGACCAGCCGACCGTGTTGGTCAGGTGGGATTCGATCTGGCGCACGCCCTCGTAGCCGTGGCCGAGCAGGCCCTCGTACCATTTCGGGTTGAGCATCCGGGTGCGCGTCTCCAGCGCCACCTGTTCCTCCAGGGAGCGCACGCGCCCCTCCCCGCGGGTCTGGTCGCTGATGTAGATCGGCACCGCCTCTCCGCGGGCCTTCGCCACCGCCCGGCCCATGCCGCCGAGCCCGTCGAAGTAATGGTCCACCGAGGTGACGCCGACCTCGACCGAGTCGAGGTTCTGATAGGCGAGGTCGACGGAGGCGAGCACCGCCTGCATCAGCGCCCGCTGCGGCGTCGGCTTGCCGGTGCGGCCATACGCGAAGCTCTTGCGGCGCGAGAACGTCTCGCACAGCTCGGCATCGTCGTCCCAGCTGCCGGAATCAACCAGATGGTTGACGTTGGCTCCGTAGGCGCCCTCCGCATTGGAGAAGACCCGCAACGCCGCGGTCTCCAGATCACAGCCCTGTTCGGCCTGGATCTCCAGCGCGTGCTTGCGCACGAAGTTCCGGTCGACCGGCTCGTCCGCGCTCGCGGCGAGGAAGGACGCTTCGGCCAGCAGCTTCGTCTGCAGAGGCAAAAGATCGCGAAAAATGCCCGAGAGGGTGACCACCGCGTCGATCCGCGGGCGGCCGAGGGTTTCGAGCGGGATCAGCTCGGCGCCGCTGAGCCGGCCGTAGCCATCGAAGCGCGGGGTGGCGCCGATCAGTGCGAGCGCCTGGGCGATCGGGCCGCCTTCGCTCTTGAGATTGTCGGTGCCCCACAGGACCAGGGCGACGCTCTCGGGGAAGGGTTTTCCGTCGGCCGCGTAGCGTTCGAGGATGCGCGCCACCTGCCGGGCGCCGTCGGCCACCGCGAACACGGAGGGCAGGCGGTAGGGATCGAACCCGTGAATGTTGCGCCCGGTCGGCAGGATCGCGGGGTTGCGCAGCAGATCGCCGCCGGCCACCGGCGGGATGAAGCGGCCGTCGAGCGCCCGCAGCAGCGCCGGGAGCTCGTGGTCCCTCGCCAGCAGGCTGTCGGTCTCGGCGAGGGCCGCGAAGGCGGCGCGGGTCTCGCTGTCCGCGGGCAGCCCGGAGGCTGCGAAGGCCGCGTCGGCGCCCTGCCCCGCGACCAGGGCGGCGATGGCGGCGCGGTCGGGCTTCAGCCCGTGCGAGGCTTCGGCCAGGGCGAGCAGCAGATCGACCCGCTCCTCCTCCGGCATGCCGTCGCCGACCACGTGCAGCCCGTGCGGAATCAGGGTCTGCTCCAGCTCCTGCACGGCCGACCAGAGGTTTGCGACTTGGGCGCCGAGATCGCCGGTCCAGGCCGGCTCGGCGGGGACGAGATCGACGGCCGCGCCCTGCTCCTGGATCAGCCGGGCGAGGGTTTCGTGCTCGGCGACCGCCGCGAGATCGAGCCCGCGCCAGCGCTCCATCGAGCTCTTCAGGTCGAGCAGCCCGCGATAGAGCCCGGCGGTGGCCAGGCTCGGGGTCAGGTAGCTCACCAGCGTCGCGGCGGAGCGGCGCTTGGCCAGCGTCCCCTCGGACGGGTTGTTGGCGGCGTAGAGATAGACGTTGGGCAGCGCCCCGATCATGCGCTCCGGCCAGCACGCCTCGGACAGGCCGGTCTGCTTGCCGGGCATGAATTCGAGCGCCCCGTGGGTGCCGAAATGCAGTACGGCGTCGGCGGCAAAATCCTCGCGCAGGTAGCGGTAGAAGGCCGAGAAGGCGTGCGTCGGCGCGAAGCCGCGCTCGAACAGCAGCCGCATCGGGTCGCCCTCGTAGCCGAAGGCCGGCTGGACGCCCACGAAGACGTTGCCGAACTGCGCGCCGAGCACGAACAGGTCGGAGCCGTTGGTCTGGTGGCGGCCGGGCGCGGGACCCCACTGGGTCTCGATCTCGGCGAGGTATCGTTCGCGCCGGACATGGTCCTCGGCCCGGATGCGGGCGTGGACGTTGGCCTGCGTCCCGTAGCGCTTGGCGTTGCCGTCCAGGATTTTTTCGCGCAGGGCGTCGAGGCTCTCCGGGATCTCCACGGCGTAACCGTCCGCCGCCAAGCCCTTCAATGTGTTGAGCAGCGAGGCGTAGACCGACAGGAACGCGGCCGTGCCGGTGGCGCCGGCATTCGGCGGGAAGTTGAACAGCACGACGGCGATCTTGCGCTCGGCCTTCGGCGTTCTGCGCAACGACACCAGGCCCTCGACCCGGTCGGCCAGCCGCGCGACCCGCTCGGGATGCGCCCGCATGTCCCGGGCGTTGTCGCTGCCCGACGCGGACGAGCGTCCGCCGAACACCATCGGGGCGGTGGCGCCGTCGAGTTCCGGGATCGCGACCATCATGGTCGCCTCCACGGGAGAGAGGCCGCGCTCGCCCTCCTCCCATTGCTCGATCGTCTGGAATTCCAGCGCCTGGGCGGCCAGGTAGGGCACGTCGAGCCCGGTGAGCATCGCCTCGGCCGCCGCGGCGTCGTTGTAGGCCGGGCCGCCGACCAGCGAGAACCCGGTGAGCGACACCAGGGCGTCGATGCGGGCGCGGCCGTCCCGCATGAAGAAGGCGTCCACGGCCGGACGGTTGTCGAGGCCGCTGGCGAAGGCCGGCACCACGTCGAGGCCCTTGGCCTCCAGGGCGGCGATCACCCCGTCGTAATGGGCGGTGTTGCCGGCCAGCACGTAGCTGCGCATCAGCAGCAGCCCGACCCGGCCTCGCGCGTCGGCGCGGTGCGGCAGACGGGACGGATCCTGGCCGATTCGGCCGGCCAAGCGCGGGTGGTACAGGCCGGTCTCGGGATAATCGAGCGGGGCCGGTGCGGCCGGTCCCTCGCGCCAGGCGGCACGCGCCCCCGCGGCGTAGCGGTTCACCAGGAAGCGGACCAGCGCGGCGACGTTCTCGTCCGAGCCGGCCAGCCAGTATTGCAGGGTCAGGAAGTAGGCGCGCACGTCCTGGGCGGAGCCCGGGATGAAGCGCAGGATCTTCGGCAGCTTGCGCACCAGCGCCATCTGCCGGCCGGCATTGCCCTGCTGGCCGGGCTTGCCGCGCAGCTTCTTCAGGAAATCCAGGGCGCTGCGCTTGTTGCCGCTCATGTCGAAGCGGCCGAGCTTGGTCGTCTTCACCACCGCGCTCGCCGACATGCAGCCGACCATCGCGTCGCAATCGTCGCGCCGGGCCGCCAGCGCCGGGAGGATCGCCTGGACGTGCTCATCCATGAACAGCATGGCCGAGAGCACGATGTCGGCCTGCGCGATGTCGCTCCGGCAGGCGTCGAGCGCCGCGGGATCGTTGTCCCACTCGGCTGCCGCATGGAAGCCCAGCACCAGACCCGGCATCTCGGACCGGAGGCGCAGGCGCGCCCGCTCCACTGCGCTCGCGAGGTGGTTGTCGAGCGTGACGATGACGACACGGATCGGCGGCCGGCGCGTCGATGCGCTTGCCTCGGCCATGCCGGCGGTGTTGCCGGCGAAGAGCGCTCTAGCGGCCATAATGCGCCTTGGCGTCGTAGAGAGTTTCCAGGGTGATGAGCGGCAACCGCCGCTCACGGGCGAACTTCTCCGTGTTGCTGCGCGCTTTGCCGCGCACGAAGAACGGGATTTTCTTCAGCTCTTTCTCGGCTTCCGGAGCCCAGGGGGCCGCCGTGATCACGACGTCCTCGTCCAGGAGGATCGGCGCGGTCGCCGGTGCCGGATCGGCCGTTTCCAGGACTTCCGGGACGTCCGCCGCGGAGACCGCGCGCGGGTTGCCGCCGAGATGCGAAGGACCGACGCCGTCGTGGAATTCGGGATCCTCCCGGAACATGCCGAGCAGGTGTTCCTCGAGGCCCATCATCAGCGGATGGACCAGGGTGTCGAACAGGACGTTGGCGCCCTCAAAACCCATCTGCGGGGCGTAGCGGGCCGGGAAATCCTGGACGTGGACGGGCGCGGAGATCACCGCGCAGGGGATGCCGAGCCGCTTGGCGACGTGGCGCTCCATCTGGGTGCCGAGGACCAGTTCGGGGGCGGCGGCGCGGATCGCGGCCTCGACGTCGAGGTAGTCGTCGGTGATCAGGGCCTCGATGCCGTGCCGGGCCGCCTCGGCCCGGACCTCGCGGGCGAATTCGCGGCCGTAGGTTCCGAGGCCGACGACCGTGAAGCCGAGTTCGCCAGCGGCCATCCGGGCGATGCCGATCGCGTGGGTCGCGTCGCCGAACACGAAGACGCGCTTGGCCGTCAGGTAGGTCGAATCGACCGAGCGCGAGTACCAGGGCAGACGCGAGCCGGGGCCGTCGAGGATCGGCTCCGGATCGACACCGGCGAGCGCTGCGACTTCCGCCACGAAGCGATTCGTGGCGCCGACGCCGAGGGGCACTTCCTGCGTGAACGGCTGCCCGAAATTCTTCTTGAGATACTCGGCGGCGCTGCGGGCGGTCTCCGGGTAGAGCACGACGTTGAAGTCGGCATCCTTGAGCCGGCCGAGATCGGCCGGGCTGGCGCCGAGCGGGGCGACGACGTTGACGTCGATCCCAAGGCTGTCGAGCAGGCGGCGGATCTCGATCAGGTCATCGCGGTGCCGGAAGCCGAGTGCCGTCGGGCCGAGGATGTTGCAGAGCGGGCGCCGCCCCGGCTCCCGCGCGGTGCGCGGTGCGGGGGCTCCGGCGAGTGCCCGGACCAACCGATAAAACGTCTCGGACGCGCCCCAGTTCTCCTTCTTCTGGTAGGCCGGCAGCTCCAGAGGAATCACCGGGATCGGCAGGTCGAGGGCCTTGGCGAGCCCGCCCGGATCGTCCTGGATCAGCTCGGCGGTGCAGGAGGCGCCGACGATCATCGCCTGCGGCTGGAAGCGCGCATAGGCAGCCGCGACCGAGGTCTTGAACAGCTCGGCGGTATCGCGCCCGAGATCCTGCGCCCGGAAGGTCGTGTACGTGACCGGCGGGCGCGTATCCCGCCGCTCGATCATCGTGAACAGCAGGTCCGCGTAGGTGTCGCCCTGCGGTGCGTGCAGCACGTAGTGCAGCCCGGTCATGGCGGTGGCGACGCGCATCGCGCCGATATGCGGGGGGCCTTCGTAGGTCCAGAGGGTGAGCTGCATCGCCCTACACCTCCAGCAGCGCGCGGCGCCGGAGCGGGCGCGCGAACAATTCGGCGAGGTCGCCGGCCTGCTCGTAGCCCTGCACGGGCGTGAACAGCAGCTCGATCGACCACTTGGTCGAGAGGCCCTCCGCCTCCAGCGGGTTGGCGAGGCCGAGGCCGCAGACCGTGAGGTCGGGCCGGGCTGCCCGGCAACGATCCATCTGGTCGTCGAGGCTCTGGCCCTCGGTCACCCGGGTGCCCGCGGGCAGCATCTCGATCTCGGCCGCCAGGTGGGCGCGGTGCAGGTAGGGGGTGCCGACCTCGACGAGGTTCGCGCCGAGTTCCCGGGCCAGGAAGCGGGCGAGCGGCACTTCGAGCTGCGAATCGGGGAAGAAGAACACCCGCTTGCCGCCGAGCTTTTCGCGGTGGGGTGCGAGCGCGGTCTCGGCCCGGGCGCGCCCCGCGGCAGTCGCCGCCGCGAAGGTCGTGTCGTCGACGCCGAACGCCTCGGCGGCCGCCTGAAGCCAGCCGGTGGTCCCTTCGGCGCCGAGCGGGAACGGCGCGGCGAGCCGGTGCGCGCCGCGCTCGTCGAGGGCGCGGGCGGTCTCGGCCAGGAACGGCTGGGCCAGTAGGTAGCGGGTGCCGCGCCCGATCGCCGGCATCGCGCCGGCCCGGCGGGCCGGGAGGAACCGGACGTCGGCGATCCCCATCGCGGCGAAGATCCGAAGGAACTGGTCCTCGACCACGTCGGCGAGCGCGCCGACGATCAGGAGCGACGGCGCGGCCTCGGCCGGCGCCCGGGGCAGTTCCGGCACCAGGGCGGCCAGGCAGGCATCCTCGCCCTGCGTGAAGGTCGTCTCGATGCCGGAGCCGGAATAGTTCAGCACCCGCACCGGCGCGAGGCGTCCCGACAGGCGCTGGGCCGCCCGGGACAGGTCGAGCTTGATCACCTCGGACGGGCAGGAGCCCACCAGGAACAGCAGCTTGATGTCCGGTCGGCGCTCGATCAGCCGGGTGACGACCCGGTCGAGCTCCTCGTTGGCGTCGGCGATCCCGGCCAGGTCGCGCTCGTCGATGATCGCGGTGGCGAAGCGCGGCTCCGCGAAGATCATCACTCCGGCTGCCGACTGGATCAGGTGGGCGCAGGTGCGCGAGCCGACCACCAGGAAGAACGCATCCTGAATCTTCCGGTGCAGCCAGACGATGCCGGTGAGCCCGCAGAACACCGCGCGCTGGCCGTGCTCCTGGTGGAAGTCGATGCCGCCGCAGGCGGAGGGGGGCGGAACGGGGGCGTTCACGACAGCGCCTCCGCAAAGTGCGGCTGGCGCGGTCCGGCGCCCTGCAGGCGGGCGGCGCGGAGCTTGAGGAGGAACTGGCCGGCGTTGACCACGTAGGTCGCGTAGGCCGCCAGCGCGAGGATCAGCAGCGCCCGCTCACCGAGGGTGCCGGTGGCGAGGGCGGCCAAATAGGCGGTGTGGAGTGCCAGCACCAGCATGCTGACCACATCCTCCCAATAGAAGGCCGGGGCGAACAGCCAGCGGCCGAACACGGCCTTCTCCCAGATCGAGCCGGTGATCATGATCGCGTAGAGCGCCAGGGTCTTCACCACCACCGAGGCCTCGGCGGCCAGCTGGCCCTGCCCGGTGGCGAGCGCCCGCAGCACCAGGACCAGGCTCACCAGGAAGATCAGAAATTGCACCGGGGCCAGCACGCCCTGCACCAGGGTCCAGGGCGAGGCGTCGCGCCGCTGGCGCTCGGCAGCGGTGTAGAGCGGTCGTGCTAGCCGGTCCCCGGGACCCATGCATCCGCTCCCCTATGCTCGGCGCCGTCCTGAACGTCGTCGTTGGCAGAGGCTAGGGCCGCGGCCCCAAAAGTGTCAAGTGCGCTTGACGCTCGAATGAAGTGACATGGGGTTTGTCATATTTTCTTTGTTCCAAGTCATTGCCAAGATCGTCGGCTCGGGTATCGTTCTGGTTGCTGGCTCGGGTTTGCGTGGCTTGGCTGGTTTGATCCGAAAGATCGACGACGACGAAGACGTGAGAAGACAGGCGGGCAACGCCACACGCGACGCGCATGCGGAACCGCCGGTCCACCCGGGCCGGGGTCGCTTCTGGGAGGGATGCCGATGGGAGACTGGAGGCATTTCGGAGAGCGTCTGGATCCGGGTCCGGTCGCCGGAGGTTGTGGCGCGATGGGTGATGGGCGGTCGGCCTTCGCCGATGGGCCGCGGGTCCGCCACCAAGCCATCCCGCGCGCCGCCTCCGACGACAAGGCGGTGCCGGACGCCCTGGCCCGCCTGGTCGAGGCGGAGATCCTGCCCCGGCTGATGCTGGCCCATCGGCCTGCGGGGCGCCGCGCCCAGGCCGACCGGGCGCCGAGCCCGGAGGAGATCGCGGCCTTCAGCGCGCTCCTGCTGGCCCCGGGGCCGATCGATCTCGACGCCCAGGTGGCTGCGCTGCGCGAGGGCGGGCTGCCGCTGCCGCGCCTGCTCCTCGACCTGCTCGCCCCGGCGGCGCGCCACCTCGGCGAGCTCTGGGAGGACGACGCCTGCGACTTCCTGGCCGTGACCGAGGGGCTCGGCCGGCTTCAGGCCGTGAGCCGACGCCTCTGCGCGCAGCTCGAGGACGATACGGTCCCGGCCAACGGCCGCAGCGTGCTGCTGCTGCCCTGCCCGGGCGAGACCCATCATTTCGGCCTGTCGATCGTGGCGAGCTTCTTCCGCGAGGCCGGCTGGGACGTGACCACGGCGGTCCCCGGACCCGAGGTCGATCCCCTGACGCTGCTGCGCGCCGAATGGTTCGACGTGGTCGGCCTGTCGCTGTCCTGCGACGTGTTCCTGCCGGCCCTGTCCGGCACGGTGACGGATGTCCGGCGCGCCTCCAGCAACAAGGAGGTCCGGGTGATCGTCGGCGGTCCGTATTTCGCCCGCTACGGCGGCGAGGCGGGCATCGTCGGCGCCGATGCCTGCGCCCCGGACGGGTTCCTGGCGCCGGCCACGGCCGAAGCGTTGCTGGACAGACGCGCCCTGGCCTGCTGAAAGGGGCAAAATTTTCAACTCTCACATTACGGTGACCGTGACGCCCCAGCCTCACCCCACCCCGCAGTCGCCGCCTCCGGCACTGCTCCAGGTGGCCGACCACCTCGACGGCGAGGCGGTCGGGCGTCTCGTCGCGGCATCGGCCGACCTGTCCCTGGTGGTCGATGCCGACGGGGTGATCCGGGACGCGACCGCCGCGACCGACCTCGAGGCGGAGAACATCTCCGGCTGGCTCGGGCGGCGCTGGATCGACACCGTGACGATCGAGAGCCGGCCCAAGGTCGACGCCCTGCTGCGCGACGCCCGGCCCGACGGCATCACCCGCTGGCGTCAGATCAACCATCCCTCCCCCAGCGGCATCGACCTGCCGATCCGCTACGCCTCGATCCGCTCCGGCGAGGGTGGGCCGATCGTCATCCTCGGCCGCGACATGCGGGCGGTGGCCGCGCTCCAGCGCCGGCTCACCGACGCCCAGCAGGCCCTGGAGCGCGACTACGCCCGGCTGCGCGCCGCCGAGACCCGCTACCGGCTGCTGTTCCAGATCTCCGGCGAGGCGGTTCTGGTGGTCGATGCCGGCACCCGCCGGGTCGCCGAGGCGAACCCGTCCGCCGCGCGCCTGCTCGGGCGCCCGGCCAAGCGTCTGGCCGGCCAAGACGCCGTCGACCTGTTCGATGCCGGCAGCGCCCGCTCCCTGGAGGCGCAGTTCGCCGCCCTGCGGACGACCGGGCAGGCCGGGGAGGTCCGCGCCGCCCTCCAGCACGGGCGCGGCGAGGTCACCGTCGCGGTCTCGCTGTTCCGCGGCGAGGGCGGACCGAGTGCGCTGATGCGGCTCGTGGCCGATCCGGCCGCCGCCGAGGCCGGCCCCGATCAGGAGGCGCCGACCCGCGCGGTGATCGAGGCGATGCCGGAAGGCTTCGTGGTCACCGATTCGACCCGCCGGATCCTGATGGCCAACGCCGCCTTCCTGGAGCTGGCGCAGCTCGCCACCGAGAGTCAGGCAAGGGGCCGGCCCCTCGACCAGTGGCTCGGCCGCGAGGATACCGAGGCGCAGGCCCTGTTCGCCAGCCTGGTCGACCACGGCTCCGTGCGCCGCTTCGCCACCGTGATCCGCGGCACCTATGGCGGCGTCGAGGATGTCGAGGTCGCCGCCGTCTCGGTGCCGGGCTCCCGCCCGTGCCTGGGCTTCGCGATCCGCTCCGCCCCCCGGCGGATCCCGGAAGGGCGACTCGCCGGCAGCCGCGACGTGCCGCGCTCGGTGGAGCAGATGGCCGAGCTGGTCGGGCGGGTCTCGATGAAGACCCTGGTCCGCGAGACCACCGACCTGATCGAGAAGCTCTGCATCGAGGCGGCCCTGCGGATCACCCGCGACAACCGCGCTTCGGCGGCCGAGATGCTCGGCCTCAGCCGCCAGGGCCTCTACGCCAAGATGCGCCGCTACGGCGTCGGCGATCTCGACGCCCCCGGCGAAAACGATTGATTTCTTTTTGCTTTTGGGGTTCGGCGGCGTCGTTCCGGGCGCGATGACAGACAGTTCGATCGCGCAATCGCTCCCCTTATCCTGACGCGGGCACCTCAGGATGACGGCGCGGATGGGATCTCCGGAGAGGTCGTAGCGGCGTCGGGCGGGCGATCCGATTCGGGGGCCGCCTGACTCCCGGATCCGAACGATCCCGCGCCGAAGCCGCCGGTTACCGGCCGGACTTAGCCAAGTCCGCGAAGGCTGGGCGCCGGCACGCGTCGCGAAGCCTTCGCGGAGCCTTCGAAGGCTGAGCCCCCGGCCCAAAACCCTTCGCGGAATCACCGGCCTCCCTGACGCGATCGTGTCCGGCCGACACTGGTATTTAATTTTGTATTCGTGACCGTCCGCGGTCTTTATGCGCCAAGCCGGATCGACATGATGCTGCCAAGTGTAAATCCAGCTTGACACGCCCGGCGGCCCCGGTAGCCTGCCGGCATGGCCACCACGCCCGCCCCGACCACGCCTGCACCGAGCGCTGTCGTCGAGCTTCTCAAGCCGCTCACCTGGTTCGCGCCGATGTGGGCGTTCGCCTGCGGGGTGATCTCCTCGGGGCAGCCGGCCCACGGCCAATGGCCGGTGATCGCCGCGGGCGTCGTGCTGGCCGGGCCGCTGGTCTGCGCTACCAGCCAGGCGACCAACGACTGGTTCGACCGGCATGTCGACGCGATCAACGAGCCGGGCCGGCCGATTCCCTCCGGGCGCATTCCCGGGCGCTGGGGCCTCTATCTGGCGGTGGGCTGGACGCTGCTGTCGCTGCTGGTGGCCGCCGCCCTGGGGCCATGGATCCTGGGCGCCGCTCTGTTCGGGCTGGTCCTCGCCTGGATCTACTCCGCGCCGCCGTTGCGTCTGAAAAAAAACGGCTGGTGGGGGAATGCCGCGGTGGGGCTCTGCTACGAGGGCCTGCCCTGGTTCACCGGAGCCGCCGTGATGGCCGCCGCCCTGCCCGACCGGCGGGTGCTGCTCGTCGCCCTGCTCTATTCGATCGGCGCCCACGGCATCATGACCCTCAACGACTTCAAGTCGGTGGAGGGCGACCGGCGCATGGGCCTCTTGTCCCTGCCGGTGCAGATGGGCTCGGACCGGGCCGCCCGCTTCGCCTGCCTGGTCATGGCGGTGCCGCAGGTGGTGGTGATCGGGCTGCTGTCGGCCTGGGAGCGCTACGGCCATGCCGCCCTGGTAGCCGCGTTGCTCGCCGGACAATGCGCCCTGATGGTCCGGTTCCTGAAGGATCCCCGCGAGCGGGCCGCCTGGTACAACGGCACCGGCACGACCCTCTACGTCCTCGGCATGCTGGTCGCCGCCTTCGCGCTGCGGCCGCTGGTGGGAGGGGCGTGATGCGCGGTTCGGATTCGCGTGCGGCTTCGACGTCCGCCCCGCTGCTGGATGCCGCGCGGGTCCCCTCTCCCGAGCGGGAGAGGGACAGGGTGAGGGGTGCGACCGCTCCGGAAAATCCTGGTCCCTCACCCCAACCCTCTCCCGCATGGGAGAGGGGGCGCGTCGCGGTCTCGGCGCTCCAGGAGGGGCACGCATCAATCTGTGCAGATCGCGACGCGCTCTCCTCCCCCTTGCGGGGAGGAGCCGGAGGTGGGGGTGGTGCAGATGGCACTGCTGCATCTCATCCTGCACCACCCCCACCCCTGACCCCTCCCCGCAAGGGGGAGGGGAAATCCGAGGCAGGTGAGGCGACGCTCGGCTGGCCCCAGATCGTCCGCCTCGGCCTGGTCCAGACCGCTCTGGGCAGCGTCGTCGTGCTGATGACCGCCACCCTCAACCGGGTGATGGTCGTCGAGCTGGCGCTCCCCGCCCTGGTGCCGGGGTTCCTCGTCGCCCTGCACTACGCCGCGCAGGTGCTGCGCCCGCGCTGGGGCTACGGCTCGGACCGGAGCGGGACGCGGACCCCCTGGATCGTCGGCGGCATGGCCGCGCTCTGCCTCGGCGGGTTCGGGGCGGCCTGCGGCACGGCGCTCGCCGCCACCGACCTGATGCTCGGCCTCGCGCTCGCGGCCCTGTCGTTCCTGTGCGTCGGGATCGGGGCCGGGGCGGCCGGGACGTCGTTGCTGGTTTTGCTGTCGGGGGGAGTCGCCCCGGCCCGGCGCGGGGCGGCGGCCACCATCGTCTGGGTGATGATGATCCTGGGCTTCGCCCTGACGGCGCCGCTCGCCGGGCATTTCTTGGATCCGTTCTCCGGCCTTCGGCTGGTTGCCGTCTCCGGTGCGGTCTCGGCCATCGCCTTCTGCGTCGCCGTGCTGGCGCTCACCGGGGTCGAGCGGCGCCTGCCGGTCCGGGCTCCGGAGCCCGAGACCGCCAAAAGACCGTTCTTCACGGTCCTGGCCCAGGTGCTCGGCGATCCCGAGGCCCGGACCTTCACGATCTTCGTGTTCGTGTCGATGCTGGCCTACAGCGCCCAGGAGCTGATCCTGGAACCCTATGCCGGGCTGGTCTTCGCCATGAGCCCCGGCGCTACCACCAAGCTCGCCGGGCTCCAGCACGGCGGCGTGCTCGCCGGGATGCTGCTGGTCGCCGGCGTGACGCTCGCCGCCCGCGGCACCCCCCTCGCCTCTCTGCGGCTGTGGATCGCGCTCGGCTGTGCCGGCTCGGCCGCCGCCCTGTTCGCGCTGGCCGCCGGCGGCGATGTCCTGCCCCTGCGGCCGGTGGTGTTCGCCTTGGGCGTCGCCAACGGCGCCTACGCGGTCGCCGCCATCGGCTCGATGATGGCGCTGGCCGGCCGCGGCGACGCCCGGGAGCGCGGCACCCGCATGGGCGTCTGGGGCGCGGCCCAGGGCATCGCCTTCGGGGCCGGCGGCTTCCTGGGGGCGGCGGCCGTGGATGCGGTGCGGCTGCTCATCACGGCGGAGCCGGTCCAGGCCTACGCCGCCGTCTTCGCCGCGGAGGGGGTTCTGTTCCTCGCCGCTTTGGTGCTGGCCCTGCGGCTCGAGCCCGTCCGGGGCCCGGCCAGGGGCGCGATTCCGCTCAATCCCATCCTCGGCGCGAGGTGACGTGATGGCACGATTGCAGGGTGATGCGTCCTACGACGTCGTGGTGGTCGGCGGCGGTCCCGCGGGGGCCACGGCGGCCACCGAGCTGGCCCGGGCCGGGCACGCGGTGCTGCTCCTCGACAAGCCGGGGCGGATCAAGCCCTGCGGCGGCGCGATCCCGCCCCGGCTGATCCGCGACTTCGCGATTCCCGATGCCCTGCTGGTCGCCAAGATCCGCTCCGCCCGGATGGTGGCACCGAGCGGCAAGGCCGTGGACATGCCGGTGGGCGAAGGCTTCGTCGGCATGGTCGACCGGCAGCATTTCGACCCCTGGCTGCGCGCCCGGGCGCAGCAGGCCGGCGCCGACTTGCGCGAGGCGGCATACGAAAAAATCACCCGTCCGGATGACGGCCTGTCGGTGGTCCATTTCACCACCGGCAAGGGCGAGGCCCAGGCCCGCCACACGGTCCGGGCGCGGCTGGTGATCGGCGCCGACGGGGCCTGCTCGCCGGTGGGCAAAGCCGAGGTGCCCGGCCACGACAAGATGAAGCAGGTCTTCGCCTATCACGAGATCGTCCGGGTGCCGGCTCCCGACGCCCCCGGCGGGACGGCCGTCGATGCCGCCCGCTGCGACGTCTACTATCAGGGCCGGCACTCGCCGGATTTCTACTCGTGGATCTTCCCGCACGGGGAGACCGCCAGCATCGGCACCGGCAGCGCCAGGAAGGGTTTTTCCCTGCGCTCCTCGATCCGGGCGCTGCGCGTCGCCACCGGCCTCGACGGCGCCGAGACGATCCGCCGGGAGGGCGCGCCCCTGCCGCTGAAGCCGCTCAAACGCTGGGACAACGGCCGCGACGTGCTGCTCGCGGGCGATGCGGCCGGCGTCGTCGCCCCGGCCTCCGGCGAGGGCATCTACTACGCGATGCTGGGCGGCCAGCTCTCGGCCGAGGCGGCGAAAACCTTCCTGGCCACCGGGGATGTCCGGGCGCTGGCAGGCGCGCGGAAACAGTTCATGAAGCTGCACGGCCGCGTGTTCTGGATCCTCGGGATGATGCAGTGGGTCTGGTACCGCAGCGACGGCCTGCGCGAGCGCTTCGTCTCGATCTGCCGGGACAAGGACGTCCAGCAGCTCACCTGGGACAGCTACATGAACAAGGAGCTGGTCCGGTCCAAACCCGCCGCCCATGCGCGGATCTTCTTCAAGGACCTCGCCCACCTGTTCCGCTGGGTCTCCCCGTGATTTTTTCGGACTTGGACGCCAGCTGGGGGCCGCCTGCCGTTGCAGCATCGGCCGCCGTGGTGGTTGCCGTCGCCGGCGCCGTCGCGACCAAGACGGATGCCTGGTACCGGCACCTGCGCTTTCCGTCCTGGAAGCCGCCGGACTGGGCGTTCGGGCCGGTCTGGACCACCATCTTCCTGCTGACCACCATCGCCGCCGTGATGGCCTGGAACGGCGATCCCGATCCGACAGCCCGGGTCCAGCTGCTCGCCGCCTACGCGGTGAACGGCGTGCTCAACATCGCCTGGAGCGTGCTGTTCTTTCGGTTCCGCCGGCCCGACTGGGCGCTGGCCGAGGTCGCGGCCCTGTGGCTGTCGATCGCCGTGCTCGTGCTGGTCACCGGCCGCGTCTCGGTCGCGGCCGGGCTGATGAACCTGCCCTATCTCGCCTGGGTCAGCGTCGCCGCCTGCCTGAACCTGCGGATCGTGCGGCTCAACGCGCCGTTCCGGGGCCTGGCCTGATGGAGGCCCTGTTCGCCTCGGGCCGGATCGTCGATGCGATCCTGGCGCTGGTGGTTCTGGAGGCGCTGCTGCTCGCCTGGCTGGCCCGGCGCCGCGGGGTCGGCCTGCCGCCGCTCCTGGCCAACCTGGCCGCCGGAGCCGCCTTGATGCTGGCGCTCCGGGCCGCCCTGGTCGGATCCGGCTGGCCGATCGTCGCCGCCTGGATGCTCGCGGGGCTCCTGGCCCACCTCACCGATCTCGGTCTTCGGTTCCGGACGGCCGCCACGGCGCATCGCCGCACCCCGCCGCAGGCCGGAACAACGCCGGGAAACCCCGCGTTCTCGGCCAGCACCCTGGAAAACCTATAAAGACGGCACGGGAGAGGTCGCCATGCAGCGCAGGATTGCCCGCTCCTCCGGCCGGACCGCGGCCCCGATGCTGGCGGGCCTGCTGCTCGCGTTCCCGGCCCTGGCGCAGGACGGGTCCGACCCGGTCGAGCGCGGAAAATACCTCGTGACCATGGGCGATTGCGCCGCCTGCCACACCGCGCCCGGCGGCAAGTTCCTGGCCGGCAACTACGCGCTCAACATGCCGTTCGGGGTGATCATGACCCCCAACCTCACCCCCGACAAGGAGACCGGGCTCGGCGATTACTCTTACGCCGACTTCGAGAAGTCCTTCCGCCAGGGCTACAGCAAGCATGTCGGGTATCTGTACCCGGCCTTCCCGTTCGGCTGGTACACCAAGGTCACCGACGAGGACACGCAGGCGATCTGGGCCTATCTGCAATCGCTCCCGCCGGTGAACGAGAAGCGCAGGGACAACCAGATCCCGTTCCCGTTCAACGTCCGCACCGCGCTGGTGACCTGGCGGACCGCCTTCTTCACCGAAGCCCGCTTCAAGCCGGATCCGAACGCCAGCGCCGAGGTCAACCGCGGCGGCTACCTGGTCGAGGGGCTGGGCCACTGCGCCATGTGCCACAACGAGAACAAGCTCGTCGGCAATTCGAGCTTCGCCGGCCGCTTCGGCGGCGGCGTCATCGACGGCTGGTACGCCCCCAACATCACGCCTGACGGCCACCAGGGCATCGGCGCCTGGACCGACGAGCAGGTGGTGACCTACCTCAAGACCGGCACCGCCCCGGGCGACCGCCCCGGCGTCGCCGCCGGCCCGATGCGCCAGACCATCATGGAATCCCTCTCCAAGGTGAAGGAGGACGACCTGAAGGCGATGGTCGCCTACCTGCGCACGGTCCCGGCCAAGCAGACCTACAAGCCGAAGGACCTCGCGTCCTTCGACACCCCCGACGCCCCCGGCGCCTCGACCTACCTGACCTACTGCTCCTCCTGCCACCAGCCCGACGGCAAGGGCATCGAGGGCGCGGTGCCGGCGCTCGCCGGCAACACCTCCGTCCAGTCCGAAGGCCCCGAGACGGTGCTGCGGGTGATCTACGGCGGCCTCGCGGCCCAGAGCGGGCTCGCCCCGATGGTGGCGATCGGCCAGCAGATGACCGATGTCGAGGTCAAGAACGTCACCGATTACATCCGCAACTCCTGGGGCAACAAGGCGCCCCCGGTGACCGGCACCAAGGCCTCCGAGGCCCGGGCCGCCACCAAGACCATGCTGGCCGGCACCGCCCCCTGCGCCGAGATCGAGCAGGACAAGCTGAAGGCGGCCTTCGACAAGGTCGGCGTCGCGGCGACGCTCAGTGGCCTGAAGCAGCAGGATTTCGTGCCGACGCTGACCCGGGTGGTGCCGCAGATCAAGGCGGCCGATACCGGCGCGTCCGACGACGACGTGGTCAACGCCCTGACCACGGCCTTCTGCAAGGTCGGCCGCGACGACCCGCAATACGCGGCCCCGAGCTGGCCCGCGGTGATCGGCTCCTTCGCCAACGTCGCCTACAGCCAGGTGAAGAACCCGGAGAAGCAGGCGGCGAACGTCCCCACCGCCACCACGCCGCCGGTGAAGAACTGATTTCTTTTCAGGAGGGGGGCGGGGCGTGGTGCGCCTCGCCCCACGGGAACGGACACGGCCGCGCTTCGTTTGAGCCGGAACCCCTCAGGCCCGAAGGCCCGGAGTGCTCGTGTCCAGCCTCGTCCGCATCCTGCTCGCGATCTTCATCCCCCCGGTGGCGGTGCTCGTCACCACCGGGTTCGGCCTGCAGTTCCTGCTGAACATCCTGCTCTGGCTGATCTTCTGGCTGCCAGGCACCGTCCACGCCCTGTGGCTGATGAACCGCGAACGGCCGCTGCTCTAAACCCTACGGCTTCGCCTTGGCCTCCGGCTCGCCCTTGCGCAGGGCGAGCTTTGCATCCGGCTTCGCATCCGCCTTGGCCTCGACCTTGGCGGTCTTCACCGGGTGCGCCTTGGCCGCCGCCTTGGGGGCGACCTTGTCGGCCGCGTGCGCGAGCTTGACCGGCTCGGGCACCACGGTGGCGTCTACCGCCGGGGTGGCGGGGGCCGCCGGCTTCTCCTTGTCGAACAGGGAGCCCAGCACCTTCTGGTAGCTGCTCGAATCGCCGTCGGCGTCGGCCACCGTGATCCGGGCCGGCTTCTCGCCGACCGACGCGGTGGTCTCGACCCGGAGTTCCGGCTCGGTGCGGTTGGCCATCAGCGTCGTGGCCGCGGGCTTCTGGCCCCGGACGGCCTTCGCGGCGGCCTTGGCGGGGAGCGCCGGCTCGATGCCCGCCATCATCGTCGGCTGACCCTTCGGCTCGATCTCGATCTCCTGCGGCCCGGCCGCCAGGGTCTCGGGCCGGCTGACGTCGCCGAGATTGTGCCGGCCGAACTCCTTGGCGTCGTAGGGCAGCACGGTCTCGGTGCCGCCGAGGCTCGCGAAGGCGCTGGTGTTGGCCGGCGGCCGGAACACCGGGTTCTGGCCGCCATCCTGGTAGACCACCCGCACGGCCGGGGTACCCTTGGCGACCAGCTCGGCGACCTCGCGCTCGTCGTGCTCGCGCTTCTCGGCCACCAGCGGGTCGACCTTCGGCTTGCACGCGCCGGCGGCCGCGTCCGAGCCGCCGAACACGTATTTGGTGCCGCACTGGCCGACCTTCGGCTCCTCGCGCAGGGCCTCGAAATAATCCGAGCCCTCCTTGAGGTTCTGCCAGAACGGCATGTTCGGGTCGTTGCGGAACTTGGCCATGTTCTGGGCCGTCATCCGGAACGGGTAGGACTGGAACTGGAAGCTGCGCTGGCCGCCGATGAACGCTTCCCGGGCCACCGCGTAGATCTCCGCGATGGTGGCGTCGGTCATGGCGAAGCACCCCGCCGACGAGCAGGTGCCGTGCACCATCAGGTACCGGCCGCTGCGCCCGTTGGCCCGGTCGACCGCGTTGGGGAAGCCGGTGTCGAACGAGAGATAGTACGACGAATTCGGGTTCATCAGCCCCGGGGTGATCGTGTAAAAACCCTCCGGCGCCTGCCGGTCGCCCTCGCGGACCTTCGGCCCGAGCTGGCCGGACCAGCGGCAGATCGGGTAGGTCTTCAGCAGCGCGTAGCGGCCGTCGCCGCCGCGCTTCCAGACCTCCATCTCCGCTTCCTTCTTGTAGGCGCGGATCAGGATCGGGTCGGATTGCTGCATGCCCTTGGTCTGCATTAGGGCGAGCGTCTGGGGGGCGATGGGCGCGATGCTGCGCGCGGTCGGGCCGTTGATGCCCGAGCCGTCCTGGCAGCCGGCCAGCGCGAGGGCCAGCAGGGAAGCGGCCGCCAGCAGTCGCACCGTCGCGAGACGCGCCGTCATGGGGAACCTCGTCGTCTTCGTGCGTCCGGCGGCCTTTTGATAGCCGACATCGGGCGCCACTCCCCAACCCAATAGGCTCGTTAAGCTTGCACCTTTGTTACCGCAAGATCCTGTCGGCAACAGGGCACGGGACTCTTCGGTGGATGGCGGTGCCACCGGGCCTGCGGGAAAGGCCTTTTGGGCCGAATCATCGGCGACGAAAACTTTGTTTTTTCAACAGCTTCGGATGTGCCTCGGCCCCAAGCCGTCCATCGCGTCGTTCCGGGGCCGCGCAGCGGAGCACGGAGCCACGAGGTGGTTGATCCGGCCGCCTTATTGGTGACGAGACGCGCGCCGCAACGACCAGCTTGCGCCATTTCGGCAAAATCGCCAGCTTTCGATGGCGCGCAAGGGCCGCGGAATCAGCGAGCGATGGGCATCGGTATTCGGTTCGATCCGGGCGTCACGTGGGCCGGAACCGGCTCGCCGAGCGACAGGCGCCGCCCATGACGGCGCTCTCGCTCGACACCTATGCCCTGGTCCGTCGGCTCAAGGCATCCGGCCTGTCCGAGGATCAGGCCGAGGCGATCACCAGCGCGCTTCGCGAGAGTCGCGATGCCGATCTCGCAAGCCTCGTCACGAAGACCGATCTGGCTGAGGCCAAGTTCGATATCATGACAGGGGTGATCGGCTCGATCGGCTTCCAGACGATCGTCATCGTCGGCGCGATCGTCGCCCTGTCGCGCACCATGCACTGACGGAACCGGGTTTCTAGAGGGCTCGGCTCTTGAGTGGGGTATCGGGGCGAGGCCCCGATAAATCGGACGAAGTCCGACAGCAGGGCTCCGCCCTGCACCCGCAAAAGGTCCCGGACCTTTTGAATCCGGGACTTTTACGGATGACTGCAAGTGCTTGAGCGGGCAATGTTATCCGCAGCTCGTCGCCGCGGCGGCGCGCACCCGTCCGTCCCGGCGCAGCCACAGCAGGAAAGCGAGCCCCAACGCCGCCATGGCGGCGCCCGCGAGCGGCACGGCCTCGTAGCCGAGCCCGGCATCGATCACGCCGCCGCCCACCGCCGCCCCGATCGCGTTGCCGAGGTTGAACGCGCCGATATTCATCGCCGAGGCGAGGTTGGGCGCCGCGCCCGCCTTCTCCATCACGCGCATCTGCAGGGGCGGCACCAGGGCGAAGCTCGCCACGCCCCAGAGCAGGATCAGCAGCGCCGCGCCGCCCTCCAGGCGCATGCCCCAGGCGAACAGGGCGAGCACCGCGACCAGCCCGACCAGCGACCCGAGGATCGTGCCGTCCACCGACCGGTCGGCCAATCGTCCGCCGAGCCAGTTACCGATGGTCAGGCCAACGCCGAACAGCATCAGCATCGCGGTGACGAACGGCGTCGTCGCGCCGGTCTCGCTCCGCAGGATCGGCACGATGTAGGTGAACACCGTGAACATCGCGCTGGCGCCCACCACCGTGAGCGCCAGGGCGGCGAGCACCGGCCCGCGCCCGAGCACGCGCAATTCGGCCCGCATGTCGTCCCGGGCCTCGACCTTCAGCTCCGGCAGCGCGAGGCGCAGCGCCAGCATGGCGACCGCGCCGATCGCCGCGATGCCCCAGAACGCCGCCCGCCAGCCGAGCACCTCGCCGACCCAGGCGGCGAGCGGCACGCCGCCGATCGTCGCGACGGTCAGCCCCGAGAACATCGACGCCACCGCGGCGGCCCGGCGCTCCGGCGGCACGATCCTGGCGGCCACCACCGAGCCGATGCCGAAGAACGCGCCGTGGTTCAGCGCCGTGACCAGCCGGGCGACGACCAGCATCGCGTAACTGTCGGCGATGGCCGCCAGCAGGTTGCCCAGGGTGAAGATCGCCATCAGCCCGACCAGCAGCCGGCGCCGGGGCACCCGCGCGGCGGCCAACGTCACCAGCGGCGCGCCGACCTGGACGCCGAGCGCATAGGCGCTGACCACGAGGCCGGCGGCGGGGATCGAGACGCCGAGATCCCCGGCGACGAGGGGCAGCATGCCCATCGGGGTGAATTCCGTGACGCCGATGCCGAAGGCGCCGACCGCCAGGGCCAGCAGGGGAGGATTGATCGCCATGAGGGCTCTCCGGTTGTTCCGGGACCGCAGGTGGCGGATTCGGCGCGCCGGGAGTAGTCCGTTGGATGGACCAAGATCTGTGCGCAAGAAGCACAAGTCTCAGAGAGGACAGGCGGTCGGCTGCGCGTCACGGGCATTCGCGGCCTAACCCTTAGGCGATCCGATTGATTGCGCGTTGTTGCATTCAGTGATACAAGCACCGGTCATCGCGGCCCGGGCTGGTGCGATGATTCTGGGCTTTCACGATGCGCTCACGCAGGCCGTTTTCGCCGGGCGTTGCCCCAAAGGTTTTCCGGCCGCCCTGTTCAAAGCGACACGCCGCAAGCTCATCGCGTTGAACGCCGCGACGTCGCTCGATGACCTCAAGGATCGACCGGGGAACAAGCTTCATCCGTTGAGCAGGGATCGCGCGGGGCAGCACGCCATTGCGGTCAACGACCAATTCCGAATCTGTTTCATCTGGACTGCCTCCGGTCCCGACCGGGTCGAGTTCACCGACTATCATTGAGGCATTCGGCCGTGCCCGAGGGTGTCATGACGACCACCGACGACAAGACTCAACCTCGGGCACACGGCGCCGAGACCATCGCCGATCTGCGCCGGGTCTTCGATCAGGCGGAGGCGTTCGACGCGCTCCCGCCCGTTCATCCCGGCGAGATCCTGCGCGAGGAGTTCATGGCGCCCTTCGGCCTCTCGGCTGGCGCCGTCGCGCGCGCCCTGGGCCTGCCGCGCTCGCGGATCGAGCGGATCGTGAAGGAAGAAATTGGGATCAGCACCGATACGGCGCTGCGGCTGGCCCGGCTGTTCCGGACCTCGCACCAGTTCTGGCTCAACCTGCAAATGCAGTTCGAGAGCGAGACGCTGCTCTTGGTGATCGGCGACGAGCTCGCGCGCATCACCCCCGTCCCGGACGCCGCTTGAGCGTCCCGGTACCGGAGGCGGCCGGTTCCGCTCCGGCACATGGCCGAATCGTCGGGCCATCGTTAAGCCGACATGGCGGATCGGGATCCGTGCGGAGGTGTCACGAATGTTGCGCGACAAGGCCGACCGCGCCGGGGACATGGCCGTGTTCGTGGCGGTGGCGGAGGCCGGCAGCCTGTCGGGGGCGGCGCGCCGGCTCGGGTTGACGCCGTCGGCGGTGAGCCGGGTCGTCGCCCGGATCGAGGCGCGGCTCGGCGTCCAGCTCCTGGTCCGGACCACCCGGACCTTGCGCCTCACCGCCGAGGGCGAGACCTACGGGCGGGCGGCAAGGCGCATCCTGGCCGATCTCGATGAGACCGAGACCGCTCTGTCCGACCGGGGCTGCCCGCGCGGGCGGGTCCGGGTCAGCGCCGCCACCGCCCATGGCCGCCTGGTGATCGTGCCGCTGCTCGGGGATTTCGTGGCGCAGCATCCCGGCATCGTGGTCGAGATCGACCTCAGCGACGAGATCGTCGACGTGCTCGGCGGCCGGGCCGATATCGGCATCCGGTTCGGGCCCCTGGCCGACAGCCCGCTCACCGCCCGGCGGCTGGGCGAGACCGGCCGGACCGTGGTCGCCGCGCCGTCCTATCTCGCCCGGGCCGGGACGCCGCGCCGGCCCGCCGACCTCGCCGACCACAATTGCCTGTATTTCACCTTCCGCCGCAGCGAGCCCGGCTGGCCGTTCCGCGAAGAGGGGCGCGACTTCGTCCTGCCGGTGCGCGGCACGATCGCGGCCAATAACGGCGAGACCCTGGTGCAGCTGGCGCTCGGCGGCGTCGGCATCACCCGGGTCGGGACCTTCCACATCGCCGACGACCTCGCCGCCGGCCGGCTGGTGCCCCTGCTGGAGCCGTTCAACCCGCAGGACCGCGAGGTGATCCACGCGGTGTTCGTGGGCGGCGCAGGCCTGCCGGCCCGGATCCGGGTGCTGGTCGATTTTCTGGCGGAGCGGCTGCGCGGGGGGTAAGCCGGCGCTATGAGACCGCTCAGCCGAACACCACCGGCCGCCGGCTCGCCTCGGTGCGGATGATCTCCACGAGCTGCGAATCCTCGGTCAAGTCGGCGAGGCGCAGGCCGACCGGGGTCGAGCGGGTCTGGATCGTCAGCCAACGTAAGGTCGGCCGCAGGTCGAGGGCTTCGACCACCGCCACCCCGTGATGGTCCGGCTGGAGTTGCACGAAGGTCAGGTGGTTGCGGCTCGCCCGGCGGCCCAGCAGGTCGTCGATCGCCTCGACCGTCTCCCGGGGCGTGTGCAGATGGGTCATCATCCACAGCCGGTTCTCGGTGCCGGGGGTGTCCAGGGCCTGGCGCAGGCGGCGCACGCCCTCGGTGAGGAAGGCGTAATCCGCCGCGTTCGCCGCCGGGTCGTGGTGGTTGAACACGCATTCGAGCCCGTGCCGTTCCCGGTAGAGCCGGTGCCGGCCGCGCCAGATGTCGGGGCCGCGCCGCTCCGCCTCCGGAATGCTCTCGAGCTGGCCCCGGTCGGTGAGCGCGGAAAAATCGTCCTCCAGGCAGTCCCGGACCATGCCCGGCATGGAGAACAGCCAGTCCAGCGGGCCGGACCAGTGGCGCAGGTCCAGGGTCTTGAGCACGTGCGCCATCTGGCAATTGCAGCCGAGGGAGACGTGGTTGTGTCCGCCCGGCTCGCGCGCGTCGCGCCGCCCGAGGAGCCGCCCGAGGGCGCCCAGCAGGCCGCCGGTCGCGCCTGTTGAACTCACAGGGTCCGGCCGATGGCGAGGAATTTTTCGGCGCGGCGGTCGCGGATCTCCACCGGAGTCAGGCCGTCAAACTGGGCGAGCGAATCGGCGACGGCGTCGCCGGCCCCGCGGATCGCCGCGTCGCGGTCGCGATGCGCGCCGCCGGTGGCCTCCGGGATGATCCCGTCGATGACGCCGAGCCGCAGCAGGTCCTGGGCGGTGATCTTCATGGCGGTGGCGGCCTCGTGGGCGCGGCCCTGGTCGCGCCACAGGATCGAGGCGGCGCCTTCGGGCGAGATCACCCCGTAGATCGCGTGCTCCAGCATCAGCACCCGGTTGGCGGTGGCGAGCGCGATGGCGCCCCCCGAGCCGCCCTCCCCGATCACCACGGCGACGTTGGGCACGCCCAGCGCCAGGCACGCCTCGGTGGAGCGGGCGATGGCTTCGGCCTGGCCGCGCTCCTCGGCCTCAATGCCCGGATAGGCGCCGGCGGTGTCGACGAAGGCGATCACCGGCAGGCCGAACCGGTCGGCGGTCTCCATCAGCCGGACGGCCTTGCGGTAGCCCTCGGGCCGGGCCATCCCGAAATTGTGGCGCAGCCGCGCCTCGGTGGTGGCGCCCTTCTCCTGGCCGAGCACCAGCACCGGGCGCCCGCGGAAGCGGCCGAAGCCGCCCAGGATCGCCTCGTCCTCGCCGAAGGCGCGGTCGCCGGCCAGCGGCGTGAATTCGGTGATCAGCCCGGCGCAGTAATCCACGAAATGCGGGCGCTGCGGGTGGCGGGCGACCTGGGTCTTCTGCCAGGGCGTGAGGCTCGCATAGATCTCGGCGAGCGCCTGGCCGGCCTTGGCCTCCAGCCGGCCGACCTCTTCGGAGATCGAGACCGCGCCGTCGCGCTCGCCGACCGCGCGCAATTCCTCGAGCTTGGCCTCCAGCTCGGCAACCGGCTTCTCGAAGTCGAGGTAGGTGCGCGTCACCGCCATCGTGTCACAGGTCTTCCCGGGTTCGCCGCTCCGGAAGCGGCGGGCGCGAGGTGTTGGCGATGGCGGGGGTGGTGTCAACCGGCGCCGGGTTCGAGCTGCTTTGCACGGAGGCTGGGCGGGTGGGATTTTTCGGAGTGCGCCTGCGGTAGCGGGCTTACATCACCTCCTGTAGCGCACGACGCGCGCTCCTCCCCCTTGCGGCTACGGCCTACACAGTTTTGAGGCACCGGCGCCGTTGCAGGCCGCGACGCGCCCCCTCTCCCGTGCGGGAGAGGGTTGGGGTGAGGGGCCAGGACTTTCCGGAGATGTCGCACCCCTCACCCTGTCCCTCTCCCGCACGGGAGAGGGGACCCGCGCCTCCTCTGCCAGCGGCAGGACCACGGCTCTGACCGAAACCTGTGTAGCCCATAGCCCTTGCGGGGAGGAGTTGGAGGTGGGGGCGGCTCGGCGGTGCCTTCTGCACCACCCCCACCCCTGGCCCCTCCCCGCAAGGGGGAGGGGAAAAGCGCGGTGAGTCCGGCGCTGGCCGTCGGAACCGCCGTTGGAACGCGCCG
>NZ_JAKSYL010000188.1 GCF_022829515.1 Methylobacterium sp. J-048
CCGGCTACATCACCACGGCGGCCGAGCGCGGTGCGGATCTCGCTCGGATCATGGATCAGTCCGGCCACCGGGATCCGCGGACCGTGGTCGGGTACATCCGCAGAGCGAACGCCTTCAAGGGGCACTCGGGGAGCGGGTTCCTGTAGGATCAAAGACGCCTCTACAACTGAAGAGCACAACTAACACTATTCCTACAATAATATACAACTTAGGAATGCATTTCAGGATACTTGATAGTTAACCGCACATTAATCGGCGCCAGACATCGTGCCGTTATTCAGCATGACGCGCATGCGTCACGCTCAATCCGCCATGTCTACGAAGCTTGCCCCTGATGCAACGTGGTGCTCTCCTTAGCGCTTTCACGCGCCACCGCGGTGGCAACGTCGCGATCCTGTTCGCTTTTTTGAGCGTACCGATGCTCATGTTTGGCGGCGTGGCGATCGATTACGGCTTCGCAACCCGGCTGGAGACCAAGCTGCAGGCGGCGACAGATGGTACGGCGCTGCTCCTGTGCCAAACGCCACTCAGCACCTCGACCGCCGACCTCAATACGATGGCCCAGACGGCGATGACCGGCGCCATGGGAGCGCCCAACCTCGTGGTCGATCCGCTAACGATCACCAGCAACCCACGCCAGATCACCCTCACCACACACAAACTCTCGACGGT
>NZ_JAKSYL010000071.1 GCF_022829515.1 Methylobacterium sp. J-048
GGCGGGTCCGCAGGTTGCTCAGGGTCACGCCCAGAGATGGGTCGCCGCGGGGGCATTTCCGCACCCCGCCGGGCAAACTGCCGCCCGATCTCACGCCCGTCACCGAGACACGCCCCGCATCGGTTCGCCGCCCGGGGCGATCGCGGCTGAGAGCCACCGACGCGGGCATCGCCCTGCTCTCCGAACCCGCCGGTCAGCCACCG
>NZ_JAKSYL010000072.1 GCF_022829515.1 Methylobacterium sp. J-048
CGCTTCTGCGCCGCACCATAGGGTTGAGATGTCTGATGTGGCTGAGCAGCTTGCGGGTCAGGTGAGCGAGGCGGCTGAGGCGGTGGCGGAGGCGGTTTTGCCGGAGACGCCGTTCGTGGCGCGGGGTCTGCGGCTGGACTGGGCGGCCAAGCGCGGTCTCGACATCGGTGTGGCGGCGACCGCGCTGTTCCTGCTGCTGCCGCTGATGCTGCTGATCGCCGGCCTGGTCTGGGCCGGGGACCGCAAGGCGCCGATCTTCCGGCACGCGCGGCTCGGCCGGGACGGGCGCAGCTTCGGCTGCCTGAAGTTCCGCTCGATGGTCACCGACGGCGAGGCGGTGCTGGCCGCGCATCTGGCCGCCAGCCCGCGGGCCCAATCCTCACCTCGCGGCTACGCCGGAAGGCGTAATCCGGCCGGAACCTTCACAGCAGCTTCACCGTTTCAGCGAACAGAGAGGGGATGGATACGCTCCGCCCCCGAGACACCCGGCAGCCTCGTCCGCGGAGCTGCGACA
>NZ_JAKSYL010000214.1 GCF_022829515.1 Methylobacterium sp. J-048
AGGCAGGCGACGGCATACCCCAGCGCATCATCGACAGGGCACGGTCACCGTCGCGCATGCGGATCACAGGTGCCGCGGTGTTCGGGAAGATACCGGGCAGCGGTGGTAGGTTGCCAGTGTCATCGTGTTCGACGCCGAACACCCGGCCAATCTCAGACTGCCCGCGGACCAAGCTGTACAGGTTGCACATTCGGCTCGCTCGCCAACGCCGCGGTGGAGATTGGGGGCCCGAGGCGACGATCGCTGCCCCGCCGCCCATAATTTCAGGGCTGGCGGGGCGTCGTGCCGTTCCTCACGGCGAAGGGGCCAAGTACGCAACACGGCCTCAGACGCAAGGTGGCAGAGGAGGGTTAGCTTCGGCTCAACGGTTAGCCAAAAGACTATCCCAGATCGGGAAGCTCTAGGCGCTCTGCAGGTCGGCGGCGCTCTCCTTGCCGCTGCGCCGGTCGGCCTCAACGTCGTAGGAGATCTTCTGCCCCTCGATCAGGTTGCGCATCCCTGCGCGCTCGACGGCGGAGATGTGCACGAACACGTCCTTGCCGCCGTCGTCGGGCTGGACGAAGCCGTAATCCTTGGTCTCGTTGAACCACTTCACAGTGCCGGTAGCCATCGCGGTATCCTAGTCGTCTCCAGCGCACCAACGTGGCGTGCCATGGAGGGGCGAATTGGTAGCGCTGGCAGCCTGTTTCGGAAAGTCGGCAGTCGCCCGGGCTCCCCGCGTCGATCCAGACCGCGTCGGAAAAGGGGCTTTTTAGGGCGCGCGGGAATGAGGGCTTCTTCCAAGGAGGGACCCCTATTCCCGAATAAAAAATGGGGTCCTTGCTATGGGACGCCCGGGAGCGGTCGGTAGGCTTGGCCTCGGCCCCTCAGTGTCGCCCGGCCAGCCGCGCGCGGGTAAACGTGTCCAGACCGTCTGCCTCGACCATCGCAAGGAACGCCGCGTAGGCTTCTGTCTCAGTCGCGAAGGTCTGTGTCCATTGAATGCAGCCGCCACCGAGGGCGACGACCGCGAGCTGCCAGCGATCCTGCTTGCTGGCGAAGCGGTAGATCTCGACATCGACCTCGATGTCATCTCGGGTGAAGGCTCCGGACAGCGGGGAGTGCTCGAACTCGCGGTCTTCGCCCTCCATCCCGTCCCTCCCAGCATCGCTGGGCGTGTGCTGCTCCGCTACTCTGCAGCCTGGGCAGGCTCATCGTCCGCCGGATCAGACTCCGCGCCCTCAGCCTCTTCGTTTTCAGGATCATCGTTCTCTGGAGCCGCGGCTGGGTTGCCCGCCCGGTAGAAGTCGCCATTCCGCACCAATTCGCCGCTCGTCGACATCACGCTGAGGTACGTGGCCAAGGTGTTGGCCGCCACGTCCGTCAGGCGCTCGGTGATTTCAGCGTGCGTCAGCCCCTCGGACCCGGCTTCCTCCAGGAGCGCTTTCAAGCGTCCCTTGGCAGAGTTGGCCCGGGGGCCTCGGGGACCACGAGTGGCACGAGGTTGACCGTCTTCCGCGGGCGCGCGGCGGCGCTTCGGCTGGTCGTCCACCGGCTCGTCCATCGACGTGCCTTCAACGATCGATGCGAGCGACCGCTCGGCCATGCGAAGCTTCGTCAGCTCGCCGCTCACTCGCTCGTACTCAACCTCAAGGGTCTCGCGCTGCTGCCTCACGCTGGCCAGGGCCTTCGCGAGAGTGTCGTCATTTGCCATCGGTGGATCGACTTCTTCGGTTTCGGGACGTGGATCTGCGGATGCGGTCGCTATGCGTATCAAGTTGCGCCCTCCAGATCCTCGCGGTGCTGCACATATCCCCGGCGGATGGGCCCGTCGGTGACGGCGAGCGATGCCGTGTTCATCTGCTGGCCCCGACGCGACGCTTAACGGCGCCGAGGAACTCCGACAGGTGCCCCACAACCTCGTCGCCGACAGACGCGGCCGGGGAAGCGTCGGGTGTCTCTTCAGCTTGCTCGGCGCGCTTGGCGACTTCCATCAAAACTTGCTCCACCGACGGCGGCCAGGGAGCCTGATTGTCCTGAAGCATCCGAGCGGCTCGGACCATCATGATGAACTGCTCCGGCGGAATCGTCGTCCCGGCGGCATGCTGCTCAAGAATGCGGTCGGCGATCGCTGTCGCGAGCCTAGCGACCTCGACCAGCTTGTCGGGCTCAGTGTGAGAGCCCTTCATTTGACGTAGCCCTTCGCCTTCAGATGCTCCGAAACTGCTTCTCGAATGGCTTCGGGCCGACTGGGCTTGGGCTCTGGATGATCCGCGATCCATGCATCTAGGCTGTCGAGCTGACCGGGCGGCACCCGCACGGTGATCGGGGTGGCATCGATACGAGGGCGGCCGCCTTTGTTTTTACCGGTTTCTGACATTGACAACCTCTCGTAGGTTGATAATGTCAGAAACTGCCGGGCCGAACAAGAGGTGGTGCTCTTGCTCGGCCCTGACCCTGCAACGCCGTCCGGAAAGACCGTCACATGGCTACCCGTAATCCTACAGCACCGACTCGCGTCGGTGAACGCCTGCGCTCGCCTTCTCGGCCTTTCGCTGACATCCCGGACTTCAGCCAGCCCGTCCCAATTCGGCGGCCAGTCGTGATCGGCACAGTCCGTGAGCTTCCGAGCGAACGCCGTTCCCCAATCCTGCCGAACGGGCCGATACCTGGTGCCATTGAGCCGTGGGAGGCCGTGGCTCCTGTTCGCCCCGACACGGCGCACGTCCGGGCCTGGCGTTTCCTGGATCTCGCTGGCGAGGCGCTGGCCGCTACCCTCATCATCGCCGGGGGCGTGTTCGCCTACGGCTACCTTTCTCTCACGTGAGGTAGGGAGCCATGAGCAAATCCCCCTCCAGAAAGGCACCGGCTGGCCCGCGCACGTCCTTGCGCGAGCGCGCCGCCGACGTCGAGGCATCAGTCGCCCGTGTCCTGAAGCGTGCGTCCAAGGTGAAAGCGACTGCAGAACCAGTCGCCGCCTCATCCATCTCTGAACTGCGCGACCGCTGGCGTGCGGCACTCGAAGCTGCGAACCGGCCTGGCTTGCCTGAGGCGGCTTTCCTGCGACTGAGCACAGTAATTTCCGACGCCGAGCAAGCGATCATCAATGCGCCAATCCGTACGATCTATGATCTGGCCTGCCAGGTGGAGGTGTTGCGCGCGAACTTCGATCTGAACTCGCTCGACGAGGGTGTTCCATTCGCGACCGTTCAGGCAGTCTGCGATGGCATCGACAGCCTGGCCGCCACGAGCCGATCGGACCCTGTTGATCCAATTCAATCGGCGATCGCTGCCCATCGTAAGGCCTTCATCGCCGCCAACTCACAGCCGACGGAGGAGCTCTCCGAGTTGGCCTGCCAGACCGCAGACCACCTGTACAAGGCGCTCGCCGCAATCACACCGACGACCCCAGCCGGTCTTTGCGCTTTGGCCACGCATCTACGCGGGTTCCTTCGGGACGGTGGCATCGAGGTTGGCAACACCTTTCAGGAAGAAGCCCTCACCATCCTCCTCGACGCGGCCGAGCGGTTCGCCGCGCGGCAGGCCGGCTCCCGCCCGGCTGAAGCCCACGACAAGAATGACTGGGCGATGCCGCACGCCTATGCGGTCGATCTCAGCGGCCTCCGCATTCAGGAGTTAGGCAATCTCTGGGACGTCTACACATCGGTTAGAGATCAATGGCAGGCTGTTTCAGAGCTTCCCTTCTGCACCGATCATCACCGAGTGGGAGTGCGTGGCCATACGCCAGCCGGCACGCTGGCTGACGCCGAGGGCACGCGTGCAGCCTTCATCCGAGACCGAATAGCGGATGAGGTGCGCCTGCGAGAACCGCAGAATGAGTGGGAGCGCAGCGTCGCTATGAGCCTGCGCATCAAGGAAGAGATCTTATGCGAGGGGGCGATCCGGGATCGCGATCTCCTCATGGAAGCCGTGAAGGCCTGGGGCTGAGCATGAGCAATGTCGTCCGCTTTCCGGGTGGCCATCGCGTAGCCGCCAAGACCATTCCGCGAGAGGAGTTCGAGCAACTCGCGGAGCTCGCGCTCGATGTCGTGGAGCGGATCGTTGCGCTGTTAGATGATCGGGACGGAGAGCCTGCCGCCCAAGCCGGCGACAGGGGTTTCCAGCCCAACAATCTCCACAGCATGCAAATCCAGGCCGATTATCGTGGCCTGGAGATGGAGTGATAGGCCGGACACCGACGACAGCTATGGCGTTTCAATCCGGCTGGAGGTGGTAAAACGCGCTCCGCTGGATGTGAGGCGAGGGAAGAGCATGACGGACTTGGTGCGCAACAACGTCGACCAAAGCCGTTTCGAGCTGGGGGCCGGAGATGCAGTTGTGTTCGCAGATTATCAGCGCGAAGCAGGCTGCCTCATCATCAGCTACGTCTACGCACCACCTGCCTTGCGAGGCACCGGAGCTGCTGGACGGCTCATGGAAGGCGTGGTGGCTCAGGCCCGGGCAAGCGGTGAGCGGATTGTACCCTTGTGCGGCTACGCCAGGACTTGGCTGCACAGGCACTGCGCGCACCGCGATCTTATCGCGTGAGTTAGCTAAGACAGGCTATTCAGATCAATCAGGATCGTCGGCCTTGGCATAGCAAGGTGCGTGGCCGATCCTTTGTGTCCATGGACTTCATAGAAGCAGCAGGTCTGTTAGGCCGCGGCGGCACCGGCCACGTAGCTGCGCCAGCCACCGAATTGCGTGATGTCGACCGCACCTGCGACGCCAGCCGCCTCGACGAGAAAGCCCTTCGGTGCTGTTCCGTCGGCGAGCCACAGGGTGCCGATGCCGAGGGGCGTCGGGATGGCAGCCACGAAATCGCCGAAGGCGGCGGGCGGCAGCGCCCAGACCTCCGTCTGGATGCAACTGCCTTCGTCCGCGGCCACCCGGAGTAGACCCGGGCGCTGCAGCGGCCCGCCCGGCAGGGCGTAGAGGCTGAACGCTAGGCGGGCGAATGGATGGGCCATCCATGCTGACCCTCGAATAAGGATGACGAGGTGATTGGGGGCAAGGTCATCCGTGAATCGTGAAACGCGACACAACGTGGACCAGCGTAAGAGGTACAAGAGTTGCCAAGTCAGGTTCCAAGGGACGGGCGCATTCACGAGGACGATGATGCAATACCGACACGATGCGATCTACGCCTCTCGGCGCTCGCCGGTCTTCGCCCGCAATCTCGTCGCCACCTCGCAGCCGCTTGCCACGCAGGCCGGGCTGATGATGCTGCACCAGGGCGGAAACGCCCTCGACGCGGCGCTGGCGGCGGCCATCGCGCTGACCGTGGTCGAGCCCACCGGCAACGGCATCGGGTCGGACGCCTTCTGCATCCTCTGGCACGAGGGCCAGCTGCACGGGCTCAATGCCTCCGGGCGCTCGCCGGCCGGCTGGACGCCGGAGCGCTTCGCCCATCACAGCGCGTTTCCGCATCGCGGCTGGGACACCGTCACGGTGCCCGGCGCGGTCTCGGCCTGGGTGGAGCTGTCGCGGCGCTTCGGACAATTGCCGTTCGCGCGCCTGTTCGAGCCGGCCATCGGCTACGCGGAGGAGGGCTTCCTGGTCTCGCCAGTCATCGCCGAGCTGTGGCGGCGCGGCGCGGCGGAGCTCAAGACCCAGCCCGGCTTCGCGGCGACCTTCATGCCTGACGGGCGGACGCCAGCCGCCGGCGAGCTGTTCCGGGCCCCTGGCCATGCCCGCACGCTCCGGCTGATCGCTGAGACGCGGGGCGAGGCCTTCTACCGGGGCGAGCTGGCGCACCGGATCGCGGATTTCGCCCGCCAGCTTGGCGGCGCCCTCGACGAGGGTGACCTGGCGGAGCACAGCACGGATTGGTGCGGCACCATCCGGCAGGATTTCGGCGGCGCGAGCTTGCACGAGATCCCGCCGAGCGGGCAGGGCATCGCGGCCCTGATGGCGCTGGGGATCCTGCGCTCGACCGGCCTCGCGGACCTGCCCGCGGACAGCCCGGACGCGCTCCATCTCCAAATCGAGGCGATGAAACTCGCCTTCGCGGACGTCTACGCCTACGCGGCCGACCTGCGCTACATGACCAAGGTCACCCACGACCACCTGCTCGATCCGGCCTATCTCGCCGCCCGGGCGGCCCTGATCGACCGACGACGCGCGCAGGTCTTCGGGCACGGGGCGCCGAACGAGGGCGGGACCGTGTGCCTCGCCACCGGCGATGCCGGCGGCATGATGGTCTCCTACATCCAGTCGAACTATTCGGGCTTCGGCTCCGGGGTGGTGGTGCCGGAGACCGGCATCAGCCTGCAGAACCGTGGCTACGGCTTCACCCTGGCCGACGGCCATCCCAACCAAGTCGGCCCGCGAAAGCGCCCGTTCAACACGATCATCCCGGGCTTCGTCATGCAGGACGGGGCGCCGCTGATGGCCTTCGGCTTCATGGGCGGCCCCATCCAGGCGCAGGGCCACGTGCAGGTCCTCGTGCGGACCCAGCTCTGGGGGCAGGACCCGCAGACCGTCGTGGATGCGCCCCGCTGGCGCCATGTCGCCGGATTGCAGGTCGCGGTCGAGACCGCCTTCCCCGCCGCGGTGCTAGGCGAGCTGGAGGCGCGGGGCCATGACCTCGTGCGCGAGCCGCCGGATTCCGCCTTCGGCTTCGGCGGCGCGCAAATCGTGCGCCGGATCGACGGCGGCTACGTGGGCGGCTCCGATCCTCGCAAGGACGGCCACGCCGGCGGCTTCTAGGGCGCTCGCCACCGGAGTGGATAACGATTCGGCGGCCAGCGCGCCGGACCGCACGATGTGTCGCCGCGTACCAGGATCAAGCTCATCATGACAGAACCGGTCGCGGCCGTCAGGACGACAGCACCCTCCCGCGGCTCCTCGCAGATGTACAAGGCGGTGATCGCGTCCTCGATCGGCAACGCCCTCGAGTTCTACGACCTGACCCTGTACCTGTATTTCGCGGTCACGATCTCGAAGCTGTTCTTCCCGACCAGCAACCCGACCACCTCGCTGCTGCTCGCGCTCGGCAGCTTCGGCATCTCCTATCTGATGCGTCCGCTGGGCGCGATCGTGCTCGGCCTCTACGCGGACAGGGTCGGCCGCAAGCCCGCGCTGATGCTGTCGATCGTGCTCATGATGGTCGGCACCTTCATGATGGTGGTGATGCCGTCCTACGAGTCGATCGGAATCCTGGCCTCGATCGGCGTGCTCGCCGCGCGGCTGATCCAAGGGTTTTCCGTCGGCGGCGAGTTCGGCGCCTCGACCGCCTTCATGGTCGAGCACGGTCCCGCGCGGAAAGGGTTCTTCGCGAGCTTCCAGTTCGCCAGCCAGGGCGTGGCCAGCGTGATGGCGGCCCTGTCCGGGGTCATCCTGAGCGCCACCCTGAGCGCGGACCAGATCGCCTCATGGGGGTGGCGCCTGCCCTTCGCGTTCGGATTGCTGATCGGTCCCGTCGGTCTCTACATCCGGCGCAACATCAAGGAGACCCCCGAGTTCGAGGCAACCGCCGAGAAGGAGGCGACCAACTCGCCCATGTGCGACCTGTTCGTGCAGCAATGGCTGAACATCCTGCTGGCGACCGGGCTCGTGGCGACCTCCACGGCGCTGAACTACATGATCAGCTACACGCCTACCTACGCGGTCAACCAGCTCGGCCTGCCCTCCTGGATCGGCTTCGTCGCCTCGTTCGTCGGGGCCGTCATGCTGATGACGGTTGCGCCGCTGGTCGGGCACTGGTCGGACAGCATCGGACGGACGCCGATCATGCGGGCGGTGGTGATTGGTGTCTTCGTGCTGATGTTTCCGGCCTTCGCGCTGCTGATCAGCTATCCGGTGCTGCTCGTCATCGTGCCGGTCCTCGCGCTGATCGGCGCTCTCAAGGCGAGCTACAGCGCGGCCCTGCCGGCGCTCATGGCCGAGATATTCCCGACACGCACGCGCAGCACCGGCATGAACATCAGCTACAATGTCGGCGTGACGCTGTTCGGCGGCTTCGCGCCGTTCTGGATCGAGAGCCTGATCGCGATGACCCACACGGCGCTCGCCCCCAGCTTCTTCCTGATGTTCGCGGCCAGCGTCAGCCTAGTTTGCATCGTCCTGGTCCGGCGGAAATTTGGGTTGCGCTGATGGCAGTCGGAAACTTCTGGACCCTCGTCTGAAACGGAGTTTGACGGGCCGGCCCATTCCGCTGCCGGACGACGGACGAACTATGAGGAGACGGCGTCTGCCCTGATGCCGCCCCACCGCGTAGCCCGCCGATGGCTGGAAGGCCCCCCAGCGCGGCATGTCCCGGCCTCGATCGCCGTACGGGAGCGAAGCCGGGAACCCGCTATTTCGCGGCCGTGATCACGGCTTCGATCAGGACGTTGGGGCCGAGCTCGGCGACGCCGATGGTCGACCGGCTCGGCAGGAGTTCGGGTGCGAACCATGCGGTCCAGGCCGCATTCATCTCGTCCTTCAGGTTCATGTCAGTGATGTAGAGCGTAGCCGTCAAGACCTTGCTCTTGTCGCTGCCGGTCTCGGCCAGCAGGGCATCGATGCGCGCCAGCACCTGCTCGGTCTGCCCCTTCATCGAGACCGAGCGATCCTCGGCGACAATGCCGCCGAAATAGAGGACCCCCGCGTGCTCGACGACGCGGTGCATGATGGGCGTGCGGATATGACGGTCGATCACGGGGTGTGGTCCTTTCTGTGGAAACGGGGCTCAGCCGGCTGGCTGCATTAGGGCACCCCGGGGGGTTGAGCCGGTGGCGGCCCGGCTGAAGCGGTCGGGCGCGAAGGGCTCGATGGGGAAGCGGGTTCGTCCATCGAGGAGGAGGTCGGCGACGATGTCGCCGATCACCGGTGCCAGGGCAAAGCCGTGGCCGGAGAAGCAGAAGGCGTGCACGAGCCCGTCCGCGACCGCCGAGCGGCCGATCACCGGCAATTCGTCCGGCGTGACCCCCTCGATGCCGGCCCAGGCGTGCACGATGCGCGCGTCGCGGAGGATCGGGAACAGGTCGAGAGCCGTGCGGGCCGAATAGGCGAGACGCGGGACGTCGAGGCGCACCTGACCGGTGTCTAGATCCGCCAGGCCCTTGTGGCCGCCACCGATCATGACGTGCCCGCTCTCGGATTGCTTGAAGGAGAGCGGCCGCCCGGCTGCGCCGACCACGGGTGTCAGGAACGGCGGCAGACTGTCGGTGAGGAGCATCTGGAACGCGTTGAAGCCGAGCGGGATCACTTCGCCCACCGCCCGGGCAAGGCGCCCGCCCCAGGCACCGGCCGCATTGACGAGATACGGGGCTGCATAGGTGTCCGCGTCCCGGCTCTTCAGGATCCAGCGTCCGTCCCGCCGCTCGGCGTCGGAGACGCGCACGCCCTCAAGAATCTCCGCCTCGGCGGCTGTCGCTGCGCGGCCGAAGGCCTGCGTGGTCCGGAGCGGAACCGCGTAGCCGTCGCGCCGCGCGATCAGGCCGCCGACCACGTGGCCGGCGACGGCCGGCAGCAGGCCGCGCAGGGTTGTGGCATCCACGACCTCTTCGTGACGGAAGCCCAGCGCGCGCATCTGCGCCGCGCGTTCGGTGAGGCGAACGAGTTCGGCCTCGGTCTCGGCCACCCGCACCTGCCCGACGCTGCGGAAGCCGCAGGTCTCGCCCACCAGGGTGGTGATGCGATGCCATCGGTCGAGGGCTTCCAGCGCGAGCGGCACCTCGGCGACGTGGCGGCCCAAGGTGCGCACGCCGCCGGCTGAGTAGCCTGACGCGTTCGCGCCGACCTGCTGCGCTTCCAGTACGCGGACCCGGATGCCGCGCAGGGCGAGATGCAGGGCGGCAGAGAGGCCGTGAAGCCCGCCGCCGACCACGAGGACGTCAGACTCCCTCATGCGAGCTCTCCACCGTCCAGCTGCGGCGGATGCGGCTCCGGCGCCTCCGCGACGAAACTCGCAAGCGCCGCGAGGCTGACGGGCCGGGCCGGCCGGACCGGACCCGCAAGGATGCCGTGCGCGCGCAACCGCGCATCACGGGCCGGATCGGCGGGACGCTCCAGAAGCGCCGCGAGGTCGAACGGATCCAGCCACGCCGTTCCGCTAGACTCCGGAAGCGACGCCGGGAACGGGGCTGCGGCAGACCCCGCCATCAGCGCCTTGGCAGCGGCAGCCCCCTGCCTTGCCGCGGCGTCCGCCGAGTCCGCGCCAGTCACCCGGCCGGCGGCCGATATGCCCAGGACGGTGGTGCGTCCCGCCCCGTCGGCGACGAGGTGGCCTTCCGTGAAGGCGCAGCCGAGGCTTGCCAGCAGCAGGGGCTCGTCGGCGCAGACCAGTAGGCGGTCGAAGGGCTCCGGCCGGACGCGGCCCGCGCTCTCGATCCAGAGGATCCCGGGCTCGGCATGCCAGCCAGTCGCCTGCGGGCGCGCGATCAGCACGGCCCCCGGCAGCCGGGCCAGGGCTGCCCTCCCAGCCGGACCGCCGCCCAGCACGCAGATCCGGAGCGCCACGGGCGCGCTCACGCGGCCGCGTCCTGCGGTTCCCGCGCCAGCTCGCCGACGGTCATCGGCTTGAACGGCGCCCGCGGCCGGAGCGCGCCGACCTCCTCCATCGAGGCCCCGCGGATTTCGGCGATCAGGCCGGCGACCACAGTCCCGCACATGCGGCCCTGGCAGGGGCCCATGCCAGCGCGCAGGAACGCCTTGACCTGGTTTGGCCCCGTGGCGCCGAGCCGCGCGGCCTCGCGGATCTGGCCGCCGGTGATCTCCTCGCAGCGACACACGATGGTGTCGTCCGCGGGCGCCAGCACAGTCGGTGCAGGGGCGTAGAGCCGGTCGAGGAAGGGTCGCAGCGACAGCGCGGAACGCAGGGAAATGCGTGGGGCCGCCGCGCGCGCATCACGGGCCGCGGCATCGAGCTTCCCCAGGCGGTGGGCCGCGTCGATAGCCGCGAGCCGGCCGCTGGCAACCGCCGCCTCCCAGCCACCGATGCCGCCGCCATCGCCCGCGACTGCCACGTTCGGGTGACTGGTGGCGCCCCAGGGGTCGAGGCGGGGCCGCCAGCACAGCTGCCGCGCGTCCCAATCGTGGTCAAGGCCGAGGGCCCGGGTGATGTGCGTCGACGGGATCACGCCCTCGTGCAGGAGCAGCGTGTCGCAAGGCAGCGAACCTCCATGCCAGTGCACCGCCTGGACGTGCGCATCGCCCTCCGCCCTTAGGTCGCGTACGCCCCGCACGACCTGAAGGCCGCGTCGCTTAGCCTCCCGGACGAGCGCAACGCCCTTACCGAGGAGCCGGCGGCCGGTCCAAAGGCCGCCGGCGCGGAACGCATCCCAGAGCGCGCCGCCGGCACCGGTCTCAAGCAGCGTCAGCGGCCCGACCCCGGCACGCAGAAGCTGGACCGCCAGCAGCCAGCACAAAGGTCCTTGGCCGGCGATCACCACGGCGCCCTGCGGGACGGCGCCGGCGGTTTTCAGCAGGATTTGGGCCGCGCCGGCGCTCATCACGCCGGGGAGGGTCCAGCCGGGGATCGGCACCGGTCGCTCCTGAGCGCCGGTGGCCAGCAGCACGCGCCGGGCCGCGAGTTCCGACGAAGCCCCACCGGCTTTCACCGAGAGCGCTCCTGTGTCGGGCGCGAGATGCCACAGCGTCGAGGAAGGCCTATAGGCGATCGTCGTGACGCCCCGGAATGACGCGGTGAGCGCACCGCCGGCGTCCAGGAACTCGCCCGCGAGGGCCGGGTCGCCGGAGGCGGATTCCACCGCGCGGAACACCTGCCCGCCCGGGGCAGCCTGCTCGTCGAGCACGGTGACCGAGAGCCCCAGCGCGGTGGCCTCAATGGCGGCGGCCATGCCGGCTGGGCCGGCGCCCACGATAGCGAGATCGTAGCTCATGCGGCCTCCGGGGCATTATGGTGGGGCCGGGCTGCGCGCGGTCCCTGCTGCGGCTCGATGCGCATGCCCGGCGCCACCGGGACCAGGCAGGCCTGGCGGTTGGCGACGCCGTCGATCTCAGCGAGACAATCGAAGCAGATGCCGATCATGCAATAGGGCAGGCGCGGAGCTCCGCTTACCGGCGTCGTGCGGATCGCCGGGGCGCCGGAGAGCAGCACCGCGGCGGCGGCGGAAGCGCCCTCGGGGACGCGGACCACCGCGCCGGCCACGTACACGTCCACCAGCCGGTCCCGCGGGGCGGGGCGGGCTTCAGGCCGCCTTCTGAACATCGAACCGTCTCGCGCTGAAGGGGGACATCTCCGGCGCCAGCGCGCCGGCTGCGATCATCGGGGCGAGCAGGTGCGCATGCGCCCCCGCCAGGGTCACGCCCGAATGGCAATTGGCCAGGAACGCCCCGGGGCAGCGCTCGGACTCGTCGTAGATCGGCTTCCCATCGGGCGACATGACCCGCAGGGCCGCCCAGGCCCGGACGATGTTCAGTTCAGCGATCCACGGGAAGGTCTGCACCGCCCGTTGGGCGATGGCCCGCATGATCGCGGGGGTCTGGCTCAGGGTGTCGAAGCCCATGTCCTCCTTGCTGTCTCCGAGGAGGAGCGAGCCCTCGTCGGTCTGGCGGACGACGTGGGTCGGCAGAGCGAGCACTTCGCGGGTGCGTTCCGTGACGAGGATCTGGCCGCGCTCGGGGCGCAGCGGAGCGGCGAGGCCGACGAGCGGTGCAAGGTCGGCGTTGCCCAACCCCGAGGCCAGCACGAGCCGGGGCGCCCGCACGATCGCCGTGCCAAGGCTGACGGAAAAATCGTGGGGCGCCGCCGTGACGGCCTCGACCCGGGCATTCGGCCGGTAATGGCCGCCCGCCCGCTGGAACGCCGCGTGGAGCGCGCGCAGGAGATGCAGCGGGCTCGCATGCCCATCGTAGGGGGTCCAGGAGGCACCCACGACCTTGGGCCCGAGTCCCGGGACCATGTCGCGTAGCTCCGCGACACTCAGCATGCGGTATTCGTAACCGGCATTGCCGGCCTCTCTGCGGAGCTGCCCCATCAGCGCGTCACGCTGCGCCATCTCCGCGTCCGAGAAACAGAAATGCAGGCCGCCCGGCTGGTGCAGGCCGACGCCGATGCCGGTAGCCTCGGACAGATCCTCGGCGAGTCCCGGCCAGGCCTGCGCCGAGCCATGGGTCCAGTGCTGGTAATGGGGTGCGCCCAGGCCCTTCGACTGGACCCAGATCAACCCGAAATTGCCCCTGCTGGCCCGGTGGGCGATGTCGCCCTCGTCCAGCATCAGCGTGGACAGGCCTTGCCGCTGCAGCCCGTACGCGATCGCTGCGCCCACGAGTCCGCCGCCGACCACGATGGCGTCGCGCGTCTCGCCCTGCAGCGTCTGTGTTGCCGAGATCATGCGCGGCGCTCCCCGGTGAGGAGGCGGTCGATCGGGTAGAAGCGATCGAGCACCAGGAGGACCAGGGCGGTGCCGAGGATCAGGGCCGCCGACACGGACGCGACCAGCGGGTCGGTCATCTGGTCGATGTAGTTGAACAGCTGCACGGGCAGCGGGTTGGCGGACGGGGAAGCCAGGAACAGGCTAACCGTCAGCTCGTCGAAGCTCGTGACGAAGGCCAGGATCCAGCCCCCCGCGACGCCCGGGGCGATCAGCGGCAGGGTCACCCGACGAAACACGGTCAGGCGCGAGGCCCCGAGGCTCTCTGCGGCGCGCTCGATCCGCGGATCGAGACCCGACAGGCCGGCCCCGACGAGGCGCAGCATGTAGGGGGTAATCACGATGACATGCGCGGTGACCAAGCCCGCGAAGCTGCCCGAGAGGCCAAAGCCGGAGAAGAAGCGCAGCAGCGCAACGCCCAGCACCACGTGCGGGATCATCAGCGGCGAGGCGAGGATCGCCACCAGAGCCCCGCGGCCGGGGAAGCGCCACCGGGCGATCGCCAGAGCTGCCGGCACCGCGATCAGCGCGGATAGCGTGGCGGCCGTCACGCCGAGGCGCAAGCTGAACCAAAAGCTCTCCAGGAAGCGCGGGTTGTCGCCGATCGCGCGCCACCAGCGCAGGGAGAGCCCGTTGAGCGGCAGGGCGAGGTAACCCTCCCCGGTGAAAGATACGCCGATCACCACGAGCAGCGGTGCCAGGATGAAGGTGAGGAACAGCGCGTGGAAGGCCAGCGCCAGGGGACCGTTGCGGCTCATGCCCGGCTTCCTCCCTTGCCACCTTCCGCGACTTCGCCCAGGCGGCGCATGGCCCGCGTCTCAACGAAGCGTGTCCAGATCAGCGTGGCGGTGAGGATCGCCACCATCAGCAGCGTCGCGAGCGCAGCGCCGAGCGGCCAGTTCAGCGTGTTCAGGAACTCGTTGTAGGTCATGCTCGACACGACCTTGAGGCGCTTTCCCCCGAGCATGGCCGGGGTCGCGAAAGCCGAGGCCGACAGGCAGAACACCATCAAGGCACCGGCCATGATGCCCGGCATGACGTTCGGGAGGACGACGCGGCGGAACACCGTCAGACGGCTCGCCCCAAGGCTGAAGGCCGCGCGCTCCAGCACCGGATCGAGCCGACCGAGACTCGCCCACACGGACAGAACCACCAAGGGCACCATCACGTGCACCAGGCCGATCACCACGGCGAGTTCGGTGAACATCAGGCGGAAAGGCGCGCCTGGCACACCGAGGATCGTCAGTACCTGGTTCACGAGCCCGGTCGTGCCGAGCAGCACCATCCAGCCGAAATTGCGCACGACCACCGACACGAGCAGCGGCCCGACCACGATCAGCAGCATCGCACCGCGCCAGCGCGGAGCCATGCGGTAGATGATCCAGGCTTCGGGCACGCCAACCAGCAGGCAGATCGCCGTGGTCCAGAGTGCGATACGCAGAGTCCGCAGCAGCGATTCTGCGAACAGGCTATCGGTCAGCAGGTCGCGGTAATTCTCCAGGCCCCAGCCGGGCAGGATGCCCTTCTCGAAATCGAACCCGTGCAGGCTGAGGAGCAGCACGCCACCGAGCGGCAGCAGCAGCGCGCCGGCATAGACGACGAGGGAGGGCGCCGCGAGAAGCGCAGGGGTCAGGTTACTCCGGCCGTTCATGCGCGTTCGAGCCGGCGCAGGCTGTGGGCATCCCAGTCTAGCGTCACCGGGGCACCCTCGTCGTGCGGCACGGAGCCGGTGTTCTGCAGCATCACGGCGAAGCTCCCGAGCGCCGTCTCGACGGCGTAGAGCCAGAAGCCCCCTAGGAAGAGGCGCGACTGCACCCGCCCGCCGAGCCCTGCGGCCCCATCATTGCCGATGCGCAGGCGCTCCGGCCGGATGGTGAGCAGGATGTCGCCCTGGCGATCGGCCAGGTCCGGCGGCAGTGCGAAGCGATGCCCCCCAGCTTCCGCCTGGCCGCCCCCCGCGCAGGCGGGCAGGCGGTTGCTGCGTCCCAGAAAGTCGGCGACGAAGTCGTCCGCTGGGACGTCGTAGGCCCGCCACGGTGCATCGATCTGGACAATGCGGCCGCCCTGCATGATCGCCACGCGGTCGCACAGGGCCATCGCCTCCGACTGGTCGTGCGTGACCAGGATCGTGGTGACGCCGATCCTGCGCTGGAGTTCGCGCAGCTCGACCTGCATTTCCTCGCGCAGCTTCGCGTCGAGGTTCGAAAGCGGCTCGTCGAGGAGAAGCAGGCGTGGCTCGATTACTAGGGCGCGCGCTAGTGCGACCCGCTGCTGCTGGCCGCCCGACATCTGCCGCGGGAAGCGGTCGGCGAGATGGGCAAGGTGGACCAAATCGAGCGCCTCAGCGACGCGCTTTATGCGCTCCGCCTTCGACACCCGACGCATCTCCAGGCCGAACGCCACGTTCTCGGCCGCGGTCATGTGCGGGAACAGGGCGTAGGATTGGAACACCAGCCCGATGCCGCGCTTGGCCGCCGGCACCGTGGTCAGATCGCGCCCATCCATCGTGATGCGGCCGCGGCTCGGGGCCTCGAAACCGGCTATCATCTGCAGCGTGGTGGTCTTGCCGCAGCCGGAGGGGCCGAGCAGGCCAAGGAACTCCCCCGGGGCTACCGAGAAGCTGACCTCACGGATTGCCGTGAAAGCCCCGTAATCCTTGCCGATTCGGTCGAGGGTGAGGAAATGCGGGGCGGCCATCAGCGCTCGACCTCGCGCTGCCAGCGGCGGGTCCAGTCAGCGCGGTTGCGGTTCACCACATCCCAATCGAGCCCGATGAGGCTCTTCACCTGATCCTCACCGTAGATCACCCGGTTGGCGACCTCGGGGGGCAGTTTGGTGGCCGGGTTGGTCGGTCCGGCGCCGTACTGGGTGGCAAAGGCCAGTTGCACGGCCGGCGAGATCATATAGGCCAGGAACTTGTCGGCCAGGGCGGGCTCCGGGCTGCCGGTGACGGCGCATCCTGCGGTCATCAGGACTACGGATCCCTCCTTCGGCCGCACGATGGCCAGGGGGAAACCCGCCTGCTGCATCGCTGCGACCCGCGAGGAGCCCCAGACTGCGAGCCAGATCTCGCCGGACTGGAACATCTCGCTCATCTTGCCCGGGCTGCTCTCGTAGGCGAGGACGTTCGGGTTGATCTGCTGGCGCAGCACTTTGAGGCCCGGCGCAATGTCGGAATCGCTGCCGCCGTTGATGCGCGAGACCATCGCCAGGGTGTGGACGCCGTACGTATTGTCGATGCCCGGGATGGCTATGTGCTGCCGGTATTCAGGCCGGGCGAGGTCCATCCAAGACGTTGGGACCGGTAGGTTCTTCTGCGCGAAGACATCCTTGTTGTAGGCGATGCCGGTGAAGCCGAAGCCGGTGCCGACGGCCTGATCGCTCGCAAGGCGGGCGATCGGGTACACGGCGTCCCGGGTGGTCTCCGGCAGCGGGCGGCAGAGGCCGAGCCCGGCCGCCTGGACCATCGGACCGTCGTCCAGCACGGCGACGCCGATGGTCTGATTGCCGCGCTGCGCCTGCATGCGGGCGAGATTGTCGGACGAGTTGCCGGTCAGGTAGTCGATCCGGACATTGTTCTCACGTTCGAAAGCCGGGATCACGCTGGAGCGCATGACCTGCTCATAGCTGCCACCGTAGCCGGCAACAGTCAGGCGCTGTTCGGCCGCGGCCGAGGAGGCCGCCATGCTGAGCACGGTGGCCGTCGCAGTAAAGAGACCTAGTGTCGACCGCAACATTGCTTGCCTCCGTGAGCAATCGGAAAGCTATTCATGGGCATAAAACGAGCACGTCGATTCCGGCCTGAGCATCTCCGCGAATTTCCAGCCCCGAATGCTTTACAGCGTGCGATCTCTTGACGAGGGACGCAAATTCATAATTTTTGTCGTTTCATTCCTTTCAGTAGCGAGTTGCAGGATTTTGGATGACCCCGAGCCGGCTTCGCCAGCTGGAAGCATTCCGCGCAGTCATGCAGAGCGGCTCGGTCAGCCGTGCGGCGCAGCGGATGTTCCTCTCACAGCCGGCCGTCACGAAGCTGCTGCGCGGCCTGGAGGACGAGACCGGATTGCCGCTCTTCGATCGCTCGCGCCGCCACCTTCAGCCGACGCCGGAAGCCGTGAAGCTGGAGGGCGACGTCGCGACCCTGTTTGCGGCCGCCGACCACCTGGATCGCACCATCGACGATATGCGGGGAGTCGGAAGCGGAGAGTTGCGCGTCGCCGCCATGCCACTGATGGGTCTGTCGCTCATTCCGCGGCTGCTAGCTAAGTTCGCCCGGGAGGTGCAGCCGGTGCGGATATCGCTCGTGGTGGCGAGTTCGCGTGAGGTCCATGATTTGGTGCAGGCCGGCAATGCCGACCTCGGGTTTGCCCTGCCGGTCGGCCGAAGCGCCCTCGTCGCAGCACCGCCGATCGACCTACCTGGACTTGTTGTCCTGCCACCCGGGCATCGCCTCACGCGGAACAAGGCGATCCCGCTTTCTGAGCTGCATGACGAACCCTACATCTCACTCGGTCGGCAGTACCGCCTCCGCGATCAGGTCGACGAACTCTTCACTGTCAACGGTGTCGTGCCTCGCCTTGTCGCGGAGACGCAGAACGCGGCAGCCGCCTGTGCCATGGTCGCCGCTGGCCTCGGCTTCGCTGTAGCGGAGGCTGTCACTGTGAGGGCCCTAAAGGGACAGGTTGTCGTGCGGAGATTGCAGCCGACTGTGACGTTCTCGGTCACTGTACTGGGAAGCCCTGGGCGCCCGCTATCAGCTGCCGCCCTGTCCTTCCTTAAACTGGTCCGCAGCGACTTAGATAACTGATCTTTCACTTAATGCGCTGCTAATTTTTGTTGCATGGGCTATTAAAACAGCAAATTCAATTATTTTATCATATAAAAAGCGGCCGCTCGATTTCACATTACAACAAATCTTAGTAGTTTTGTAGCATGAAATTGGACAGATTGGGCAGTTATTCCGCAGCTTGCTATTACGCGTCCACATTGCGTCGGCAGGGACTCTGTCCGCTCCTATGGCACCCTTGTTTCGGGACGATTGTCTCTTCCAAACCTCTCGCCTCAGTCCCCACGAACATCAAGCTTCACGCGCTAGCCACTGGCGCAGTTTGGTCCACCGCGGCCGTGTGTTGCCGCCGCGGACCGCGATGCCCAGCGCCTTGCGCTGCCCGAGCAGCACGACCAACCGCTTGCCGCGCGTCACGCCCGTGTACAGGAGGTTCCGCGCCAGCATCGTCCAGTGCTGCATGGCCAGCGGGATCACCACCGCCGGGTACTCCGAGCCCTGCGACTTGTGGATGGTCGTGGCGTAGGCCGGGACCAGCGTGTCGAGTTCACCGTATGGGTAGACCACCTCGCGGCCGTCGAAATCGACGATCACCGCGCCCTCGCCCTCGTCGATGCGGGCGACGGTTCCGAGATCGCCGTTGAACACCTCCCGGTCGTAGTCGTTCTGGCTCTCCATCACTCGGTCGCCGGGTGAGAAGCACCAGCCGAACCGCTCCACCGAGATGGCGGGGTTCGGGTTCAGCACCGCTTGAAGTTCGTGGTTGAGGTTGCGCGCGCCGAGCACGCCGCGCTGCATCGGGGTGAGCACCTGCACGTCCCGGACCGGATCGAGGCCGAAGCGCGCCGGGATGCGTCTGGTCACCACCTCGATCAGCGTCGCCACCGCCGGCTCGGGCTCGTCGATCTCGATCAGGTGGAAATCGCTGTCCGCGCCCCGAGCAGCTGGCTCGGGCATCTTGCCGGCGTTGATCCGGTGCGCGTTCACCACGATCCGGCTCTCGGCCGCCTGCCGGAACACTTCGGTCAGCCGGGCCACCGGGATAGCCCCCGAGGCGATGACATCGGCCAAGACCTGGCCGGGGCCGACCGAGGGCAGCTGGTCAACATCGCCGACGAGGAGCAGCGCGGCGTGCTCCGGCACCGCCTTGGTCAGGGCGTTCATCAGCGGCACGTCGACCATCGAGGTCTCGTCGATCACCAGCAGGTCGCAGGCGAGCGGGTTGTCCTCGTTGCGCGAGAAACCGCCGTGCTTCGGGTCAATCTCGAGTAGACGGTGGATCGTCTTGGCCTCGAGCCCGGTCTGCTCGGTCATGCGCTTGGCCGCCCGGCCGGTCGGGGCGGCAAGCAGCACCTGCACGCCCTTCGCCCGCAGGATCCGCAGGATCGTGTCGAGGGTCGAGGTCTTGCCCACGCCCGGACCGCCGGTGATCACCGCGAGCTTGGCGCCGAGCACCCGCCGCACGGCTTCCCCTTGCGAGGGCGAGAGCGTCTTGCCGGTCTTGTCCTCGACCCAGGGCAGAGCCCGGGCGAGGTCAATCTCGGGCCAGGGCGGTGTACCCTTCGTTCGGCGGAGCAGCCGCTCGGCGATCATCCGCTCGGCGGCGTGCAGCCCAGCCAGGAAGATGCACGCCTTGTCGCCGAGGATGTCCTGCACGACCTCGCCGGTCTCCAGCACGTCGAGCAGCGCCGAGCGGATCAGTGCCGCTTCGACGCCGAGCAGTTCGCCCGCGAGCTTGATCAGCTCCGCCACAGGTAGCGCACAGTGTCCGCCGTCGGTCGCCGTCTGCAGGGCAAACGAGATGCCCGCGCGCAGCCGCTGCGGCGCCTCCGGGGTCAGCCCGAGCTTCATCGCGATGGCGTCGGCGGTCTTGAAGCCGATGCCGCGGATGTCCTTGGCTAGCCGGTACGGGTCCTCGGTCATCACCGCGATGGCGTCGTGGCCGTAGGTCTTGAAGATCCGCACCGCCCGCGCTGTGCCGACGCCGTGGGCGTGCAGGAACAGCATGATCTCGCGCACCGCCTTCTGCTCGGCCCAGCCGGCGATGATGCGAGCGGCGCGCTTCGGGCCGATGCCGGCGACCTCGGGCAGTCGCTGCGGCTCGGCCTCAATGATCTCAAACGTGCCCTCGCCGAACGCCGCGACGATGCGCTTGGCCATGGCCGGACCGATGCCGCGCATGTGGCCGGAGGCGAGGTATTTCTCGATGCCCTCCACCCCGGTGGGTGGCGTGACCTTGAGGGTGTCGGCCTTGAACTGCACGCCGTGCTGGCGATCCGTGTGCCAGATGCCGGTGGCGGTGATCCACTCCCCAGCCGCGATGGCGGGGGCATGCCCGATCACCGGGACGAGGTCGCGCTTGCCCCGAGCCTGGACCTTGAGCACGCAGAAGCCGGTCTCAGGGCTGTGGAAGGTGACGCGCTCGATGGTGCCTGCCAGCGCCTCGACGGGCTGACCGCGTTCAAACTGCCGCGGTCGCCCTCTCTCAGTCATGGGATACGTCCAGGCACCGTTCGCTGACGCTTCAAACCGCTACTGGCTCGAAATCTCGGAACAGACGGGCAGCGACTACGAGAAGATCGGCCAAGCCTGATGAAGGCACAATGGCGACGCGTTGCCCCGCTCGCGAGTTCACCAGGTTATCCGCTACACCTGACGACCCGCGGTCTCTCTGCCGCAGGAACACGACAATCCTGCTACGGTTCGTTGATCGAGATCGACGAGCGGGAGGGCAAGACATGGCGCAAGTGCGCGGATCTACGGTCGTGATCACCGGCGCGTCGAGCGGCATCGGGCGTGCCGCGGCTTATGCCTTTGCTGCCGGGGGGGGCCGCGTCGTTCTCGCTGCCCGGCGTGCCGATGTGCTCGACGATATCGTGCGCGAGATCCGGGACGGTGGTGGTGCGGCGATCGCGATCCCAACCGACGTGACTGACACCGACGCTGTCTTCGCGCTGGCGGAAGGCGCGGCGAGGGCGTTCGGTGGCATCGATGTCTGGATCAACAATGCAGGTGCGGGGGTATTCGGGCCGCTCCTCGACGCTCCGCTCGACCTGCACAAGCAGACGATCGAGATCAACCTGATGGGTGCGATTCACGGTGCCTATGCGGTGCTGCCACACTTCCTGCGCCAGGGGCACGGCACGCTGATCAACACAGTCTCAATGGGCGGCTGGGCCCCGACGCCGTTCGCAGCAGCGTACACTGCGAGCAAGTTCGGCTTGCGCGGCTTCTCGGCCAGTCTGCGCCAGGAACTTGCCCGGCATAAGCATATCCACGTCTGTGGCGTGTTCCCGGCAATTGTCGATACACCCGGTCTGGAGCACGGGGCCAACGTCACGGGCAAGACGCTCAACCCAGGCCACGTCTACTACGCGCCCGAGGATGTGGCCGAGGCCTACCTGCGTTTGGTTCGGCATCCCCGACACGAGATGGCGGTCGGCTGGCCGGCCCGCCTCGCCCAAGCCGGCTACGCGCTTGCGCCCTCGCTGACCGAGCGTGTGATGGGCGCAGGCTTCCGCTTCGCATTGGACCGGGCCGATCCAGGACCACGGACCCATGGGGCGCTGCGGAAACCGATCCCACAAGGAACGAGCGCTGACGGCGGCTGGCGGGCGCGCAAGGGTGTACCGTCGGCGGGGACGATGAGCGCCGGGATCGTTTGGGCCGGTGTCGGCGCCGCCGTTTTGCTTGGCGTTGCCCTGAGCACGCGGAAGGCCCGATAGCGGATTGTAGCCTCGTCTGTTCGGGCGGCGATCCGTGAACCGTCAACCGCGCCGAGCGTCGATCCTGGAACGATGTCGCCCCGCCGCCGTGGCAGACGCGCGAGCAAACCTGGCGTTCGGCCATGGAGCGGGCGCTACGACAGGCGTTAAGGCGTGCGCGGGCGGATGTCCGCCGCGCCAGGGTCCAGCGGGTCCCGGCAGCGATCCGCCAAGACCGGCGGTCGCTCGCCCTACCGTTCGCCCGGCTTGAACGGAGGTTCCTTGCCCGGCGGCACGCCTTCCTCGGCCATGCTCAGCAGCATGGCCACCGTCACGTAGGTGCCGGTGAGTGTCGTCAGGTCCACTACGCCCTGCTCACCCAGCACTTCCTTCGCCCGAGCGAAGGTTTCATCCGAGACTGCATGCTGCGTGGAGAGTTCCATGCAGAAGTCGTAGACGGCCGCCTCGTCGGGCTTCATGCCCTCCGGCCGCTTGTTCGCTTTGAGATCCGCCGCCACCTGCTCGGAGAGTCCCGCTTTGATCGCCAGCGGGTAATGGGCGTACCACTCGACCTGCGAGCGCCAGAGGCGTCCCTGGATCAGGATCGCGAACTCATTCAGTCGCGTCGGCACGGAGGTGTGCCAGCGCAGGTAGTCGAGCAGGTCGTACATCCGCTGAGCCATCTCGGGGCTTCGGATCATCGGGTTGTACGGGCCGGCAAGTCCGACGCTTGAGACCTTCATGATCTTCTCGCCAACCGGACGCTGAGCAGGCGTAAGCTGTTCGAGGGTTAGCTGCGGGAACCGCGGTGGGTGGTCGGATGCTCCCCAGGAAGTCTGGGCAAACAGCCAGCCACCTGAGGCCGCGACGACAGCCAGCGCCACGGTCTGGCCGGTTTTGAGCATGCCCATCGAAGTTCCTCCAAACGCGCGGACTCGTCTCAGCGAGCCGTCGTGCTCCAGCATAGTCCGCCAAGCGTCAGAGAAGATCCAGCAGACCCCTTTTGGTCCTGAGGTCTGTTGTTATGATGGCTATAACCTTCGCGTTTTTTGACAACGTCGTGCTGGTCGGGCGGCGGTGAAGTATGGGTCGCGGCGTACGGTCAGATCCGATGCCTGCTGCACACGCGCTCGACGGCATTACCGCTATCCTCAGGCCGCGTGTTGAAGGCGATCGGAACTGTCGGCGCAGCCTCCCGAGCTACGTTGATGAGGACTTAGAATACCGCCAGGTGCCGTGGCCAGGAACGCACGCCGGCGCCGATCACGAGGCAGTCGTAGGAGCCGGAAGTGAGCATCTGCCGCAGGATCGGGCCGGCTTGATCGTCCGGTTGTATGAAGCACTGCTCAGCCGTCCAGCCGCGGTCGCGCATATCCTTAAGCGCCACCTCGATCCCATGGTGGATCTTCTCGGCATTTAGTCCGGGCGGGAGAGCTGGGTCCGAGAAATCGACCGAGTCAGGTTCATAGCCCACCATCAGCACACGCATCGGACCCTCCGGCTTCGGACACCGGACTGTGCCGGTCGCTCCGCCAGCTAGCGGTGACGACGGCGGCTGCAAGGCATAACGCTTAAGCTTGGGACATGTGGTCGGCCGCTCATAGAGGCTCACGCTGAGGCGTACAGACACGCCTTTCGTGTTGCATCCGTGTTGCGTGGAGCACCCGCAAGCGCCTCGGCTTGAGTTGTAAGCCTTTGTAAAACAACGATCCGTGTTGCTACGTGTTGCGCCCTTAGGCTACCGGATACGGGCCAGGAAAAACCCGCCAAGTCATTGACTGAGCGAAAGAATTTCTGGCGACCCCGGTTGGGCTCGAACCAACGACCTGCCGCTTAGAAGGCGGCTGTTCTACGCGGCCCCTAGAACCACCTAAAGCGGACGCATTCAACTTCCTTTTGGGGCTATCTCCGGGCACAAATATCAGGCGGCGAACAACCTTGGGGCTCCGGCGACGATAAACTCGCGCCGCTTGGCCGCGAGCACCTTGGCGTAGGTTGTCTCGATCATCCGCACGCTGGTGCCGCAGTTCTCCGCCACCACGTTCAGAGGCACTCCGGCCTCGATCGCGCGTGAGATGTACGAATGCCGCAGCGCATAGAACGTCCCAGTCGGATCGAGCTTGGCGGCCACGAGCGCCCGTTTCATCGGCCGAACCTGGTGGCTTGCCCCCCAGGCTCCGCCATCGATGCGGCACAGAAGCGGGGCCTCCTGCGGGCGGCCGCCCACCAGCCGTGAGAAGAACCCTACTGCTTCGGGCTGCAGGATGACGATTCGCGCACCCGTCTTGCCCCGTGGCACGTTCAGCGTTTCCCCCTCGACATCGAAGTGGCGGACCTGACAGGCAGCGAGTTCGCCATAGCGAGCGCCCGTCAGAAACCCGGCCGTTAGCAGGTCGCGGAAGCTCGCGTCGCTGCAGCCTTCAAGGAGACGCAGCACTTCCACGGGCGTGAAGTGGACCTCACGGGCTCGGCCAACTCGCTGGAACGGGCGCACCAGCCGCCAAGCGCTGTCGTCCGATAAACCATTTGTTGGATCGCCCACCGCGTGGTTGAGCATCGCTTTGACAATGCTGAGCACCCTATTGGCGGTGTCCTGGCTGCGGCGACGCTGCTCAGCGTCACTGACGGTCCGCACCAAGCCATCGCGCCAAGCCTCGAGCTGGCGGCGCGTTAGGTTCTCGATGCGGCTCGAACCGAAGCGGGGCAGGAAGAGGCGTTCCAAGCGGCGGCGGGCGTCGTAAGCTGTACGTTGGTTTCGGGCCTCAAGCCCAGCAAGGTAGGTCTGAGCAGCAACCTCGACGGTGAGCGGCGTCTTCTGAGCCCCCTCCCCTTTCTCGCCACCCGCTGTCGCCTTAGCCTGCTGCTGTGCCTCCCAGAAGTTGAGCACGCTCCGGCCGTTGCTATCCTCGAAGTCGTCGGCCTGCCCAATCCGCTTGGTCCAGGAACTGCCCTTCCCGTCAGCAACACGTAGCACCCAGGTCCCTGCAGTCTCGTTGCGGCGGTAGCCCAGCGACACACCGGGCGCGACACGAGCGAAGACGGGCTTTTTGGCCACTGGCAGGCGTAGCCGGCTGGTGCGAGTTTCGAGCTTCGATGAGCGCGTGTTACGAACCATGGTGTCCCGCCAGTGTCCCGTGGGCGTGCTCGGACCATGACACACAAAGTTGGATAGGCCAAACGCCAGTTTGGAATAGAATATCGATATATCAAGGGGTTAGTTGGACGTTTCTGGACGATTGGCTATGCCCTTTCACGGCGAAAACACGGGTTCGATTCCCGTAGGGCGCGCCAGCAAATCTCTTCTGAAAAACAACGCGTTAGCGCCTTGGCTTGGTCGCCGGGGCAGATTTCCGGGCAGTTGCATTTTGCGGTTTGGCCGTGGCGTGATTCAACACCCGGCATGGCGCTGCCGGATCCCGATGGCCTGGATGTCTTCTCGCTGAGCGAGCTTCGCGGGCTGGTCGCCACCCTGATCGGTCAGGTCCGCGCCTTGACGGACGAGAACCGGGCGTTGCGCGAAGAGGTCGCGCAACTGAAGGGCTTGCTGCCGCGCCCGCCGATTCGGCCCTCCCCGTCCGGGATGGAAAGAGCGAGTGAGCGGACGCTGACCAAACCAGGCCAGCGGCGGCGTGGGCCCGTGCACGAGCGGAGCGTGATCCCGCGCGAGGTCGTGTTGAAGGCTTCCGTTCCGGCAGGCTCGCGATTCAAGGGCTTTGCGGATGTCGTGGTGCGCGATCTCGTGCTGGAACCGGTCGTAATCCGCTACCGGCGTGAGCGCTGGTCCACGCCGTCGGGGGTGAGGGTCGTGGCCGCGCTGCCACCCGGGATCGTCGGCGGGTTCGGGCCGCATGTGCGCCGCTTCCTCCTGGCGGCTCATGTCCAGGGCAGGGCCGCCGACGCGTGATGGCGCAAGCGGAGATCAGTGAGGGTCTGACGCTTGATCCGTGCGCACTCACGCAGGATGTCCTCGCAGCGGCCAAGATAGACATCGGCCGGCGTGAGGTTGCTCAGGCTCTCGTGAGCCCGGAGATGGTTGTCGTGCTCGACGAAGGCGGCCACCCGCGCCTCCAGTTCGCCGGGCAGGTAGGCGTGTTGGAGCAGGATGCGGTTCTTGAGCGTCTGGTGCCAGCACTCGATCTTGCCCTCTCGTCTGCGGATGACGGGGCGCACCGCAGGTGTGGGTCATGCCGCAGCTGCCGAGCCAGTCGGCCAGATCGCCCGCGACGTAGCGCGATCCGTTGTCGGTGAGCAGCCGTGGCCAGTGCATTGCACGGGGTCGAGGTCAGCGGCCGCCAGTGCCAGGTCGAGCGTGGCGGTGACGTCGCTGGCCTGCATCGTCGCGCACAGCTTCCACGCCACGATGGTGCGTGAGAAGTCATCGAGCACCGTCGCCAGGTAGTACAAGCCCCATCCGACGACCTTCAGGTCGGTGAAGGCCGTTTGCTAGAGCTGGTTGGGCGCGGTGGTCTTGTCGCGAAACGCGTCGGCGGCCTTGACGACGATATAGGCTGGGCTGGTGATCAGGTCCTGGGCCTTGAGCAGGCGGTAGGCGGTCGCTTCCGAGACGAAGTACCGACGCTCGTCGGTGAAGCGCACCGCCATCTCGCGCGGGCTGAGTTCCGGCTCTTCCAGCGCGAAGGCGGCGATCTGCTCGCGGACCTCGACCGGCAGACCGTTCCAGACCCAGCTGGGCCGCGAGGGCCGATCAGCCAGGGCCTCGGGGCCGCCGCGCTGGTAGGCGTCGTACCAGCCGTAGAAGGTGGCGCGCGGGATACCGAGCTTGTCCAGGGTGGCGCGCACCGGCAGGTGGGACTGCTCGAACAACCGGATGAGCTCCAGCTTCTTGGAGGCCGGGTACCTCACGCCTCGTCGCCCCCAGCCCCGCTCATATTTTTTTGAGCAGGCGGTTCTCCAGGACGAGGTCGGCCACGACCTCCTTCAGCGCGCCCGCCTCGCGCCGCAGATCCTTGACCTCGTCGGAGGTGGCCGCGCGAGCCGTGTCACCGGCCAGTCGCCGTTTGCCGGCTTCCAAGAACTCCTTGAGACCAGCCGTAGCTCATCGAGATGGCGATGCCCTCGCGCCGGCACAGCTCGGCGATGCTGTCCTCACCGCGCAGGCCCTCCAGCACGATCCGAATCTTCTCCTCGGACGAGAACTGCCGGCGCGTGGCCCGTCGGATGTCCTTGATCACAGCTTCTGCCGGCTTCCGTGCCGGCCCGGATGTCTGTTTCATCTTCGCTCCTGGGGGCTACGATGAACCAGTCATCCTCCGTTCGTGAAGGCCCTCAATTTGTCTCAGGAGCGCTGACGGCGGACACACCGAAAACTGACTGATTTCGAGCGAGCCACGAGGCGAAGTAGGAATCGCCGCTCGTAATCTCGCCTGCGGAGGCATGCCCCGCGGCGGGGTGATCATGTCGGCATCGCTCCATCGATCAGGGAGATGGAACGCGCTCAGAACGTCAGGCGTGCCGTCAGCACAAAGGTTCGACCTGGACCAGGCGTGGCCGAGCCGTATCCGGAGACGGTCTCGAAGTTCTTGGTATTGGCGATGTTGTAGACGTTGAGCTGCAACGCCGCGTTTTCGGTAAGCCGGTAGGTGGCCAGTGCGTCGAACCGCCAATAGCCGGGCACGAGGGCGGTGTTCGCCGAACTGGTAAAGCGTTCGCCCACATAGTACGCGCTTCCGCCGACCGTCAAACCGGGGAGGATCAGGTAGGTGCTGGTTAGCGCGAACGTGTTGTGCGGCGTGTTGGCCAGGATGTTGCCAGGCGTCGACACGAAGGCACCCGTGGTGTTCCGGGCGCTCTTCAAGACGCGGCCGTCCAGATAGGTATAGCCGCCGAACACACTCCACGCGTCCGTGATCTTGCCGGCAACGCCAAGCTCGAAGCCCTGCACCCGCGTGGTGCCGACCGTCGAGTAGATACCGTTCGTTGAGTCGACGGCCTCGATCGCGTTTTGCTGGGTGACCTGGAACACTGCGCCCGTCAGGCTGAGCTGACTGTCGAACAGATCGTACTTGGCGCCGGCCTCGTAGGTCTCGTTGGTGATCGGCTTGAGGTTCTGCTGGCCACCGGTGATCGTCAGGTACTCGCTCGACGGGTCGAACGAGGTTCCGTACATGAAGTAGACGCTGGCGTTGTCGACCGGGTGGACGACTGCGCCCGTCCGCCAGCTGACGAACTGCACCTTGTTGACGACGTTGTACGGCGTCGTCGCGTTCAGCGGGCCGGTCTGGACGTAGGACGGCGTCAGGACCGAGGCCGCATGCTGGTGGACTGTGAGATCGTCGTACCGGAGACCGCCCAGGATCTCCAGGTAGCGGTTGATTTTGACCTGATCGCTCGCATAGACGCCGACCGTATTGCCGACGTCGTAAGTGTCCGTACTGACGGTTGGAACGACACCTGGACTGGTCGGATAGGGATTGGGGAAACCGACGTTGACGCGCGAACCGCCGGTGATGTTGGTCCGGTACTGGTCGCGGGTCTCCTGGCTGAGCTCGATCCCGCTCAGCAGCGTGTGCTGAAGGCCGAACGTCTCGACGTGCCCGACTAGATCGGTCTGGTTCGTGAACAGCGTGTTGACGGTGTGGTTCTGGAAGTCGTTCGTGTTGTTCACGTAGAGGCTGCCCAGTGGACGCGCGAACAAGGCCGCACTCGAAAGCGCCGCTCCGCCGTTGGCCTGCCCGTAGAGGTTCGTCGCGTTGACTTGAACACCGCGGACGCGCACGAACCGATCAATCAACGAGTAGCGCGTGGTATTGGTGATACTCCAGTCCTGATCGAACGTGTGCTTGTACTGCAGAGTGCCGATATGCGCGTCTACCTGCTCAGTGTCGGAGAAACCCGGGCTGAGGCGTCCGAAGTAGGTGTTCTTCGAGACCGGTGCCGGTCGGCCATAGTAAGTGCCGAAGTAGCCGCCCGGCAGAACCGGGATGCCGTAATCCGGGATATTGTTGTCCTTCTGGTAGATGTAGCTGACAGTGACCTGATCGTCCGGTGTCAGGTTCGCCCGAAGCGAAGGGGCGACGCCGAAGCGCGTGGTGTTGATGTGGTCGCGGCCGGCGACATCCGTGTCGTTGGCGAGGAATGCGAGGCGGATGGCGGAGTCGCCCAGGACCGTGTTGATGTCCCCGGTGACGCGCGCGCCCGGGGCACTGTAGCCCGACGCGTCGATCTGCACCTTGTCGGCCGCGAAGAACGGCAGTTTGCTGGTGACGTTGATGACGCCGCCAGTCGAACCGCGCCCGAACAAGAACGAGGAAGGCCCCTTCAGCACCTCGACGCTCTCGATGCTGAACGTGTCGCGTGTGTACCAGCCAGGGTCGCGGACGCCGTCGCGGTAGAAGTCGTTGCGGGCGGAGTAACCGCGGATGTTGATGTTGTCGCCCTGCGTGCCTCCCTCGCCACCGAACATGGTGATGCCGGGCACATTGCGCAGCGTCTCGACGAGCGTCGAGTCGCGCTGATCTTGAATGAGTTGCTGCGGGACGACCGTAATGCTCTGAGGGGTGTCGAGGATCGGGGTCGGCAGCCGCTGAAGCTGAAGCTGCCGGGGGTTGTAGGACGAACCTGCGGGAGCCCCAGACATCGTGACGTCGAGTTGATCCATCACGACCGACATCGAGTCCTGTCCCACTGCCGGTGAGGCGACGAAGGCCAAAGAGGCTGCACCAACCGCCGCCTGCGAAAGGCGGGTCCATCCGGCTGCGCGAGAGCTGGATCCATTGTCGAATGAAGTGCTGGCCCCATCATCGGCGGCCGAGAAAAGTTCGGCGATCAGTTCCTGCTTCTTCATAGTAATTCCAGGATACCTGCCCCACCACGTATCCGCTGCGTATCTTAATCCACTCCCCGACATCAATCGGAATCAATGTGCCCGGATCGTTTTGCTGTTATTTTTAGATTATAATAATTCGAAATAAAAGATTGACTAGATGAATTCTAAATCGATCGGATTGCTTTCGCTTGGATCTTGAACCAAGACCGGTTGGCGGTGGCTGAACGGGCATGAGACCGATGACTTTTGGACGACCCCCTTCCTGGCGTACGATGTTCCGCAAGGTGCATCTGTGGCTCGGGATCGGCTTGGCGCTCCTGATCGTGCCGATCACGCTCACCGGCTTGGTCCTCGTGTTCGATGACGAGATCGACGAGGTCCTCAATCCCGGCCTCTACGCAACCACCGGCACGGCCCTGGCTCGTCCCGCGGACGAGTACATGCAAAGCGCAAGCGCGGCCGTGGGCGGCCGAGCTGTGATGCTGCGCTGGCCAGACGGAGAAGGTAGGCCGGTTACCGTCATGGTCCGCCTCCAACCCCCACCATCCGCGGTTGAGCACAAGCCGGACGGTGAGCGTGGCACCAACCGGAGCGGCAGACCCGAGGGCCAGGCCGGCAACAGGCGGCCGCCCAGCCGCCTCATCTATCTCGACCCACCGACCGGCGCGGTGCTCGGCATCAAGGACTTCCGTGATTCGTTGATCGGGCAGGTCCACGTCTTCCACGAGAACCTGATGGTTCCGGAGTACTCCGGCCGCGCCGTCGTCGGCTGGACGGGCGTCGCGCTGCTCCTGCTGTCGTTGACGGGGCTGGTCCTCTGGTTGCCGCGCAACGCGCGCCTCGTGCGCGCCTTCGCCTGGCGCAGGGGCCCAACGACGAGCATCAACCTGCACCACCTCGCGGGTCTCTGGATTTCGATCCCCTTGGGGTTGATGGCGCTCACCGGCATAGTGCTGGCCTTCCCGCCGCAGGCGAGCGCCGTGCTGAACGCATTCGACACGCCGCAGCCGCCTGTCAGGCGCACCGGCGCCGATCCACTCATGCCACACCCGGCACTCACGGCGGAACGGGCCCTTGAGATCGGGAAGGACGCTGCCGAACCGGAGAAACCTCGGATGCTGGCCGCACCCAGCATCACCACGAGGGCGTGGCGCCTGGAGGTCGAGGCCCCAGATGGTACGCGGCACTCGATCAGCATCGACGACGCGACCGGGCAAACGACACTGGAACAACCGCCGCGCCGTGGGGATGTCATAGGCACCTGGATGCGGCGCGTGCATGATGGCCGCTCACACGGCCCGATCTGGGCCACGCTGGCGGGCCTCTGCGGGGTCCTGCCGACGCTCCTGGCGATCACGGGCGTACTGATGTGGCTGCGGAAGCGACGCAACAAGGCGGCGCTGCGGCGCGGCACCTCCGCATTGCCTAATCCGCGTTTGATGTCCGTCGAGAACGCCTAGCCAAACGGACCTGTCCCATGCTCGTACATATCCCGCAGGTGCTCAGCGCAGATCAGGTCGCCCGCTGCCGTGCGATCATGGATCGTGCTGCCTGGACCGACGGCCGGGTCACCGCCGGGTTCCAGTCGGCGCAGGTCAAGAAGAACCTGCAGCTGCCGGAGGACGCTCCGGAGGCCCAGGAACTCGGCAATATGGTCTTGCTCGCGCTCAAGCGCAGCCCGCTGTTCCTCTCGGCCGCGCTGCCGCACACGGTGTTCCCGCCTCTGTTCAACCGATATGACGCCGGCATGACCTTCGGCGCCCACATCGACAACGCCATCCGGCAGTCGCTAGATGGCCAGCGCATCCGGACCGACATCTCGGCGACGCTGTTCCTCAGTGGGACGGACGAGTACGACGGCGGCGAGCTGACGGTCGAGGACACTTACGGCAGCCACGCCGTCAAACTTCCTGCCGGTGATCTGATAATCTATCCGGCCGACAGCCTGCACAACGTCACGCCGATCACGCGCGGCTCACGAGTGGCCTCCTTCTTCTGGATCCAGAGCCTGATCCGCGACCGGACGCGCCGGGCCCTGCTGTTCGACCTCGACACTTCGGTCCGGCATCTGACCCGCGACGTACCGGGACATGAGGCCCTGGTGTCTCTGACGGGGACCTATCACAACCTGCTTCGGCAATGGGCCGAGACATGATGCTCCGTCGGTGCGATCAGCCTTTGCCGCGGCCGCCTGCACATCAGCACGCTCCATTTGAATATTCGCTCCTCCGCGAGCAAGGCGTCGCCGCTTCACATACGGCAGTACCGCTAAGCTGCGGGTGGCTGACAGCGGCTGGGTCGCGGCGCCTGCGTCCGCTTCGGCAGTTGAGCGCGTACGGTCGAAGTCTCCGCGCTGGACGCGGAGCCGAAGGTCTGCTTCCGGGCTGCCAGCCAACTTCCGTTCGCCACCCTTCCATGACGTTCGCCCATTTGCGCCATATGTCCGCTTCGAAGTGGCCTGCCCCCATTTGGTGGCCCAGGTTCGAAGTTAGTGCATCGTCGGTCTGGAGTTGACCCCGTTTGTGGTCCACGGCCTATGCAAGTTCCCGGGCTGTGACAGCTTGGTTGGCGAAGGCTCGGGGCGTCAAGCCGCCCAGGGCCGTGTGGGGGCGATCTTCGTTGTAATGGCACCTCCAGTCCTCGATGCGCTCGCGGGCATCGGCCAGCGACAGGAACCAAGAGGCGTTCAGGCATTCCGCTCGGAGGCGGCCGTTGAACGACTCGATGTAGGCGTTGGCGGTTGGCTTGCCCGGTCGTGAGAAGTCGATCTCGACCTCGTTCAGGTACGCCCATTGTCGACCCGCAGGCTCTTGGGTCGCCCCCTCAGCCTGACCAAGGCGTCCAGGGCCTCGGTCACCTGGAAAGCGCGGAAGTTGGCTTTCGGGGTGAGTGAGAGCGCCTCTCGCGTGTAGCAATCGACGACGGTCAGGATCCGGAACGGACGCCCGTCGAAGACGCGGTCGGATACGAAGTCCATCGCCCAGACCTCGTTGGGCCCACCGATGGCCGACCGCCCCTGGCGATACCGCCAGGCCCGCGTACGCTTGGGCAGCTTGGACCGGATCGACAGCCCCTCGTCGCGGTAGATCCGGTCAGTGCGCTTGTGGTTCACCGTCCAGCCCTCCCGTCGCAACAGGATGTGCAGCCGCCGGTAGCCGTAGCGCACCCGCGCGGCGGCCAGCTCCTTCAGCCGCATGCGCAGCGCTACCTGAGGGTCCGAGCGCTTCCTGTAGCGCTGCGACGAACGACTGACGCCGGTGGCCTGACAGGCCCGACGCTCGCTGATGTCGTAGGCCACCTGCAGGTGACCGGCGACCTCACGGCGAGCGGCGGGCCTCACCACTGATCCTTGAGCACGTCCTGCAACATGGAGCGGTCCAGCGTCAGATCGGCGACCAGCCTCTTCAGCTTACTGTTCTCGTCCTCCAGCTGCTTGAGCCAGCGGATCTCCGGCACGCCCATGCCGACGAACTGCTTCTTCCAGCGGTAAAACGTCGGCTCGGATACGCCCATCTTCCGGCAGACCTCATCCACCGTCGCACCATTCTCCGCCTGCCGCAGGGCGAAGGCGATCTGTTCGTTCGTGACGCGTTTGCGAGGCATGGCATCCACCCTCCTTCAGGGTTCAGGATGCCCGAAAAACTTGCGCTCAGCGCGGACCAGTTTGCTGGGTCAGGGTCACCCGAGAACTTGCATAGGCTGTGGACCAAAATAGCGGTCGGCCAAGCTTGTCTTGGAGCAGCGGGTGCGCCCCAGCGTGCCGGCAGCGGACCGGCGATCTGCTCGTTTGTATGGTCGGGACGATCAAAGCCTCTTCCTCCGCGCTGGCGACCTCGTCGGCGCGGAGCGTTCCGACTTTCCGCGCGTCCCTGTCCCCCGTATGGATGGGCGCGCCTCGCGCATCGCACCGGAGCCGTTATGGCGCGTATCTCATCGTTCAAATCCTGTCTCGGCGCTCTCGCGCTCGCATCCCTCAGCTTGATCGCGAGCCGGGCGGCTCAGGCGGATGCGACGCTCAACCGGATCAAGGGGCGGCAGAAGCTCACCGTCGGCATCATCCTCTCGGGTGCGCCCTTCGGCTACATCGACCCGCAAAGCCGCGCCGAGAAGGGCTTCAACATCGATCTGGCGCGGGCGCTCGCCGAGAAGCTCGGCGTCAAGGTCGAACTCGTGACGGTCACGCCGCCCAACCGCGTGCAGTTCCTGCAGCAGGGCAAGGTTGATATCCTGATCGCCAACATGCAGTTCACCGAGGATCGCGCGAAGATCATGGATCACGTGCAGACCCCGTACGACCGGGCCGGCGGGGCCGCGCTCGGCCGCAAGGACAGCGGGATCAAGGACTGGGCGGATCTCAAGGGCAAGCCGGTCTGCATCTCGCAGGGCTCCAACTACGCGCAGCCGCTGGCCGACACCTACGGCGCTGCGGTGAAGGGCATCCCGAGCCAGCCGGAATCGATGCTGGCGCTCCAGGGCGGCAATTGCGTCGTCGCCGTCCACGTCGCCCCGACGATCAAGCTGCTGCTCGCCGACCGCCCGAACGAGTGGAAGGACTACGCCGTCATCATCCCGACCGAGCTGGAGCCGGCCGATTCGGTGATCTGGCTGCGCAAGGGCGAGCGCGACACCGGCGCGGCCCTCGACGCGGCGGTCCGGGATCTGCACGCGTCGGGGGCGATGCTGGAGATGGCCAAGGCGAACCGGCTCGTCGATCCCACATTCATCGAGGAGGCGCGGCGCACATACGCCGCGCCCGCCAAGCCGTGACCGCGTCGCAGCCGGCATGATCGACCACGCCGTTCGGACCTTCATCGCCCTCGCGGGCGAGATCGGCCTGCACTACGATTTCCTCGCGAGCCCGTCCGAGGTCCGGCCCTGGATCGCCGGCATGGGCACGACGCTCCTGCTCATCCTGTTGGCGATCCCGCTGAGCCTCGCCGCGGGCGTGGCCTTCGCGGCGGCCCTGACCTCCGGCCGCCCGTGGCTCGCCGGCCCGGTGCGGACCTATGTCGAGCTGACCCGCAACACCCCGACCCTCGTCCAGCTCATGTTCGCGTTCTTCGCGCTCAACATGCTGCTGTCGAAGGCGCTCGGCGGCGCGGCGAACAACCCGTTCACGCCGTTCTTCTGGGTGGTGGCGGTGACCGGGCTCCACATCGCCGCCTTCCACGCGGAGGCGCTGCGCGGCGGGATCGAGGCCGTGCCGGCAGCCATGGTCGAGACCGCCCACGCCATCGGCTTCTCCGGCTTCGAGGTCCTGCGCTACGTGACGCTCCCGCTCGCCCTGCGCACCGCCATGCCGGCCATCGTGAACAATCTGGTCAACCTCGTGAAGTTGACCACCATCGGGTCGGCGATCGCGGTCGGCGAGGTGACCTACGCGTCGATCATGATCTGGACGCAGCGCGACAACGTCCTCGAACTGATGATCGTGATCCTGCTGTTCTTCGGGCTGATCAACACGGCGCTGTCGCAGATCGGCCGCTACGTGGAGCGCCGACTTGCGGTCCCGGGATACGGCGTTTGAGCACCGCGGCGCTCCCCGCGCGCGGCCGCGCCGCCCTCGGCCCGGCTTGGGCCTGGCTGGCGCTGGCCGCAGCCGGCTTCCTCCTGTGGTCCGTGCTCGACGCGCGCCTCGCCCGGGACCTGCTCGACTGGCTGCCCTACCTCGCCTCGGGCTTTGCCATGAACATCCTGATCAGCGTGCTCGCCATGAGTACGGGCACGCTCGCGGGCGTCGCGCTGGGGGCGATGGAGCTGTCGGCCTCGCGGCTCGTGCGCGCGCCGGCCGTGGCCTACGTCCAGGTCTTCCGCAACGCGCCCCACCTCGTGCTGATCTTTGCCACCACCTACATCTTCCCGTTCGAGATCGTGGTGGCCGGCAACTACCTGCCCTTTCCGGATTGGCTTAAGGCGGTGTTCGGCCTCGCGATCCCGGCGAGCGCCTACGTGGCTGAGATCGTCCGCGGGGCGATCCAGTCGGTCCCGACCACGCAGTGGGATGCCGCCAAGGGTGTCGGGATGTCCCGCGGCCAGACCTTGCGCTGGATCATCCTGCCCCAGTGCCTGCGCCGGGCGCTGCCGCCCTGGATGAACCTCTACGCCTCGATCACCATGAGCACGGCGCTGGCCTCCCTGGTCGGCGTCCACGAGCTGCTGCACGCCGCCACCGACGCGAGCACGGCGGTGCGCCGCGACGACTTCACCATCGCGGTCTACCTGACCGTGCTCGCAGCCTTCTTCCTCTTCTGCTTCCCGATCTCGCGCCTGACGCGGCGTCTCGAACGCCGCTTCGCCCCGCGCTGAAGGCTGTACCCCGCCCCATGGCACAGGATTCCACCCCCCGGCCGCCCCTCGTCGAACTCCAGGACGTCCACCTGTCCTTCGGGGCGGCCGAGGTGCTCAAGGGCATCGATTTGACGGTGGCGAAGGGGGATGCGGTCTCGATCATCGGCCCGTCCGGCTCGGGCAAGTCAACGATCCTGCGCTGCATCAACGGCCTCGCCCAGCCGCAGGCGGGGCGGATCACGGTCGCCGGCACCCGGGTCGACACCCTGCGCACCGAGGCCGAGCGGATCGCCCTGCGCAAGCGCATCGGCATCGTGTTCCAGCAATACAACCTGTTCCCGCACCTCACGGTGCTGGAGAACATCACGATCGCGCCGATCCGCATCCTCAAGGTGCCGCGGGACGAGGCCGAAGCCCTGGCGCGCGACCTGCTCGCCCGGGTCCGCCTCGCCGACAAGGTCGCGGCCTATCCGGGCGAATTGTCCGGCGGCCAGCAGCAGCGCGTCGCCATCGCGCGGGCGCTGGCCATGCGGCCGGACCTCGTCCTGTTCGACGAGGTCACGTCCGCCCTGGATCCCGAGATGGTCGGCGAGGTGCTCGCCGTCATCCGCGAGCTCGTCCGCGATGGGCTGACCAGCATTCTCGTCACCCACGAGATGCGCTTCGCCGAGGAGATCAGCGATACGATCGCGTTCACCGAGAACGGCCGGATCGTCGCCCAGGCCCCGCCGGCCGAGCTGTTCTACCGGTCCGGCAATCCGCGCATCCGCCAGTTCATCGGCGGCTTCCAGGGCTATCGAGACGCCGTGCAGGACCGGGAGGGAATCTGATGTCGAACCCGCGCACCGCCGCCCTCGCCGAGGCGATCGTCGCCTCGCGCCCGGACACGGATCCCGCCGCGATGCGCGCGGCGCGGATCGCCCTCGTGGACTTCCTCGCCTGCGCCCTGGCGGGCAGCACCGATCTGTCGCTCGCGACGTTGCGCGGCGTGTTCGGCGATGCCCCCGGCCGTGCCCTGGTGATCGGCGCCGCACAGCCGGCCGACCCGTTCCTGGCCGCTCTCCTCAACGGCCATGCCGGCCACGTGCTCGATTACGACGACGTGCATGCCAGCGTGCGCGGCCACCCGACGACGGTGATCGTCCCAGCGCTGCTCGCCGCCCTCGACCCGGACGCACTGCCCAGTGCGGACGCGTTCCTGGCTGCCTACCTGGTCGGGCTGGAGACGATGGCGCATCTCGGGCGCGCGATCGGCCCCGCGCATTACGAGCGCGGCTTCCACGCCACCGCCACCCTCGGCCCCCTCGGGGCCGCAGCGGCGATCGCACACCTGCGCGGCTTCAGCGCTCGGACGACCGCGATCGCCCTGGGGCTCGGCGCGACGCAGGCCGCCGGGCTGCGGCTGCAGTTCGGATCCGACGCGAAGCCGCTCCATGCCGGGCTCGCCGCCCGCAACGGCCTGGCGGCAGCGCGCCTGGCCGAAGCAGGCCTGTCCGGCGCCGAAGATTGCCTCGACGGCCCGAACGGGTTCCTGCAGGCCTACGGCTTCGGCGAGGCGGCGCCCGAGCGGGTGCTCGAAGGTTGGGGCGCCCCCTGGCAGATCGTCCGACCCGGCCTGACCCTGAAGGCGTTTCCCTGCTGCACGGCGGCCCATCCCGTGGCGGTGGCCGGCCTTGGCCTCCACCGCGAGGGCATCCGCGACCTGACGCGGGCGACGATCACCTTCCCGCCGGGTGGCGACGCCGCACTGGTGGTCCGGACGCCGCGCACCGGCATCGAGGCCCGGTTCAGCCCGGAATATATCCTGGCCGCCGCCCTCGTGGACGGAGCGGTGCGGATCGACCATTTCGACGAGCGCCCCGTCCGCCCCGACCTAGCCGCGCTGGCGGCGCGGGTCGAGCGCCGGCACGACCAGGCCGCCCGGCGCCTCTCGTCGGATCCGAGCACGCGCTTCGTCGTGGTGGAGATGACGGACGGGCAGGGCCGGACGCACGACCGGCGCATTGACGGCCTGCCAGGGCTCGCCGATGCCGACGACAAGTTCCGGGACGCGACCGCCGGATCCGAGGCGTTGCGTTCGGTGCCCGACCTCGTGCGCACCATGCACGACGTAAGCGATCTCGCCCGCCTCCTCGCCTGCTTGGCGCAACCGCGGCAGCCGTAAGCACCCCGGCCGCCCCCGAACCCCAGCCGAGAGCCCGCCCATGACGACGACTCCGCGACAGATGCATCTCGGCCTGTTCCTGCAGGGAGCCGGCCATCACGTCTCGGGCTGGCGCCACCCACGCGCCGAGGCCGGCAGCGAGAACTTCGATCTCCTGCTCCGGGTGACGCAGATGGCCGAGGCCGCCAAGTTCGACATGGTTTTCCTGGCGGACGGCCTGACCAGCGCCGTGGACGCCCACCCCTCGATGATCGCCCGCTTCGAGCCGCTGACGCTGCTGAGCGCGCTGGCCATGGTGACGAGCCGCATCGGCCTCGCGGCGACCTCCTCGACCACCTACGGCGAGCCCTACCACACCGCCCGCGCCTTCGCGTCGCTCGACCATCTGAGCGGCGGACGCGCGGCCTGGAACGTCGTCACCACCTCCTACGCGCGCACCGCCAACAACTTCTCCAAGGAGCATCCGGCGCATGACGAGCGCTACGCGGTCGCCGAGGAATTCGTCGACGTGGTCTGCGGCCTCTGGGACAGCTGGGACGACGACGCCTTCGTCAAGGACAAGGCGCGGGGCGTCTACGCCGACCCCGCGAAGGTGCGCGTGCTCGACCATGTCGGCCGCTACTTCCGCGCCAAGGGCCCGCTCAACATCCCGCGCTCGCCGCAGGGCCACCCGATCCTGATCCAGGCCGGCTCGTCCGGGCCTGGGCAGGATCTCGCCGCCCGCCGGGCCGACGTCGTGTTCACCGCCCAGCAGACCATCGAGGAGGCGCAGAAATTCTACGCCAGCCTCCGGCAGCGCGTCGCCAGCTTCGGCCGCGATCCGTCCACGGTGGCGGTCATGCCGGGCCTCCTGCCGGTCATCGGCCGGACGCTGGAGGAGGCGAGCGCCAAGCTGATCGAGCTCGACCAGTGGACCGACATCGCCAGCGCGATGCCGCTGCTGGAGGAGCGCCTCGGCCATTCGCTGTCACGCTACGACCTCGACGGCCCGCTCCCGGACCTTCCGATCTCGGATCAGTTGCGCAGCCGGGCCGAACTCCTCGCCGAGCTGGCCCGCCGGGAAAAACTCACGATCCGGCAGCTTGCCCTCCGGGTGGCGGCCGGACGCGGGCACCACATGATCGTCGGCACGGCCATCGACGTCGCCGACCGGATGCAGGCCTGGTTCGAGGGCGGTGCGGCGGACGGCTTCAACGTGATGCCGCCCTTCTTCCCGGACGGACTTAGCGACTTCGTGCGTGATGTGGTGCCGCTGCTTCAGGAGCGCGGCCTGTTCCGGACGGACTATACGGGCGGGACCCTGCGCGCGCATCTGGGACTTCAGCGTCCGCACCCGGCGGAGCGGGTTTCCCAAGCGTGACGTAATTCTCGATCTGGCATCGACGACTTCGTGTCGCCAGTCCTCATCGCGGATGCAGCCAAACCGGAGATTCCTGCTGCTGCAACGTCGGTTCCCAGGATGCGGCCGACTTCGGTTGAACGGCGGCTATGAGTGCAGGCTGTGTGAAAACGCGCCGCTCTGGTCGTGTAAATCCCGATCTGGAGAGGTCGGGATGAAGCGTTTCATAGCAGGCGAGGATCGTCAGCAGATCACGCTCCTTCCCGATTGCCTGGACGACTCTATCACCGCGGACAATCCGGCTCGCCTCGTCGAGGTGTTCGTCGATGAGCTCGATCTGGCCGTGCTCGGCTTCGCGGGCGCGGTGCCGGAAGCGACCGGGCGTGGGGCCTATCATCCGGCGGCGCTGCTCAAGATCTACTTGTAAGGCTATTTCAACCGCGTCCCGTCGAGCCGCCGCCTCGAACGCAAGAGCCAGCGCAACATTGAGCTGATCTGGCTGACCGGCCGGCTGATGCCCGACTTCAAGACGCTGGCTGACTTCCGCAAGGACAACGGCCCGGCGATCCAGGGCGCCTGTGCGCAGTTCGTCGTGCTGTGCCGCCGGCTGAACCTGTTCAGCAAGGCCGTGGTCGCGGTCGCCGGCAGCACGTTCAAGGCGGTCAACACCCGCGACAAGACCTTCACCACCGCCAAGGTCGAAGCCCGACTGGTTCAGGTTGCGGCGAGCATCGGCCGCTACCTCGCAGCCTTGGACCACTACCGCAACCTGACGGCCTGTCTCGATTGTGTGCTCAAGCTCCGCTGCACGCCGGCGGAGACGCGGCGGGTGAAGCGCTGGGTGAACGCTTTGCAAGCGGCCATTCGGCTTTGCACCCATCTCGGTCGTGCAGCCAGTCTCGTAAATTTCTGCAAAGCAAATATATCTGTTAAAGAAACACTCTTGCTGATAAGCAAGTTGTCGATTGAATCTTTAATGGCTATTTAAATAATTGACCATAGCGGCCATTAAAATAAATTTCCTCAACCCAATATATTGCTAGCCGCCAACGGCATCCTGATGCAGCCACGTCGCATCAACCGCCGGTCTCGGACATCGTTCGCGTGATTTGGGACGGCGCGCCGCGCCGGAGGACGAAATCGTGGCCCTTCGGCTTCCGGCCCAGCGCCTGATCGATGATGCAGAAAATATCGTCGTCGGTGCCGCCGGCCCGCAGCATCGCTCTCAGATCGGTCGCATCCTCCTGCCCCAGACAGGTGTGGAGCGTCCCGGACGCGGTGACCCGCACGCGGTTGCAATCCGCGCAGAAATTGTGGGTGTGCGGGGTGATGAAGCCGATCAGGCCGCCGGTTTCGGCGATCCGCGCGTAGCGGGCCGGACCGCCGGTGCGCATCGGGATGTCGACCAGCGTCCAACGCCGTTCGATCTGCCGGCGCAGGGCATCGAGGGGCAGGTACTGGTCGAGGCGGTCGGCACCGATATCGCCGAGCGGCATGGTCTCGATCAGGCTCAGCGCCATGTCCCGTTCGTGCGCAAAGGCGATGAGATCGTGGATCTCGTGCTCCGTCCCGTCCTTCAGCGCCACCACGTTGAGCTTGACCCTGAGCCCTGCCGCGCGGGCCGCCGCGATCCCGTCCAGCACCTTGGCGAGCGAGCCGCCGCGGGTCAGCGTCCGGAAGCGCTCGGGGTCGAGCGTGTCGAGGGAGACGTTGATCCGGCGTACGCCGGCCCGGGCCAAGTCCTCGGCGAAGCGGGCGAGCTGCGTTCCGTTCGTAGTCAGGGTCAGTTCGCGCAGCGCGCCGGTTCGGAGCGGCTCGGAGAGCGCCTGGAACAGATCGAGGATGCCTTGGCGCACCAGCGGCTCGCCGCCGGTGATGCGCAGCGTGTCGACGCCGCGGGCGATGAACAGCCGCGCGAGCCGGGCCAGCTCCTCCAGGCTCAGGATGTCCCGCCGGGATCGAAAGCTCATGTCCTCCGACATGCAGTAGACGCAGCGCAGGTCGCATCGGTCGGTGACGGAGAGGCGCAGATAGGTCACGCGGCGTCCGAAGCCGTCGATGAGCCCGCAGGTTCCGGCTTGCGTTTGCGCCGCCATCTCAGGCCGCCTCGCCCGCGACCGCGAGCATCTCGGCGCGCGTGACGATCTTTTCGCGGGGCTTGCCGGCGGCCTGGCCGCGGGCCAGTTCGGCGGCCTCGATCCGGCGCCACGCGGCGAAGTCGATGCTGCACCCGGTCCGGTTCGCGAGATTGGCCACCAGCGCGTCCGGGTTCCCGATCGGAGCCGGCAGAGCCGCGAGGTCGGCGAGCACGGCTGCGGCCGTCTCGACGCCGCAGGCGCGGTTCGTCCCGATCGTGCCGCGGGGCCCACGCTTGCTCCAGCCGCAGGCGTAGAGGCCGGGCACCGGCACGCCGTCCGCCTGGATCCGGCCGCCGAGATTGGCATGAACGCCCGTCGCCGCGTCGTAGGGTACGCCCGGCACCGGCGCGGTCCGCCGTCCGATGCTGGAGATCACGAGCCCGCAATCCAGCGCGACGGTCGCGTCCGAGCCAGGCCGGCGCAGGTGCAGGCGCTCCACATGGCCATCCCCGGCGAGGTGGAGCGGTTCGAGACCGAAGCGGATCAGGCAGCGCCGCGGCTTGCCCGCGCCGCCCCCCGCCTCGGCGAAGGCGCGCAGGATCTCGGCATTGGCGCGGGCCTCCACACCGGCTTCGGATGTTGGTTCCGGCACGCCCCCGGGGAGGTCGTCGGGATCGAGCCCGGTGTCGCACGCGGCGAGATCGCCGAACTCAGCCAGTTCCTTCGGAGAGAAGCGGGCGCGCTCGACGCCCCCGCGCCCGACGATCTGAACCTCCCGGATCCGGCTCTCGGCCAAAGCGTCCAGCGCGTGGGCGGCGATGTCGGTGTGGCGCAACTCGTCGGGGGTCTTGAGCAGGATACGCGCGACGTCGAGCGCGACGTTGCCATGGCCGATCACCACCGCGCGCTCCGCCGAGAGATCGAAGGACTGCCCGGCGGCGTCGGGGTGGCCGTTATACCAGCCGATGAAGGATCCCGCCTGATGGCTTCCGGCCAGGTCCTCGCCGGGGATGTGCATCCGCCGGTCGAGAGAGGCCCCGTTCGCCAGGATCACGGCGTGATAGCAAGCCGAAAGTTCGGCGACGCTCACATCGACGCCAACCTCGACGCCTCCGACGAAGCGGAAGCCGGGCAGGCCGGCGATCCGGTCGAACACCGCGGTCACCTGCTTCAGCTTCGGGTGGTCCGGCGCCACGCCGAACCGGACGAGCCCGAACGGGGCGGGCAGGCGCTCGAACAGGTCGACCGCCACCGGCACGCCGGAGCGCAGCAGCGCCTCGGCCGCGTAGAAGCCGGCCGGGCCGCTCCCGACCACGGCAATGCGATGCGGCACGCTCATGAGGCCAGCCGCCTTGCCCGCTCATCCGCGCCCGGCAACGGCGGAAGCTTGGCGTTCACCACCGGGGTCTCGGCGGCCCGCAGCCGGTTGATCTCGACCCATCCGGCCTTGTCCGCCGGCATCTGCCAGGACGGATGGATCGCACTCACCGGGCAGATCGGCGCGCAGCCGCCGCAATCGATGCAGTTCTCGGGGTCGATGTAGGTCATCTCCTCGTCGAGATGGAAGCACTCGACCGGGCAGACGGTGACGCACTCGGTGTAGCGGCAGCCACGACAGGAATCCGTGACGACATAGGCCATGTCGATCTCACCTCAGCTGATACGAAAGGGAGGACGCGGAGGCGGTCAGGCGGCGGCCACGTCCACGAGCATGTCGGAGAAGGTCGGGGCGTGGCCGAGATCGGCGAAGGCCGTCGGCGTCAGGGCGTGGACGGTCGGCCCGCGCTGGTTGGAGCGCTGCCAGAAGCCCGCCGGAGCGACGACCACCCCGCGCATCACGTCGGGCGAGAGCGTCGCGAAGGCCTCGAACGTGCCGCGGTCGTTGAACACGCGGATCGGCGTTCCCGCCGCGATGCCGCGCGGCCCGGCATCGTCCGGGTGCAGCAGCACCGCCTGCTGCTCGCCCGCCTGCGCGACCTGGGCCGGCAGGTTGCCGTAGTTCGAGTTCATGAACGCGTGGCTCTTCGGCGAGATCAGGCTGAGGGGGAAGCGCTCGGCGAGGGCGGGCGCGGTGCGCGGGCTCTCGTTCGGGGGCAGGTAGTGCGGCAGCGGATCGACCGGCTCGCCCGACTGGCCACCGCCGTAGCCCTGGCGGAACAGCGGCGCGACGAAGTTGCCGCCCGCGGCCAGGCTCGACTTGAACTCGCACTTGCCCGAGGCGGTCGGGAAATTGCCGTCGCGATGGGGCGCCCAGGCATCGGCCGCGTCCATGGTCAGGCGCATGTAGCCCTTCTGCTTCAGCTCCTCGAGGGTGATGCCGGCCAGCACCGGGCTCGACCAGTCCATCGAGTCCGCGATCATCGCGTCGTCGGACCGGAAGAAGAACGGATCCTCGATGTCCATGGCCTTGGCGAGCCGGCGGAACAGCTCGGTGTTCGGCACCGCCTCGCCGAGCGGGGCGATGGCCGGGTTGTTGTAGGACAGGTAGAGGTGCCCCCAGGAGAACATGATGTCCGCCTGTTCGAGCTGGGTGGTGGCCGGCAGCACGATGTCGGCGTAGCGCGCCGTATCGGTCAGGAAGTGCTCGCTCACGACCGTGAACAGATCCTCGCGCGCCAGCCCGCGCTCGATCGTCTGTTGCTGCGAGACCATCGCCATCGGGTTGGCGTTGTAGACGAACAGCGCGCGGATCGGCGGATCGAGGGGCATCTCGCCGGCCAGCGCCGGTCCGAGCGCCCAGGAATTGATCACCCGCATCGTCTCGGGCTGGAGGTCGGGCCGCATCAGGCCGGGCCAGTTCACCGGGAAGGCCCAGATCGGCAGCTGCAGCAGGCCGCCGCCGACATGCGTCCAGGCGCCGATCAGCGCCGGCAGGCAGGCGATCGCCCGGACGGTCTGGCCGCCGCCCGCATGGCGCTCCACCGCCACGCCGATCCGCACCACCGCCGGCGGCGTCGTGGCGTATTCGCGGGTCAGCTTGAGGATGTCCTCGACCGGGATGCCGGTCTCGGCGGAGGCGAATTCCGGGGTGTAGGCCTCGCACCGCTCGGCGAGCTCGTCGAACCCGATCGTATGCTTGTCGATGTAATCGCGGTCGGTCAGCCCTTCCTTGATGATGATATGCATCATCGCCAGCGCCAGCGCGCCGTCGGTGCCGGGGCGGATTGGAATGTGCCAGTCGGCCAGCCGGGCCGTGCGGGTGCGGACCGGATCGATCACGACGAGCTTGGCGCCGTTGCGCTTGGCCTGCTCGATGAACGGCCAATGGTGCGAGTTGGTGCTGAGCGTGTTGCAGGCCCACAGGATGATGTACTTCGAATGGACGAAGCTCTCAGGATCGACCCCCGGCGTATGGCCGATCGTCATCATGTAGGCGGTGCACGAGCCGGAATCGCAGAAGGTGCGCTCGCAGACGCTGGCGCCGAGCTTGTTGAACAGCGGATCGCCGACGTTGAGGCCGTTGATGATGCCCTGGGTGCCGAGATAGCTGTAGGGCAGGATGGCTTGAGCGCCGCTCTCGGCGATGATCGCCTTCCAGCGGCCGGCGATCTCGTCCAGCGCTTCGTCCCAGGTGATCCGCGCGAACTGGCCGCTGCCCTTCGGGCCGACGCGGCGCATCGGGTAGAGCAGGCGCTGGTCGCTATAGACCCGGTTCTGGTAGTCGTTGACCTTCACGCACAGGCGCCCCTTGGTGAAGGGATGATCCGGGTTGCCCCGCACCGCGATCGCCTTGCCATCCTCCACGGTCGTCAGGATCGAGCAGGTGTCGGGGCAATCGTGCGGGCATGCGCCGATGACGACTTCGCGGGCCATATCCACCCTCCGATTGACCAATTCTTGAACAGGAGGGGATCGTGCCAACAAACGAGGCAGCCGGCTTTATCGCGACCTGCGCCTTCGTATTCCTGGATTGCGGTCCTCGGCCCGCCTGACCAGGCGCTCGTCTCCGGGCTCGGCCGCGCGTTGGCGCAGGTTGTGCATCCGATCTGGAACTGTTTCAGTTTCCAAAGGGGGGATGGCTAGGCATGCTGGGGCATTCGGTCGACAAATACGTGACCGGACGGCTGCTCGACACGTCGAACCGCTTGCGCTGGTCGCACCTGCACGCCGAGCGCTGGAGCCATATGCCCGGCGAGCTTCCGGCCCTCACCCCGCACGACACCGAGATCGCCATCCTGCTGCGCGGCCGGACCTTCGTCGAACGGGTCGGCAGCGGCCGGCGCCAGCAGACCCACGGTCATCGCGGCACGGTCTGGCTGTGCCCGGCCGGCATCGAGGAGGAGTATGTCAACATCTCCGATCCGATGCTCGACTGCCTGCACATCTTCCTGCCGGGCCGCCCGTTCGAGGAGACCCTGCTGCGCGACCTCGACATCGACCCGGCCCGGGTCGAACTGCGCTACGAGGTCATCGCCCAGGATCCCTTCATCGAGCACGTCGCCGGCCGGATCATCGAAGAGTTGGAGGACGAGTCCGCGGCCGGGCGGCTTCTCATCGAATCGCTGGGCGTGGCCCTCGCCGCCCATCTCGTACAGCGCTATTCGGCCGCGAACGTCCAGGCGAAGGAGAGCACCGACAAGCCGCTCGACCGGCGGCGTCTCGAGCGGGTGGAGGATTTCATCGCGGCCCACCTGTTCGAGGATTTCGCGGTCGCCGACCTCGCGGCGGCGGCCTGCATGAGTGTCGCGCATTTCACCCGCAGCTTCCGCGCGGCGACCGGGCGGACGCCCTACGAATATGTGAGCGGGCGCCGCCTCGACCTCGCCAAGCACCGGCTGCTGACCGAGGATACCCAGATCGCCGAGATCGCGGCGGCGACCGGGTTCTCGTCGCAGGCGAACTTCACCCGCGCCTTCCGCAACACGATGGGCGTGACGCCAGCCCAGTTGCGCGCCTCCGCGCAGCGATAGGCGCCGCGGCTTCGCGCCGGCGAGGGCTTTGCCAATCGGTTCGATCCGCAGGTCCGGAGGGGTGCCCCGAGGCCGGTAGGCGGGCTCTCGGCGAAAGCACCGGCGACGGACGGCTCGCCAGCATCCGGAACGGCGACATCCCGGATTGACGCCGGCGGCGTCATGAGGCCCCGCGCCTGTCTTCCGACATCCTCAGGAACTCGAGCGCCTTTCGTTGGCGGCCACAGTGCGGTCTGTCCATGTGAAAGCCGATCACGGGCGGGCCTGTCCGCGACCGCGCCGCCGGCTTCAGCAGGAATCGAACAACGAAAGACGTTTGCGGATAACGACCGCAGGCGGAAAATCCGGAAGCTTCCTCTCAACAACTCCCGACATCAGGATCGGGAGCGAGGGGCGTGTGATGAAAATCAGATTTGGACGGAGCTTGATTTCAGCAATTCTCGGCACGTGCATGAGCTTCAGTGCCTATGCGCTTGAGATCAACCCGGGCGATTACGAGCAGTTCCCGTCGGGAGCGACGATCGGGTTGCTCTATTATCAATACGGTCACGGCGATGAGTCCTACACGCGGGGGGGCAAGACGACATCGGATGCCAAGCTGGATACGAATGTCGGCATCATCCGCCTTCTGCACGTCTACGAGATTGCCCCGGGCGTGACGGTCGACCCGCAATTCCTCCTCCCGGTCGGCGCGATCTCGACCGGCGGCGTGCTGGAGGCCCTCGGATCGCCCGGCGGCGTGGGCGACGTCATCTTGGCGGCGCCGTTCAAGTTCAAGCTCGACACCGCGTTCAAGGACGTCGTCTCGATCACCCCGTATCTGATCGCGCCGACCGGCGATTACGACGCGACCCGGTCGCTGAACTTCGGCACCAACCGCTGGCAGGGGGTCATTCAGGGGGCCTATGTCAAACATTTCGACCCGGTATGGTCCCTCGACGTGATCGGCGACGTCGCCTTCTACTCGGACAACGCCCGCTACAACCTCGCCGGCCTCGGGCGGCTGTCGCAGGCTCCGCAATTCGAGTTTCAGGCCTATCTGCGCTACAAGATCGACCCGGCCCTGGAAGTTGCGGGCGGCCTGGGCGGCCGGATCGGCGGCAATCAATCCTTCCAGCAGGTTTCGCTCCGAAACTCGCAGGGAACGACGTATGGCCGTCTTGCGGTCGCCTATTTTCCGGAGCCGACCTTCCAGATTCAAGCCATGATCGGGCGCGACCTCACCATCGAGAACGGAAACCCGCAAGCGACCTTCGTTCAGCTGCGGCTCGCCAAGATTTTCCCTTAGACAATCCGCCGATATCCGACGAGCGGCACAAGATTCCACAGGTCCGCACTGGCTGAAACGATTACGTCCAATGTCCTGAAGTCCATATCTCAAAGCGGACCGGCGGCTTTTCAGCCAACTTCAGTCATACAGGCTGTCGCTCGCCTCACGTCCGCTTCCGGGCATCGCGTCGGGGAGCCTGAACGACTGGGTCGGGTCGGTAGGGGTTTGTCCGCTTTCGCGGCGAATCCTCTCCGACGCGGGGCGTGCCGCGATCGGTTGGCTTCAGGCGTCCTAGATCACGGCAGCTCTATAAGATGCTGGATCTTATCTCGCAGTCTCAATGACGTAGGTGTTCGCAGTTTCATTCTGTCTGGCGCGCCAGCAAACATCAGCGCTGAGTGCGATGCTGCGGCTGCGGCTGCGGCTGCGGTTGCGGTTGCGGTATCGGGTATAGGAAAAGTCTTCGCGTGCTGCGCTATGGATCGAGCCGTCGTCTCATCCGCGCGTGACTCCGTAGGTGGCACAACGCCGGTCTCGGGCAGCCCGCAATCCGGCCGCCAATTCCCGCACTCGGTTGCACCGGCGATAAGAAATCACCCAAGATGGGCTTTCCACAGCCTGCCGAGGAAGGCCCCTCCGGCTCCAGTTGCGGCGACCGCGCTTTCGGCTGCCCGAACGATCCCCTCCGCCGCTCGCGCGGCCATCGCCGATGGAGATGACCCGTGAGCGACACCAACGACCGGACCGCGCTGGTGACCGGGGCGGCCCGCGGCATCGGGCTTGCCGCCGCGGCCCGGTTCCTCGCGGACGGGTGGCGGGTCGCCTTGCTCGACATCGACGGCCCGGGCGTGGAAGCCGCCGCTGCCCAGCTCGACCGGCCCGACGCGGTGCTGGCGGTGACCGCGGACGTCTCCGATCCGGAGGCGGTGGCGGGGGCGATGCGGCAGGTCGCCGACCGGTTCGGGCGCCTCGACGCGCTGGTCAACAATGCCGGGATCGCGATCTTCAAGCCTCTGATGGAGACCACCTTCGCGGATTGGTCGCGGGTGCTGGCGGTGAACCTGTCCGGGCCGTTCCTGTGCACGCAGGCGGCCGTGCCGCTGCTCGCCGCGCGCGGCGGCGCGATCGTGAACGTCACCTCGATCTCGGGCCTGCGCGCCTCGACGCTGCGGACGGCCTACGGCACCAGCAAGGCGGCTTTGGCGCAGCTCACCAAGCAGCAGGCCGTCGAGCTGGCGCAGTTCGGCATCCGGGTGAACGCGGTCGCCCCCGGCCCGGTCGACACCGCGATGGCCAAGGCGGTCCACAGCCCCGAGATTCGCGCGGATTACCACGACGCCGTCCCCCTCGGGCGCTACGGCCTGGAGACGGAGCTCGCGGAGGCGATCGTGTTCCTGTGCTCCGAGCGGGCCTCCTTCGTCACCGGCCAGCAACTGGCCGTGGATGGCGGCTTCGAGGCGACGGGCATCGGCCTGAAGACCCTGCGCCGCGAGCGGCGGGACTGAGCGCCGCTCAGCCTTCCGCCCCGGACGTCGTGCGCGCGCCGCCCTGCCCCGCGGCGGCGCCCGGGCGCAGATCCGCGATCGTCGCCCGGGCCGTGTCGAGGGCGATGGCGACCGCCGACATCGTCGCGGCGTCCGGCGCCCGCTCGCGGGCGTAGCGGACCGCGTCGGCGGCCAGCCGGTCGACCTCGCGGGTGAGGCCGGCGAGCGCCGCCGGGTCCCGGGCGGCCCGGGCCTGCTCGGTGATCGCCAGGAGCCGCTCCACGATCTCGTCGATGTGCTCCCGGCGCAGGCCGGCCAGGCGCTGCCGGATCCAGGCCAGGACCGAGACCAGGCCGCCGGCCAGCGCGCCGAGCAGGTAGAGCGTGTCGCCGTAGCGCTCGACGAAGCCGTGCTGCTCGCGCTCGTAATAATCGAGCGCCCCCGGGTGGATCGGGATCCTGGCGCTGGTCGCCGCCACCGTGGTCTCGTAGGACGGGGCCTGGACGTAATCCGCCGCCTCCGTGGCGTTGCCTGCCTCCGTGCGCTTCTCGAACAACTGCTGGGTCATGTCGGCCGCCACGGCGCGGCTCAAGGAGGCGCGGGCCATCAGGCGATACGAGGCGCCCACTGTCTTCACGTCGTCCGCCGGCAGCTTCGGCCGGCCGCCGAACAGGCCGCCGGGAATGGCCACCGCCTGAAGCTTGGGGAAGCGCTCGATCACCGCGTCGTCGTCCTCGACGGCGACGAACTCGACCTTGCCGCCCCGCGCCACCGAGCGGACCGCGGCAACGAGGTCCAGGGCCTTCGGGGCGGAGGGCGCGATGATGCTGATGAAGGCGTCGATCCGCTTTTCGCGCAGCGCCCCCGCCACCGCATCCTCGGCCACCGGCACGAGCACGACCGCCCGGTCGCCGGGGCCGCCCCCTGCCCCCGGTTCCAGGCTCAGGCCGTAATAGCCGAGGATGCTTTTGAGCAGCCAGATATCCGCGTCCCGGTGCGCGCCGATGCCGAGCCGCTTGCCGGCCAGATGAGGGAAATCCTTGATGCCGGCCTGCTCGGGCGAGGCGATGATCATCGCCTGGTCGCGCAGGATCGCCAGGGTCAGCCCGTTGGTCGGCAGCAGCACGTCCGGCCGGACGACCGCCAGGTCGGCGCGCCCGTCTTGCAGGGCGGCGGCGCTCTCGCGCACGTCGTCGAAGGCGAGGATCTTGAGACGCAGGCCCGTGCGGCCCGAATCCAGGGCGTCCGCGTAGGCCTTGATTAGGCCGGGCTCGGTCCCGTCCCGGGGAGCGACCGCGACGGTCAGCACGGTCGCCTGCAGGAGGTACCAGGCGGCCAGGGCCGCCGTGCCGAGGAGCACGACGGTCCCGGCCAACAGGGTCTCGCGGCGCAGCAGCCAGGACAGATCGGTCGGCATCGGCCTCTCGGTTGGTCACATCCGCGCCGCGGGCCGGCGCAGCTCGAAAGCGCGGCTACAGCGCCATTTCCGGAAGCGGATCGACGTCGCGGAGGCGGGCCGGTGCGGACTCGGCAGAGCCCGGGGGCTCGACCGAAAAGTAGGCCATCGGTTCCCGGCGGCCGCGCAGGGGCTCGCGGCTGACCTCCCGCCAGAGGGCGGTCGCCGGCCCGGCGGCGCGCCGGACGGCCTCCGAGGCCAGGATCGGGACGCCGTGGGTCTTGGTCGCCTGCTCCAGGCGCGCGGCGACGTTCACCGTGTCGCCCAGCACGGTGAACTCGTAGCGCGCCTCCTCGCCGATGATGCCGCTGAACACCTCGCCGCAATGGAGGCCGATGCCGATCCGCACCGTGGCGTCGTGCTCGCCCTTGAGGTTCCAGCGGGCGATGACCTCGACCAGGTCGGTGGCGAAGGCCACCGCCCGGGCGGCGTCGTCTCGTTGTGCCTCGGGCAGGCCGAACACCACCAGGGCGCCGTCGCCGATGAACTTGTCGACCACGCCGTTGTGCAGCCGGGCCATGCGCATCACCCGCCGCCGGAACGCCGACAGGAAGGCGGAGAGCTGCTGCGGGTCGAGGCGCTCGGCCAGGGCGGTGGAGCCGCGCATGTCGACGAAGGCGATCACCGCCTGCTGCCGCCAGCCGGCCCGCAGGCTGCCGTCGTCGTCGGCGAGGCGCGAGACCAGCTCCTGCGGCAGGAAGCGCGACAACCGGCGCCGGCGCCCGGCCTCGCGCATGGCCGAGACGGCGAACAGGATCAGCACCAGGACGAGCCCGGCGAGCGCCGCCCAGATCAGCAGCGCGATCCGGGAGACCGCCGCCTGCCGCTGCTCCATCAGGGCCGATTCCTGGGCCTCCATGCGGCGCACGACCTTGCGGATCTCGTCCATGAGGCGGCGCCCGTGCCCTTCTCGGACGAGGGTCCGGCTCGCCTCGGTGTCGCCGCTCCGGTGCAGGTCGATGCTGGTGCCGAGCTCGCCGAGTTTCTCCCGGATCAGCAGGATCAGGCCGTCGAGCTCGGCGCGCTGGCTGTCGTCGTCCCGGAGCAGGTCGTGCAGGCGGGCGATCTCGCCGTTGACCTTGGACCGGCCGTTTCGGAACGGCTGCAAGAAGTTCTCGTCCTCGGTGAGGAGATAGCCGCGCTGCCCGGTCTCGGCGTCCTGGACCGCCGACAGCACCCGGCCGAGGCGTCCCTCGACCGCGAGGGCGTGGCGTACCGCCTCGCTGCCGCGCTGCTGATAGACCGAGGCGCCCACCGCGATGCCCAGCATCGCCAGGATCACAGCGAGGCCCACGATCATCCGGTCGACGGTCTTCGAGCGCCCGGGCAGCTGCTCGATCACGTCCAGGGCGGCGCGGGCGGTCACGCCGGCCCCGCGGAAGCTTCAAACGTCGCGCCGCCGCCGCCGGCCGAGGCCGCTGTCCGAGAGGGCTGGCGCGTCATCGCGCTCTGCACCGCGGGCACAGCGATCTCCTGTCTCGAGGGCGCCGGGGACAATCCGAAAAGGGCCGACGGGGGTAACCGCCAGCACAAAAGATGGCCTCGGCGTTTGTTCCCGGCGCCTTGGATAAAACATCCCGTGCGAAAGCGGATTCCGCTCGGCGCTGCCGCAATCGTGCACCGCGGCGCCTGTCTCCGAGACGTTACAGCCCGAACATGCTCTGGGTCGGCGCGTGCAACGTGAAGGCGTGGCCCTCGTCGACCCAGCCGGGGCCGGCGTGGCCCTGTTCGATCGAGGTGATCTCCGCGGCGCTGGACGCGTAATAGTGGCGGCCGCTCTCGGTGTTGACGAACCGCTCGATGTTGATCGCGCTCGATCCGGGGGCGGACGGATCGGCATAGGCCTCGAAGGCGACGCCGTCGTAGTGGTAGCCCGAACCGGAGCCGAGCAGGCCGTCCCGCTCGGCCGGGCTGGTCGTGTAGAACGTGTCCCCGGTCGCCGCATTCGTGAAGTGGAACACGTCCTCGGTGCCGGCGGATCCGGTGGGGGCGGCCCAGCCGACCCCCTGATACGCGTAGTCCGGTTGGGACGTCTTGATCGCGTCCCGCTCCGCCGTGCTGGCCGTGTAGAGATGCTGGCCGGTGGACGCGTCGTAGAAGTGGAAGACCGGCTCCAGGCTCGCGCTCGTGCCGGCGTTCGGGTTCGCCTGATAGGCGCGCAGGTAGTCGATGTTCATCTGGGCCGGGAACGGCGTCGTCGCGTCGGCATCGCCCGGCCATGTCCCGCCGATCGCCAGATTGGCGATCATGTACATGGGCTTGTCCAGGCTGGCGGGGGTGGGTGTCTGATAGACTTCCTGGCCGTCGAAGTAGAAGGCCAGGCTGTCCGGCTCCCAGTCGACTCCGTAGGTGTGATAGCCGCCGCTCATGTCGGCGACCTGCGACACGCCCTGGCTCACCGTGTGGGTGTCGGGGGTCTGGCCGGGCGCGAGGCTGTGGACGGTCGTGTAGAGCGTGCTGGGATCGTGCCCGAGCATCTCCATCACGTCGATCTCGGGCGGCCAGGACCCGTCCTTGGCGAGCAGCCAGAAGGCCGGCCACACCCCCTGCCCGGCCGGCAGCTCGGCCCGCATCTCGAAGTAGCCGTAGGTCTGGCTGAAGCTGTGGGACGTGTTGATCATCCCCGACGTGTAGGGCTGGCCGCCGAGGTCCGAGAGCAGCGACGGGTCGGACGGCGCCGCCGTGATGGTCAGGATGCCGTCATGGACGCTGAACGGGTTGGGCAGCGCGGCGGCGCTGCCGTCCGTGGGATGGTCGGCCCGGACGTACCATTCCTGCTCCTGGTTGAACGGCCGCGTGCCGGTCGCCGTGACGTAGCTGCCCCATTGCGGGCCGCCCGCCGTGTCGAGGCCCGACGTCCCGTTCCAGAGGTCGAGGGTGTTGAACTCGGCGCTGTAGGTCAGGGTCGCGGTCTGCGCGAGGTTGTTGGGGTCGATCGGCATCGTGGCTGGCCTGTCGGTTCTGCCGGATCACGTTCTATATGCAATCATGGGTTGCAATATTCCTGCCGGCCCGGCGGCGGCGAGGCCGACGGCCCTACTTCTCGCGAAACGCCCGGCGCGCCTGATCGACCAGGGGCTTGGTGAGATACGACAGGACCGTCCGGTCGGCGGTCCGGATGAACGCCTCCACGGGCATGCCGGGCATCAGCTTGGCGCCGTCGAGCCGGCTCAGCTCGTCCTTGGTCACGCCCAGGCGCACGAGGTAGTAGAAGCTGCCGGTCCGCTTGTCCTCGCTGACGTCGGCGGCGATCCGGGTGACCCGGCCGTTGAGTTCCGGCGTGGTCCGCTGGTCGAAGCTGGGGAAGCGCAGGCCCGCGGCCTGGCCGGTCTGCAGCCGGTCGATGTCCTGGGGCGCGACCCGGACCTCGGCCACCAGGGAATCGGCGTTCGGCACGATCAGCATGATCGGCTCGCCCGGGGAGATCACGCCGCCGCGGGTATGGACCGCGAGCTCGTGGACGTAGCCCGTCTGCGGCGAGCGGATCTCGATCCGCTGCAACTGGTCGAAGGCGGCGATCCGCTGCTCGGTCAGGGTCGCGGCCTTGGCGCGGTTCTCGGCCAGCTCCTTGGCGACGTCGCTGCGCAGGTTCTGCTCGAGCTGGATGATCTGCAGCTCGGTCTCCGAGACCTTGCCCCTGGTCTGGGCGATGTTGGCCACCAGGACCCCGCGCTCGCCCTTGAGACGGGACATGTCGCGCTGGAGGCTGGTGAGCCGGGTGAGCTGGATCAGGTTCTTCTTCCAGAGATCCTCGACGCCCTCGTATTCCCGGCCGATGATCGCGGTCTCCTGCTCCTTGGCGGCGGCCTGCTCGACCAGGCCCTTGATCTCCTCGCGCAGCTGGCCGATCCGTTCGCGCAGCTGCGCCTTCTGGCCCTGGAGCGCGTCGCGGCGGAAGCGGAACAGCTTGCGCTCGCCGTCGACGATCCGGGCGACGTCGGGCCCGGCCCCGGCGAGATCGGCCGGGAAGGCGGGCTCGTCGCGGCCGTCGCGCTCGGCCTCCAGCCGGGCGTTGCGGGCGGCGATCTCCCACAGGCTCTTGGTAACGCTGTCGTAGGTGGCCCGGGTGGTGGTGGCGTCGAGACGGACCAGCAGGTCGCCGGCCTGGACGCGGGCACCCTCCTGGATCGGCAATTCGGCGACTACGCCGCCGGTCGGGTGCTGGACCTTCTTGATGTTGCTCTCGACCACCAGGGAGCCGGTGGCGATGATCGCCCCGGCCAGCTCGGTGGCGGCGGTCCAGGCGCCGGTGCCGGTGGCCAGCACGATCACCGCGGCGACGCCGACGACGTGCCGCCGGAGCGAGCGCCGGGTCTCGCGGGTCGGGTCGATGGAGGCCTGGTCCCGCGTCATGCGACCCTCGTGGGTGTCTGCCGGGTCAGGGCGCCCAGCTGCGCCAGGACCTCGTCGCGGGGCCCGTGCAGGCGCACGCGGCCTTCGCCCAGGACCAGGATGCGATCGACCGCGGCCAGCGCGCTCGGCCGGTGGGCGATCACCACCACGATGCCGCCCCGGGCGCGCACGCCCTGCACGGCCGCCGACAGGGCGCGGTCGCCGTCGACGTCGAGGTTGGAGTTCGGCTCGTCGAGCACCACCAGGAACGGGTCGCCGTAGAGCGCCCGGGCGAGCGCGATCCGCTGGCGCTGGCCGCCCGACAGGCCGAGCCCGGCGGCGCCAACCCGGGCGTCGTAGCCGCCGGGCAGGCGCAGCACGACCTCGTGGACGCCCGCCGCCTTCGCGGCCGATTGCAGGGCCTCCGGGTCGGGCGCGGGATCGAACCGGGTGATGTTCTCCGCGATGGTGCCGTCGAACATCTCGATGTCCTGCGGCAGGTAGCCGATTGCGCACCCGAGGGCGTCGGGATCCCACTGGTCGATCGCCGCGCCGTCGAGGCGGATCACCCCGCGGACCGGCCGGGCCAGGCCGACGAGCGCCCGGGCGAAGGTGGACTTGCCCGAGCCGCTGGCGCCGATCACCCCGAGCGCGCTGCCGGGGGCGAGGGCGACGTTGACGTCGTGCAGGATCAGGCTGTCGGTCCCGGGGGCGGCGATCGAGAGCGCGGTCACGCGCACGCTCTCCCGGGGCGCCGGCAGGGGCGTCAGGGCCTCGGGCTCCCGCCGGGGCAGGAACGCCACGAGCCGGCTCCAGGCCTGCCGGGCGGCCGAGAACGACTTCCAGTTGGCGATGACGAGATCGACCGGGGCGAGCGCCCGGGCCGACAGGATCGTGGCGGCCAGCATCACCCCGGCGGTGGCCTCCTCGCGCACCACCAGGTAGGCGCCGAGCCCCAGGATCCCGGATTGCAGCACCGTGCGCAGCAGGCGCGCCACCGCGCCGAAGCCGATGGCGAGATCGTTGCTGGAGGTGGCGACGTCGAGGTTCTTACGGGTCCGGACCTGCCAGAGGTCGGCCACCCGCGACCGCATCCCCAGCGCGCAGAGCAGCGGCGCGGTCCGGTGCGCCATGTCGGTGAAGGAGCGGCGCTCCCCGGCGACCCGCACGGTCTCCCGGGTGGTCTCGGCGGAGGCCCAGTCGGTCAGGACCGTCAGGCCGCAGAGGAACAGGGCGCCGCCCGCGATCGCCGCCCCGAGCCAGGGATGGAACAGGAAGCAGACCGCGATGTAGAGCGGCACCCAGGGCAGGTCGAAGAAGGCGGTGAGCGCCATGCTGGACACGAAGCCCCGCACGGTGTCGAGGTCGCGCAGCGCCTGAGGGCCGTCGTCGCCGCGGGGCGTCTCGGCGCCGCGCGCCAGCAGGGTCCGGAAGATCCGCGGGCCGAGGCGCTCATCCACGAGGCGGCCGAAGCGCGACAGGATCCGGGCGCGGAACACCTCGAACACGCTCTGGATCACGAACAGCATCAGGGCGATGCCGGCGAGCCCGACCAGGGTGGCGATGCTCCGGCTCGGCAGCACCCGGTCGTAGACTTGGAGCATGAAGATCGGGGCGGTCAGCATCAGCAGGTTGATCAGGCCGCTGACGATCATCACGGTGATCAGGGCTGTGCGCCCGGCCCGGATCGCGGCCCAGAACTCCCGGCGCTTGGCAGCACGCAACACGCGTTCGTCGGTCACAGGATTGTCCCCCGGCGGCTCGGCACGCTCACAGAAGAACCCCCGCCGCGTGGGCGGCGGGGGCTTCGGCCGTCACAGGCCGAGCAGGTGCAGGCCGCCCGTGGCCGAGTGCGGGGTCGGGTCGGTGTGGTGGACGTCGGCATGGCTGCCGAGGTCGATCGTGACGATCCCGAGATCGGGGCTCGCGCCATGGGAGCCGCCGGCCTCCCCGGCTCCGGCCGGCGCCGCCGAGGCCGGGCTCAGGATCTGCCCGACGATGGAATCCGCGCCGCCGCTGCCGCTGCTCTGCGGCAGCAGGATGCTGTCGCCGGAGAGCAGGTTGGCGGTGGCCAGGCTCGGCTGGTCGGCGCCCACCGCAATGGCGCTCGCCTGGACGGTGTGCGACGGGTCCGCGGCCGGGGTGAGCACGGCCGCGTTGGCCAGGGGCGTCGCCGTGGTCGGGCCCGCGGCCACGTCGATCAGCGGATGGGTCCCGGTGCCGCCCTCGCCCGAGCCGCCGCCGGTCAGGCCGCCCGGCAAGCCGCCGACCGGGTTGCCGGCATCGGATCCACCCAGAACCGAGGTCACGGTCCCGAGCACGCCGTCGAGCGGGCTGCCTGTGCCCTGACCGCCGCCGGCCGCACCCGAGAGGGCGCCGGTCACCGAGCCCAGCACGCCGCCGGCCGCATCGGCGACATGACCGACATCGCCGACCACCTGCCCGATCGCGGGGCCCGCGTTGCCGCTCAGCACGGCGCCCGGCAGGTTGACCACGTCGGTCACGAGGTTGCTCGACTCGCCGAGCTCGCCCAGCCCCACGGTGGTCCCGAGATTGATCACGGCGTGGAGCGGGTCGTTCAGGACCGGCACATCGTGCCCCACTTGCTCCAGCGTCGCGTGGATGCCGTCGATCACGCCGTTGGCAAGGGCGGCCACGGGCTGCAGCGGCGCGTTCGCCCCGAGAAGGGGGCCGCCGATCCCGTCGGCTTGGCCGCCGCCGGTGAGGCCGCCGAGCAACCCGTCGAGGGGCGTTCCGCCGTGCCCGCCGAGCAGGCCGTCCACCGTCGACGTCACGGGCGCGAGCAAGCCGCTGGCCGGCGATCCGCCACCGCCACCGCCAAGGCCGCCGAGAAGGCCGGTGGCACCGCCGAGCAGGCCGTCGAGGGGCAGCGCGCCATCGCCGTGGCCGCCGAGCAGCCCGTCGACCGTCGACGTGACCGGGGCGAGCAGGCTGCCGCCCGGCGCGCTCGCATCGCCGCCGAGCCCGCCGAGGATGCCGGTGACGCCGCCGAGCAGGCCGCCGGCGGCGTGGGTCACGGCGCCGACATCGTTGAGGATCGGCGACAGAGCTCCGAGGCCCTGGCCGCCGAGCAGGTCGCCCGGCAGGGCCGCGACGTCGGTCAGGAGGTTGCCGCCCTGCCCCAGATAGCCGAGGCCGATGGTCTCGCCGAGATTGGTCAGGCCGTGGAGCGCGTCGTTCAGGAGCGGCACCCCGTGCCCGAGATTCTCGAGGGTCGCGTGGAGGTCGAGCACGGCGGTGTTCGCGAGGTTGGTGACCGGGGCCAGCAGCCCGTCCGACGACAGCAGGCCACCGGCATTGGCCACGCCGGTGACGGAGCCGACCAGGGTATCGGCCGAGCCGAGGACGTGGCCGAGATCGGACAGGACGGGGCTCGCCGAGGCGAGGCCGCCGCCGGTCAGGAGCGAACCTGGCAGCGCCAGGGTGTCGGTCAGGAGATTGCCCGCCTCGCCGATATGGCCGAGGCCGACGGTCTCGTTTAGTCCGGTGACCGCGTGGATCGGCGCGTTGAGCACCGGGATCTGATGGCCGACATCCTCCAGCGTGGTGTGCACGTCGAGGACGGCCTGGTTGAGGATGCTGGTCGCCGGGCTGAGGATCCCGCCGGTGCCAACGAGGCCGTTGCCGCTCGCCGGCACGGCCGTGACCGATTCCAGCAGGGTGCCGGCGGCCGTGGCGACGGAGCCGGTATCGCTCAGCAGCGACGGGATCGCGGCGGAACCGGCCGGGTCGGCGACCACGCCGGTCAGGTCGGTGACCAGGTTTCCGGCCTCGCCGATATGGCCGAGGCCCACGGTCTCGCCGAGATTGGTGAGGCCGTGCAGCGGCCCGTTCAGCGGCGCGACCTCGTGGCCGAGCACCTCCAGCTGCGCGTGGGTGTCGAGCACGACCTGGTTCGCCGTGGCGCTGACCGCGTCGGGCAGCGGCGATCCGCTCGTATCGGCGGAGCCGACATCGACAGCGCCCTCGATGATCGAGGCTATCGGGCCGAGGCTCGCGAGCTGGCCGGTGGAGAGGGCGGTCGTGGACAGGAGCGCGTCGGGGCCGACGAGCCATGCGAGCGAGCGCGAAGCGGGGCTGAGGGTTGCGGCGGAAGAGAGCGACATGAACACCTCCGGGTTCATTGGGTAACCCGCTATGCAACTGTGGGTTGCAAATACCGACATCGGTAAAGAATACCGAGTGCTCGGCCGGGCGGTTGTGCTTGGAGGGTTTGGTCCCGGTCGGGGCTATGCTGTGTGGCCGGAGCGATCCGCGGGGCGAATGCTTCGGATCGGGAGCAGGCCTCGTTGAGGCGCAAAGAGCGACCTGTTCTTGGCTGGCCGCAGATCGGTGCTGGGCGGGGCCCGCGTCGTCGTTCGATCCCGGTCGTGATGGCGGCTCGACCGGCTGCACGCGCCGAAGAGTCCGCTACGCCCCGGCCCAGGCCGCATGAACCGGCCCGGCGGCCGTATCCGGCTTCGCGGCGCCGATGAAGATCACCACCGGGCCGTGTTCCGCGCGCCGGGGATCGTAGAAGTCCAGCAAGCCCGGATGGATCCGCTGGATGAAATCCGGAGACGGGCCGTCCCGGCGGAGCAGATGGTCGATCACGACCTGATCGCCGTGCACGGCGTTCGGCACGGGGCCGCAGGCGCCGGCCGCCATCCAGCGCGCGGGCTCGGCCGCGAAGGTGGCGTAGAGCCCGGCGAGTTCGTCCCCATGCCAGCGCAGCAGGGCGCTGGAGACCCGTCCGCGATGAAAGAAATCCTCCATGGCGGCGAGGCCGGGCTCGGCCAGGGCGTCGGCCGGGCCGGTGAAGACGGTGTCGAGGTCGCACAGCAGGGTCGTGCCCTCCGCGAGGCCGGGGCGGAACGCCTCCATCTTGGCCCACCAGGCCGGCCAGTCGTGCATCAGCGGCACCCGCTCGACGCCGGACACCGCCAGCGGCAGGTCGGTCAGGCAGAGGATCCGGTCGAAGGCCGGCGCGTGGCGGTGCACGCCCCGGGCCAGGCGCTCGACCCAGGTCGCGTCGTAGCGGCCGCCGCTCTTCAGGACGGTGATCAGCGTGGTCATGGCGCGTCCGTCGCGTCGGGCGGGTGCAGGCGCAGGCGCCCGGCCGCCTCGGCCTCGGCGAACCAGGCCCGCTCGGCCGCCCAGGGATGGCCGGGCCAGCCGGCGAAGCCGAAGCCGTGGATGTCGGCCGGGCCGGCCTTCGTCGGGCGGTCGCGCAGCAGCGCGAGGCTCACCAGGAAGCCGGTGCTCGGGTTCGGGCATTCCTGCGTCTCGGCTGCGAGGCGACGCCGCGCCTCATCGTGCAGGGCCTCCGGCAGGAGATGGACCGGCTTGCCGAGGGGGCGCAGCAGCGCCAGAGCCTCCCGGGTCCAGCAGATCGGCTCGGGTTCGTTCGCCTCCGCGGGCAGCATCGGGAACGGCAGGATGAACGCCTCGGCCTGCCGGACCACCGGACGGTCCAGGAACCCTGGGTCGGCCAGCCATTCGCGCATCTGGCCGCCGCGATTGACCAGGGCGAGATGCGTCACCCGCGAGCCGGTGCGCCCGCCGAAGCCGGGGGCGTTGTTGAAGCGCACGACCTGGGCGGCCGCGTCGATGGCGCGCGCCGCCGGGCCGATCCCGGGCGCGTTGCCGACGATGGCGAGGGACGCGCGCGGATCTGCGCACGCCGCGCGGAGGGGATCGATGGCGATGGACATGGGCGGCGGGGGCGTGAGGAACAGCCGAGGTATGGCGCCGGCTCCGCGCCACCAGGGCGCCGCGACAAACCGGAACGGGCTGTGACCGGTCCGCGCCGCTGCTTCGTCTGCGCCGCCGCCATGCTGGCGCCGAGCACGCGGAGCCTGGACTTTCCGGGCGGGCGCCAACGCCTGTTCCCACTCGCCTGCGGCTCCTGCGGCGTGCTGATGGAGCCGGATGCGGATCCGGAGCGATGCTGGCGGGATCTCGCCCAGCGCCTCGCCGCGCCGGTCTTCGTCACCGACCCGGAGGCGGGCTACGGCCTCGACCTCTACACCCTGCGCAGCGCCGCGACCCGGCTCGGCCGCGGTGTCCGCCCGCTCGGCCCGGTGGACCGCGCCGCCCTGCTGCAGCCCCACAGCGCACGCGCCGCGCAGGGCGTGCTGTACGATCTCGACGGCGCCGAGCGGCGCCCGGTCGCGCTCGGTGTGATCTGCCGCCCGGCCGAGCGGGAATCCGTGCTGGCAACCTTGCCGGCGCAGGCGGCCTGGACCGCGGATGTCGTGATCCTGCTCGACGCGCCGGCTTCCCCGGCCCGGGCCGTGGCGGTTCCGGGCTTCGCCCCCGGCACCGTGCGGGTGGCGGCCCGGCCGCTGGCCGGCGACTTCGCCGCCCAGCGCAACGCCCTTCAGGACCTCGCCCGGGCGCCCTGGATGCTGCAGCTCGACGCCGACGAGGCCCTCGATCCCGCGACCGGCGCGCGCCTCCCCGCCCTCGCGGTGCTCGCCGAGGCCGGCGACGTCGTCTCGGTCGGGCTCCCCCGGTGCAACCACGTCGACGGAATCCTGTCGGATGTCTACCCGGACGTGCAATACCGGCTGAACCGCACGACCGTCCGCTATGCCGGCCGGGTGCACGAGCGGCCGGCGCTGCCCGGGGGCTGGAAGCAGAGCTTCATCGCGCTTCACGGGGCGATCGACCACGCGCTCACCGGCGCCCATGTCCGGGCGCGCTCGCAGCGCTACGAGGCGCTGGATCCGGGGCGCGGGCGGCCCGAGGAGCGGGACGCGCTGCTGCGGCCCTACCGCGCCTGAGCGATCGCCCGGCGGTAGAGGTCGAGGGTCTCGCGCGCCAGGCTCGCCCGGTCGAACCGGCCGGCCGCCTCCAGGGCCCGGGCCCGGTAGGCCGAGCGCAGGGCGGGGTCGCGCAGGAGCGGGCGCAGGGCCTCGGCCAGGGCCGGGCCGGTGGCCGCCGGCGCCAGCGGCCCCGCCCCCGGGACGCCCACGAAGGCTCGGGCACTGGCATCCTCGGCGCAGGCCACCACGGGCCGGCCATAGGCCAGGGCCTCCTGGTAGACGAGGCCGAAGCTCTCGTAGCGCGAGGGCGCCAGCACGACATGCGCGCCCGTATAGGCCTCGGCCAGGCCCCGCGCATCGATCCGGCCGCGGGCCCGGATGCGGCTCCGGGCGGCCTCGGACAGGTCCGCCGGCAGGTCGGCCTGGGGCACACCAACGAGATCGAGGGTGAAGGGCGGCAGCTCGCCGCGCGCCTGCGCGTCGGCCAGGATCGCCACTGCGCCGAGCAGGGCGTCAAAACCCTTGCGCGCCTCGGCCCGGCCGACGAACAGCAGGCGCACCGGCCCCGCCCCGTCCGGATAAGGGGCCTCCCGGGCCGCGGCGGCGATCTCCGGCGGCAGGCTGAGGCCGATCACCGCCTCCGGCCGGCGACCCGACAGCCCGTAGGCCCGGGCGATCACCCCGGCATGCGCCTGCGTGTTGGCGATCAGCCCGGCGCTGCCCCGGGCCTGCCGGCGTTCCAGGCGATCGGCGGCGGCACCGTCGAGGCGGTCGCGCAGGTTGGGATGCCCGTCGCGGGTGAAGGCGGCCGGCGTCGAGCTGCGGGTCACCAGGGGCGGGTCCCGGCGGCCTGTGAGCAGGCAAGCCGGGGCGTACCAGTTCGTCGCCTCGACCACGTCGAACGGCGCACCCGCATGCTCGGCCAGCACCGCCCTCCGGACGGCCAGCGGCGCCGCGAGATGGCCGACCGCGCCCCAGCGGCGCAGCCGCGCCAGCGGGCCGTCCGGCGGCAGGCCGAGGCCAACGACGGTGACGCCGCCGACCCGCTCCCGGCCGGTCCGGTCGAGGGCGAACACCGTCACGTCGGCGCCGGCGCCGGCGAGGCTCTCGGCGATCTCACGGGCCGCCGTGGAGAGGCCGCTGGGTGACGGCGGGTAATCCCAGGCGACGAGGGCGGTGCGCATCAGGCCGCGAGCAGGCGGCGGTAGAGGGCGAGGTAGTCGCGCGCCATGCGCTCGGCGGTGAAACGCGCTTCGAAGTTCTTTCGAATGATCGCCCGGTCCAGCGTGCCGATCCTGCGCAGCGCCGCCGTCGCCTGCGCCTCGGATTCGACGATGAACCCGGTCACCCCGTCCTCGACGATCTCCGGCACGGAGCCGCGGTTCCAGGCGACCACCGGCGTGCCGCAGGCCATCGCCTCGATCATCACGAGGCCGAACGGCTCGGGCCAGTCGATCGGGAACAGCAGCGCCCGGGCGCTGCCCAGGAGCGCCCCCTTCTGGCTGTCGTCGACCGGCCCGAGATAGGTGGCGTCGGGCCCGAGCAGCGGACGCACCTGCCGGTCGAAATAGTCCGGGTTGCCGACATCGATCGTGCCGCCCAGCCGGATCGGCATCCCGGCCGCCCGGGCGACGCGGATCGCGGTGTCCGGGCGCTTCTGGTCGGTCATGCGCCCGACGAAGGCGAGATGCGCCTCCGGCTCGGCCCGGAAGGCGTAGCGGTCCCGGGCAATGCCGTGATGCACGATGCCGGCCCGGTTGGAGGCCGGGATGCCGGCTTCCTGCGCCGCCGAGATCGCCGCCACCGGCAGGTCGGGGAAGCCGGAGAAGAACAGCGCCCGGTCGAGCTCGTCCACCCGCCAATGCACCGTGGTCAGGCTGCGCCGCCGGGCCGCACCGAGCAGCGCCGCATGCGCGAACTCGCCGTGGCCATGCACGATGTCGAAGTCATCGAGCCGCAGCCGCAACGCCTCCAGCTGCAGGGCATCCAGGGCCGCCGGGACCCCGGCCGCGACGCGCCCGTGGCGCTGCTCGAGAGCCGCGAGACTCGGGTAATCGCCGACGCGCGGCAAGTCTGTCGCACTGTCCGAGGGTGCGAACAGTGTTACTTCCACGCCCAAGCTTCGTAGCGCCGTGCTGAGGTCATGCACAACCCGCTCGGTGCCGCCGTGATGGTTTGGGGGAACGGGAAAAATGTTCGGTGCGACCTGGGCAACACGGATCACGACGCCCTCTTCACATACGTTAAGTTTTCAAGGGCGGCTGACAGCTTCAGCAAACACCTGATGTTCGTCCTGCACGTCGCCCTGCAGGGCTGCCTGCGCGGTCGCGATGTCGTCTACGGCCTCACCGCCGATACCGGCGGCCACATCCGCTATCTGCTGGATCTCGTCGCCGCCTCGGCCCAGGATTCCGACGTCGCCGAGATCGTGGTGGCGACGCGCCTGTTCGACGGGCCGCCCGGCCCGGACTACGCCGTGCCCGAAGAGCGCATCGCCGACAAGATCAGGCTGGTGCGGCTCCCGAGCGCGGCGCCGGGCTACCTGTCCAAGGAGGCGATGCACGAAGAGGTCGCGAGCTTCGCCCAGAACCTCGTCGCCTGGATCGCCGCGCAGGCGCGTGCGCCCGACCTGATCCACGCCCACTACGCCGACGCCGCCGCGGTGGCGGCGATCGTCGAGGCGCGGCTCGGGATCCCGTTCGTGTTCACCGCCCACTCCCTCGGGCGGGTCAAGGCCGCGATGCTCGGCGGGGATGCCGCCGGCGCCCCCGACCTCGCCCGCCGGATCGCCACCGAGGAGGCGGCGCTCGCCCAGGCCACCCTGGTCATCGCCTCCTCCCGGGACGAGGCCGAGGTCCAGTATGCCGGCTACGAATCCTACAATCCCGGCCGCGTCCGGGTCGTGCCGCCGGGCAGCGACCTCGCGCGCTTCGCCGCCGCCCGCCCCCAGCCCCGGGTCGACGCCCTGATCGACCGCTTCCTGGACGATCCTGCCAAGCCGCCGCTGCTGGCGATGGCCCGGCCGGTGGCGCGCAAGAACCTCGCGGCCCTGGTCCAGGCCTACGGCGAGAGCCCGGAGCTCCAGGCCCGGGCCAACCTGGTGATCGTGGCCGGAACCCGCGGCGATATCGACGCCCTCGACGGCGACATGGCCGCGACGATGCGCGACCTCCTGGTGCTGATCGACCGCTACGACCTCTACGGCCGCGTGGCCTACCCGAAGACGCACCGGCCCGACGACGTGCCGGCGATCTACGCCTATGCGCGGGAGCGCGGCGGCCTCTTCGTCAATCCGGCGCTCAACGAGCCCTTCGGCCTGACCCTGCTGGAGGCCTCGGCGGCCGGCCTGCCGCTGGTCGCCACCGACAGCGGCGGCCCCAACGACATCGTCGAGACCTGCGGCAACGGGCTCTTGATCGATCCCCGCGACCCGGAGGCGATCGCGCGGGCCTGCCTGCGCATCCTGGCCGATCCGGCGCTGCGCGCCCGCTACGTCGCGGGCGGGGCCCGGGCCGCGGCGGCCTACGACTGGGACCGGCACGCCGCGCGCTACCACGCCCTGCTGCGGGCGCTGCTCGCCCCGGAGCCGCCCCTGCGCACGCCCTGGCAGCTCCTGGTCTGCGATATCGACAACACCCTGGTCGGCTGCGAGGCGGCGCTCGGCATCTTCCGGCGCTGGCGCAGCCAGCAGGCGGGCCTGGCCTTCGGGGTCGCCACCGGCCGCTCGTTCCACAGCGCCATGGCCATCCTGGAGCAGCAGATGAGCCCGCGACCGCAGGTGATGATCACCTCGGTCGGCTCCGAGATCTACCATCTCGACGCCAACGGCGTGACCTACACGGCCGATGCCACCTGGCGCGCGGCCATCGCGGCGGGCTGGGACCGGGAGGCGGTGCGCGCGGCGCTCTCCGGCATCGACGGCCTCCTGCCCCAGGGCCCCCTGGAGCAGCGCCCGTACAAGCTGAGCTATTTCGGCGGTGCCGCCGCCGCCCGCCGGGTCGGGGCGCATCTCGCCGAGGCCGGCCTCGGCGCCCGGGTGATCCACAGCCACGACCGCTACCTCGACGTCCTGCCGGCCGAGGCCTCGAAGGGCACGGCGGTGGACCATGTCCGCGCCCTCTACGGCCTGCCGGAGCGGGCGGTGTTCGTGGCCGGGGATTCCGGCAACGACGTCGAGATGCTGCGCGTCCGGGTGCAGGCGATCATCGTGGCGAACTATTCCGACGACCTCGCCAGCAACGCGGCGCTGCAGCACTCCTACGTCGCCCGGGCCTCGCATGCCCGCGGCATCATCGAGGGCGTGGCGCATTTCCGCCGGATGCTGGCCCATGCCTCCTGATAGTCGGCCCCCTCCGGCGCCCTCGACCAGCGTGCTCACCCTGGTGCGCGGCCGGGCCGGATGCCTGCGCAACCTGATGCGCGGCCTCGCCCGGCAGAGCGTGCGCCCGCGCGAGCTGGTGATCGCCTGGATGCAGCCCGAGCCGGCCTCCGGCCTGCCCGATCCGGGCTGTCCGGTGCGCCACCTCCACGTCCCGGGCGAGCCGATGCCGCTGGCCGCCGCGCGCAACCGCGCCGCCGAGGCGGCCCGCGGCGACCTGCTGGTCTTCCTCGACGTGGATTGCATCCCGGCCTCCGGCCTGGTCGGCGCCTACGCGGCGGCCGCCACCGGCGCGGAGGGCCTGCTCCTCGGCGAGGTCCTGTACCTGCCGCCGGAGGCCGGCCCGGCTCTGGACGCCTCCGACCTCGACGATGCGGCCCTCGACCGCCTCGGCCGCCCGCACCCGGCCCGACCGCCGGTGCCGGAGACGGGCCTGCGCCGGGAGCCCGATCCGGGCCAGCTCTGGGGGCTGTCCTTCGCCCTGGCCGCCCGGGCCTGGCGCTCGGTCGGCGGCATGGACGAGGGTTTTTGCGGCTACGGCGGCGAGGAGACCGACTTCGCCGCCCGTCTCGCCGCCACCGGCCTGCCGACCGACTGGGTCGCGGGCGCCCGGGCCTACCACCAGCACCACCCGGTCCACGTCCCGCCGCTGCAGCATTTCGCGGCGATCCTGGCCAACGCCGCCCGCTTTCGCGCCCGCCACGGGCGCTGGTGCATGACCTACTGGCTCGGCCAGTTCCGCGCCGCCGGGCTGATCGACTGGACCGACGACGCCCCGGCGATCCGCGTGATCCGCCCGCCGACCGCCCCGGAGATCGCCGCGGCGCTTCGGCCCGGCGCCCTGTTCTCGTGACGCAGACCATGAAGAAGCCGATCGCGTTCTTCGTCCACCACCAGGGCCGGGGCCACGCCAACCGCACCATGGCGGTCGCCGCCGAATTCGCCCGCGACCGCCCGGTCTCGGTGCTGACCGCCGGCCCGCAGCTGTTCGACGGCTTCGCCCGCGACATCGAGATCGTGACCCTGCCCGACATGATCGGCGCCGCCGTGCCGACCCCGCGCCTCTACGCCGAGCCGACCCCGCAGGTGATGCATTGCGTGCCCCTCGGCCTCGCCCCGATGCGCCGGACCATGCGGGCCATCCTCGACCATCTCGACACTCGCGAGGTCGGCCTGTTCGTGGTCGACGTCTCGGCCGAGATCGCGCTGCTCGCCCGGATCGCCAGCGTGCCGGCGGTGCAGATCCGCATGCACGGCGACCGCTCCGATATCGGCCATGTCGGCGCCTACGAGGCCTGCGTCGGGATGCTGGCGCCGTTCGATGCCCGGCTGGAGCAGGCCGATTACCCGGCTTCCCTGCGCGCCAAGACCTTCTACAGCGGCGGCCTGTGCACTAGCCTCGACCGCGTCCTCGACCGGGCCGAGGCGCGCGCGAAGCTCGGCCTCGACCCGCAGCGCGAGATCGTCGTGGCGGTGACCGGTGGCGGCGGCAGCGGCACCCCCTACGCGCCGCTCACCGTGGCGGCGCGCGCCGAGCCCGACGCCCTGTGGCTGACCCTCGGGCCGACCCACCGGGAGGGGCACGAGACCGATTTCGCCAACCTGCGCGAGCTGGGCTGGGTGCCCTCCGTCACCGATTACCTCGCGGCCGCTAACCTCGTGATCGCCTCGGCGGGCGACAACACGGTCCACGAGGTCGCCCGGGTCGGCGGCCGCCTGATCGTGATGCCGGAATGGCGCTACTTCGCCGAGCAGACCCGCAAGGCCGAGGCCCTGGTCCGCCTCGGAGCCGCCGTCCAGGCCCCGGCCTGGCCGGGCGACCTCCAGGGTTGGCGCGACCTCCTGGCCCGCGCCCGCGCCCTGGACGGCTCCGAGCTGCGCGGGCTCTACGCCCCGGACGCCGCCGCCCGCGCCGCCGGCTGGCTCGAAGGGCTCACCGACGAACTCTGGCGAGGCGCCGAGGAGCCTGTCGCGCCTCCCTGACCGGCCCCCTGCCCCTACGGCCTGCGCAACGCGCTCTCCTCCCCCTTGCGGGGAGGAGCTGGAGGTGGGGGTGGTTCAGGATGGGGCGTCACGGTGCGTTCTGCACCACCCCCACCCCTGCCCCTGCCCCTCGCCGCAAGGGGGAGGGGAAACGCGTTGTGTTTCATAGACTTGCCTGCCCTTGCCGGGAGACGGCAAAGCCCGATCGAAAACGAAACCCCGTATCGCCCCCGTCCCCCAACCAGCCGGAGCCCGACCGTCGCATGTCCACCGTTTCCGTCGTGACCCTGGCCAAGGGCCGCCCGGCGCATCTGCGCAACGTGCTGCGCGGCCTGGAGCGCCAGACGCAGGCCCCCGCCGAGTTCATCGTCGCATTCATGCAGGACGAGCCCTACGACCTGCCCGAGACGGCGTTTCCGGTCCGCCAGATCCGGGTTCCGGGCCGCGAGCTGCCGCTCGCGGCCGCCCGCAACCGCGGCGTGGACGCGGCCACCGGCGAGGGCATCGTCTTCCTGGACGTCGATTGCATCCCGGCCCCCGACCTCGTGGCCGATTATGCGCGCGGGCTCGCCGAGCTCGACGGCTTGCTGATGGGCGAGGTGCTGCACCTGCCCGAGCGCGCCACCGCGGGCGCCTGGCGCTACGCCGACCTTGCGGCGAGCGCGGAGCGGCATTCCGACCGCCGCGGCCCGCCGGCCTCCGGCATTGAATTGTGCACCGATTACCGCTGCTTCTGGTCGCTCAACTTCGCGATCCGGCGCGCCACTTTCCGGGCGCTGGGCGGCTTCGACGAGCGCTATACCGGCTATGGCGGCGAGGACACCGATTTCGGCAAGATCCTCGACCAGAGCGGCACCCCGATCGCCTGGATCAAGGGCGCGCTGGCCTATCACCAGTACCACCCGCACCACATGCCGCCGATCCACCACCTCGACAGCGTCGTGCGCAACGCCGAGCTGTTCGAGGCCAAGTGGGGCTACCGGACCATGGGCCACTGGCTCTACGCGTTCCGGGTCATGGGCCTGATCGACGACACGCCCGGCCGGCCGATCCGGATCCTGCGGCGGCCCGACGCCGACGACCTCGCGCTGACCGGGCAGCAGAGCCACCAGCCCTACACCAACTCCGCCTCCGTCATCCGATATCTGGAATCCCGGGTCGGCACGGCGGCGACCGCGTGAGGATCGCGCTCCTCGCCCATATCCGCCACCCGGTCGCGCCGCCCTTCACGGGGGGCATGGAGGCCCATAGCTGGTACCTCGCCGAAGGGCTCGTGGCCCGCGGCCACGACGTCGTGCTGTTCGCCTCGGGCGACAGCGACCCGCGCTTCACGATCGACGCCGTGGTGCCGGAGCATCACGAACGCCGCTTCCCGGGCCTCGAGCATCGCGGTGATCCCGGGCTGCGGGCCTATGTCGATGACGGCTACGCGGCCGCCTGCGACTGGATCGCGGCGGGCAGGTTCGACGTGGTGCACAACAACAGCCTGAGCCGGCTGCCCCTGGAGCGCCGGCGGACCGCGATGGTGCCGACCGTCACCTCCCTGCACGTGCCGCCCTACGACGCCCTGCGCGGCTTCGTGCACGCCAGCCCCGCCCCCGGGCACCGGATCACCGTGACCTCGCAGGCCCAGCTGCAGGCCTGGTGGCCGGCGGGCGCGCCGCCGGAGGTGTCGGTGCTCCACAACGGAATCGACCCCGCCGCCTGGCCGTTCATGGACCGGGGCGACGGCAGCGCCGCCTGGTGCGGGCGGCTGGCGGCGATCAAGGGCGCGCATTGCGCGATCGCGGCGGCGAAACGTGCCGGCATCCCGCTGACCCTGTACGGCCCGATCGAGGAGCCGGATTACTGGGCGGAGCGGATCGCGCCGGAGCTCGGCGGCCCGATCCGCTACGGCGGCCATCGCGACGGCCCGGCGCTCGCCGCCGCGATCGGCCGCGCCTCGGTGTTCCTGTTCACCCCGTGCTGGGACGAGCCGTTCGGGTTGGTGGCGATCGAGGCGATGGCCTGCGGCCTGCCCATCGCCGGCCTCGCCAACGGCGCCGCGCCGGAGGTGGTCGGCGAGGCCGGATGCCTCGTCCCGGAAGGGGATGATGCCGATCTGGCCAGGGCGATCGGCGTGGCGCTCGCCATCCCGCGCACGGTCCCGCCCGCCCGGGTCCGGCGCCTGTTCCGCCGCGACCTCTGGCTCGAACGCTGCGAAGCGCTGTACGGGCAGGCCCGGGCCGGGGGCTAGCGCCGCCCCTGCGCCTCGGCCGGGCGCCAGCGGTCAAGCTCCCGGTCGATCGCGCCTTCGGTGCAGCGGAGGAACTCCGCCGCCGGCAGGCCGGGGGCGAGGGCGGCGAGGTAGCTCACCACGATGGTGCCGGCCCGGGTGGCCGCGCCCCGGGGCCAGAACAGGCCCGAATTCAACGCCACCGGCACCACCGGCAGGCGCAGCCGGCCGTAGAGCAGCTCGACGCCGCGCTTGAACTGCAGCGGATCGCCGGCCCGGCCCCGTGTGCCCTCCGGGAAGATCAGCACCGAGCGGCCCTCCGCGACGGCCGCCTGGCTGCCCTCGATGATCGCCCGCAGGGCCTGGGTGCCGTTGGCGCGGTCGATCACGATCATCGGCGAGCGCCGCAGGAACCACCCGACCACCGGGATCGCCAGCAATTCGCGCTTGGCCACGATGGCGACGTCGGGCACCAGCACCAGGAAGGCCAGGGTCTCCCAGGTGGATTGGTGGTTGGCCACGAGCAGGCAGGGCTCGGCCGGGAGATGCTCGCGCCCCTCCTCGACGTAGCGCAGCCCGACGATCCGGTGCAGTCCCGCCAGGACCCCGCGCGCCCACAACCGCGCCGCCGAGCGGACCGGCCGCGCCGGAGCCCCGGCCAGGGCCAGGACGACCAGCGGCGCGACGAACAGGGCCGTCCAGGCGGTCCAGTAGACGACGAACAGGAGGGAGCGGGCGTGCGCCAAGATCGGGCCTCACCTAGGGCCCGGGGCGGGGCGGTTCAGGGGCATAGCGCCTCGCGGAACGGGGCGCACGGCAATTCAGGCCGGCTCGAAAGCCGGAGGCGCCAACGCGGACGCCGTATCGGGCAGTATTTCTCCCCTAACGCGCACGCAAGTCCGCCGATCCGTATCCGGAGGCCGGACGGGGACTTGGCGTCCCCATCCGGAGGGACCACAAGGGCCGCCCTCGGCAACCGACCGTGCCGAACCCGGAGAACGGCCGCCGCCCAGCGGCGTTGTCGCACGGTTGAGACGGGCGTGGACGCGAGCGAAGGAGACCGGGTTGGCGAGGGTGATGGGGCACGCGGATGAAAGCAGCGCTGTCCGGGACGGGCCGGCTGCCATCGCGGCCGGCGGCGCGACCGGTGCCGTCATGCGCGCGTTCGACTGGTCGTCCTCGACCCTCGGGCCGCCGCAGGACTGGCCCCAGTGGCTGTGTGCCGCCGTCAGCCTGATGCAGGGATCCGGCTTCCCGATGTTCGTGGCCGCGGGCCCGGACCTCGGCTTCCTCTACAACGACGCCTACCGGGACGTCCTCGGCAGCAAGCACCCGGCCGCGATGGGCGCGCGCTTCCCCGACATCTGGGCGGAGATCTGGCCCGAGATCGAGCCCTTCGTCGAAGCGGCGATGGCCGGCGAGGCGACCTGGGTCGAGAACCTGCCCCTGATCATGAACCGCCACGGCTACGACGAGGAGACCTGGTTCACCTTCTCCTACGCGCCGCTCCGGGACGAGGCCGGCGCGGTGGCCGGCCTGTTCTGCACCTGCACGGAGACGACCGCCCGGATGCGGGCCGAGACGGCTCTGCGCGAGAGCGAGGCGCGGTTCCTCAATATGGCCGACCACGCCCCGGTCATGATGTGGGTGTCCGGGGCCGACGGGGCCTGCACCTACCTCAACCGCCGCTGGTACGACTATACCGGCCAGACCGAAGCGGAGAGTCTCGGCCTCGGCTGGCTCGACGCGGTCCACCCGGACGACCGGGATGCCTCGGGCCAGGCGTTCCTGGCCGCCAATGCCAGGCATGGCGAATTCCGGATCGAGTACCGCCTGCGCGGCGCCGACGGCCGCTATCGCTGGTTCATCGACGCGGCCCAGCCCCGCCTCGGGGCGGATGGCGGCTTTCACGGCTATATCGGCTCGGTCACCGATATCCACGACCGCAAGGCCGCCGAGGAGCGCCTGGTCGAGACCACGCGCCGGCTCGACGCCATCCTCAACAACACCTCGCAGGCGATCTTCCTGATGGATGACCGCCAGCATTGCAGCTACATGAACCGTGCCGCCGAGACGCTCACCGGCTACGCCCTGGAGGAGACCGAGGGCCGCGCCCTGCACGACGTGGTGCATCACACAAGGCCGGATGGATCGCCCTACCCGCTGTGCGAATGCCCGATCGACCAGGCCTTCCCGGAGAACGAGCGCGAGCAGGGCGAGGAGGTCTTCGTCCACAAGGACGGCTCGTTCTATGCCGTCGGCTTCACCGCGAGCCCGATCCGGAACGAGCGCGGCGAGCCGATCGGGACGGTCATCGAGGCCCGCAACATCGAGGAGGACCTGCGCGCCAAGGCCGCCCTGGAGGCGTTTAACGCCACCCTGGAGCGACGCGTCGAGGAGGAGGCCGCCCAGCGCGCGAAGGTCGAGGAGGCCCTGCGGCAATCGCAGAAGATGGAGGCGGTCGGGCAGTTGACCGGCGGCATCGCCCACGACTTCAACAACCTGCTCACCGGCATCTCGGGCAGCCTGGAACTGCTGCAGACACGCATGAGCCAGGGCCGGATGACCGACCTCGACCGCTACATGACCGCCGCCCAGGGCGCGGCCAAGCGGGCGGCGGCGCTGACCCACCGCCTGCTCGCCTTCTCGCGCCGCCAGACCCTCGACCCCAAGCCCACCGACGTGAACGCCCTGGTCCACGGCATGGAGGAGCTGGTCCGCCGGACCGTCGGCCCGTCGATCCATATCGAGGTGGTCGGCTCCGCCGGCCTCTGGCCCGCCCTGGTCGATCCGGGCCAGCTCGAGAACGGGCTCCTGAACCTGTGCATCAACGCCCGGGACGCCATGCCCGACGGCGGCCGCATCACCATCGAGACCGCCAACCGCTGGCTCGACGACCGCACCGCCCGCGAGCGCGACCTGCCGCACGGCCAGTACCTGTCGCTGTGCGTGAGCGATACCGGCACCGGCATGACCCCGGAGGTGATCGCCAAGGCGTTCGACCCGTTCTTCACCACCAAGCCCATCGGGCAAGGCACCGGGCTCGGCCTGTCCATGGTCTACGGCTTCGCCCGGCAATCCGGCGGCCAGGTGCGGATCTATTCCGAAGTCGGACAAGGCACGACCGTGTGCCTCTACCTGCCGCGCTTCCATGGCGGCATCGCCGCCGCGGCGGCGATGCCGGATCAGGCCGCGCCGCCGCGGGCCGAGCAGGGCGAGACCGTCCTCGTCATCGACGACGAGCCCTCCGTGCGCATGCTGGTGACGGAGGTGCTGGAGGATCTCGGTTACCTCGCCATCGAGGCCGGCGACGGCCCGTCCGGGCTGAAAGTCCTGCAATCGGATGCGCGCATCGACCTGCTGATCACCGATGTCGGCCTGCCGGGCGGCATGAACGGCCGGCAGGTGGCCGATGCCGCCCGTGAAACCCGTCCGGGTCTCAAGGTGTTGTTCATCACGGGTTATGCGGAGAATGCCGCGGTCGGCAACGGGTACCTGGATGACGGCATGCAGGTGCTCACCAAGCCGTTCGTGATCGAAGCCCTGGCCTCGCGCATCCGCGATATGATCGAGGCCTGAGGCCTGTGCGCCGTCCCGTGGGCCGGCCCGGATCCGGCGCTGACACGACACGGCGCAGTTGTTACCGTGCGCGCCGCACGGATCGTACGTTGCGTTTGGGGGAGCGTTGAGCAAGCCGATGACCGACACCGACACGGCGTTCCCGGCCAGACCGGCGCCGCGGATCTCGACCGGCGTTCCCGGCCTGGACGACATCCTCTGCGGCGGCCTGACGCCGAGCCGCCTCTACCTGCTGGAGGGCACGCCCGGGACCGGCAAGACCACCCTGGCGCTCCAGTTCCTGCGCGAAGGCGCGGCCAGGGGCGAGTCGACGCTCTACGTCACCCTGTCCGAGACGAGCCAGGAACTCCGCACGTCCGCCGCGACCCACGGCTGGTCGCTGGACGGCATCGAAGTCTACGAACTCGTCAACGAGATGGGGCTCGATCCCGACAGCGAGCAGTCGATCCTCCACCCGTCCGAGATCGAACTCGGCGAGACCGTCCGGGAGGTCATCGCCCGGGTCGAGGCGCTCAAGCCCGAGCGGGTCGTGTTCGACTCGCTCTCGGAGCTGCGCCTGCTCGCCCAGAATCCGCTGCGCTACCGCCGCCAGATCCTGGCGCTCAAGCAGTTCTTCGCCCGGCGGGCCTGCACCGTGCTGATGCTCGACGACCGCACGTCGGAGACCGGCGATCTGCAACTCCACAGCATCGCCCACGGGGTGATCTCGCTGGAGCAGATGCTGCGCGATTTCGGCTCCGAGCGGCGCCGGCTGCGGATCGTCAAGATGCGCGGCATCAAGTACCGGGGCGGCGACCACGATTTTTCCCTGGAGACCGGGGGCATCCGGGTATTCCCGCGCCTGATCGCCGCCGAGCATCACACGCCGTTCGAGGCGAAGACGCGCTCGACCGGCACGGCCGAACTCGACCTTCTGCTCGGCGGCGGGCTGGTGCCCGGCACCAACACCCTGCTTCTCGGCCCGTCCGGGGTCGGCAAGACGACGACGGCCATCCGCTGCATGCTGGCGGCCCTGGAGCGGGGCGAGACCGCGACCTACTACCTGTTCGACGAGGGCCTCGCGACCCTGCTCACGCGCGCCGCGACCCTGGACATGGACCTGGGCCCGCATCTCGAGACCGGGCGCCTGACGATCACGCGGATCGATCCGGCCGAACTCTCTCCGGGTGAGTTCTCCAGCATGGTCCGGCAGGCCGTGGAGGAGCGCGGGTCCGACTTCGTCGTGATCGACAGCCTGAACGCCTATCTGCACGCGATGCCGGGCGAGGAGTTCCTCATCCTGCAGATGCACGAGATGCTGAGCTACCTGAACCAGCAGGGCGTCACGACGCTGCTGGTCCTGGGGCAGCACGGGGTGATCGGTGAGGTTCGCACCGATATCGACCTCAGCTATCTCAGCGACGCGATCCTTCTGTTCCGGTTCTTCGAGGCCAGGGGCGAGGTCCGCACGGCCTTGTCCGTGGTGAAGAGCCGGGTCAACGCGCACGAGCGCACCATCCGCGAGATGAGGCTGTCGGCGCACGGGATCCAGGTCGGCGAGGCCCTGACCGATTTCGAGGGTGTGCTCACCGGGCTGCCGTCCTATCGCGGCGCGGTGGCGATGCTGGCCGGCGGCGCCCAGTGACCGCGTCGGCGCAGGACGAGACGCGCGTCCTGATCCTGGCGCCGCGCGGCCGCGACGCCGCGGTGGCCGAGCAGGTGCTCGCCCGGGCCGGCACGCCGGCCGCCATCTGTGCCGACCTGGCCGGCTGGATGGACGCCCTCCGGGCCGGTGCCGCCGCCGCGCTGGTCACCGAGGAGGCCCTCGGGGATACCGGACCGCCGGCCCTGTTCGCGTGGCTCGAGGCGCAGCCCGCCTGGTCGGACTTCCCGTTCATCGTGCTGGCGACCCGCCAGCTCGGGCACCGCTCCCCGCGGGCCTCCCAGCTGCTCGCCCGGCTCGGCAACGTGGTCCTGCTGGAACGCCCGATCAACGCCGAGACCCTGGTCAGCGCCACCGCCGCCGCGCTGCGGGCGCGCCGTCGCCAGTACCAAGCGCGCGAGCGGCTCCTGGAGCGCGAGCGCGACCGGGAGCAGCTCCGGCTCGCCAACGAGGGCCTGGAGCGGCGCGTGACCGAGCGGACCCGGGAGGTCGAGACCGCCCACGAGACCCTGGCCTTCGCCCTCGACGCCGCCGGGATGGGATCCTGGGACCTCGATTACGGCACCGGCGCGTCCCGGCGCTCGCTCCGCTTCGACACCGTCTTCGGCTACGACGCGCCGCAATCGTTCTGGAGCCGGGAGACCTTCCTGGCCCATGTCGTCGACGAGGATCGCGCGGGCGTCGACCGGGCGTTCTCGCTGGTGGTCGAGACCGGCCGGCTCGACCTGGAATGCCGCATCCGCCGGGTCGACGGGGCGATCCGCTGGATCGCCCTGCGGGGTCAGGTCAAGTACGACGCCGCCGGCAAGGCGACCCGGATCGCCGGCATCCTGATGGACCGCACCGACCAGCACGTCACCGAAGAGGCGTTGCGCCAGGCCCAGAAGATGGAGGCGATCGGCCAGCTCACCGGCGGTGTCGCCCACGATTTCAACAACCTGCTCACCGTCATCGTCGGCGGCCTCGACATGGTGCTCCGGCGCCCGGAGCAGGTCGACCGGGTGAAGCGGCTCGCGGAAGCCGCCATGGGCGCGGCCCGTCGGGGCGAGCAGCTGACCCAGCAGCTCCTGGCCTTCTCGCGCCGCCAGATGCTGCGGCCCCAGACGCTCAACCCCAACCGCCTGCTCCTGGACTTCCGGCCGCTCGCGGAGCGGGCTGCCGGAGGCGCGGTGGAGCTTGCCTTCGACCTCGACCCCGCGCTCGATCCGATCCGCATCGATCCGGCGCAGTTCGAGGCCGCGGTTCTGAACCTGATCGTGAACGCCCGCGACGCCATGGAGGGCCGCGCCGGCCACACGAGGATCGCCGTGACGAGCCGCAACGTCCATCTCGGCACCGGCGCGGTCGCCGAGAAGGGCGTGGCCCCCGGCCCCTACGTGCTGGTCTCGGTGACCGATACCGGCGCCGGCATCCCGCCGGACAAGCTCCAGCGCGTGTTCGAGCCGTTCTTCACCACCAAGGAGGTCGGCAAGGGCACCGGGCTCGGGCTCAGCCAGGTCTACGGCTTCGCCCGCAGCGCCAACGGCTTCGTCGACATCGCCTCCGTGGTCGGGGCCGGCACCACCGTGAATCTCTACTTCCCGCGCTCCACCGACCCGGCCGACGAGGAGACCGGGGCCGGCGCGCTGCGCACCATCCCGTTGCGCCGCGCCGGCGAGGGCGAGACCGTGCTGCTGGTCGAGGATGACGAGCAGGTGCTCGGCATGGCGGTGGAGAGCCTGGAGGAGCTGCGCTACCGGGTCATCATCGCCCGCAACGCCGCGGAAGCCTTGGCGCATCTCCGGGACGTGGAGCGCATCGATATCCTGTTCTCGGACGTGGTCATGCCGGGCGGGATGAACGGCTCGCAGCTCGCCGTCGAAGCCCAGCGGGTGCGCCCGGGGATCAAGGTGCTGCTCACCTCGGGCTACGTCGCCAATCTCGACGAGGGCCAAGTGATCGGCCACGGCGAATTGCCGGTCCTGAACAAGCCCTATCGTCGGGATGAACTCGCCCGGTCCCTGCGCCTCGTGCTCGGGGGCGAAGGACGCTGAGCCCCGAACACGAAGAACCCGGTCCGCGCGGGCGGGCCGGGTTCTTGACGGGTCGAGTCGTCGAGAGAGATTTGGTTGCGGGGACAGGATTTGAACCTGTGACCTTCAGGTTATGAGCCTGACGAGCTACCGGGCTGCTCCACCCCGCGCCAAGGTTGTGCGGCTGGTCCGG
>NZ_JAKSYL010000081.1 GCF_022829515.1 Methylobacterium sp. J-048
CCCCGCCAAAGGGCCGCGGGCCCTTTGGAATCCCGGTACCGGTGCGCCGATCCAACGGAATCGGGAGCCCCATCGGCCGAACGACCGAGGGTGGCTGCCGGGACAGGGTGGCCGCGAAGGCCTTATGCTCCCGCTTCCGCGCCAAGGACATACCCCGACTTGTTTCCCGAGTATGGAGTGCGCTTTTCGGATTGCCCGATCGTAACATTTAACGCAAATTCTCAAGGAAAACACAAATCATTGGCAGAACAAATACTTGAAGACGCCGGCCTCGGTCCTCGACAGACTATAAAAACCCCGCGAATGTGGGCCATGGTCATGCGGAATTGGGAGGCCGCCCGTCGATATATCATTCACATCGATGATTGCTACCGTCTTGGTAAGTGGTCGTCAAAATCTGAAATATTCGCGATACGCAATCAACTAGCGGAGATGCAGGATTGGAAAGGGTGCCCGTTCGGTCTTCTGATATCGAGCACACCGGAAACCGCGTCTATGTTCGAGTCCGAAGGTGGAATTTTCCGTAGATTGACGTCGACCGTCGAATTTTCTGAGATGACGAACGATGATCTGAAGAAGACGATCCCGCTAATTGGGAATTACGCCAAGGAATTCGAGCTGAAGGTCGACATTTCGGTCGAGTCGGACTTCGTATTCCGGCATGGGCACGCCTGTTCTCGCGCGTTCGGTCGATCCGTCGAGTTCATCATGGATGCGGTCAATGTCGGGCTGACGTCGGCCGATGGCACGGTCAGGGTCGGTAGCTTCGCGGACGCAGTCCAACGCCGATACGGCTGGCCACCCGAGGCCAACCCCTATCTCGCGACCGACTGGGCGAAGATCGATGTCCAGAAGCTTCTGGGGAATGCTCTCACGGTGCGGGGCGAACCCGCGCCGGACCGGATGCCGTCTAGGAGGACCTGACGTGCCGTTTTCTCGGATCTCGCGTTCCCTCGAACTAGGCGCCGGCGAGCCGGCGCATGGGTTCGTGTCCCGCCTCGCGGTGCGGTCGGGCTGCCTCAATGCCCTTGAATTCTGCTCCTCCCACAATGCCCTGTTCGGAGACGTCATCCGCGGGGACGATCTCACGATAAACTCTCTGGCCGAAGCCGCCGGTGTGAGCCTTCCGGAACTGCAGCGCCACAGCCTGTCCGGCGTCCACGCCGATCTCTCGCTTGGCGGCGTCTCGATGCCGAAGAGCTCGCTCTGCAGAGCGGAAATCCGGGCATGCCCGCTTTGCCTGCAGGATGATATCCGATGCGCCAGGGTCCCTGCCGTCGCGGCGTATGGAAGAAGCTGGTGGCATGTCCTGGCCCTCAGGACATGCCCGGATCATGGGATGGCTCTCGCGACTTTGTCGATCGAACCGAACAGAAGTCGGGCGCACGACCTTGCGCGACGTTACGAGCCGTTTTTGCGTCGGTTGGATCGGATTGCAATCAGCCTACAAAGCCGGGACCAGTCTGGCTTGGAGCAATACATCCACGCACGCCTTTTGAAGCCGTGCACCGGCAACAAGTTCCTGGACAGCCTTCCGCTCCATGTGGTCGCGAAGACGAGTGAAGCGATCGGCTTTAGGGATACCTGCGAGGGGAGGAGGCCGTGGAACACCGTCGACAGCGACGGCTGGTGGCGTGCGGGACAGGTAGGCTTCGACATTCTGAAGGGCGGTCAGGCCGATCTTACGGAATGGATTCGAGACAGGCGGGGCGCCACCAACAAGCGGTCCCACAGCTCGGAACTCGGCACTTTCTACAGATGGCTCACGCACGCTGGCGTGGCCTTCGATCCAATCCGAGCCATCGCAGCAGAGCAGATCATGTCGACGACCGCTCTGTCCGAAAACGCGGTCGTTTTCGGCGTTCGCCTTGAAGCTCGCCGCCTTTGGTCAGTCACCTCGGCCTGCAACGCGTTCGGGATCGGGGCCGATGCACTGATGCGCCTGCTGGCACAGAACGGCATCACCCCGTCAGCCACGAGCGGCTCTCTGGACGATATATTGTTCCCGGCCAGCGAAAAATTCGATCTAGCAATACATAAGTTCAAAAACTGCATTACACTAAACGACGCGCAAAAATTCCTACAGCTGAGTCGAACGGAAACAAAATCGCTAATCGGCATGGGGTTGATTACACCAATTTCTTCTCGAATAAACAAGGAAGTTGTTCGTCTATGGAAGCCGAATCTTAAAGTCTTTGTTTCGAGCGTAATGAATTCGGCTATTCAAAGAGGCGCCTGTCACCGATCTAGCCATCTAACCGATCTTATGCATGGGACGCGATATCTCTCAATTTCATTTGGGCAATTGATTTCAGCAGTTTTGGATAATCGTCTGACCGTTTACAGATCTGATAAATCCGAATCTATTTCCAGCCTTTATGCAGATGCGGAGGATATTAGGCGTCTTCGATCGGAGATCGCAGGCTATTCTGCAAGAGAAGTAGCAAGGATATTGAAGGCTGACGATAGGGTCGTGGATGCATTGGTGTCCAACAAATATCTTGATGCCGATAGCTCACCCATCAAGAAAGGCCATATGAGGATCATTAGCAAAGAAAGTATTGATAGTTTTCTGAGCAATTACGTAATTATATCTGCTCTTGCAAGTCAGATTGGAGTATCGCCCTTCGCATTTCGAACGTCTCTTCAGAAAAATGGATGTCAAAGCATCTTCATTACAAGCAGCTCATATAAGATGATCGCCAAATCTGTCGGTCAATCGCGAGAAATGGGATGTTATCTAACAAAAATAACCGATCTCAAAAAGTTATCTGGAAAGATAATAATATTGCGAAAAGGCAAAAGAAAATTATTCGATGAAGAGTTGCTTGAAAACTCTGTAATATTTTAGATTTTCTAGATCGATTACTACAGCCCGTGCGATGCGCGGGCTTTTTTTTTGTGCCCTCGATGTCGGACACCGCACCGGCCGAGCGCGTCCAGGACAAACTTACGGTAGGCAAGACCCTCAATCTCAAGCAGCATACTAGATGAAGTGAAATAAAAGCTGAGCTTCTTCAAGTGCTTATGGAAGCCATCTGCCAAACTTAGCTTCCATTCACACCCGCAGAGCAACCCGTCCGATGTGCTGTTCGATCTGGTCTACGCCCTGCGGGCGGCCTACCGCCAGAATGCCGGCTTCGTCATGAGCCGGCGCACCCAGAGCGCGATCCGCAAGTTCAAGGACGCGCAGGGCAACTACCTCTGGCACCCGCCGCTCACCGCCGACCGCTCCGCGACGCTGATCGGCTTCCCCGTCACCGAGGCGGAGGCGATGCCGGAAATCGCGGCCAACAGTCTCTCGGTGGCCTTCGGCGATTTCCGCCGGGGCTATCTCGTGGTCGACCGCACCGGCCTGCGGGTGCTGCGCGACCCGTATTCGGCCAAGCCCTACGTGCTGTTCTACGTCACCAAGCGCGTCGGCGGCGGGGTGCAGGATTTTGATGCGATCAAGGTGCTGAAGTTTGCGTGAGGCTGGGCGTCTCTACCGCCCGCGTCGAACCCTCCCCCCTCTGCGGGGGAGGGTGGCCCCTGCGTCAGCAGGGGTGGGGAGAGGGGAGCGCCATATCAGGAATGGTCGCGACGGGCGTGAAACCCGCTACCGCCGCGCTGCCCCTCTCCCGACCCGGCCTGACGGCCGGCCCACCCTCCCCCGCAGAGGGGGGAGGGAAGGCGCGTATCATTGCCGAATACGACCGCTTATCGAGCTGAGCTCACCGGCCCTCGTTGCCGTCGCGCAGGGTGCCGGTGGGCTCCTGGACGTGGGCCTCGAGGAACCACAGCTGCTTGTCGACCGCCCGCGAGATCTCGGTGAACAGGTCGGACGTGCCGGGATCGCCCGCCTCATCGGTCTCGTCGATGTTCTCGCGCACGGCGTTGGCGTAGGCGGCGTAGCTGTCGATCAGGGCCGCGACGTGGTCGGCGATGGCGTAGATCCCGGTCGGGTAGGCCGGCAGCTTGGTCTTCTCGGCGACCGCCTGGGTCGAGCCGAACGCCGTCGCGCCGAGCTGCACCGCGCGCTCCGCGACTTTGTCGTTGAGGTCGTCGAGCTCGGTGCGGAAGCCGTCGAGCATCTCGTGGATGCCGATGAATTGCGGGCCCTTGAGGTTCCAGTGGGCCTGCTTGATCGCCAAAGCGAGGTCGATGCCGTCCGCGAGCCGCGCGTTCAGCGCCTGGACCGAGACCTGCTTGGCGTTCGAGTCGGTGTCGTTACGGGTCTTGTGCGAGCGGGCGGTGTCGCCCTTGCCGGTCTCAGCCATGAATTCTGCTCCGTAAACCTGCGTGCGGACGGTCGCGAACATGCCGATACGGCCGCGAATCCTCGTCTGACGCGATTGCGTTGCACAAACGCGACGGCACGTCCGGTGTTCCGAGCCCCCGCACGTCCGGGCCCTCGTTTCGTCCCGGAACCCGGCGCAGCCCCCGCGACGCTCAGCGGCGCCGGCCGGTCTTGGCCATCCAGTCGGAGCCGTTGCCGCGGGGCAGCGCCTCGCCCACCGGGATCCGCGCGAGTTCCGCCGACCGGGTGGCGATCCAGCCGGTATGCTCGGCCACGGGGGTCACCGCGGTGAAGCCGCCGCAGGCCGTCCGGCGCGCGCCCTGCTGCAGGGCGCCGCTCGACCAGCTGACCACGCCGACGATCCGATAGCCGCCGGGGCCGCCCACCAGGATCGGGCCCCCGGAATCGCCCAGGCACGCGCCGGCCCCGGAGGTCTCGGCCATGCGCCGCCGGTCGGTGACCACGGTCACCCGGTTGGCGACCTGCAGCGAACCGATCGAGACGAGGTGCGCCAGGCGCAGGATGCGCGCCGTGTCGCGCCGGTTCTCGGCCACGACGCCGAAGCCGGCGATGTCCACGGCCGCGCCGGTATCGATCGAGGCGGCTCCGCGGGCATCGAGGGGCACGTAATCGGCACCCAGCGGCGCTTCGAGCTTGAGCAGGGCGAGATCGACGCCGGGCTGGTCCTCGGGCGTCGTGCCGGGCACGAAATCCGGGTGCATGGTGGCGGCGATGACCTGGGTGCGGTGCTGGCGGAAGCCGCGATCGACGCTGATGATCGTGTAGCCGGCCGGGCGCATCACGCAATGGGCGGCGGTGAGCACGAGGTCCTGGGCGATCAGGGTGCCCGAGCAGATCTCGCCCTCGGTGCTCTCGATGCGCACCGCGAAGGTCCGGGCGCCGTCGGGATCGCGGGTGGTGGTGCCGTTGATCACCGCGGATGCGGGCGCGGGCATCAGCCCGGCCAGGGACCCGAGCAGGGCGCTGCCGAGCCCCAGACCGAACAGACGCTCGCGGGGGCCAGCCTTGCGCATCGGGCGACGGGACATCGGGCACTCCGGGGGGGCGCTCACGGCGCAAAGGGGGGACGCAGCGGCCAAGGCTGCGGCGCTGCGGGAGCCTAGAGCAAGGCAATGAACCGGCCAAGCTGCGGTTCCGAGCGGGCCGGTGATGGTGGGGAACAAGCAGGTTCAAACGGCTTGTTTGACTGGTCATTCATCCCTGCTTTGGGAACGAGGGCAGAGATTGGGGGGGGCGCGCAAGGCCTACTGACTTCGCCCACCGTCATTGCGAGCGCAGCGAAGCAACCCAGGGAAACGCTACGTCCGGGGATCGCGCGCTGCCCTGGGTTGCTTCGCTGCGCTCGCAATGACGGCGTGCTGAAGCGGGGTCGACCGCTGCGGCTGCGACCTCGCAATTACCTCACCCGCCGACGGCCCGTCAGCCGCCCCACCGCGCGCTGCGGCCCCAGCCATCGAGCACCCGGTCGATCCAGCCGCGCTGTGGCCCCACCAGGACCCCCTGGGTGAGGCCACCGCAGGCCCCCCCGATCCAGGCAGCGAGCGCAAGCACGGCGCCGTCCGGGCCGGTGATCGGGCCGCCGGAATCGCCCTGGCAGCCGCCGGCCGCGTCGCCCTTGAGCCAGACCAGGATGCGGCTTGGCCCGTGCGGCTCGATCACCGGCAGGGCGACGCTGCGATAGGTGCCGGTCGAGCGCGGATCGCCCGCTCTGGCCGCGCCGTAGCCCGCCAGGGTCAGGCGCTCGCCGGCCCGGGGTAGCGCGGCGCTCAAGGTCACCGGGGCGAAAAACGGCGGCAGCGGCGTCGCGGTGCGCAGGAGCGCGAGGTCGATGGAGCGCCGCCGGCCCGAGGCGGCGCCGGCATCGTAGCCCGGATGGATCGCCCGGCCCGAGACCTCGACCAGGACCGGCGCCCCGGACTCATCGCGAAAATGGACCCGGTGCTCCCGCCCGGCGGCGACGCAATGGGCGGCGGTCAGCACCGTGTCGGGGGCGAGCACCACCCCGGTGCAGACGCCGCCGTTCGAGGACAGGACCATCACGGCCCCACCGGCCGGCGCCTCGGCGCCGCCGACGATCGCGCGAGCCGGCGGGGCAGCGAGCCACAGGGCCGCCGCCAGGACGGTGAGGGCCGCCCGGCGGCGCTTCGGGACCGGCATTCGAGACTTCCAGCGAGGGGCAACGCGATGATCCCGATACGCGTCGACGGGGCCGTGGTCGAGCCGGTGAGCGTCGCCGAGCTGCGCGCCTATCTGCGCCTCGACTCCGACGATGGCGGCACCGAGGATGGCCTGCTCCAGGCCCTGATCACCGCCGCCCGGGCCGGCCTGGAGATCGAGGCGCGCCGGATCCTGGTGCCGGGCCGCTACCGGATCGCCCTCGATGCCTGGCCCCCGAACGGCCGGCTGGCCCTGCCCCTGAGCCCGGTCGTGGCTCTGGTCCGCGCAGGCCTGTCCGATGCCAAGGGCGTCAGCGAGCTGCCCGCCGGCCTGGTCCGCCTCGGACCCGACCCGTTCGAGGCGCCGGGCCTGCTGATCGACCCCGCGGTGCCGGACCCGGGCGGCCGGACGATCCTGATCGAGGTCGCCGCCGGGTTCGGGGGCGACGGGCCGCCGCTGCCGGCACCGCTCCGGCTCGCGATCCTGCGGCTCGCCGCCGCCCGCTACGAGCACCGCGGCGACGAGCCGGATGCCGCCCGCACCGACGCCGGCGACCTCGCCGCGCCGTTCCGCCGGATGCGGCTGTGAGCCGGCTCCTCGTCCGATCGCGCCCCACCGGAGCTTCGCCGATGGCGACCAACCCGCATCATCCGCCGGTCGGCGCCCGGCGCCGCCGCTTCGTCCTCGAACGGCCCCTGGAGCAGCCCGACGGGTTCGGCGGCGTGCTGCGCCGCTACGTCGCCGGCCCGGTCCTGTGGGGCGCGATCGCCCCTGCCGGCCTCGTCGATCGCCCGGCTGGCGGCCGCACCGACACGCTTCCCGCCTACCGGGTCACCCTGCGCGCCCGGATCGCCCTGGACCCGACCATGCGGCTCGCCGCCGGCCCCCGCCGCTTCGCGATCCGCGCCGTCAGCGAGCCGGACGCGACGGGTCGCGACCGGGTCTGCCATGTCGAGGAACTGGCTCGGGAGAGCGCGTCGTGAGCGACCCGAGCCCCTTGCTCGCCCTGCGGGCCGGCCTGATCGCCCGCTTCGCCCCGGATACCGCCCTTGCCGCCCTGCTCGGCGGACAGGTCCGGCTCCACGACGAGCCGCCCCGGGGTTCGGTGCCGGTCTACGCCCTGTTCGGCGAGGCCGAGATCGTGGACGATTCCGTCGACGGCGCCGAGCGCCATCGCCACAGCCACACGATCGCGGTGATCGCCAAGCCCGGCTCGGTCCGCACCGCGCTGGACGCCGCCGAGCGCATGGCCGCCCTCCTCACTGAAGCCGCCCCGCCGCTCCAGGGCTGCCGCCTCGTCACCCTGCGGGTGCGGGCGATCAAGGCGACCCGCGACGCCCGCACCGGCGAGGCCCGCGCCACCCTGACGATCGAGGCCGTCACCGAGATTCTCTGAGACGGGCAGGGTGCCTGACCCGCCCCTTTCCCGGACGCCTGGAACGGCCGTGGAAGGCTATCCGGGACCCGGGAGAGCAAGCGCCGCGCAGCGGCACGATACGAGACGCAACCGGGCGCCGCGCGCCGTCCGGTGCTGGATCCCGAGTCGCATTCCGCTGGCGCTGCATGCGCCCGGGAAAAGGGCGGTGCGCGTCCGGCGACGTTCGATTCCAGGTGAGCCAGGAGAAAGCCGATGGGCGCACAGAAGGGCAAGGACCTGCTGCTTTGGGCCGGCGACGGCGCGGGCGGCTTTGTGGCGGTGGCTGGCCTGCGCACCCGCCAGATCACCCTCAACGCCGAGACCGTGGACGTCACCAACACCGATTCCACCGGCCGCTGGCGCGAACTGCTGGCCGGCGCCGGGGTGCGCCGGGCCGCGATCTCTGGATCCGGGGTGTTCCGCGACCAGGCCTCGGACATGCGGTTGCGGCTGATCTTCTTCGAGGGCGCGATCGAGACCTTCCAGGTGGTCGTGCCGGCCTTCGGGACCCTGGAGGGACCGTTCCAGATCGCGAGCCTCGAATACCGGGGCGACCATGCCGGCGAGGTCACCTTCGACATCAGCCTCGACTCGGCGGGCGTGCTCGCCTTCACGGCGGCCTGAGCCATGGCCAACCGGATCCGCGGCGAGGTGCCGCTCGTGCTGGCCGGCCAGCGCTACAACCTTTGCCTGACGCTCGGCGCCCTGGCCGAGCTGGAGGGCGCGCTCAAGGCCGGCGACCTCGTCGGCCTGGCCGAGCGCTTCGACGGCGGCCGGGTCTCGGCCCGGGACCTGATCGCCCTGCTGGGCGCGGCCCTGCGCGGCGGCGGCCACGCCCTCGACGACGATGCCGTCGCGCGGCTGCCCCTGGCCGGCGGCCTGGAGGCGGTGTCTACCGCCCTGGGCGAGTCCTCGCCGCCGCCTTCGGGGAGGCGCCGGGCCCCGCAAACCCTCGGTAGAGCCGGTGCCCGACGGATTTGCGTCGGTGCCGGCTCGAGCCGAGACCTGCGATACGCCTCCCTTCCCCTGGGACGATGCCCTGGCGCTCGGTCTCGGCGCGCTCGGCTGGAGCCCGGCCGCCTTCTGGGCGGCGACGCCCCGCGAATTCGCCGCCGCTCTCGGCCGTCGCAGCAGCCCGGAGCCCCTGAGTCGCGACGCGTTCGAGCGCCTGCTCGCCGCCTATCCGGATCCGGGACACTGAACGGAACCAGGGCTCTGCCCCGGCACCCCGCCAAAGGGCTGAGCCCTTTGGGATCCCGGGTTTTGGCACCGTGCCGATCCCGACATCACGCAGGAGGGCCGCCCGATGAGCGACGCCGATCCCGATCCGCAGGATGCCGCCCGGATCAAGCAGCTGGAGACCCTCGACCAGCTCGCCAAGAACTTCGGCCGCAGCCTGGATTCGGCGCTGACCCGGGGCGCCGCCTCCGGACGCAGCCTCGACGGCGTGCTCGGCACGATCGGCAGCAAGCTCGCCGGCGCGGCCGCCCGGGCGGCGTCCGGCCCGATCCGCTCCGGCATCACCGGCCTGGTCAACACAATGCTCGGGGCGGGTTCCGGCAGCGAGACCGGCTTCGCCCGAGGCGGAATGGTCCGGGGCGGAAAGGTCCAGCCCTTCGCGGCCGGCGGGGTGGTGGCCGCGCCGACCTACTTCCCGATGGCGAACGGCACCGGCCTGATGGGCGAGGCCGGCCCCGAGGCGATCCTGCCGCTCAACCGCGGCCCGGACGGCCGCCTCGGCGTCGCGGCCGGCGCCGCCGCGTCCCGCCCGGTCTCGGTGACGGTCAACATCGCCACCCCGGACCCCGGCGCCTTCCGCCGCTCCGAGGCGCAGGTGACCGCCAGCCTCGCCCGCGCCGTGGCCCGGGGGCAGCGGGCGATGTGAGCGCCTCTCACGCCGCCTTGCTGGCCGCCGTCTCCCGCGCCCGGCTGCGGCGGCCGTCGATGCTGACCGCGGGGACGCCCTCGATGGTGACGCGGCGGACCACCCGGGGCTGGTCGCCGTAATCGTCCACCGCCCGGTGGATGGTCGCCCGGTTGTCCCAGATCGCCACGTCGCCCAGCCGCCAGGACCAGCGCACCGTGTTCTCGGGCCGGGTCGCGTGGTCGGTGAAGATCGCGAGCAGGTGCTGCGAATCCGAGGTGGTGAGCCCGAGGATCCGCTGGATGAAGTGCCCGACGATCAGCGAGCGCTCGCCCGTCTCCGGGTGCACGTGCACCAGCGGGTGCTCGGTCTCGTAGACGGTCTTGGTGAACACCTCGTTGTAGCGCTGGCGGCCGGCCTCCGGGGCGTTCACGCGCCCGCCGACGTAATCGTAGACGTTGGAATGCAGCGCCCAGAGCCGGTCGGCCAGCTCCCGCAGGGGCTCGGGCAGCTCCGCATAGGCCGCCGCCGTGTTGGCCCAGAGAGTGTCGCCGCCATAGGCCGGCAGGGTCACGGCGCGCAGGATCGAGATCGCCGGATAGGCCGGCACGAAGGTCACATCCGTGTGCCAGGAGCTCGCCCGCTCGCCCCGGCTGCCGTCGAGGTCGAGGACGCCCGCGGTGCCGGCGAGCGACGGCACGGTCGGGTGCGGGACGAGGTCGCCGAGCTTCCGGCCGAACGCCTCCTGGCCCGCCTCGTCGAGGTCCTGGTCGCGGAAGAACACCACCTTGTGGGTGACCAGGGCCTGGCGGATCGCCGCCACCGTCGCCGCGTCGAGATCGCCCGAGAGCGCGACGCCGCTTATCTCCGCGCCGATGCGGCCGGCGACCCGGCGGATGTCGAGGTTGGGGTGCAGCGGCTGCGGGACGGCGCTCATCGGATGGCTCCTCGTTGGATCGGCGACGGCACACGCCTCCCGGACAAGATTTTTTGAGATCTTCCGGAGATGAAAATCTTCGAAGAAGCGTCTGTCGTCTTCGGTGATCTTTGCCCGATCGCGGACGCTTGTCGATGAACGGCGTTTCCGAAGTTTCGCCCGTTCCCAAAAGACTCTTCCCGGTCGCAGCTGGCCGGGAGGACGTGCCTTCTCCGGCCCCCTCTCCGGGATCTTCGCGCCATGGCCGACGCCTTCCACGAGGTGCTGTTTCCCCTCGACGTGTCGCTGCGCGGCAGCGGCGGTCCGCAGCGGCTCACCGAGATCGTCACGCTGGCCTCGGGGCGGGAGCACCGCAACGGCCGCTGGGCCGATTCCCGGCGCCGCTACGATGCCGGGTTCGGGGTGCGCGGGCTCGATTCCCTCCACGCGGTGCTGGCCTTCTACGAGGAGCGGCGCGGCCGGCTCTACGGCTTCCGCTACCGCGACCGGGTCGATTTCAGCTCCGGGCCGCCCGGCCGGGCGATCGGCCCCCTCGACCAGTCGCTCGGCACCGGCGACGGCGTCACCGCGGCGTTTCCGCTGACCAAGACCTACGGGGCCGGCTTCGCGCCCTATCGCCGGCGCATCGCCAAGCCGGTTTCCGGCAGCGTCCGGGTGGCGGTTGCCGGCCGGGAGGTCGGTGCCGACGCCTTCGCGTGCGACCCGGCCACGGGGCTCGTGACCTTCGCGACCGGCCACGTCCCGGCCAAGGGCGCGGCCGTCACGGCGGGCTTCGCCTTCGACGTGCCGGTCCGCTTCGACACCGACGACCTCACCATCGACCTCGCCGCCTTCACGGCCGGCGAGATCCCGAAGGTGCCGCTCGTCGAGATCGTGCCGTGAGGATGAACTGATGCGCGATATCCCGAGTGCCTTCTCGGCCCATCTCGCGGGCGGCGTGACCACCCTGTGCCGCTGCTGGTCCCTGCGCCGGCGGGACGGCATGGCGCTGGGCTTCACCGACCACGACCGCGACCTGACCCTGGCGGGCCTGGTCCACGCCGCCCGCACCGGCCTGGAAGCCGCCGAGGCCGGGGCCGAATCCGGCTTCGCGGTGTCCGGGGGCGACGTGGCCGGGGCGCTGAGTTCCCTCGGGCTGACCGAGGCCGACATCGCCGGCGGCCTCTACGACGGCGCGACGGTGGAGACCTAGCTGGTCGACTGGACCAACCCGCAGACGCGCCTTCTGCTCGATGTCGGCACGATCGGCGAGGTGCGCCGGGAGGGCGCCGCCTTCGTGGCGGAGCTGCGCGGCCTCGCCCACCGGCTCGGGGCCGAGCGCGGCCGGACCTTCCGGGCCACCTGCGGCGCCGATCTCGGCGACGGGCGCTGCCGGGTCGACCTCGCCGCCTGGCGGACCACCGGCCGGTTCACCGGCTTGCTCGAACCCGCGACCCTTGGCGTGACCCTGGCGGGCGGCTTCGCGGACGGGCTGTTCACCGGCGGAACGCTCACTTGGACAGAGGGCGCCAACGCCGGGCTCAAGGCCGATGTGCGCCTCCAACTCGGCACACTCCTCGAAGTGTGGACCGCGCCGCCCCGGCCGGTGGCGGCGGGGGATGCGTTCAGCCTCACCGCCGGCTGCGACAAGCGGCTGTCCACCTGCCGGGACTGGTTCGCCAACGCGGTCAACTTCCAGGGCTTCCCGCACATGCCGGGCAACGACGCGGTGATGCGGGCGGTGCCGGGCTCGGAGCCCGTCCTCGACGGCGGGAGCCTGTTCCGATGAGCGCGATGCGGCGGGACATCGGTGTGGCCGCGCTGGGCGAGGCGCGGCTGTGGCTCGGCACGCCCTACCGGCACCAGGCGTCCCTGCGCGGCGTCGGCTGCGACTGCCTCGGGCTGCTGCGCGGGGTCTGGCGCGGGCTCTACGGGGCCGAGCCGGAAACGGTGCCGCCCTACGCCGCCACCTGGGCGGAATCCGCCGCCCCGGGCACCGATCCGCTCACCGCGGCGGCGACCCGTCACCTCGTGCCGGTGGCCGGCGCGACGCCGGGGCCGGGCGACGTGCTGCTCTTCGCCTTCCGGTCCCATCTGCCGGCCCGCCACTGCGCCATCGCCACCGGCGACGGCGCCATGATCTACGCCCACGACCACGCCGCCGTGGCCGAGGTCGCGCTCACGGGCTGGTGGCGGCGGCACCTGACGGGGGTGTTCCGGTTCCCGGAGGTCCCTTACGGGGAGCCCGCCGCCACGGTGAGCTTGACGCTGAGAGCGTCCATGACCTTGCGGACGGTCTCGTAGCGCAGCTTCGAGCCCGGGGTGAGCGCCTTGTACAGGCTCTCCCGCCCGAGGCCGGCCTCCCGGGCGATCTGGCTCATGCCGCGGGCCTTGGCGACATCGCCGAGCGCCGCCACGAACAGCTCGGGATCGGGATCCTCAAGCGCAGCCGCGAGATATTCGGCGATCGCCTCCTCGCTGTCGAGGAACTCGGAGGCATCGAAGGGTGTGAAGGACATCGAACTCCCCGTCATTGCGAGCGCAGCGAAGCAACCCAGTGCAGCGCGCGATCCTCGACCGTGGCGTATCCCTAGGTTGCTTCGCTGCGCTCGCAATGACGGCGTGGGACGAGTCGCAGAGCAATTGATCGACAACCGTATCAAGTCTTGGCGCGTGTCGCGATCAGCGTGTCGAACGGCCTGAATGCGGCCGACGCAACGCCATCTGGCCTGCCGCACCACAACTCGCCCGCCCCCAC
>NZ_JAKSYL010000086.1 GCF_022829515.1 Methylobacterium sp. J-048
GGGTGGCCCCTGCGTCAGCAGGGGTCGGGAGAGCGGACCCCGGTTTCAGGACAACGCCGGTCCGGGGTGAAGGCCACCGCCTCATCCTTCACCGTCGCTCCCCTCTCCTGCCCCCCTTCGGGGGCCACCCTCCCCCGCCGAGGGGGGAGGGAGCGGCGCGCATCGGCTTTGTTCTTGGCATCCTTCAAATCCGCGAGGCCCCGATGATCGCCGGGCTGTTCCGGCGCGACGGCGCCCGGCGCCGCGCCATCGAGGCCCTGCACGCGTCGATCAGCGCGGCGGCACGGCGGCCGGGCCTGTACACGCAGCTCGCCGTGCCCGACACCGTCGAGGGCCGGTTCGAGGCCCTGTGCCTGCACGTCATCCTGGTCCTGCGCCGGCTCAACCGGCTGCCGGCCCCGGCCGCCGATGTGGCGCAGGATCTGGTCAATTCGGTCTTCACCCAGCTCGACGCCTCTTTGCGCGAACTCGGCGTCGGCGATATGGGCGTCGGCAAGCGGATGAAGAAACTCGGCGCCGCCTTCTACGGCCGGGCCACCGGCTACGACGCCGCCCTCGATGCCGGCGACGGCACGGCCCTGGCCGTGGTGCTCGCCCGCAACGTGCTCGGCGGCGCGGGTGACGCGGCGGGCCTCGCCGCCTACGTGCTGGCGGCCGATTCGGCGCTGGCGACGGCCAATCTCGACGGGCTGCTCGGTGCCGGGCCGCCCTTCCCGGAGCCGGACGCGTTCGCGCCGGCCCCGACCGGAGACAGGACATGAGACACCGTACGGGCCCGGAGAGCGGGCCGCTCTCGCGCTGGATCAATGTCGAGCGCCTGCCGCAGGGCCGGGGCGCCGTCACCGTCGAGGCGAGCCCGGCCGAGTGCACGGCGCTCGCCGCCGACTTCAAGATCCCCGCCATCCGCGATCTGGTCGGGCGGTTCGAGATCTCGGGCTCGACCAACCGGATGACCGTCACCGGCGCGGTCGAGGCCGTGGTGACGCAGGTCTGCACGGTCAGCCTCGAGCCGTTCGAGGGCCCGGTCCGCGAGCCCGTGGAGGTGGTGTTCACCGATACCGACCAGCTCGCCGGCACCGATGCCGAGGATGTCGAGGTGCCCGATCCGCTGATCGGCGGCCGGATCGATTTCGGCGCGCTCACGGCCGAGTTCCTGGCGCTCGGCCTCGATCCCTATCCGCGCAAGCCCGGCATCGCCTTCGAGCCGGTGGTGGCGGGCGAGGATGCGGGGCCTTTCGACGCGCTGCGCCGGTTGCGTGACGGGGAGGGGTGAGGCGGACCGGCTTGGCGCTGCTCCGGGTCTGGTCGCTGAGCGAGGATGAAGGAATTCGGCAGCAAGTTTCTGTCTGGGAAACTCCAACCCAACCCCTCATCCTTGTAAGTCAGTCGGCGTCCGATCTGGTAAGGTCGGATCCGCGGCGACGGGCAGGACCCCGGCTCATCCTGGGGCACTGAAGCCCGCACCTCAGCTTGGGAGCCTGCCCGTTCCTTCCACGACCCCGGACA
>NZ_JAKSYL010000309.1 GCF_022829515.1 Methylobacterium sp. J-048
CCTGGAGCCCCCTCCCCGGCCCCTGGCGGATGCCCGGAACGCGCTCTCCTCCCCCTTGCGGGGAGGAGTTGGAGGTGGGGGTGGCTCAGAAGGTACCGGAGCGCCTGATCCTGCACCACCCCCACCCCTGCCCCTCCCCGCAAGGGGGAGGGGAAACGCACAGTGCTTCAAGCGCTTACTGCCCGATGCGACGAGTGAATCCCGTGACCCTGCCCTCAGGGCGCGATCGCGGCCTCCAGGGTCTGCAGGCTCGAATCCGCGCCGATCGCGTGGCCGGATTCCGCCAGCCAGCGCTCGGCCGTGGCGCGGCCGAGGTCGCGCAGGGCGCCGATCGTCGACCAGCGGGTGTCGAGCTTGCTGATCTCGCCCCCGGCCAGCTCGCAGGGCGCCTGGAGCAGGTGGATGTTGATGTCGGCGATGGCGCGCATCCGGGTATCCTGCGTGTCCGTCTCCCTGGCGTAGCGCTGCAATTCGGTCAGCGCCTTCAGGTCGCGCATCAGGCAGGCGTTGAAGCTGATGTCGCTGACCCGCCCGGCGATCTCGGAGGGCAGCAGGCCGATCGCGTCGGTGACGAACGGGGTCAGCTGCAGGACGATCAGGTCGGTCGCGCCGTGGCCGTTGAACACCAGCGGCTCCAGGGCCGGGTTGGCGGCATAGCCCCCGTCCCAGTAGCGTCGGCCGTCGATCTCCACCGGGGCGAACAGCTCCGGCAGGCACGAGGACGCCATCAGCGCCTTCAGGGTGACCTCGGGGCCGGTGAACAGCCGCGCCGCCCCGGTGAGGATGTCGGTGGCCGACACGTAGAGCGGCACCCGCTCCTGTCGGGCGACGGTCTCGAGGTCGATGCTGGCGCGCACCACCGCCTGGAACAGGTGCATGTCGCGCAACGTCGGCAGGAACGGCGAGACATAGGCCGAGGCCTCGCGGAACAGGGCCAGGGACCGGGCGACGAACGGGTCCAGGAACGGGTCGAAAGTGGTCCCGAACCCCTCGAAGCCGCGCAGGGGCGAGCGCTCGGCGGTGGCCCGCCACAGCCGCTCCAGGGCCTCCCGGCCGCCGTCGTCGCCGCCAGTGGCGAGGCCCGCCACCAGGGCGGCGCCGTTCAGCGCGCCGGCGCTGGCGCCGCTGACCGCGACGATCTCGATATGCTCCTCCAGCAGCCGGTCGATCACCCCCCAGCCATAGGCCCCGTAGGAGCCGCCCCCCTGGAGCCCGAGGGCCACGCGCGGTTTCATCTGTGCCATCGTCCCTGTTGATCCTGCGCGCGTGGGCATCATCCCGAAAGGCGGTTGTCGGCTATCGGGTGATGCGACATGAAAGACCCTGCGCCGGCGGCAACGCGCCTGCCTGCCGATCGCTGCAACCCCCGCGACCTGTCCGCCCGGTCAGGTCGCCAGCGGGACGTCGAGCCGGAAGCAGGCGCCCTGCCCCGCCTGCGGCACCGTGAGGGTGCCGCCGAGCTGCCGGGTCAGGCTGCCGACCACCCGCATGCCGAGGCTCTTCGAGGCGCGGCCGATCTCGAAATCCGCCGGCAGCCCGACGCCGTCGTCGGCGACCTCGACCACCAGGGTGTCGAGTGCGCGCTCGGCCCGGACCCGGATCGCGCCGCCGTTCGGATGGGTCTCGGGCGGGTAGGCGTATTTGAGCGCGTTGGTGACGAGCTCGTTGACCAGGAGCCCGATCGGGATCGCCCGGTCGGCCGAGATCCGCTGCGCCGCCGCCGTGCAGGTGAGGGTCTGGCCCGGCGCGCCGCTGGCGAGGTTGGCCACCAGCTTCTCCAGGAACGGCGCGAGGTCGAGCTCCCCGGGCACGCCCTCCCCGTCCCCGGCCTTCTCGCCGGCCCGGTCGTCCTGCCGCCAGAGCTGGTCGTGGACGCCGGCGATCGCCTCGACGCGGCTGCGCGCATCCGACAGGGCCGCCTGCACGGCGGGCTCCGCCTCGGCGGCGCGGGCCTGGAGAGCGAGCAGGCTCGCCACGATGGCGAGGCTGTTCTTGACCCTGTGGCTCATCTCGCGGGCGAGCAGGTCCTGCCGGGCGAGGGCGGCGCGCAGCAGGCTCTCGGTGCGCTGGCGCTCGATGGCGCCGCCGAGCAGGTTGGCGAAGCCCTGCATGAAGGCGATGTCGGCCGTCTCGAACATGCCCTCGCGGGTGTCGTCCACCTCCAGCACCCCGAAGGCGCCGTCCCGGTTCTCGATCAGCACGTTGATCGCCCGGCGGATGCCGTGGTCGGCCATGAGCTGGGGCGTGCGGAACCGGGTCTCCTCGGCGAGGTGGTTCGAGATCACCGGCCGGCCGGTCTTGAGGGCGAAGCCCGCCGGGGAGGCGAGATCGGCCCCGACCCGGGCCTGCCCGATCACGTCCGGCCCCCAGCCGACGCCGGCGCGCACCAGCAGCGTGTCCTCGCCGCGGCGGTATTCCAGCGCCTTGCAGAACTCGGCGCCCATCCCCTGCGCGCACAGCTCCGCGGCCCGCTGCAGCAGGTGGTCGACGTCGGTGCCGCGCAGGGCCTCGACCCCGAACTCGGACAGGATCACCTGCTGGCGCAGGCGGTAGCCGAGATCGGGCGGCGCGAGACCCGGCGCGGCAGGATCCTCGGGCGCGTTGGGGCTCGGTTCCACTTCGGTCTGATCGCGTGTCGCAGTCATGAGGGCGGCAGAGTAGCAGGAAGGCTGTCGCGGGGCGAAGCGGGCTCACCGGTCCGGCGAACCCCCGCCGGCGCCGCCATCGTCGCACCGGATCGTCGCACCGGATCGTCGCACCCCTGCCCGCTCCCGGACCCCGTCGGCGGCGGGCGGCGTTCCGTCAGTCCAACCCGTCTCGATGGAGGGCTCGATGGCCGACGATGTGAACGGACTCTCCGACAAGGCGCTCTCGATCTTCGCCTTCGCGGCCTATCACCGCCTCGTCAGCGGCGAGCGGGTCACCTCGGTCATCCGCAAGGACGGCGCGGGCCACGAGGCCGACCCGGCGGGCGTGAAGGAGCTGGAGGAGCGCGGCCTCGTCACCGCCGGCGAGACCGACATCGACCTCGGCGACACCGCGCAGGCGACCGTGGAGGCGATGGTCGCGGCGTTGCGCGGGGAAGTCGGGCGCTGAGGCCTGATTGCCACGTGTCGGAGTGACTCTTCGATCGGTGATAGAGCGGTCGCCGTATAGATGCCCACGTCATTCCGGGGCGCCGCAGGCGAGCCCGGAATCCAGAGCCTCTGAAGGTGCAGGACTTCGCACCACCTGCGTTTCTGGATTCCGGGCTCCGCTTCACGGCCCCGGAATGACAGGGTGGGTGTTCGAATGTCGGTACAAGTGCTGATCAAGTGGGAGAACTAGGCCTTCCCTCACCATCATCCCCCGCCGACGGGAAGCGGTCAGCGAGAGCCCGGTCCGCGGCGTCCAGAGCCGCATCGATCTCGGCCTCGCTGACCTGACCACCGGTCGCGATGGAAGCGTCCAGGGTCTCGCGCAGGGCCCGAATCCGCGCCTCACGGTCCGCGCGTGAAAGATCCATGGCGCCACCCTCCTCAGGATGCCCGGCAGGATACCAGAGATCGCGCCGTCCGGGGTACCCCGCCGTGCCCGGGCCTGCGGCATCCCGGCCGTGGAAGCCCGGGAACGCCGCCGCCCGCGGCGGCCTTCTCCCGCACCGACAAGGATGGAGCGCGCGGATGAGCAAGGCGACCGTGAAGACCGGCGACGACGTCACCTACAAGTGGGGCAAGGGCACCGTCGAGGGCGAGGTGACCAAGGTCCACACCAAGGACGTCGAGAAGACGATCAAGGGCAACACGGTCAAGCGCGAGGCCTCGAAGGACGAGCCCGCCGTCGAGATCGAGACCACGAAGGGCAAGACCGTTCTCAAGTCGGTCTCCGAGGTGACGGTCAAGTAAGCCGATCCGCGCAAGCGCACCGGTCTGTGAGGTGGCGCACATAAGACCCGCCCCGGGCCTCGTCGGGGGCGGGGTGCCGGCTATCTGTAACGGTTCCAGCCTTTGCCAGCCGGGACCCAGCATGACCATTCCCCTCAGGCTCACCCTGAACGGGCAGGCCCGTGAGATCGCCCTCGACGATCCGCGCGTCACCCTCCTCGACCTCCTGCGCGAACGGCTCGGCCTGACCGGTGCCAAGAAGGGCTGCGACCGCGGCCAGTGCGGCGCCTGCACGGTGCTGGTGGACGGGCGGCGGATCAATGCCTGCCTGACGCTCGCCGTGAGCCTCGACGGCGCCGAAATCCTGACCATCGAGGGGCTGGCCGAGGGCGACCGGCTGCACCCGGTCCAGGCCGCCTTCATCGCCCATGACGGCTTCCAGTGCGGGTTCTGTACCCCCGGGCAGATCATGAGCGCGGTCGGGCTGATCCGCGAGGGCCAGGCCGGCACCGATCCCGAGCGCATCCGCGAGGGCATGAGCGGCAACCTCTGCCGCTGCGGCGCCTATGCCGGCATCCTCGACGCGGTGCAGGAGGCGTCGCGACCCACCGGACAGGTCGAGCACCGGGAGGACGCGGCGTGAGGAACTTCGACTACATCCGCCCCGCGAGCCTGCCGGAAGCCGTCGCGGCCGGACAGCAGCCCGACACCGCCTATCTCGCCGCCGGCACCAACCTGGTCGACCTGATGAAGGGCGGCGTCACCGCTCCCGCCCGGATCGTCGACATCACCCGGCTGCCGGGTCTGTCCAGCATCGAGCAACTGCCGGACGGCGGCACCCGGATCGGCGCCCTGGTGCGCAACAGCGACCTCGCGCACGACCCGGCCTTCTCCAAAACTTACCCGATGGTGGCCGAGGCCCTGCTGGCCGGCGCCTCGGCCCAGCTGCGCAACGCCGCCACGGTGGGCGGCAACCTGATGCAGCGCATCCGCTGCCCGTTCTTCACCGACGCGGTCTCGCCTTGCAACAAGCGCGAACCCGGCTCCGGCTGCGCGGCGCTCGGGCACGCCACCCGGATCCACGCCGTCCAGGGCTGGAGCGAGCAGTGCATCGCCACCAACCCGTCCGATTTCTGCGTGCCCCTCGCCGCCCTCGATGCCGTGGTCGAGATCGCCGGGCCGGACGGCGCCCGGGAGGTGCCGCTGACCGCGTTCCACAACCTGCCCGGCAACCACCCGGAGCACGAGACGGCGCTCCGCCCGGCCGAGCTGATCACCGCCCTGCGGCTGCCCCCGGAGGCGGCGTCGTTCCGGGGCCACGCCCGCTACCTCAAGGTCCGCGACCGCACCTCCTACGCCTTCGCGGTGGTCTCGGCGGCGGCGGCCCTCACGTTCGACGGCGAAACGATCGGGCGGGCCCGGCTCGCCTTCGGCGGGCTGGCGCTCAAGCCCTGGCGGGTGGAGGCGGCCGAGGCCGCGCTCGCCGGCCAGGCACCCTCCCCCGAGGCCTATGGTCGGGCCGCCGCCCTGGCGCTGGACGGCGCCAAGCCCACCGGTGAGGCCAACGCCTTCAAGATCGAGCTCGCCCGCCGCGTCGCGGTCCGGGCGCTGACGCTCGCGGCGGCCGGCACCCCCGCCCGGATCCCGGCCCTTCCCGCCTCCCCGTTCGGCATCGTCTGAGGACAGACCGCATGACCGCGACCGCCACACCCCTGAATCCCGCCGCCGGCACCCGCCACGGCTCCAGCATCGGCCAGCCGCTGACCCGGCGGGACGGCCCCCTCAAGGTGACCGGCCAGGCCCGGTTCTCCGCCGACAATCTGCCCCCCGGCACGCTCCACGCGGCGCTCTGCGTCGCCCGGATCGCCAAGGGCCGGGTCACCGGCCTGAACCGGTCCGCCGCCGAGGCCCATCCCGGCGTCGTCGCGGTGATGACCCCGGAGAACGCCCCGAAACTCGCCCAGGACCCGGACGCCAAGGCCGGGCCGTTCATCTTCCGCCTCGACCTGCTGCAGAACGACCGGGTCCGCTACGCCAACCAGCCGATCGCCGTGGTGATCGCCGAGACGCTGGAAGCCGCCACCGAGGGCGCCCGGCTGCTGGCGCCGACCTACGCGGCTGAGACGCCCCGGATCGGCCTCGACGCGGGCAACGTGTTCACCCCGGATTCCGTCGGCGTCGGCGCGCCCCCGGCCGAGAGCGACGGCGACGTCGAGGCGGGCCTGGCGGCCGCGTCCAGCACCATCGCGGCCACCTACGAGACGCCGGCCCAGTACCACAACGCCATGGAGCCGCACGCCGCCCTGGCTCAGTGGGACGGCGACCGGCTGACCCTCCACATGCCGACCCAGGGCCTGGCGATCTCGCAAGGTAGGCTCGCCGGGCTGTTCGGGATCCGGCCCGACGATATCCACATCGAAAGCCCCTATCTCGGTGGCGGCTTCGGCTCGAAGGGCGTGCCCTCGGGGCCGCAGGTGCTGGCCTGCATGGCGGCCCGGATGGTCGGGCGGCCGGTCAAGCTGGTGCCGACCCGCTCGCAGATGTACGGCCCGATGGGCCATCGCGGCCCGACCCGGCAGACGCTGCGGCTCGGCACCGACGCGGCCGGCAAGCTCACGGCGCTCGACCACCACATCCTCACCGCCTCGTCGAGCTTCGACGACTTCTTCGAGCCGGCCGGTCGGGCGACCAGCACCCTCTACGCCAGCCCCGCCATCGCCATCCGGCACGAGGCGGTGCGGCTCGATACCGGCACGCCCCTGTTCATGCGCGCGCCCGGCGAGGCCACCGGCAGCGTCGCCCTGGAGAGCGCGCTGGACGAGATGGCGCACGAACTCGGCATGGACCCGCTGGAGTTCCGGCTGGCCAACTACGCCGAGGTCGAGCCGATCACCGGCAAGCCGTTCTCCTCCAAGGCCCTGCGCGAGTGCTACCGGCGCGGCGCCGAGGCGTTCGGCTGGGCGGGCCGCCCGCTTCAGCCCCGCCAGACCCGGGACAAGGACGGCTTCCTCGTCGGCATCGGCATGGGCACCGCCACCTTCCCGGCCCTGATCTTCGAGGGGATGGCCCGGGCCGAGATTCGCGCCGATGGCACCGGCACGGTGGAGCTCGGGGCGATCGACATGGGCCAGGGCGCCTGGACGGCTTTGGCCCAGATCGCCGCCGACGGGCTCGGAATCGGCATGGAGGCGCTGACCTTCCGGATGGGGTCTTCCGATCTTCCGAATGCCGGCATCGCGGGCGGCTCGGGCCACACCGCCACCGCCGGCAACGCGATCCACGCGGCCGCCCAGGACGTGATCGCCCAACTGGCCAAGTTGGCGACCGACGATCCCGCCTCCCCGCTCTACGGCGCCGGCAATGCCGGCGTCACCGCCGCGGGCGGGCGCCTGACCCGGCGCGACGACCCGAGCCGCAGCGAAGCGTTCGCCGACATCCTCAAGCGGGCCGGGCGGGCCAGCATCGAGGGCCAGGGCAAGGCCGGGGCCGACCCGGCGGCCCAGAAATCCTACGCGATGCACGCCCACGGGGCGGTCTTCGCCGAGGTGAAGGTCGACCCCGATCTCGGCCAGATCCGCGTCAGCCGGCTGGTCGGCGCCTTCGCGGCCGGCCGGGTGATCAACCCCAGGCTGGTCCAGAGCCAGTATTACGGCGGGATGATCTGGGGCCTGTCCTTCGCCCTGCACGAGCGGGCCGAGATGGACCCGCGCACCGGACGCTTCCTCAACGACAACCTGGCCGAGTACCATGTGCCGGTGAACGCCGACATTCCCGCCATGGAGGCGATCCTGGTCCACGAGGACGATTCCGTGGTGAACGCCCTCGGGGTGAAGGGCGTCGGCGAGATCGGCATCACCGGCACGGTCGGCGCCATCGCCAACGCGGTCTGGCACGCCACCGGCGTACGGGTGCGCGAGATGCCGATCACCCTGGACAAGCTCCTGGGCTGAGCCTGGCGGGCCGGACGGATTCTTGCCGTCCGGCTCCCTGCTTCCGACGGCTCGAACGACGAGAACCCTGCCCGGTCGGGCAGGGTTTTTTTGTTTGCCGAGCCGCTTGCCCCGACTGAGGGATGGCCCAGGCCCGCGGTTTGGAAAGAAGGTAGCCCCAGAGAAGCTGCGCCCTCCCCCGCAGAGGGGGGAGGGAGATCCGCGTGGGTCCCATTCGGCCCTTCGTAAACTCATACAATTATGTCACCGAGGAACTGCCGGCTCGGCGAATCACTTACCCGCCACCCGTCGGCAAGCTGGCACGTGCGCGCCAACCCATCTGCCGACTCGCGCGACGGCAAAGGCGAAAGGCGCGCCTCGGAAACCCGATGCGGAAGCACGGCCTCCATCCTTCAGAAATCACGTAACGATAACAAAGGTCTAGGATAAGGTGCTGTTTCCCCGGGCGTGCTGCCGCTGTTCCGGCGCGAAGAGCGCCGGCGCCCTCGCCTCGCCCACAGGCCCGGTGACCCCCAGGGATGCGTTGCGAGACCGGCTGTTCAACACGCCACGCATATGTCATACATATATTGACCGATCGCTCTGAAGAGGCGGCGGACGCATTCAAATGGGGGGACGTCGATGAGAGGGACCATTTCCATCAAGGCCATGCTCGCGGGCGCGATTTTCGCGTGGGCCGGCGGGGCCCAGGCCGCTTCGCTGACCGTCGGGTTCTCGCAGATCGGTTCCGAATCCGGCTGGCGCGCCGCCGAGACGACCGTGACCAAGGACGAGGCCAAGAAGCGCGGCATCACCGTCAAGATCGCCGACGCGCAGCAGAAGCAGGAGAACCAGATCAAGGCGATCCGGTCCTTCGTGGCGCAGGGGGTCGACGCGATCCTGCTCGCGCCCGTGGTCGCCACCGGCTGGGATTCCGTGCTCAAGGAAGCCCGCGACGCGAAGATCCCGGTGATCCTGCTCGACCGCGACATCGATCCCGCCGGCAAGGACCTCTACCTGACCGCCGTCACCTCCGACAGCGTCGAGGAGGGCCGGGTCGCCGGCAACTGGCTGGCCAAGACGGTCGGCGAAAAGCCCTGCAACGTGGTCGAGCTCCAGGGCACGGTCGGGGCCAGCGTCGCCACCAACCGCAAGAAGGGCTTTGACGCCGCCCTCGCGCCCCACGCCAACCTCAAGCTCGTGCGCAGCCAGACCGGCGACTTCACCCGGGCCAAGGGCAAGGAGGTGATGGAGAGCTTCATCAAGGCCGAGGGCGGCCGCTCGATCTGCGCGGTCTACGCCCACAACGACGACATGATGGTCGGCGCCATCCAGGCGATGAAGGAGGCCGGCCTGAAGCCCGGCAAGGAGATCCTGACGGTCTCGATCGACGCGGTGCCCGACATCTTCAAGGCGATCGCCGCCGGCGAGGCCAACGCCACCGTCGAGCTCACCCCCGATATGGCCGGCCCGGCCTTCGACGTGCTCAAGGCCTATAAGGACAAGGGCACCGTCCCGCCGAAGTGGATCCAGACCGAGTCGAAGCTCTACACCGCCGCCGACGACCCGCTGAAGGTCTACAACAGCAAGAAGAACCTCGGCTACTGACGCACCCCGCGTCGCTCGACCTCTGCGATCGTCATCGTGTCCGATTCAATCCTGCTCACCGTCCGCGGGCTCTCGAAGAGCTTTGCCGGGCACCAGGCCCTCGCAGGGGTCGACTTCACCTTGCGCCGGGGAGAGATCCACGCCCTCCTCGGCGAGAACGGCGCCGGCAAGTCGACCTTCATCAAGACCCTGACCGGCGTCGTCCGGCGCGATGCCGGCGAGATCTGGCTCGAGGGCGAGCCGATCGCCCCGCGCTCGGCGGAAGCCGCGGCGCGGGCGGGCATCGCCACGGTCTACCAGGAGGTCGGCCTGCTGCCGAACCTCACCGTGGCGCAGAATCTGTTCCTCGGCCGCGAGCCGACGCGGTTCGGCCTCGTGCGCACCGGGGAGATGCGCCGGCGCGCGACCGCGCTGCTCGCGGATTTCGGCCTGTCGATCGATGTCGGCGCGCCGCTCGGCCGCTACCCGGTGGCGGTGCAGCACCTCGTGGCGATCGCCCGGGCGGTCGACCTCTCGGCCCGGGCGCTGATCCTCGACGAGCCGACCGCGAGCCTCGACACCCATGAGGTCACGGTGCTGTTCGGCGTGATGCGTCGCCTCGCCGAGCGGGGGATCGGCATCGTCTTCGTCACCCACTTCCTGGAGCAGGTCTACGCGATCACCGACCGGATCACGGTCCTGCGCAACGGCCGGCTGGTGACGGAGCGCGAGACCGCGCGCTTCCCGCGCCTCGAGCTGGTGCACACGATGCTCGGCCACGACCTCGCCGAGACCGAGGCACGGGCCGAGCAGGCGGACCGGCCGTCGCGGGACGAGGCCGGGACGCCGGTCCTGCAGGCCGAAGGGCTCGGCAAGGCCGGCTACCTCCAGCCCGTCGACCTGGCCGTGGGCAGCGGCGAGGTCGTCGGCCTCGCCGGCCTACTCGGCTCCGGCCGGACCGAGACCGCCCGCCTGCTGTTCGGCGCCGAGCGGGCCGATCGCGGCCGCATCCTGCTCGACGGCAAGCCGGTCCGGATCGCCGGCCCCCGGGACGCCCTGCGCCACCGGTTCGGCTACTGCCCGGAGGAGCGCAAGACCGAGGGCATCGTCGCCGACCTGACCGTGCGGGAGAACATCGTGCTGGCCCTCCAGGCCCGGCGCGGCCCGTTCCGGCCGCTGGGCCGCGCGGCCCAGGACAAGATCGCCCGCGATTTCGTCACAATGCTCGACATCCGGCCGCCCGATCCGGAACGGCCGATCGGGCTCCTGTCCGGGGGCAACCAGCAGAAGGCCCTGCTGGCGCGCTGGCTCGCCACCGAGCCGCGCCTGCTGATCCTCGACGAGCCGACACGCGGCATCGATGTCGGGGCCCATGCGGAGATCATCCGGCTGATCCGCCGGCTCTGCGACGAGGGGCTGGCCCTGCTGGTGATCTCCTCGGAGCTGGAGGAGATCGTGACCTATTCCGACCGGGTGATCGTGATGCGCGACCGTGCCCAGGTGGCCGAGCTCGCCGGCAGTGCGGTCGACCTCACCGCCATCCTCCGGGCGATCGCCGCCGAGGCGGCACCCGCACCGGTTCCGGAACCCGCCTGATGCGCGTCCTTCGTTCAGGAGCGCCCCAGCTCCTCGCCTTCGCGGCCGTGCTCCTGGCCGACCGGCTCGCCTCCCCGCAATTCCTCGCGGTGCATCTCCAGGACGGGCGCCTGTTCGGCAGCCTCGTCGACGTGTTCAACCGCGGCGCGCCGGTGGCGCTCCTGTCGCTCGGCATGGTGCTGGTGGTCGCCACCGGCGGCATCGACCTGTCGGTGGGCGCCGTGATGGCCATCGCCGGCGCGGTCGCAGCGAGCCTCGCGGACAGCTACCCCCTGCCGGTGGTCCTCGCGGCCGCCCTCGGCACCGGGCTCGCCTGCGGGCTGTGGAACGGGTTTTTGGTGGCGAGCCTGCGGATCCAGCCGATCGTCGCCACCCTGATCTTGATGGTCGCCGGCCGGGGCATCGCCCAGCTGATCACCGAGGGGCGCATCGTCACCTTCGCCTCGCCGGATCTGGCCTTCCTGGGCGGCGGCGCGCTGCTGGGGGTGCCGATGCCGGTGGTGCTGGTCCTCGGCACGCTCCTCCTGACCCTCGCCTTGGTGCGCGGCTCGGCGCTCGGCCTGATGATCGAGGCGACCGGCGGCAATGCCCGCGCCAGCGCGCTCGCCGGCATCGACACCCGGTCGGTGACGGTGGCGGTCTATGCCTGGAGCGGCCTCTGCGCGGCGCTCGCCGGCGTGGTCGCGGCGGCCGACATCCTGGGGGCGGACGCCAACAATGCCGGGCTGTGGTTGGAGCTCGACGCGATCCTGGCCGTGGTGGTCGCCGGCTCGTCCCTGCTCGGCGGGCGGTTCAGCCTGTGGTTGGCGGTGCTCGGCGCCTTCATCATCCAGACGATGAACACCGGCATCCTGCTCTCCGGCCTGCCGCCGGAACTGAACCTCGTGGTCAAGGCCGCGGTGGTGCTGGCGGTGCTCCTCGTCCAGTCGCCCCGCCTGTCGGGCCTTTCCCTGCTGCTGCGGAAGCCGTGATGAGCCGCAACCTCCCGGTCCTGGTCGCCGCGCTCCTGTTCGCGGCCGGCTACCTCCTCTGCGCGACCCAGTTCCCCGCCTTCCTGACCACCCGGGTCGTCGGCAACCTGCTCACCGACAATGCCTTCCTGGGCATCGTCGCGGTCGGCACGACCTTCGTGATCATCTCCGGCGGCATCGATCTCTCGGTCGGCTCCGTGGTCGGCTTCACCACGGTGTTCCTGGCGCTGGCCATCGACCGCTGGGGGATCCCGCCGCTCGCCGCCTTCGGAATCGTGCTCGGGGCCGCCGCCCTGTTCGGCGCCGCGATGGGCGCGCTGATCCACGTCTTCGAGATGCCGCCCTTCATCGTGACCCTGGCCGGCATGTTCCTGGCCCGGGGCGCCGGCTTCCTGCTCTCCACCGAGTCGGTCCCGATCAATGCGCCGCTCTACAGCGCAGTCGCCGACCTGTCCCTGAGCCTGCCCGGCGGCGGGCGGCTGACCCTGACGGCCTGCGTGATGCTCGCCGTGTTCCTGGTCGGCGGGGTGCTGCTCCACGCCACGCGCTTCGGCGCCACCGTCTACGCGCTCGGCGGCAGCCGCCACACCACGGGGCTGATGGGCGTGCGGGTCGGGCGCAACACGATCGCGATCTACGCCCTGTCGAGCCTGCTCGCGGCGCTGGCCGGGATCGTGTTCTCCCTCGACACCGCCTCGGGCACCCCGCTCTCGGCGGTGGGCGTCGAGCTCGACGCCATCGCCGCCGTGGTGATCGGCGGCACGCTGCTCACCGGCGGCCAGGGCGGCATCCTGGGCACGTTCCTGGGCGTCATGATCGGCGGCCTGATCCAGACGGCCATCACCTTCGACGGCACCCTGTCGAGCTGGTGGACCAAGATCGCCACCGGCCTGCTGCTCTTCGCCTTCATCGCCCTGCAGCAGGGCTCGGTGGCTTTGGCCGGGCGCCCCGGCCGGGCCGCCCGCCCCCGCCCGGAACAGCCGGTCGGCCGGCCGGCGGAGGCCCGCCCCTGACGGGATCGGATCTTTTTGGCAAAGCCGCGACCACCTTTCGGATGGATGCCCTATGATCCCCGCCCGCGCGGCCGCCTCCTTGCCGCGCGACGGAGGACAGGACCGGCATGCCCCTCACCAGCGATCTCCGCGGCGTCGTGCCGATCGCCCCGACGCCGTTCCACCCGGACGGCCGGATCGACGCGGTCTCCCTCGACCGGATGACCGATTTTTTCGGGGCTTCGGGGGTCGATGGCCTGACGATCCTCGGCCAGCTCGGCGAGGCCGGCAAGCTCGACCATGACGAAGGGCTCGCCGTCGCCAAGCAGGTCCTTGGGCGCACCCGCCTGCCGGTGATCGTCGGCGTGACGGCCCCGGGCTTCGCGGCCATGCGGGCGCTCGCCCGCGAGGTGATGGCGATGGGCGCGGCCGGCGTGATGATCGCGCCGCCGAACACCCTGCGCACCGACGATCAGGTGGTCGGCTATTATCGGAATGCCGCCGAGGCGATCGGGCTGGACGTGCCCTTCGTGCTTCAGGACTACCCCCTCACCTTCTCGGTCCAGATGACGTCGGGGGTGATCCGCCGGATCGTGTCCGAGAACCCGTCCTGCGTGATGCTCAAGCACGAGGACTGGCCGGGGCTTGAGAAGATCTCGACCCTGCGCGGCTTCGAGGCGGACGGATCGATGCGCCACATCAGCATCCTGGTCGGCAATGGCGGCCTGTTCCTGGACTTCGAGACCGAGCGCGGCGCCGACGGGGCCAATACCGGCTACGCCTTCCCGGAGATGCTGGTCGACGTGGTCCGCCTCGGCCGGGCGGGGGAGCGCGACGCCGCCCACGACCTGTTCGACGCCCACCTCCCCTACCTGCGCTACGAGCAGCAGCAGGGCCCGCTGGGGCTCGCGGTGCGCAAATACGTCTTCCAGCGCCGGGGGATCTTTGCGTCCGACGCCCAGCGCAAGCCGTCCCAGGCGCTCACCCCGCAGGCCAAGGCCGAGGTGGAGTACCTGCTGGCCCGCCTCGCCCGCACGGATCCGCGGGCAAGGCTCCTGGATGCACAAGGTCTGTGACCTGTCAGGGCTCCGCCCTGACGACCCGCCAAAGGGCTGAGCCCTTTGGAAACCCCATCCGGGCGCTCAGTCGAGCCGGTAGGCGATGACCGAGTCGCCCGGCGTGGTGCCGAGCGAGCCGTGGCCGCCGGCGGCGATCACCACGTATTGCTTGCCGTCCTTGCCCCGGTAGGTCATCGGCGTCGCCTGCCCGCCGGCCGGCAGCTTCATGGTCCAGAGGGTCTCGCCGGTCTGCATGTCGTAGCCGCGGATCAGGTCGTCCAGGGCGGCGCCCGCGAAGGCGACGCCGCCGGCCGTGGTCAGGGTGCCGCCATGGGCCAGCATGCCCATCTCGAACGGGATCGGGAACGTGACGCCGGCGACCTTCTGGCCGGCCACGGTGCCGTTGCGGTGCTTCCAGGCGGTGGTGCCGTCCGCGAGGTTCACCCCGACCCGCACGCCCCAGGGCGGCGCGTTGCAGGGCACGCCGAGCGCCGAGCGCATATGGGCGATCGACACCGCGTAGGGGCCGCCGAGATTCTCGTTGCCGGGCTTCGAGTCCGGGTCGGTCGAGAACAGGCGCTTGTTCAGCTCGCCTGCTTGGCGCCGGTACAGCTGGTAGATGTAGGGCAGGTATTGCGGGGTCGCGATCATCCAGTGGTTGACCGGATCGACGGCGACCGAGCCCCAGTTGAACACCCCGATATTGCCCGGCCACACGAGCGAGCCTCCCGAGGCCTGCGGCGGCGTGAACGGGTTGCCGTCGTAGCGGTTCGACCGGAACGTGATCCGGCACTGGATCTGGTCGAACGGCGTCGTGCCCCACATGGCGGCTTCGGTCAGCGGGGCCGGGGTGAAGCGCAGCGCCGACATCGGCTGCGTCGGCGACAGGGTCTCGCCCGGGATGTCGGTCTCGGTGGAGACCTTCACCTGCTCCACCGGCACGATCGGCTCGCCGGTGCGGCGATCCAGGACCCAGACGTTGCCGATCTTGGTCGGGATCAGGATCGCCGGCACCGCGGCACCCTTGTGCGGCAGGGTCAGCAGCACCGGCTGGGACGGGTTGTCCCGGTCCCACAGGTCGTGCGCCGCGGTCTGGAACTTCCAGATCAGCCGGCCGGTCTTCAGGTCGAGGGCCGCCAGGGCGTCGATGAAGGCCTCGTCTTCCTTGGAGCGGGACACGCCGACCTGGTCGGGCGACCGGTTGCCGAACGGCACGTAGACCTGGCCCAAGCCCTCGTCGGCCGCGAGCTGGGTCCAGGCCACCGCCGAGTTCGGCTCGTAGAGCTCGCCGGCTTTCAGCGGCGCGGTGTCGTCGGGCTTGCCGGCGTCGAACTTCCACACGATCGCGCCGGTGCGCACGTCGTAGGCGCGGATCGCCCCCGACGGGTTGGTCGCGTAGTAATTGTCGGCGATGGCGCTGCCGAGGATCACGAGATCCCGGGTCACCAGCGGCGCCGAGGTCTGCTGGTAGGTCGCCCGCTGCAGGCCCGGCATCTGCGCCTTCAGGTCGACCGCGCCATCGGTGCCGAAGCTCCTGCAGGGCGCGCCGGTATCGGCGTTCAGGGCGTAGAGCTTGGCGTCCACCGAGGCCGCGATGATCCGGCGCGGGCATTCGGCGATTGCCGCCACGACCGCCTGGGCGGTGGCCGGATCGGTTTCGGCCGGCGCCACGTACGTCGCGGAGTCGTTGTAGGACACGCCGCGGCAGGTCTGGTGCTGGTACTGGGCGTCCCGCTGCATCTTGGGATCGAAGGACCAGACCACGCGGCCGGTCTCCGGCTCCAGGGCCCGGACGATGCTGTGCGGGGTGCAAAAATACAGCAGCCCGTTCACCTTAATGGGTGTCGCCTCGAAGGTGTATTCCTTCGAATCCCTGCTGTCGCCCTCGCGCAGGTCGCCGGTGTGGTGCTCCCAGGCGACCTTGAGGCCGCGGACGTTGCCGGTGTCGATGTCCTTCAGCGCCGAGTAACGCTGGCCGAGATTGGTGCCGCCATACGCGACCCAGTCATCGGCCGGATAGGCGACGCCGCTCGGATCGACCGCTGCGTTCCCGGCCTGCGCGACCTTCGGCAGGCTGCCCTTCGTCTCCACCGGATCGACGAACCAGGCTGCGACGCCGAGGATCGCGAGAAGCGCCACCACGACGCGCAGCGCCAGCGGACCGTTCCGCAGGCCAGGCGCCCAGGGGCTTTTCGGCGCGTTCCGCAGGCCCCCGGGCACGAACGGCAGGGACAGCAGCAGGCCGAGGAACAGGATCAGCGCGCCGCGTGGAATCCATTGCCACTTGTCGAAGCCGACCTCCTGGATCGTCCAGGCGAAGGCGGCCGCCAGGGTGAGCGCGTAGAGCCAGAAGCCGCTCTGGCTGCGCCGGGCGAGCTGGATCCCGGCGGCGAGCAGGCCGAGGCCGATCCAAACGTAGAATGCCGATCCGCCGACCGCCGCAAGCTTGTATCCGAAGCCGATCAGAGATAAACCAAGTATAGCAGTCAGAAATCCCAGAAGTTTGACCGCCATCGTGATAAAATCCGCTCTCATGATCCGGACGAAGAGGATGGATCTAGGGGCGGCGCCTGGCGAAATACGCGTGCGTGCCCCGAGTCGCGCGGTTTATCTTCGCTGTAGCTGGCCCCAAGCTGTGCGATGCACCACGGCTGCCGGGCTCAGATCGGAAGCAGGGCCTCGGCACGGTAGGCGCGCTGCAGCAGGGTGACGAGCGCGTCCGATTGCGGGAACGTCGCCGCACCGATCGCGCTCACCGCGACGGCAGGCGTCCAGGAGTTCATCACGACGCAGCCGTTCAAAGCCCCCAGCGCGTCCAGCCGAACCGGTGCGCTGCGCTGGACGATCCCCAGCGCGGAGAGCTGTCGCCGCAGGATGCCCATCGTGATGCCGGGCAGCAGGTCCGCCTCCGGCCAGATCACGGCCTCGCCGTCCCAGAAGGCTAGGTTCCAGATCGTCGCCTCGCTGATCCGGCCCGTGCGGTCGATGAAGAGCGCGTCGTCGCAGCCCTGCGTCACCGCCTCGCGGAGGAAGTAGGTCTTGGCGGATTCGCCGACATGCTTGATCCCGGGACGCCAGCGCTCGTGTTCGACGGCAGCCAGCCGCATGGGCCCGACGGGCCCGTCCGAGGCCGGGCCGGTCCGAATGAGGATGCTCGGATCGGAAGGGTCGCCGACGGGCGTGAACTCGCCGCGGCGTGAGAACAGGATGGCGGTCAGCGACATCGCCGCCGGCCCCCGCATGACGGCGTCGCGGATCGACCGCCGCACGGACTCGTCCGACCGTGCCCGACCGAACAGGGCCAGAGAGGCCGACCGCAGGCGGTCCAGATGCAGGTCGAAGCCCCGGACCCGGCCGTCACGCACCTGCAGGGCGGTGAAATGGGCAAAGCCCGCGAATGCGAGCGGGGCGAGGTCGGACGCATTCGCGATCCGATCCTCGATCAGCGTTTGAAATTGAGCGGTCTGACGCATGGGCTTGCTCCCGCGTGCTTCACGTCGGCTAGCCCCGGCCGTAAACCGTGTCAGCGCTGTCAGGGTCAAGGGCGATGCGGATCGGCGAGCTGTCACGACGGTCGGGCGTCAGCATCCGCATGCTGCGCTTCTATGAGGCGGAAGGACTCCTGAGGCCGGGCCGGACGGCGTCCGGCTACCGGGACTACGGTCGGGATGAGGAGGAAGCTGTTTTCCGAATCACCCTGCTTCGCGCAGCCGGCATGACGCTGCCGGTCATTCGCGATTTTCTCCCCTGTGCCCTGGATGCGAGAGGCGCGTTCGAGCCGTGCGACGAGCTGCGGATGACGGTGCGTCGCCAGATCGGCCGCGTCGATGATCGCATCGAAAGCCTGAAGCGGAGCCGGGCGGCGTTGGAGGTGATCCTCGCTCAGCTCACGCTGCCGGAGACCCGGGCGCCGGCCTCATGACCTCACGTCCCGGCCTTGCCCTCGGGTTGCAGGGCGACCGCGTCGCCGTCGCGCAGCGAGGCCGGCGGCCCGACCACGACCTGCTCGCCGCCGCTCAGGCCGGTGCGCAGCTCCAGCACCGTCCCGGTCTGGCGGAAGATCGTGACCGGGCGCATCCGCACCACCTGGCGCCCGTCCTGGCCCGCCTCCACCACCGCCACCCGGGTTCCGGCCTGGTCGAAGATCAGGGCGTCGTTCGGAACCGACACGGCGGGGGCGACCCGCGGGATCGCGAGCGTCAGGGTGATGTACAGGCCGGCCTGCAGGGCGCCGTCCGGGTTGGGGATGTCGACCTGCGTCACCAGGGTGCGCGAGGCGTAGAGCAGCGTGGACGACGAGCGGGAGACCCGGCCGGGGAAGACCTTTCCGGGGATCTGCGCCACCTCGGCCTTGGCCTCCAGGCCGTCGCGGATTCCGTCGGCGGCGTAGAGCGGCACGTTCACGGCCATGCGCAGCACGTCGTCCCGGGCCAGGGTCAGCAGCGGCGGGCCGGTGTTGGTGTCGGCCGTGACCGCGTCGCCGACATCGGTGTTGCGGGTGGTCACGACCCCGTCGAAGGGCGCGCGGATCTCCTCGAAGCCGGTCAGGACCTTGAGCCGGGCGACCTGGGCCTCCTGGGCGGCGATGTTGGCCTCCGCGACCTTCACGGCCGCCTTCACGGCGTCGACGTTGGCGGTCTGGGCCAGCACCCCGGCCTGCGAGGTATCGGCGTTCTGCCGGGTCTCGGCGCCGCTGCCGGCGAGCGTCGAGGTCCGGCGGTTGGTCACGTCCGCGAGGTGACGGTTGGCCTCGGCCTGATCGACCATGGCGCGGGCCTGGATCAGCGCCGCCTGCAATTGCAGGATCTGCGACTGCGCCTGGACGAGCTGCTGGTCGAGATCGGGGGCGCTGATCCGGAACAGCAGGTCGCCCTTCTTCACGTGGGAGCCGATGTCGACCGTGCGCTCGACGATGTAGCCGGTGGCCCGCGGGTAGAGGCTCGCCGTGTCGAAGGCCTGGGTGGTGCCGGTCTGGGTCAGGCTCAGGGTGTCGGAGGCCCGCTGGGCCTTGGCCACCCGCACGGTCTGGGGTTTGGCTTCGGCGGACGGCGGCGGGCTCGCCGCCCGGGACGGGTCCGGCCAGTGGCGGTAGCCCAGGAGGCCGACCCCCGCCAGCGCCAGCAGGCCGACCCACAGGCGGCCGCTTCGCGCGGGGCCGCCGGCCTCGCCCGCCGCTGAACTGTCCCGGTCCGCCATCCTGGTCCTCGGGTCGCGCTGCGCGTCCTGCGCCGCCAGCCGACCGGCCAGGACACATTCAAGATCGTATTCAATTCATAGACCACGCCCGGGGTCCGGGCGAGATGCCGCAGCGCACGATCATGTGCGGGATCCTCCGGTGACCCGGCCGGTTACCCCCCGCGACGGGGCAGGATGTCCGCCCCTGTTTCCATGCGCGCTGGCGCCGGACCGGCCCCCGCTTCGGCGGTGCGCGACCGAATGCTCGAGAAAGCAACCGAGACACCATGACCGAGATCTCCCGGCGTTCCATGATCGCCGCCGCCGGCGGTGCGATGATGGCGTCCCCTGCCCTGGCGCAGACCGCTACCGCCCCCCTCGCCGCCCCCCTGCCCCAGCGCGGTTCGAAGGGCGCCGACATCCTGGGCCCGACCAACGACCCACGGGCCGCCGAGGAGCCGTTCACCCAGGCCCCGCCGGCCACCGACCACGGCACGATGCCGAACCTGAAATGGTCGTTCAGCGACAGCCACATGCGGCTGGAAGAAGGCGGCTGGGCGCGCCAGACCACGGTGCGCGAGCTGCCGATCTCCAAGGCCATGGCCGGGGTCAACATGCGGCTCAAGGCCGGCGTGGTCCGCGAGATGCACTGGCACAAGGAAGCCGAGTGGTCCTACATGATCAAGGGCAAGGCCCGGATCACCGCGGTCGACCAGGACGGGCGCACCTTCGCGGACGATGTCGGCGAGGGCGACCTCTGGTACTTCCCGGGCGGCATCCCGCACTCGATCCAGGGGCTGGCGGCCGACGGGATCGACGGCTGCGAGTTCCTGCTGGTGTTCGACGACGGCGGCTTCTCGGAGGATTCGACCTTCCTGCTGACCGACTGGCTGGCCCACACCCCGAAGGACATCCTGGCCAAGAACCTCGGCGTGCCCGAGAGCGCGCTGGGCAAGATCCCCGAGAAGGAGCTCTACATCTTCCCCGGGCCCAAGCCGGGCCCGCTCTCGGCCGACCTCATGGGCGGCGCCGGCCAGATCCCGAAAACCTTCAGCCACCGGATGCTGGCGCAGGAGCCGATCCGCACCAAGAGCGGGCGCGTGCGGATCACCGATTCCACGGTGTTCCCGGCCTCGGCGACGATCGCGGCGGCGCTGGTCGAGGTCGAACCCGGGGGGATGCGCGAACTGCACTGGCACCCCAACGGCGACGAGTGGCAGTACTACCTCTCGGGCAAGGGCCGGATGACGGTGTTCGGCTCGGAATCGAAGGCCCGCACCTTCGACTACCAGGCCGGCGATGTCGGCTACGTGCCCTACGCCATGGGCCACTACATCGAGAATACCGGCGACACGACGCTGACCTTCCTGGAGATGTTCAAGAGCCCGCGCTACGCCGACATCTCGCTGAACCAGTGGCTGGCGCTGACCCCGCATCCCCTGGTGCAGGCCCATACCGGGCTCGATCCCAAGCAGATCGACGCCCTGTCGCCGGTCAAGGCGCCGGTCGTGCCGGGTTGACGCGGCCGAAGCGCTCGCCGACGAAGTGGATGCCGGTTCGGCGTCAGCGAGCGCGTCACCATAACGCTTGGAACTTGATCGAGCCTCGATGCGTCGATGAGATGGACAGTATTCAGGCCTGATACGGAGAGACCGATGCGCGCCCTCGCCCGCGCGTTCCTCGCCCTGGCGCTCGCCCTCCCGGCGGGCGCCGCTGGGGCGCAGGTGCAGCCGAACGACCCGAACGCGGCCAATTCCTCGTTCGCCCTGCAGAGCCAGATCCGCACGCTCAACCAGCAGCGGGTCACCGACTACAACACGTTGAACCAGCAGTTCCAGCGCAACGTCCAGTTCCAGCCTCACGCGCCGTATTATGGCGTCTACGGCGGGCGCCGGGTCGGCCGGCACGGGATCGCGCGGGCGCCCCGGGGCGGGCTCAACACCAGCGTGTGCATCGGCTGCTGAGGCTCACGGGTCCGGGCATAGCGGGGACAGCCCGAAAAAAACCTTTTCCCGTCCGCACGCTTGGCCCAGAAGCAGGGCCCATGGTGGCGCGCGCATGAACATTCTGCTGATCGGCTCGGGGGGACGCGAGCACGCGTTGGCCTGGCGCCTGGCCAAGAGCCCGCTCTGTACCTGCCTGTTCACGGCGCCGGGCAATCCCGGCACCGCCCGGCACGGCACCAACCTGCCCGATCTCAAGGTTACCGACCACGCCGCGGTGGCGGCCTTCTGCGCTGCCGAGTCCATCGGCCTCGTGGTGGTCGGCCCCGAGGCGCCGCTGGTCGCCGGGCTGGTCGACGACCTGAAGATCGCCGGGATCCGCACCTTCGGGCCGACCCGCGACGCGGCGCGGCTCGAGGGCTCCAAGGGCTTCACCAAGGATCTCTGCGCCGCCTGCGGCATCCCCACCGCCGCCTTCGCGCGCTTCACCGCCCTGGAGCCGGCGCTCGCCTATGTCCGCCAGCAGGGCGCCCCGATCGTCGTGAAGGCCGATGGGCTGGCCGCCGGCAAGGGCGTCACCGTCGCCGAGACCCTGGACCAGGCCGAGGACGCCCTGGCGTCGCTGTTCGAGGATCCCGGCGCCGAGGTGGTGGTCGAGGAATGCCTGTTCGGCGAGGAGGCGAGCTTCTTCGCCCTGTGCGACGGCACCCGGGCGATCCCGCTGGGCACCGCGCAGGACCACAAGCGCGTGTTCGACGGCGACCGCGGTCCCAACACCGGCGGCATGGGTGCCTATTCCCCGGCCCGGGTGGTGACCCCGGAGATCGAGGCCCGGGTCATGGCCGAGATCATCCTGCCGACGCTGGCCGGCATGCGGGCGCGGGGCTGCCCCTTCACGGGCATCCTCTACGCCGGCCTGATGCTCACCGCGGACGGCCCCAAGCTGATCGAGTACAACACCCGCTTCGGCGATCCCGAGGCGCAGGTGCTGATGCCGCGCCTCGCCTCCGACCTCGTGCCGGCTCTGCTCTCGGCGAGCGAAGGTGACCTCTCCGGGGTCACGCTCGAATTCGACCCCCACCGGGCGGCGCTCACCGTGGTGATGGCGGCGGCCGGCTATCCGGGCACCGTGGTCCGGGGCTCGGTGATAAGGGGCGTCGAGGCGGCCGAGGGCGACGGCGTGTTCGTGTTCCAGGCCGGCACCCGGGCCGAGGACGGGCAGCTCCTGGCCGATGGCGGCCGGGTGCTGGCGGTGACGGCGCTCGGCGACAGCGTCACCGACGCCCAGGACCGCGCCTACGCGGCGGTCGCCCGGATCGACTGGCCGGAGGGCTTCTGCCGCCGGGACATCGGCTTCCGCGAAGTCGCCCGGGAAGCCGCCGACCAGGGTTGAGAGCTAGGACAGCGATTGACACGCACGCGCAGCCATCTCGAAAGACGGCTATTTATCTGACTCGGCAATTCTCATGCCATCGGCAATAACGTTAGTAAATTGATCCCAATTTACAGCGGTGTTTGAGATTCCCCTATGAAAGCTTACCTCAAGCGCACCATTGTCTGAAAACCAAATATCTAACAATATATTTTCCTCATGAACCAATTCGAAAATAGCATATTTGCGATTTATATCAGTTGCCTTGCGCCAGCGGGCTTTCGAAAAGGGCATTTCGACTTCTCAATTGATTGAGATAGCATTACGACACCCATTGTATCGTAGATTTGGAGTTGTCGTTAATCAAGCCGCGTTCCTACTCCCCCACCGCCGCCCCGGCCGGCCTCCGGTTGTCGTTGGCGCCGTAGAGCAGGCCCGGGCGCATCCGCTCCGTGCGCGTGGCGTCGTTGCCCGAGGAGGCCGCATCGGCGGCATCCGGCACGGCGGCGCGGACCGCGATCAGCTCCTGCGCGCCCCAGGGTTTCTGCTCGACGATCGTGTGGCCCATGCCCCGCAGGATCGCTTGCGTGTCCGCCGAGAGCGCGAACGGCTCGGCATAGACCGTGTCGGGCAGCCATTGGTGATGGATGCGCGGGGCGTCCACCGCCTCCTGCGGCTCCATGCCGAAATCCAGCATGTTGATCAGCGTCTGGGCGTTGATCGTGATGATCCGCGAGCCCCCCGGCGAGCCCGCCACCAGGGCGACCTTGCCGTCGCGCAGCACGAGGGTCGGCGCCATCGACGAGAGCGGGCGCTTGCCCGGCGCGATCGCGTTCCGGGCGCCCTGGACCAGGCCGAACAGGTTCGGCACCCCGGGCTTGACGGTGAAATCGTCCATCTCGTCGTTGAGGAAGAACCCGGTGTCGCCGGCCATCACCCCGGCGCCGAAATAGCCGTTGATCGTGTAGGTGAGCGAGACCGCGTTGCCGGCCTTGTCCATCACCGAGATGTGGGTGGTCTCGGGCTTCTCCTGCGGGAGGTTTTCGGGGGCCGGGCGGATCTCGGCGGACGGGGTCGCCCGGTCCGGCCGGATCGTGGCCCGCTGCTGCTCGGCGTAAGCCCGCGACAGCAGCTGCGCCACCGGATTGGCGCCGAAATCCGGGTCGCCCAGCAGGATGTTGCGGTCGGCATAGGCGCGCCGCATCGCCTCGACCATCAGGTGCACGGTCCGGGCGGAATTGAAGCCGGCCGCCCGCAGGTCGTAGCCGTCGAGGATGCTCAAGATCTCGCAGAGCGTCGTGCCGCCGGACGAGGGCGGGGGCGCCGACAGGATGGTGGCGCCCCGGTAGCGACAGGTCAGCGGCTCGGATTCGGTCACCGTGTAGGCGGCGAAGTCGGAAGCCGTCAGCAGCCCGCCCCCGGCCCGGGACGCCGCCTCGACCTGGCGGGGAATCGCGCCCTTGTAGAACGCGTCCGAGCCGCCTTCGGCGATGGCCTGGAGGGTGCGGGCGAGGCCGGCCTGGACCATCCGGTCGCCGGGCCGCCAGGGGCTGCCGTCCGGGCGCAGGAAGACCTGCGCGACGTTGGCCTGCCCGGCGAACAGCTTCGTGCCGGATTCCAGGATGTCGGTGTCGCCGCGGGTGAGCACGAAGCCGTCCCGGGCGAGCGCGATCGCCGGGGCCATCACCCGGGCCAGCGGCAGGGTCCCGTATTCCGCGAGCGCGGTGTTGAGGCCGAGCACGGTCCCGGGCACGCCCGCCGCCTTCCAGCCGCGCAGGCTCGCGCCTTTGACGACGGTGCCGTCGGCGTCGAGATACATGTCGCGGCTGGCCGCCCCGGGGGCTTTTTCGCGAAAGTTGACGAAGCGGCTTTTTCCGTCGGCCCGGTGCAGGACCAGGAAGCCGCCGCCGCCGATATTGCCGCAGCACGGGTTCACCACCGCCTCGGCATAGGCCACCGCCACCGCGGCATCGATGGCGTTGCCGCCGGCCTTCAGGATGTCGGCGCCCACCTGCGAGGCCAGGCGCTGGGACGACACCACCATGCCGGTCTCGGCCTCCACGGCCGGGCCCGAGGCGGCCTGCGCCCCGGGGCCTCCGAGGCTGACGAGAAGCCCGAGGAGCAGCGCGCGTGCCGGTGCGATCATCCAGGCTCTCTTCGATCCGGGTCCGGCGCTGCCATATAGGGGATCGTGCGCGAGAGTCGCGGCTCCCAACCACAACCTCATCGTGAGGTGCCGAAGCGCAGCGAAGGCCTCGAAAGCGGGCTCCAGGAGTCTCGCGATTCCGGGAGGGCTCCTTCGAGGCCCGGCGATCGTCGATCGCCGGGCGCCTCAGGATGAGGGGGGGTGATGGGAGTTGCGCTTGGCCGACCGGCCTCATCCGTTGCGGAACGTGTAGCTGGAGCCGTTCAGCGCCGGCGCGCCGCCGCGATGGGCGTAGAGCACCTTCGAGCCCTTCGGGAAGAACCCCTTCTTCACGCGGTCGATAGATCGTAC
>NZ_JAKSYL010000098.1 GCF_022829515.1 Methylobacterium sp. J-048
ACGTCAGTCCAGTCGACCCCCATCTTGTCGGCGAACGCCTTGAGCTGCGTGAACCGTTCTGCGTGCCACTGCGCGGTGCCGAAGCTCGTCGGGCGACCGCTCGCATCCGGGTCGCCCTTGATCGTCGGGTCGAGGTTCGCGGTCGACTCGCCCTGCATGGTCGCAACAAGGGCCCTGGCAGTTTCCAGATCCGCACCCATGCCACCC
>NZ_JAKSYL010000216.1 GCF_022829515.1 Methylobacterium sp. J-048
CAGCGCGGATTTCAGCTCGACGCTCTCGATCCCGTCGCCGGACGGCGGCTCAAAGGGCTGGCCCATGACGGCTCCTTAACGTTTCGACTTCGGTGCCGAATCACGACCCGTCAGTCCGGGGCCGCGAAGCGGAGCCCGGAATCCAGACGCGCCGCCGGAGCCGGATTGGGCGACAGCGCCGCGTTCCTCCGGTTCGGCTTGGCGGCTCTGGATTCCGGGCTCGCCCGCGGCGCCCCGGAACGACAGCCCGTGTGGCAAGAACATAGCGCGAACATTACTCGGCCTCGCGACCGAGCGCAACGAATCGCGCGCGCTCCTCCGGCGCGGCGAGGCCGCGCGGACCCCAGACGTGCCGGTCGAGGAAGTACCCCGTCAAGGTAAACCCTTGCGCAACGCCGTCCGGCCCGGGCGGTCCGCCCGCATGCAGGAAGGTCGGCAGCGCCAGCAGGCGATCGCGAAAAGGCTCGCCGGCCGAGGCGCTGACCGCCCGGCCGCTCTTGGGCGACACGTAGGCGAGCGCGTCGTTGTCCCCGGTGGCCGCGCAGGCGGTGAGATCGAGGCCGAAGCCGAGCTCCGACAAGATTTCCAGCTCGAACCGCACCATCAGCGGCGGCGCCACGGCCGGGTCGTCGAGATGCTCGACCAGGATGCCCGCCGCCTCGTAGAGCGCCGGATGCGGATCGCGCTCGGGCAGGAGCCGCAGCAGGGCCGCCATGTGGCCGAGCCCGTAGAGGGCGATGCCCGAGCCGATCATCCGCGACAGCTGCGACTCCAGCGGCTCCACCGTGTAGGCGCCGAGCCCCTCGTCGAGCCGCGCCCGCCAGGTCAGCCGGACCCGGTTGCCGGGCTGGAGCACCGGCTGCATCCGGCGCGAGCGCCCGCCATGCACGAGGCCGAGATGGCGCCCGTGAGCCTCGGTCATCGCCTCCAGGATGACGCCGCTCTCCCCGTGCCGGCGCAGGCCGAGCACCAGCGCGTCGTCGGTCCATTGCATCGCGGTCCCATCACCGGCGGAAGGGCGCGGATCGCGCCACCGGCGATCCAGCTTGAATCCCCTCATATAAGGCTTCCGGGGCCGCGCCGCCGCCTTTGCGCGTCCGGTGCGTGACGATAGCTTGGCCGGGAAGGAATCACCCGCATGCGCCGCGCCGCCCCGGTTCTCGCCCTGGCTCTCACCGTCACCGGCGCGCTGGCCGCTCCCAAGGCGGCGAAGCCCGCCGCCGAGGAGGCGCCCTCCCCGGCCCTCAAGCAGCGGATCGCGGCGCTCGCCCTGAAGCAGGTCGATTTCGGATCGGTCTCGCTGCTGCCGGTGCGGTTCGCGGGCAGCCGGCTCGCCGGGCCGATCGAGGATGGCGGCCGGACGCTCTATTGCGTGTCGAGCCGGATGAGCGGCCGCAGCTTCGGCAAGCCCGAGCGCCCCAAGGCGGTGATGCGCTACGCGGCCGACCGGCTGGAGGTGATCGACGACGACGAGGTCTGCACCGGCCATCGCAGCCAGCCGTTTCCGGAACTGGACGCCCTCGGCAACGCCCGGTGAGGCTGCCGCGTTGAGCGTCATGCCCTCGCTGCCAGCGCGCCGTCTCGATCTCAGCCTCGACCTGATCGCCCGCGCCCATGCCACCCCCGTCCCGGACGACCCGGGCGCCCTCGACCTGCTGAGCGACGCGGAGCTGCGCCCCGGCCTCGACGCGATCACCGCGGGCCGGGAGGGGCACGCCATCTGGGTCTTCGCCTACGGCTCGCTGATGTGGCGGCCGGAATTCCCGGTGGCCGAGAGCCGGATCGGGACCGTGCGCGGCTTCCACCGCCGGTTCTGCCTGCTCCAGCGCCGGTTCCGCGGCACGCCGGAGCGGCCGGGCTTCGTCCTGGCGCTCGACCGCGGCGGCCTGTGCCGGGGCGTCGCGTTCCGGCTGCCCGGGACGGAGATCCGCGAGGCGCTGATGCCGGTCTGGCGGCGCGAGATGCGCGGCCGGGGCTACGTCGCCCGCTGGCTGCCGGTGGCGACCGAGGCCGGCCCCGTCTCGGCGCTGACCTTCCTGGCCAACCGCGCCAACGCGCGCTACGCCGGCCGCCTCTCGGATACCGAGATCGCGGACAAGATCGCCGCCGCCTGCGGGCATATGGGCCCGAGCGCCGAGTACCTGTTCCGGACCGTCGAGGCCTGCGAGCGGCTCGGCATCCGCGACCGGCACCTCTGGAGCCTCCAGGCGCTGGTGGCCGCCCAGCTCAGGGCCTGCGCGCCGGACGCGTGAGGCTCACGCCCAGGCGCGCTTCATGGCGATCACCACGCGGCCGCCGGCCTGCTCCGTATCCGGGTTGCGCGGCTCGCGGATGCCGGGCGCACGCCCGGTGGTGACGTAGACCACGAGGGTGAGGGCGAGGAGGATCTTGATGCGCATCGCGACGCTCAGGGTTGAGCGAGCGTGCATAGGATCGATCGGTTTTTACGGAGTTGCCGACGGGCTGACAGGTTGTGGTTGTGGGCACTTCCGTCGAGCGTGGTGAATGAAAGGTTGCGGCCGGGCCGCGATCATCCAGACAGGTGATTTCCGGCTCTCGGAAAAGATGTTGCAAGACCTAAGATCTAGCGCATCGCGCCGGTTCCGGTACCCGGCGCGATGCGCTATGCCGCCCGCCCAAGTTTCCCACAGGCGGAGGACAGGATGCGGCAGCGGATCGGCGTGGCCCTGGCGATTCTGGTGGTTGCGGTCGCCGTGCTCGCCGCGGGCCCCTGGCGCCACGGTTTCCGGCTGTCGGATGTCCTGACCGGGGGAATCCCCGTCCTGCCGGACGGGTCGCGGCCGGCAGCTGGATCCGCGGAGCTCGCCGGCAACGCCACCCTCGGCGCGGGCCAGCACCCGGCGACCCTGCGGCTCGCTTGCGATCCGGCCGGGTCCGGCCTGTCGGCAATGCTGACGGTGGCGCGCTTCGCAGAGCTGGCGGAAAGTTTCGATGTCGCCGGCCTACAGGGCGCCGGACAGGCCGCGCCGCTCACCGGCATCCTGGTCTCGAACGCCGCCGGCGTCCGCTCCGTGCGGATGGCGGCGCAGGGCGCAGAAGCCCACGATCCCGACAAGAGCGTCAGCCTGACGGTGGCCGGCGCCCGCCGGGGCGAGGATCCGTTGCGCGGCGTCGCGATCGCGCTTGCCCAGGCCGGGACTCGGCTCACCTGGACGCAGGCGAGCCCGCGCGCCGGGGATCAGACCCTGACGGCGAGCTTTTCGGTCTCGGACAGTGATGCGACGGCGTTGAAGAGGGCCCTCGGAAGCTGCCTCGCGACGCCGCCGCTGTAGAAATCGTCGGCACGTTCGGCGCCGCCCAGGGCGACGCCGGGCTCGATGGACTCAGCGGCCCTTCTTGTAGAGCTTGCTGGCGATCTCAAAGATTTCTTCCGGCGCGTAATCCGGCGCGAAGGCGCCGTAATTGCCGTCGAGTTCTGGGATCTTGCCGCCCTCGGGCGCACCGTCGATCACTTCGAGATTACCCGGCGGGTCACCCGGCAGCGCGACCTCGTCGTTCGACCAGACGCCGGCGGCTTCCTTGTAATCCTCCGGGCTGAACGTGTAGAGGCGCCGGTGCTTGCCCTCGGCGAGGTACTTCTGACACTCCGGCACCCGCGACAGGTCGATGTTCGGGGTCGGCAGCATCTTCTCGATCTCGACGCCGGTCAGCTTCTTGAGCGCCAGCGCGTAGGCATGGGCGTGCAGCGAGCCGCGCACCAGCAGGTAGGCGCAGACTTCGCG
>NZ_JAKSYL010000013.1 GCF_022829515.1 Methylobacterium sp. J-048
GGCAATCGAGACCCATGCCGCCGCATAGCAAGCCGCTAGCTCCCATCGCCCGAGGCGAAAAAGCTGGCCGGCTTGCAACGAGCGAGATGATCAAGACACTGAGCCCGGAGACAGGCAGCGTTGAGGGCGTCGTGCGCCGGATCGAGCAGGTCGGGAGCATTGTGGCCCGGGGGCATCAGGAAGCCGGCATGTGATCTGCTGAAGGTCGGGCAGGGCACATTGGCTGTGAAGCGGGGATGCGCCTAGAACTCGGAGATTACATGCGCCGAGTTCGAGGCGCATCCCCGCTTCAAAGCCAATGTGCCATGCCCGAACTTCATCAGTTCGCATGCCGGCTTCCTGATGCCCCCGGGCCACAATGATCCCGACCTGCTCGATCCGGCGCACGACGCCCTCAACGCTGCCTGTCTCCGGGCTCAGCGTCTTGATCATCTCGCTCGTTGCAAGCCGGCCAGCTTTTTCGCCTCGGGCGATGGGAGCTAGCGGCTTGCTATGCGGCGGCATGGGTCTCGATTGCCTCACCTGTGTAAGCTGATACGCAACTTGGCTCGGGGGTAGGGTGACGGACGTCGGTTACCAACCCGTGCTGGTTTGCGAACTCACGCGTCCCGAGCCGGCATTCGGCACGAAAAAGCTCGCACCGGCGAACTGGGCGGGCTAATCCAGGCCCAGCTCCCGTGGGGCGAGCTACCGGACCCGGGCGGCTTTGTACCGGGATTGCAGACGAAGAATACCTCCGCCGCGGCGTCAGGCTGGACCGCACTGAGTGGCTAAGACCAAGCCCGCCGACCGCTCGTGGGCGTCCCATAAAAAGGACCCCATTTTTATTCGGAAATAGCCCCCCTCCCCCCTTTTTGGGAGAGGCGCCCATTTTTTCGACTCCTAAAAGGCCGCGATCAATCAGGAGGCGATGGCGAGCAGGATGCCGAAGGAACCTCAGGACGCGGCACGCGCTTGGCCCGCCATGCCTGAGAAAAAGCTTTCGAAGAAAGCGCCGAAGAAGCCGGCGCGGGCCAAGCCAAAGCTGGTTGAGAAGACACCGGCAAAGGTCGGCATGGCGACGCAGCTCGCCGCGGTCCAAGACCGATATCGTCGCGCTATGATGGCCGCCCTCGATCAACCCTACCGAGAGCAGGGCGATCAGATCCGCGCTGCGTTGGCGACGCTCCTGGCTGAGAAAGCCGCGCTAGGCGTCAAGGACGGCGAGGAGGCCGCAGAGGCTTCGGAGTAGCCTTTCATCCCCGCCAGCCTTTGATCAGACCAGAAGGGGCGATCTGGCCTATGCAACGTCGATGGGCTGCTGCCTGGGTTCATCCTCGCCGACAAGGGTGCCGATCAGCCGCCAGAGCTCCTGATGCTCGGGGCCATTGCGGCCAGGCGTGAGGAAGTTCGGCAGACTGAAGTCCGTCACGTGGCCGCCCGAGGCGATGTTGCCGGTATGCCGAACGAAGCTGTACCCGGTTGTTGGATCGAACAGCAGGTGCCAGCGGTCGCCATTCGGGCTGGCATAGATCAGGCGATTGGGTTCGGAAGAGCCCATGGTCGTCCTCCGTCATGGCGACAGGGGCTCGGGTCGCACCGAGGCCACCTCGTCAGCGGTCCCATGGCAGCTACATAGCAGACATGCGCAGCCTCATCCTCGCCGCCAGCCTCATCGCTATCGCCGCCTCCGCCTCAGCACAGGCGCCCAATCGCGGCAATGCGGACCTACAGACCAATTGTGCGGGTGACGCCCTGGCATTCTGTGCGGGCATCGATCCGAACAGCCCGCAAATGGACGCCTGCTTCAAGAAGAATATGAGCCGGATGTCGCCGAACTGCCGTCGCGCCATCGACGCCTACGAGAAGGCCGGCGGCAAGTAGCTACTCGACCGCTCGGTCACACCCCGAATGCCGCGGAGGGGGCGAGCCTCGGCTTCGTTAGCGGAAGGGATAGATCGCCGAGCCAAGCCGTTAGCGCACCGACGAATTCCTTCGGCAGGTATCCAATATGCGCAGCTTCCTCCTCGCATTCGCCCTCATCGCTGTAGCGACCCCTACCTTCGCCGCTCCTGACGCCTCCGTCTCAAAGCGTGGCAACAAGGACTTGAAGACCTATTGCTCGGGCGATGCGGTCACCTTCTGTAGTGGCGATGATCCGGACAGCCCAGAGATGGACGCCTGCTTCGAGAAGAACATGGACAAGATCTCGGAAAACTGCCGTCGCGCGATCACGGCCTATAAGGGCGGTGGGGGCAAGTAGCACCGTCATCGCGGTCGTGAGATGAAGCTTGGAGCTGCGGCCGACGGCCATAGGAGCAGATGAGGGTGATCACAGGCCCGCAGCTCCTCGCAGCACGGCTTTCTATCCGCTGGGCGCCTAGAGATCTGGCCCGGCATGCCAAGGTGCCTGTGAGCGTTGTGGAGCGGGCTGAAAGCAGTCCCGGCGAGCCGACGGTCACGATCGCCCAGTTGAACGCCCTGATGCAGACCCTGCGGACTGCCGGCGCCAGCGTCCTGCAAGCCGACCCTAGCTCATGCGGCGAAGATGCAAAAAATCGTTAACCGAGCCTGTGGGCCATGTGATTTTCGCAACCGATTGTGCATAACCTCCTCTTGACTCAGGGCGAGGCGGCGCCAATTATCGCGGGTAATAACACCCCCCACGCCTCTCCATGGAAGCGCCTCAGGGGGGTTTCTTTTTGTCTAAAATCGATTTTACAAAACCAGCCATTACACTTGATGCGCAGCTTGATCTCCTTAGACAACGCGGCCTTGAAATTTCAGACGTAGGGAAAGCCAAACACTTTCTGCAGTTTGTTGGTTACTATAGACTTTCTGGATACTACAGATATTATACTGATCCAGCGGACCCTAAGAGAGAGCGATTTGTCCCTGGCATATCGTTCGAGCAGCTGGTCGAAATCTATAATTTCGACCGCCGCCTAAGAGCGCTATTCACCAGAGCATTCGAAAGAGTGGAAGTAGCGGTAAAAGCCACGCTATCGGATGCCGGCGCACAAGCGCATGGACCATTTTGGCTCTGCGAGCCGTCGAATTTTGATCGCGGCTCGCACCGTTTGATTACTGAAGTTCTCGACGGTTGCGTTGGCGATAGAAACCACCCGCATCAACACATGTTCATAAATCAGTTTATGAATAAATATTCCCAACCATACCCACCCTCCTGGATGATGACTGAAATAATGTCATTCGGATCAATATCAAAGATATATAAGTTTTCGAAAGGTCACATTCGGCAAGCTGTGTCATCAAAGTTCGATTTGCAGCACGATGTCATGGAGAGCTGGCTTCATTCCTTGTCATTCGCACGCAATGTCTGTGCACATCACAACCGCATATGGAACAGAGCGTTTACTATCAAGCCTAAAATACCACGCATTTATTCATCGCATTGGCCGACCTTTGGGCACGACAAGCTTTTTGTTATCTGTGGTATGACGTGGCATTTGACAAAATTAATCGATAATTCATCACCATGGGCGTCACGTCTTGAACAATTGATTGACCGTCGGCCCGGCGTTCCATTGAAAGCGATGGGATTTCCTGACAACTGGCGCGAGATACCGCCATGGAATTTCCACTGATGCTAAAAGCTTAAGAGCGGTCCGTTCGCCACGGGCGGCCATCCTCTCGGGACGCCGGTGAGATCGACGACCTCCCCCGCCAGCCCGTGATCA
>NZ_JAKSYL010000217.1 GCF_022829515.1 Methylobacterium sp. J-048
CAGCGCGGATTTCAGCTCGACGCTCTCGATCCCGTCGCCGGACGGCGGCTCAAAGGGCTGGCCCATGACGGCTCCTTAACGTTTCGACTTCGGTGCCGAATCACGACCCGTCAGTCCGGGGCCGCGAAGCGGAGCCCGGAAGCCAGACGCGCCGCCGGAGCCGGATTGGGCGACCGCGCCGCGTTCCTCCTGTTAAGCCTGGCGGCTCTTGCTGCCGGGCTCGCCGCCGGCTCCCCCACCGAAGGCGACCGCGCCCTGTCGCGCGACATCCTGGTCCGCGACCTCGCCAGCCTCCGGGGCATCGCCCCGCACCTCGCCGGCTTCATTGGCCGGGTCGAGACTTTCGTGGCGAA
>NZ_JAKSYL010000102.1 GCF_022829515.1 Methylobacterium sp. J-048
GGCGGCGGGCCGCCGGGTCGGCGTCGAGCCCGCCCGGCACGCCGCCTCACGGTCTCCCCTCGAGGCCGGGGGGGAGCCGGTTCTGCCCGGTCTCCGCCGGACGGTGCTGGCCGGCGGCGGGCCTGGTCCGGCCCGAGGCGATGGACGCTTGGCCAGATCACCGATCCGGGCGGGACGGGCGCAGGGTTTGGCGATGTGTGACTGATCACCCCTACCGTCATTGCGAGCGCAGCGAAGCAACCCATGGCAGCGCGCGATCCCAAGATGTGGCGCGTGCCGGGGTTGGTTCGCTGCGCTCGCAATGACGGTGGTGGCTGGTGTGAACCCTTCGACCGACCAACCTCCGTCAACCCAAAATGCTTTCAGCGAAC
>NZ_JAKSYL010000103.1 GCF_022829515.1 Methylobacterium sp. J-048
GTGATCTGAGGCTGTGGGGTAGACGGACCGTCGTAGCGGCCCTCCTACTGGACGTGGAGGGTGAGCTTCATCTTTGGGTGGATGCCGCACTCGATCACGAAGTCGCCGGGCTCCTTGAGGGTCAGCCTCGCCTGCTTGCCGGGTTCCTGGTCGCCGGCGTCGAACGCGAAGCGATCGGCCTCGATGAAGGGGTGGTGCACCGCGCTGTCGTCGCCGTTGACCAAGCTGATAGAGTCGCCCTTACGCAAGAACAGGTCGGTGGGGTCGTAGTGCCGACCCTTCTGCAGCACGATCCGCACGACGCTGAGGAGATCAGCTTTGACGGGTCCGAGCGCCAGCAACGCTGTCAGGAACGCGATAGCTGCGCCGAGGA
>NZ_JAKSYL010000109.1 GCF_022829515.1 Methylobacterium sp. J-048
ATTACGGTGACGGTGCTTGTCACCGTCGTTCTGGCCGCCGAGCCGTGCGGATTTCCGGCATCACTCTGAACAAGGAATCGGACATGACCAACGTCACCAAGCTGCCGACTGCCATGGACCGGGCTGAGGCTTTGAAGGCCAAGGCGCTGAACTTCATCGAGCAGGCGCAGGGCGCGCTCGGAGAAGCAGAGGAGTTACTGACCTCCGATGAGCGCCGGCACGACGCGCCGTCACCCGCCGCCCAGCACGCGATGGCTCATCTCGTCGAGGTCGACAACGTGTTGGAGGAAGCCGCCAAGATGCTTGGCGGCGGCATCAAGGTCGTAAAGTGCACGAACATCCAACAGGTCAGCCTGACACGCCGTGATTGAGGCCACCTGTGCCGGACACCCTCACACGGGAGCCGGTTCATCCATTGTCTTGTGGGTGCGCGGATGTTTGATCACGACCGCTTCCAGAAATGCCTGAACCTGGCCAAGCGCGGTGCGACGGGTGGTGAGTATGACGGGCCGTCTCAGCGCGGCAGGGGCCGAGCGTCTGGCAGTTGCCGAGACTATTCGCGTGCCAGGGCCGCAGCCTGTGACTGTTCACTTGAATTACGGTGACGGTGCTTGTCACCGTCGTTCTGGCCGCCGAGCCGTGCGGATTTCCGGCATCACTCTGAACAAGGAATCGGACATGACCAACGTCACCAAGCTGCCGACTGCCATGGACCGGGCTGAGGCTTTGAAGGCCA
>NZ_JAKSYL010000146.1 GCF_022829515.1 Methylobacterium sp. J-048
TGGGGAGACGCGGCCGCTCGCAGGTGGGCTGCGGGCCGTTCACCTCCCTGGCCATTGCGCGGGTCAGGTTGGATTTATGTGGCAAGGACAGCGGCTGCTCATCGCCGGGGACGTGTTCATGAACAACCTCGGCCTCGACGATCCGGTAGGCTTTGAGGACGAGGCGGAGGGGCGGGATAGCCAGCGCAAGCTGGCCTCTCGCGCACCACAGGCGGTCTGCTTCGGCCATGGCAGGGCTAGCACGAAGGATACGATCGCTCGGCTTTAACGCGCCTTGGCCCGACGCTGAGGCCGCAAGCCTCCCTTCAACGGAGGTCCCTAAACCACCCGTGCCGGTCGTTAATCCTTGCCCTACTGAGCGGCCAGCAAGGGGACGTTCCCAGCTTCTGCAAAGGGTCGTGAGCGGGCGCGTAGGCGATGTCCGCTTCCATCGATCACTGCCCGAAAGCAGAATGGCGGGAAGGCACCCAACCCAGCTATTCTGAAGTGCCCGCCAACGCGACTGAAGCTGGCCGGAAGCGGAATAGCCGCTTTGGAGCGGGACTGCCGCAAAAGCGGACGGCCTCCTGCCAAAACGCCTTAGCCGTTCAGCTCGTCGACGCAATCTTCCAGAGACGGACCCCTGTGTCCTGCTCACACGATCATCGACTGGCTGGCGGCAGAGACGAGCCGCGGAGGACCGAACCTAGATGTGTCCGGTCCTCCGCACCCGGCGATCCTGCATCACGTCCCGATCGGTAGGGTGGATACGTGGGCGGACACCACCTTCCATCCGAGACCGGGCAAGCGCATCCAGGTCTGGCTCTGACGCCCGATGCCGGGCTTGCCGCGCGGCTTGAACTCCAGATTGACGGTGGCGAAGTCGCTTCCGAGGGTCAGAATCTCCAGCCGGATCCGCGCCTCCTTGGTCCCGCCCGGCGGCGGATCGGCAGCGACGCGGGCGGCGTGGATCTCGGCGAAGCCGTAGCAATTCTCGGCCAGCGCGTAGCGGATCGTGTGCGGGCTGTCCCAGAAGGTCGCGTCGAGGACGGCGACATCCTTCTCGACGAGCGCCTGCTCGTAGCGCTCGAACAAAGCCGCGATCTCGGCCACGATCTCCGGGCGGTTCACCGTCACGTCCATTCAACCCTCCAGGGCGACCGCGGTGCGGATCAGGTCGAGGTCGGCCCCGCGCGCGCCGATGATCGACAGGCCGACCGGAGCGCCATCGACGCGGGCACCCGGGATATTGACCTGCGGGGCGCCGGTCAGGCCGCCGTGGCTCGTCAGGCAGGCGATACGCTCGCGCAGGGGATGCAGCGCGCCGAGCGGCAGCCCGCGCAGGGGCGCCGGAAACGGCGTGGTCGGGAGGCACAGGATCGTGCCGGGCGGCAGGAGTCGCGCGAGACGCGCCCTGGCCTCGATCCGCATCAGGCTCGCGGCGCTGCGTTCGGCATCGGTCATCATCGAGCCCTGGATCAGCGAGCGGGCGACCGAGAAGGCCATGCGTGGATTGCAGGCATCGAGCCAGGGCTCGAAGGTCAGCCAGGCCTCGCTGCTTTGAAGCACGCGCTGCGCCCGCTGCCAGACGGACAGGCCCTGCGGCGCCAGCGTCACGTCGCGGCGATTGCCGATCAGGGTGGCCAAGCGGTCGATCTGCGGGGCCAGCGCCTCCTGGACTGCCGCGTCGGCGAAGCCGAGCGCATCGGCGGCCACAAGGAGCGTGCGCGGCAGGCAGTCCGGCATCGCCTGACCGAACAGGACTTCGCCGACCCGCGCGAAGGTCACCGCGTCCCGGGTGAACCAGCCGCAGGTATCCGAACCAGGTGCCTGGACGCAGATCCCCGAGAAGTCGATGCGGCCGTGCGTCGGCCGGATGCCGTAGAGGCCGCAGAAGCTCGCCGGCACGCGCACGGAGCCGCCGGTATCGGTTCCCAGGGCGAAATCGCAGGCGCCCGAGGCCACCGCGGAGGCCGAGCCGCTGGACGAGCCGCCGGGTACCCGATCGGGCGCCGCGGGATTGAGCGGCGTGCCGTCATGGGCGTTCTCGCCGAGGATCCCTAGGGAGACCTCGTCGGTCACGGTCTTGCCGACGATGGAGGCGCCCGCATCGAGCAGCCTCTGAACCACGCCGGCATGGCGGGCCGGCGTCGGATAGACGCGCGGCCAGTCCGGGTTTCCGCCCCCCGTGGGGGTATCGGCGACATCGATCAGGTCCTTGACCGCGAAGGCAAGGCCGGCGAGCGGCCCCGTGGCGGATCCGGCGACGCGTACGCGCGGCCCAGGGAGGAACGGGTCCGTCGAGAGGAGCTGTTCGGCTGTCATGCGGGGATCGGTTCCTGCCATTGGGCACCGGGCACGGCGGCGAACAGAGCCCGGGTGTAGGGATGCTTCGGCGCGAAGAAGATCTCCGACGTCGGCGCGACCTCGACCACCTGACCGGACCGCATCACCGCGATCCGGTCGCAGACCTGCAGCGCGACCCGGAGATCGTGGGTCACGAACAGCATGCTAAGGTGCAGCCGCGCCTTGATGTCGGCGAGCAGCGCCAGGACCTGCGCCTGCACCGAGACGTCCAGGGCCGAGACCGGCTCGTCGGCCACCAGAATCTGGGGCTTCATGGCGAGCGCCCGGGCGATGCCGATCCGCTGGCGCTGGCCGCCGCTGAACTCGTGCGGGAAGCGCTGCGCCGCCGCGGGATCGAGGCCGACCAGCGCCAGCATCTCGCAGGCCTGGACCCGCGCGATCCCCGGTTCGGTGCCGTGGATGATCGGCCCCTCGGCGACGATGTCGACCACGCGCTGGCGCGGATCGAGGGAGCCGTAGGGATCCTGGAACACCATCTGCACGCGCCGGCGATGCGGACGCATCTGGCGGCGGCTCAGGTCGGCGACGCTGTGCCCGGCCAGCAGGATCTCGCCGCCATCGACCGGCATCAGCCGGGTGAGCGCCCGCGCCAGCGTGCTCTTGCCCGAGCCGCTCTCGCCGACGAGGCCCAGGGTCTCGCCCCGCCGCAGCGAAACGTCCACGCCGTCGAGGGCCCGGGTGACGCGGCCCCCGAACAGGCCGCGGGCCCCGTAGGTCTTCTCGACCCGCTTGGCCTCCACCACCAGGGGTGCTGTGCTGGCGGCCCGGCGCGGCGGCGGCACGAGCTTCGGCACGGCGGCGATGAGCGCGCGCGTGTAGGGATGCTTCGGCGCGCCGAGCACCGAGGCCGCCGGTCCCTGCTCGACCAGGACGCCCTTCTGCAAGACCGCGACCGTGTCGGCGATGTCGGCCACGACGCCGAAATCGTGCGTGATGAACAGGACGCTCGTGCCGTGCTCGCGCTGCAGGTCGTGGATCAGGGAGAGGATCTGCGCCTGCGTGGTGACGTCGAGCGCCGTGGTCGGCTCGTCGGCGATGAGCAGCCGCGGATTCAGCGCCAGCGCCATGGCGATCATCGCCCGCTGGCGCTGGCCGCCCGAGAGCTGATGCGGATAGGAGCGCAGGAGCTGGGCCTGGTCCGGCAGGTGGACGCTCTCAAGGAGCGCGAGGATGCGCGCCCGGCGGTCGGCGCGCCCGAGCGTGGTGTGGATGCGCAGGACCTCGTCGATCTGCCGCCCGATCGTGTGGAGCGGGTTCAGGGCCGTCATCGGCTCCTGGAAGATCATCGCGATGCGGGCACCCCGGACCTTGCGCATCTGACGCGGGGTGATCGCGGCGAGATCCGCGCCCTCGAACTGGATGCGCCCGCCCGAGACGCGCACGCGCGGCCCCGGGAGCAGCCCCAGAATGGCGCGCGCCACCATCGACTTGCCCGATCCGCTCTCGCCGATCAGGCAGGTGACCGCACCGGGCCGCAGGACGAGATTCAGATCGGTGACGGCATTCGGACGGTCCGCGCCGGGCGGCAGCGTGATCGTCAGCGTCTCGATCTCGAGGACGGCGTCGCTCATCGCTCTCGGAGCCTCGGATTCAGGACCTCGTTCAGGCCGTCCCCGACGAGGTTGATGGCGAGGACGGTCAGCAGGATCGCCAGTCCGGGGAAGGTGCAGATCCACCACGCCGATCGGAGGACCGCGCGGCCCGAGCTGATGATCAGGCCCCAGCTCATCACGTTGGGATCGCCGAGGCCCAGGAAGGCGAGCCCCGCCTCGATCAGGATCGCCGTGCCGATCAGGAGCGTGCCGACCGCGATGATCGCCGCGGTGCAGTTCGGCAGCATGTGGCGGAAGACGATGCGCGCGTCGCCTGCCCCCAGGCCGTCGCAGGCCAGTACGAACTCGCGGCCGCCGAGCGCCACGAACTCGCCCCGGACGAGCCGGGCGATGCCCGGCCAGGAGACGGCCACGATGGCGACGACTTCGCTGAACAGCGACGGCGACAGGATCGCCACGATCAGGATCGCGAGCACGAAGGCGGGGATCGTCTGGAAGAACTCCGTGAGCCGCATCAGCGCGACCTCGACGCCGCCCCGATAGTAGCCGGCGAGCCCCCCGATCAGGGTCCCGAGCAGGATCGCGGCCCCGGTGGCGCTGAGGCCGATGATCAGGGAGGTGCGGGCGCCGTACGCGATCTCGGCGGCCACGTCCCGGCCCAGCGTGTCGGTGCCGAGTGGGAACGGACCGCCCGGCGGCTGGAGGGCGGGGCCGACGAGCGCGAACGGATCGCCCGGATAGAGCAGCGGGGTGAGCGCCACGAGGACGACCAGCCCGAGGAGAACCACCGCCCCCGCGAGCGCGAGGCGGTTGCGCGCGAACCGCGCCAGGGCCGTGCGCATCGCTACAGCTCCATCCGCGGATCGAGGCAGACATAGACGAGGTCGATCGCGAGATTGATCACGACCACAAGGCAGGCCGAGACGAAGAAGATGCCGAGGAGCAGGTTCAGGTCGCGCGACTGGAGCGCGTTGAAGGCCAGCGTGCCGACCCCCGGCCAGCCGAACACCGTCTCGACCACGATTGAGCCGCCGATCAGGTTGCCGGCCTGCACGCCCGCCATGGTGACCACCGGCAGCAGTGCGTTGCGCAGGACGTGCCCGGTCATCACCCGGGCCTCGGTCTGGCCCTTGGCCCGGGCGGTGGTGACGTAGTCCATGCCGACCTGCTCCAGCACGGAGGCGCGCATCACCCGGGCGTAGACCGCGAGGTAGAACAGCGCGAGCGCGACCGCCGGCATGACGAGGTGGCGGCCGACATCCCAGACCTCGTCCCAGCCCTCGTTGTCGGCGCCGACCGTGTCGTAGCCGCTGGTCGGCAGCCAGCCGAGCCGGATGGCGAAGACCACGATCATCATCAGCCCGAGCCAGAAGCCCGGGGTCGCGTAGGCCACGAGGCTGACGAGGGAGATGATCGCGTCGCGCCAGGCATTGCGCCCGGTCGCCGCCACGAGGCCCAGCAGCGTGCCGATCAGCAACGCGGCTGCGAAGGCGGTCAGCATCAGCAGCCCGGTGGGCCCGAGCCGGTCGACGATCAGGCTCCCGACTGGGCTGTCGTTGCGGAACGAGTAGCCGAGATCGAGGTGGAGCATGTTCAGCAGGTAGACGCCGAACTGCGTGGCGAGCGGCTGGTCGAGGCCGAACTTGTGGCGCAGCTGCTCCATGTATTCGGGGCTCGCCGCCCCGCTCTCGCCCGCCAGCACGGAGGCCGCGTCGCCGGGGGCGAGGTGGATCAGGAAGAAGTTGAGCACGACGATGCCGAGCACCACCGGGATCGCCAGCAGCAGCCGGTAACCGAGGAAACGCGCGAGCCGCACGGGACTACTTGTCCATCCAGGCCCGCTCGAAGGCTTGCTGGGTTCCGAGGGGGCCGGTCGTGTGATCCTTGAGGCGCCGGTTGAAGACGCTGACGTATTGGACGTCGATGAGCCAGATCATCGGGCTGTCCTCCGCCAGGACTTGCTGGACCGTCTTGTAGAGCGCGGCGCGCTTCTCCGGGTCCGGCTCGCGCGCGCCCTCGCCGAGCATCCGATCGACCTCGGGGTTCGAATAGAAGGTGTCGTTGACGAAGGTCACGCCCTTGCGGATCTGGCTGGTGAGGAACTGCTTGTTCAGCCCGTAGACCGGGTCGACGCCCTGGCTGAGGAACGGCTCGTTTAGGTCGTAGTCGTAGTTGGTGTAGACACGCCGCAGCCAGGTGGCGGTGTCCTCCGAGCGGAGCGTCACGGCGATGCCGACGACGGCGAGGGCCTGCTTCAGGTACTCGGCCTGCCGCAGCCACTGCTCGCCGAAGGAATTCACCTCCAGGTGCAGGGCGAAGCGGGTCCCGTCCGCGCCGCGCGGGGCGCCGGCCTTGTCGAGCAGCGTGTTGGCGATGTCCAGCCGGTCCGGCACGTCGTACTGGCGCACGTCATCGGTGTAGAGGCCGGCGGTCTTGAACTTGCGGCTGAGCGGGCCGGTGGCGGGCAGGCCATAGCCGAACATCACGTCCTTGAGGATGACCTTGCGGTCGATGGCGTAGGCGATCGCCTGGCGCACTTCCTTTTTCTGGAGATGCGGGTGACGGCCGTTCAGCTCCAGGACGCTCTGGGCCGGCGTCATCTCGTAACCCTTGGTCGTCAGATCGAGGATCGGGTTGGTCTTCATCCGCGCGAGGTCGGCGTAGTTCACCGCGCTGTACCCGGCGAAATGCGCCTCCCCCGCCTCCATGGCGGCCGAGCGCGTGGCCGCGTCCGGGATGAACCGGGCGATGATCCGATTGAGATACGGCAGGCCGGGCTTCCAGTAGGTCTCGTTGCGGTCCAGGCGCACAGACTGGCCCCGCTCCCAGCTCGCGAACTTGAACGGACCGGTCCCAATCGGCTTGTTGGCGCTCGGGTTCTGGAGGACGTCCGTGCCCTCGAAGACCGAGCGGCACAGGATCGGCAGGTCCCGCCCGGAGAGCGCCTTCATAAGGTAGGGGGCCGGATTGGCGAGCCGCAGGATGGCGGTCATGGGGTCCGGCGTGTCGACGGCGACCAGCTCCGCGAGCATAACCGGTGCAATCGGATTGTATTTCTTCAGGATTTCCAGAAAAGAATACTGCACGTCGGCACTGGTGAACGGCTTACCGTTGTGGAAGGTCACGCCCTCCTGAAGCTTAAACGTGATGGTCTTGCCGTCGGGCGCGATCTCCCACGATTTCGCGAGGTTCGGCTGCGGGTTCTGGTCCCAATCGTAGGTGCACAACCCCTCGTAGACCTGCGTGGCGATCGGCGGGATGTTGCCCGCCGAAACTGCGTAATGGGCCAGGGTCGAGGGCTCGGGATGAACGATCATCACCATCGTGCCCCCGCGCTTCGGCTCGGCGGCGCGCGCGCCGCTCGCGGCCGCTGCGAGGCCGAGAGGAAGCGCTAGAACCGTGCGGCGGGAGAGATCAGTCGCGTCGAACGTGCGGGACAAGCCAGAGGACTCCTGAAGCGTCCAGCCCGTTCGCAACACGCGTGCCATATAGAGGCGATGGAGACGGATCCATTACCCCGCATGATTGAGGGTAATATTTCGCACAACCAACCGCTTGCGCCGAAAGATCAAGCACATCATCGTGCCGACTTCGCCCGATACGGGCATCATGAGTGCCAATTCCCCTGACCAGTGGGGGGCCCGGCACACCGCCATCACGACAGGGTCGCGGCGATCAGGCGGCACGCACCAGAATGCGAGACAGGCGCATGCCTAAGAACCGGGGATACGCCACCGCGACGCGTTCGACACGATCACGTCCGCTCCTCACGCATCCGCCGCGCAAGGTTCTCGCCGATCATCACGCAGGTGAAGTGCAGGTTGGCCCGGCAATCGCTCGGCATGATCGAGGCGTCGCAGACCCGCAGCCCATCGAGTCCTCGGACCTTGAGATCGGGATCGACGACCCCGGACGCGTCCTGCCAGCCGGTCATCCGGCACGTGCCGGCGGCGTGTTGGATGTCGCCGGCCTCGGCGAGCATCAGGGCATCGAGGTCCTCGTCCGGGAGGCGCGCGGCGTCGCCGATCGAAAGCGGCCTCTCGCCGAACCGGATCGCCGTGGCGAGATCGGCCAGGGCCGGATGCGCCGCGAGGCCCGCGAGGCGGCGCACCGCGTCGCGCATTCGAAGGCGATCGCGCGGGTCATCGAGCATGTTCTCGTCGATGACCGGGTTGGCCTCCGGATCGGCCGCGGTGAGGTGCAGAGTCCCGCGCGAGAACACGTCGTAGAGGCCGACGCCGATCGCGCCCTGCGGCGTCGGCTCCGGCCCGGTCAGGGTCCGATGATTGTAGGCGACGAAGATCATGTCGCGCTCCCCGCCGCCCGCGAGGCCGCTCGAATAGGTGACGCAGCAATTGGTGTGGCGCGCATCCGGACCGAGGGCCCGGTGTTGCGGCTTCAGATCGATGGTCGCCCGCAGGATCGGATGGTCCATGAAGTTGCGGCCGACCGCCTCGTGCGCCTGCCGGACGGGGATGCCGAGGGCGTGCAGCGGCTCGGCCGGGCCGATCCCGGAACGCATCAGGATGGCCGGGCTGTGGACGGCGCCGGCGCAGAGCACGATTTCGCGGCCCTGGATCTCGGTCCAGGGCTCCGCACCGAAGCGCACGCGCAGGCCGATGGCCCGTCGCCCCTCGAACAGAACACGGTCGACCAGGGCCTCGCCGCGGATCGCGAGATTCGGCCGGTCGCGCGCCGGTTCCAGGTAGCCGTCATTGGTGGTGACCCGGTGGCCGTCGCGGCTGTTGATCGGGTTGCACGAGACGCCCTCGCCCGTGGGCGCGTTGAGGTCCGCCTTCCAAGGGTGGCCGGCCGCGAGGGCGGCCGCGCGAAGCCCCAGATCCACCGCGCCCCAGGCCTCCGGCTTCGCGCGGTAGACAGGCAGCGGACCGCCGCGCCGGGCACCGCCCTCCGCGCCGAAATCGGCATCGTCCTCGATCCGGTCGAACAGGGGCAGCACATCCGCGGCCGACCAGCCGGTACAGCCCTGCGCCGCCCAGGCGTCGAAGGCCGCGGGCACGCCGCGGATCGCGATCTGCGCGTTGACCGTTGAACTGCCGCCGAGCGCGCGACCGCGCCAGTAGAAGTGGGGCTCCTGCACACGGGTCCGCCGGCTCATCAGCCCCGGCCACTGCCAGTCCGCCTGATGGGCCAGGTCATACATGAACGGGATGATGTTGGCCGAGCGCAGCGCCGGTGGCGCATCCGTGGAGCGCCAGTCGCGTCCGGCCTCCAGCAGGAGCACCCGGCGGCGCGGATCCTCCGAGAGGCGGGCCGCCAGAGCCGCCCCGGCGGAGCCGGCGCCGACCACGATGACATCGTACGGGGCTGCACTCATGGCTTCGCGACGTTCCAGAAGAGTGGGATGGCGGAGGGGATCAGACCGGTGAGCGCGGTCCGGTAGGCCGCGGGCTGCGCGAACTGGCCGAAGGGGGCGACCAGCCCCTCGCCGTACACGATGGTCTGGATCTCGCCCGCGATGGCGCGCCGTTTGTCCAGATCAGGCTCGCGGGCGAAGCGGTCGAACAGGGCGACCATGCGCGGGTCGCACATGAACCCGGAACTCGCCGCGTCCTTGCAGTTGAAGTTGATCGCGGAATTCGTCAGCGGCGAGCTCAGATCGAGGCCCAGCGCATGGATGCCGAAGAGGCTCCAGCCGACCTTCTTGGTGCGCCGGGCGAGCAGGGCTGCCCAATCCATGACCTGCAGGTCCACGGTGAAGCCGGCCTGCTTCAGCCGGTCGGCCAGGATGGTCGAGGACACGCGCGCCGCCTCGAGATCGTTGGCCACCATCACGGTCACCGGCTCGCCCTTGTAGGCGGTCGCCTTCAGGGCAGCCCGGGCCGCCGCCACCGAGGGGTCGTGCAGGAGGTCCGTCCCGACATGCGTCTCGTAGGGCGAGCCGCAGATGAAGAAGGCGTTGCAGGTCTGCGAGAAGCGCGGCTCGAGGCCGAACCCGTCCAGAACCTCGCGCTGATCGACGAGCCGCAGCAGGACGCGCCGGATCGCCGGGTCGTCGAAGGGCTTGGACGCCGTGTTGATGCGATAGTGGCCCGTGAACCTGTGCGGGCCGGTGAAGTTCATCACCGCCAAGCTCGTGTTGGCCTCGATCTGACCGATCAGGTCGAAGGGCGCGTACTGCATGTAGTCGATCTCGCCCGCGCCGAGGGCGCCCGTCGCCGTCGCCCCATCGGGGATGACGCGGATGTCGAGGGCGTCGACCTTCACGACCTTGCCGCCGGCCAGGAAGTCGGCCGGCTCGGGACGCGGCCGGTAATCGGGGTTCCGGCGCAGCAGCATGTGGTCGCCGGGGATGTGCGCGGCGCGGTCGTAGATGAACGGACCGGATCCCACGACCACCGTGAGCTGCGTCGTGGGGGGCGTCGCGGCGAGCCGGGCCGGCATGATGAAGGGCGTGGGGCTCGACGTCGTGCCGAGCGTGTCGAGGACGAGACCGTAGGGCTCCCGCAGCGTCAGCACGACAGTCCGGTCGTCCACGGCCTCGAGGCCGGCGGTCACGTCCATGAGCCGGCCACCCAGCGCGCTGCGGGCCGCCCAGCGCTTCAGCGAGGCGACGCAGTCGGCGGCCCGGACCGGCGCGCCGTCGTGGAAGCGCAGCCCGTCGCGCAGGGTGAAGCGCCAGGTCAGCCGATCATCCGATACCGACCACGTGTCGACCATCTGCGGCCGGAACACGCCCGTCGCGTCCGGCGCGAACAGCGTGTCGTAGACCATGTAGCCGAAGGTCCGCGTGATGTAGGCCGTGGTGAAGTAGGGGTCGAGGGTGACGATCTCGGCCTCCAGCACCGCCTTCACCGTCGTTTCCGCGCGGCCGGAGATCGGCGCAAGCAGCGCCGCGGCCGCGAGCAGGCCGGAAAACCAGAATCGTCTCATTGTCGCATTCACCCTTTGCCCGGCCCCGCTAGGCAAACGGGATACCAAGCAGGACGCCAAGCCGATCGCACGCGCCTGGGGCCTGATCCGAGACACCGGCATGGATGCTGCAAAGCCCATGCATCTCCAAGGCGCTCAAACGGTCCAGGGAAACGCATGGCCTCCGCAGGCGGACGTGTCCTCACAGGTGCCGAAGTGAAGGCGCTGTCGCAGCGTTCGGACGGGCGCGGTGCCGTCCGCCTCCTCACGCATCTGCTGATGCTGGCCGGGGCCGGCTGGCTGGTCTGGCGGTCGGGCCCCTGGACGCTGCTGCCCGCCATGCTGCTGCTGGGGATCGCGCAATCGGCCCTGTTCGCGCCCATCCACGAAACCGTCCACCTGACCGCGTTCCGCTCGCGCAGGGCCAATGCGGTCGTCGGCTGGCTGGCGGCCTGCCCGTCGCTGCTGAACTGGCACTTCTACACGGCCTTCCATCTCGCCCACCATCGCCACACCCAGGATCCCGAGCGGGATCCGGAACTCGCGCTGATGCCGCCCTCCACCCTGGACGCCTATGTCTGGCGCGTGCTGGCGCTACCCTACTGGCGAACCCGCCTGCAGGTGGCCTCAGCCGGCCTGCGCGGCGATCTCTCTGCCTACCCGTTCATCACCGATCGCGCCGCGCCCCGCATCATCCGCTCGATCCGGTCGATGTGTGCAGTCCTGCTCGCCGGGGCAGCCCTTGCCGTGGTTCTGGTCGGCTGGTGGGCGCCCCTGATCTTCTGGATCGGGCCGCAGCTCCTCGGGCAACCGTTCCTTCGGCTCTACCTCCTCACCGAGCACACGCTCTGCACGATGGACGACAACGGCCTGACCAACACGCGCACGACCTTGACCAACGGCCTCATGCGGCTCCTCATGTGGAACATGCCCTTCCACACCGAGCACCATCTCTACCCGTCGATCCCGTTCCACCGGCTCCCGGACGCCCATACCGCGATGCGTGCGCGTCTCGGCGTGCTGCAGCGGGGCTACGCCCGCTGGCATGTCGGCTTCGTGCGGACGCTGCGCCCGTGAGCGGCTGGGCGACGACCACCGGAATCTTCGAACTCGGCGACCTGACGCTTCAGTCGGGGGCGGTGCTGCCGGGCGCGCAGCTGCGCTGGAAGACGCACGGCACCCTGTCGCCCGGGCGCGACAATGTCGTGCTCTACCCGACCAGCTACGGGGCCCAGCATTCGGACCTCGAATGGCTGATCGGCCCCGATGGGGTGCTGGATCCCAGTCGCTGGTTCATCGTCATCCCCGACATGTTCGGCAACGGCCTGTCGTCGAGCCCATCGAACACACCGGTCTGGCCCGGCCTCGTCACCGCCTGGGACAACGTCCACGCGCAGCGCCGTCTGCTCGCCGAGGTGTGGGGGATCGAGCGCCTGCACGCCGTGTACGGCTGGTCCATGGGGGCGCAGCAGGCCTATCACTGGGCAGCCCTGTTCCCCAATCACGTGGAACGCGCTGTGATCAATTGTGGCAGCGCCCGCACCGCCACCCACAACCGCGTGTTCCTGAAGGGTCTCATGGCAGTGCTGGAGGCGGCGCCGGAGCATTGCGGCGCGGGCCGCTTCTCGGCCGAGCCGGCCGCCGCCCTCCGGGCCTTCGGGCGCATCTATGCGGGCTGGGCGCTCAGCCAGGACTTCTACCGGGCGGACCTCCACCGCACCGCGCTCGGCGCCCCGGACCTCGACAGCTTCCTGCGCACCGACTGGGAGGAGCGCTTCGCCCGCCGCCCCGCGGCCGATCTCTACGCGCAGCTCTGCACCTGGGAGGCGGGCGACATCAGCCGCGATCCGCGCACCGGCGGCGACCTCATCCGGGCGCTCAACGCGATCACGGCCCGGCTGCTGCTGATGCCGGGCGAGACGGACCTCTACTTCCGCGTCGCCGACAACACCGCCGAACTGCCGCACCTGCGCGATGCCGTCCTGCAGCCGATCCCGAGCATCTGGGGCCATCGCGCCGGCAACCCATCGACCAACCCAGCCGACGCCGCCTTTCTTCGCCACACCGTGCGGGCCTTCCTCGACACGGCCGAAGCGGGCGCGCCCTGACCGGCCCCGTCTCCGTCATCCTCGCGCGTCGAGCAGCGCAGGATCACGGGCACCGGTTGCGACCGGCATCCATGCCCGGACGCGCCGGGCGGTGACCAGGCCGGCATCCGAATGCCAGCCGCGTCAGACCGCGTCCCGGTTGAGCCGGACCACAAGCTGATCGGCGAATTTCGCTGCTGCGACCCGATCGGCCCGAACAGCGAGCTCGGCACCTACACCAACTTCGTCAACCTGCTCGACCGGTGCGCCCTCGCGGTCCCGGGGCGGCCTCCCCCCGCGTCGACGGCTTCCCCTCCGGGCTGACCCTGCTCGCACCGCGCAGGTCCGACGAGCTCCTCGCTGCCCTGGGCGCACCTGTCGGGTCTGCCGCTGAACCGCGAACTCGCCTCGCACGGCGCCCGGTAACTGCGGACGGCGGCCACCCGACCGGAGTACCGTTTCTACGCCCTGCCCGGCGGACCGCCGCATCGTCCCTCCCTCCTCCGGGTGGCGGCCGACGAAGGGGGTGCGATCGAGACGGAGGTCTGGGCCCTGCCGCCAGCCGCCAGCCGCCTTCGGGGCCTTCGGTGCCGCGATCCCGCCCCCCACGGGATCAGCACCCTGCGGCTCGCCGACGGGACCGCGCCGAAGGGCTTTTTGGTGGAGGCGGCGGGCGTCACCGGGGCCGCCGACATCACGCGGTTCGGGGGCTGGTGCGGCTACGTGGCCAGCCGTGCCGCGGCATAGTCAGTTTGGCGATGCCAAAAATCCACTTTGATTCGGTCGCAGCGCTGATTCACACCCCCGCAACAAGCGCTCGCAAATCCAGGCGCACGGAGACCGCAGAACCGAGCGCCTGTTATGCGAATTGGCGGCCGCCAGCTCGGATCGCGGGCAGTGCAGCACGAAAGTGTCGCGGTTGGCCCGTCGCGGCCGGTCCGCTTCTTGCTCACCCATCGGCCGAAAAGTGCCCCCGAGGCCGCCGAACCGGGAGACCCTGCATGCGTCGATCCCTGCATACGGACGAGGAGATCGCCTTCCTGCTGGACGAGGCCGCGCGGGGTATACCGATCGCCGCGATCTGCGCGAGCGCCCATGTCTCGCTCGGCACCTTCTATCGCTGGCGGCGACGGCTCGGCGGACTGAAGCCCGCCGGTGTGGCCCAGCTCGATCGCGTCGAGCGGGAGAATGCCGGTCTCCGTGCGGAGGTTCAGCGGCTCCGGGCTGCCCTGCTCGTACAACCCGTACGGGCAGAGCGTACGCGGCCGATCCAGACCGGGCATGCAGGCGTGCATCCTGCACCGCGCCATCGCGGCGCCGACGCCTGTGTCGGCCGGTTCGCCTTCGGACGAAGCGCGAACTGAGGCACCGAGTTCGACGCGGTGCGACCGCATATCAACCGGGTGTCCCATACCTCAGACCGATTTGGCCGACGCCGATGCGAGGGCCGATTTCGGCAAGAGCATGTGCACGCCCTTGTTGCCGTCCACGGTCTGGGTGATGCGCAGGTTCCCGGCGAGCGAGCACAGCATGTAGGCCTGGTTGCGGGTGAGGCCGGTGCGCGCGCAGACGAGGCGCACCATCTCGCGCACGGCCTGGCGCATCGCCTCGTCGAGGCTCTCGTGCAGGCCGATCGACATCAGGTCGGTGGGGGTCTCGGCGAAGGGCCACGCGCCCGGGATGTCCTTGCGCACGGTGAGCCGAAAGGTGCCGGTCAGCCCGGTCTCCAGGGCGGTGATGCAGACCTCGCCGTCGCCCTGCACGCCGTGGCCGTCGCCCGCGTAGAAGCCGCCGCCGGGGTTGAACACCGGCAGGTAGAGGGTCGTGCCGACGCGCATCTCCTTGTTGTCCATGTTGCCGCCGAAGGCCCGGGGCACCGGCGTACCGACGCGGCCCCAGGTGGCGGGTGGGGCGGTGCCCAGGATGCCGAAGAACGGATCGAGGGGCAGCTCCGTGCCCCAGGGCAGGCGGCAGACGCCCCGGGTGGTGTCGATGTCGGCGTGGATCGTCTCGTACTCGGTGAACTCGTCCGGCAGGGTGCCGAGCAGCGGCAGGATCGCCACGAAGCCCCAGTCGAGGCGGAACTTCAGGTCGAGGATATCGATCTGCAGCATGTCGCCGGGCTCGGCGCCCTCCACGTGGACCGGGCCGGTGACGAAATGCGGGCCGGGACCGCGCTCCAGGGTGTCGAGGGCGTGGAGCAGGCCGGCCGGCACCCGGGCGGGGTCGGGGTGGAGCGACTCGCGGCCGCCCGCCGGGTGCGAGTGCAGGGTGACGGTATCGCCAGACGCGACGGTCAGGACCGGCGGCAGAGCGGCATCGAAATAGCCGAGCACCATCGTCTCGGGCGTGGCGGGGATCTCATGGTGGCTCGGCACGGCGGCTCCTTTTGCGGATGTCAGACGGCGATGTGACGGGTCAGGGCTTCGTGGCTCAGTGCCCCGGGATCGCCGCGCTCGACGACGCTGCCGCGGGACAGCACCACCACGGAATCGGCGATCCGGAGAGCGAAATCGAGATACTGCTCCACGAGCAGCACGGTGATCCGCCCCTTCAGCCCGGCGATCACCGCCTCGATCGCGGCGACGATCGAAGGCTGGATGCCCTCGGTCGGCTCGTCGAGCAGGATGGCACGGGGCCGGGTGGCGAGCGCCCGGGCGATGGCGAGCTGCTGCTGCTGGCCGCCCGAGAGGTTGCCCCCCGGCCGGTGCCAAAGGCCCCGGAGCGCGGGGAACAGGGCGACGGCCTCGTCGACCGCCTCGGTCCGCTCCAGCCCGTGCGCCCGGGCCGCGACACGCAGATTCTCGGCGACCGTCAGATCCGAAAAGATCTCGCGGCCCTGCGGCACGTAGGCGAGCCCGGAGCGGGCGCGCCGGTCGGAGGACAGGCGTGTCAGCTCGGTCCCGTCGAGGGCGATCCGGCCGCGGCTTTCCGGGATCAGGCCGGTGAGGCAGCGCAGCAGCGTCGTCTTGCCGGCGCCGTTGCGGCCGAGCACGGCGAGGCAGGCCCCCGGCTCGACCGCGAGGGCGATCCCGCGCAGCACCTGCGCGCTGCCGTAATGCTGGTCGAGCCCCTCGACGGCGAGCCGTGCGGGCGGAGATGGGTTCATCATCGGCCGAGGAACACCTCGATCACGCGGGGCTCGGCCCGGGCGCCCGCCATGCTGCCCTCGTAGAGCGTGCGGCCCTCGTGCAGCACCGTCACCCGGTCGGCGATGGCCTCGACGAAGCCCATGTCGTGCTCGATCACCAGGATCGCCCGGTCGGGCCGGCGCAGGCTCCGGATCAGCGCGGCGGTCTCGGCGGTCTCGGCGTCGGAGAGCCCGGCCACGGGCTCATCGAGGAGGAGCAGCGCCGGCTCGGCGGCCAGCACCATGCCGATCTCCAGCCACTGCTTCTCGCCGTGGGCGAGGCGGCCGGCCGGCACCTCCGCCCGGGGGCCGAGGCCGATCTCGCCGAGCACGGAGGCGATGCGGTCGGGGCGGTCCCGCGCCGGTAGGGGCGGCCCGCAGCCGATCTCTAGGTTTTCCCGCACGGTGAGCGCCGGGAAGACGCTGGGCTTCTGGAACTTGCGCCGCACGCCGGCCCGGGCGATCTCGACCTCGGAGCGCTTGGTGAGGTCAATCCGGTCGCCGAGCATCACCCGGCCGGAGACTGGCTTGGTGATCCCTGAGATAACATCGAGCAGCGTGGTCTTGCCGGCACCGTTCGGGCCGATCACCGCCCGCACCTCGCCGGGATCGACCGCGAGCGAGACGGCATCCAGCGCCGTGAAGCGTCCGAAGGCGACGGTGAGGGCATCGACCACGAGGGCGGTCATCGGGCGCCCCTCAGCCAGGTCGGGCGCGGGCGCCAGCCCACGAGGTCGAGGAGCCCGTTCGGCAGGACCAGCACCACGAGCAGCACCAGCCCGGACAGGATGAACGGCCACGCCTCCGGCATCGCGGCGCTGAGCCAGAACTTCAGGCCGTTGACCAGGATCGCGCCGATCACCGCCCCGCCGAGGCGCCCGAGCCCCCCGATCGCCACCCAGACGGCGATCTCGATGGAGAGATCGGGCGCCAGCACCCGCGGGTTGATGATGCCGACCTGCGGCACGTAGAGGATGCCGGCGAGCGCCGCGATCATCGCCGAGAGGCACCAAATCCCGAGCTTCAGCCGGGTGGTGCTGTAGCCGAGCGTGCGCAGGCGGGTCTCGTCGTCGCGGCAGGCGAGCATCCGCCGCCCGATCGCGGTGCCGACGAGGAGCCGCGTGCCGGCAAGAATTGCCGCCAGCGTCAGGAGGGCGGCGACGGCAAGGCCTGTGACCACGCCGGGGGAGCCCATCGGCCAGCCGAACAGCAGCGGGAAGCCGGTCATGCCGTTGTTGCCGCCGAGCCCGGTGTCGTTGCGGTACATCAGCAGCATCGCGACGTAGACAAGCGCTTGGCTGATGATCGAAAAGTAGACGCCGTTCACCCGCGAGCGGAACGAGGCGAGCCCGAACACGAAGGCGACGAGGCCGGCGAGCGCCAGCGCGAGGACGAGGGCGTACGGCGCGTGGTCGAGGCCGACCCAGTAGGCCGGCAGGCTCTTCCAGCCCATGAATTGCACGAAGTCCGGCAGCACGCCGGTGACGGCGACGCCGTGGGCCAGCAGGTGCATGGCGCAGACATAGCCGCCGATCGCGAAGAACAGCCCGTGTCCCAGGCTGAGGATGCCGAGATAGCCCCAGACCAGATCAAGGGACACGGCGAGGATGGCGAAGGCGGCGAGCTGGCCGAGCGCATTGACGAGATACGGCGCTGGCGGCGCCACGAGGAGGCCCGCCGCGGCGGCGAGGCAGAGCCCGACGAGCCCAGCGACCAGGGGATCGCGCACGGCACGGCGGGCCGGTCCGGCGGGGGCGGCCAGGGCGGTCTGCACGGCGCCGCTCATCGCCGCCGCCGCACCGCGAACAGCCCCTCGGGCCGGCGCTGCAGGAACAGGATGATGCCGACCAGCACGATCACCTTGGCTGCGACGGCCCCCGAGATCGGCTCGATCAGCACGTTGGCGCCGCCGACCCCGAGGGCCGCCACCAAGGTCCCGATGAGGCTGCCGACGCCGCCCAGCACCACCACCATGAAGCTGTCGACGATGAAGCCCGAGCCCATGCCGGGATTGACGCTGTAGATCGGGCACAGCGCCACCCCGGCGAGCCCGGCCAGGCCCGAGCCCAGCCCGAAGGCGAGGCGGTCGATCCGGCGGGTCGGCAGGCCGAGGCAGGCCGCCATGTCGCGGTTCTGGGTGACGGCACGGATGTCGAGCCCGAGCGGGGTGCGGCGCAGGATCAGGAGCGTCAGCACGAGGGTCGCCGCCGCGAAGGCGATGGCGAACAGGCGGTTCCAGGTCATCACGAAGTCGGCGTAGAGGGGAACGCCGCCGCTGACATAGGCCGGCATGACGAATTGCAGGTTCTGGGTGCCGACCGTCACGCGCACGAGGTTCACCAGAAACAGGCTCACCGCCCAGGTGGCCAGCAGGCTCATCAGCGGCCGCCGGTAGAGGTGGCGCAGGATCAGCGCCTCGACCCCTATGCCCACCAGGGCGACCGCCCCGAAGGCGACCGGGATGGCAGCGAGCAGGTACAGGTCGAGCAGGCCGGGGGCGAGGCGGCGGAAGGCCTCCTGCACGCCGTAGGTGGCGTAGGCGCCGAGCATGATGAATTCGCCCTGGGCGAGGTTGATCACGCCCATCAACCCGAAGATGATCGCGAGCCCGGCCGCCGCCATGAACAGGATGCTGGCGAAGCTCAGGCCGTTATAGACGACCGCGAGCCCGTCCCCGATCGCCACCGCCCGGGAGACTGTGGCGAGCCCGGTATCCAGCGCCGTCCGGAAGGCCGGGTCGGCGGCGTAGGCGGGATCATTCTTGAGGGCCGCGAGCCGCGCCTGCGCGGCCCCCGATGGACTGACCGCCACGGCCGCGATGGCCGCCCGGCGCCGGGCCGGATCGGGCGACGACAGGGCGGCCGCCTGGGCGAGGCCGGTGATCGTCGCTTTCAGCCCGGCATCCGTCTCCGCGTCCCGCGCCCGGTCGAGCACAGCCGCCGGGACGGTGGCGATGCGGCGCTCCACCACCGCCAGCCCGGCGGCGCGGGCGGCCGGATCCGGGCCGGTCAGCAGGGCGACGGTGCCGCGCGCGGTCTCGACGGCGGCGCGCTGGCGCAGGCCGAGGATCGGCGCGCGCGCCGCCGCGGCCGGCCGCACCGCGCCGGTGAACGCGTCATGACCCTCGGGTGCGTCGGGGCGGTCCAGCAGGAGGGCGCCGTCCGCCGGGCAGGACAGGCGGCGCTCGGCCAGCGCGCCGAGGAGCCCACCCGCGAAGGCGAGGTCGTCGGCCGGCAGATCCCCGCCGGCCTGCACGAGCCCCTCGGCCCCGCGGACCTGCGCGGCGCCGTCCCCGCACAGATCCGCCGCGAAGCGCGCCCGGTCGAGGGGCGCGGCGGCGGCCGGGACCGTCAGCAGCGCCAGACAGCAGAGGAGGGCCAGGAGCGCGCGGAGCGGATCAGCCATAGGGGCTGAACGGGACCGGCGTAGGCGCATTCGGGGATTGCCAGAGCACGTCGAAGCCGCGCTTCTCGTTGACCGAGCCGATGAACACGCCGCGGGAGACGTAAGTGTTCTCCCCCGTCATGGTCAGCGTGTAGCCGGACGGGTCGTCGAAGCTCAGGCCCGCGAAGGCCTTGCGCACCTCCGGCACCGCGAAGGAGCCGGCCTTGGCGGCGGCGAGCGCCCAGAGGTTGACGCTGTCATAGGCCGAGACCATCGGGTCGATCACCGTGTCGGCGCTGAACGGGACGTTCTTGGCCTTCACGTAGGCGGCCCAGTCGGCAAGAAACTTCTGATTCCGCTCACCCTTGGCGGCCTGGAGATAGGCCCAGCAGTTCAGGTGGCCGACGAGCTTGGCCGTATCGAGCCCTTCGAGATCGGCCTCCACCATGTCGAGCCCGAGGATCGGCACGTCGGTGGCGCTGATGCCCTGGTTGGCGAACTCGCGCAGGAAGTCGGGGATCGAGGAGCCCACGACGGTGAGCACCACGATCGCCTGGCCGCCCGGCTGGCTGGCGAAGCTCCGGACCTGATTCACCAGCGTCTGGAAGTTCGAGAAGCCGAACGGCACGTATTCCTCGCGCCATGCGGTCTCGGGGATGCCCTTGCTCTTCCAGTATCCCTTGAGCTGCTTGTTGATCGTGCGCGGCCAGACGTAGTCCGAGCCGATCATGAAGAACCGCTTCGCCCCAACCCCGTCGGGACCCATCAGGTAATCGACCGCCGGCAGCACGGAACTCGCGGGCGGCGAGTTTACGTAGACGACGTTCTTGGAGTTCTCGTCGCCCTCGAAGTGCAGCGGGTAGAACAGCAGCCCGTCATTCTGCTCGACCACCGGCAGCACCGACTTGCGCGACACGGAGGTCCAGCAGCCGAACAGGGCCGCGACCTTCTCCTGTTGCAGCATCTGGCGGCCGACCTGGGCGTAGAGCGGCCAGTCGGAGGCGGGATCGGAGGTCATGACCTCGATCTGGCGGCCGTTGACGCCGCCGCGCCCGTTGATTTCGTCGGCGGCCATGCGGACCACATAGTTCAGCCGGCCCTCGAGATTGGCCATCGTGCCCGACGACGAGAACAGGCAGCCGAGCTTGACGGTGTCGGCTGCGAAGGCCGGGCGGATGATGGCCGGGGCCGCGAGCAGCGCCGCCGTGCCGACGAAGCTTCGCCGCGTGAGATGCGTCATCGACCTCGAAGCCCCTGTGAACGACGGGTCGATTGTCGGCTGCCGCCCGAAAGACGGGAAGGTCAAAGAGACTGCAGGTCGGCGACGCGCTTGCGCATATTGGCGGCATCTGCGCGCCCGCGGGGCGGCTCTAAGCCCAGAATGTCAAAATTGACGTTCCGGATACGCGTCCGTCCGCCGGATCCCGTGCGAGCGACTGTCTTCCGACGAGGAAGACGATGACGCAGTGGCGGGGCCATGTTGCCGGATGCCGCTCAACCGGACGTCTCGCGCCGGGTGGCATGCTTCTTGTGAGCATTCCAGAAGCGCAGCGTCGCCCCCGGCGGCCGCTCCAGGTTGGCGTGCCGTCGAGACCATGAGGTGCCGGATGGCCGGATCTCATCGACCGACCTGACACGGCCCCAAGCCACACATCTTCGCGCGCTCGGTCGGACGCCGGCGCGCACCGCCCGCAAGACCCGACATCCGCCTCCTGAGGAGAGCCGATATGTGCGACCGTCACGGCGAGTACCGCGTTCCCGACTTTTCGCCCGACTTCTCGCGGTTCAAGCCCAGCCGCCGGCGCTTCCTCGGCGGCACCGCCGCCGCGCTCACCTTCGCGGTGGGGCCCGGCATGACCGGCCGGGCCGCGGCCGCCACCGGCATCCGGGCGACCCACGGGACAGGCTTCTGCAACCTGAACTTCTTCCTCGCCGAGGCGATGCAGCTCGCCAAGGATGACGGGCTGACCATCGACTTCGTCAACACGCCGACCTTCTCGGATCAGGTCACCTTCCTCGGCATGGGCCAGGTCGATGCCGGCGTGATGCCCTATACGAGCTTCATGGCCCTCTACGACGCAGGCGCCCCGGTGAAGATCGTGGCGGGCGGCGGCATCGAGGGCTGCGTGCTCGTGGCCCAGCCCGGCCTCGACAGCCCGGAGAAGCTCAAGGGCAAGACGCTCGGCACCTTCCAACTCGATACGCTGGAAGTGCTGCCCTACGACTGGCTGAAGAAGAACGGCGTCGCCTTCAAGGACATCACGGTCCGCTACATGGGCTCGACCCCGGAGGCCGTGGAGGCGTTCCGGGCCGGTGCGCTGGACATCATCTCAACCATCGAGCCCTACGGCACGGCGCTGCTCACCGACGTGAAGGGCGCGGTCAAGCTCTCCGACGGCACCGACATCTACGGCAAGGGCTACACCGACTGCGTGCTGGCGGTGCGCAACGAGCTGATCGCCAAGAATCCGGGCGCCGTGAAGGCCCTGATCAAGGGCATGATGAAGGCCCAGGCCCTGGCCGAGGGCGATCCTCAAGCTGCTTTGAACAAGCTCGTCGGCTCCTACTACAAGACCTCGATGCACAACGCCCAGCTCGCCATGGGCCGGCAGCCCTCGGTGGTGGACGCCCGCAACCAGACGCAGTTCATCCTCGACCGGACCGATTCCGTCGCCGAGATGGGCTACATCAAGAAGAAGCCCGGTCGCGACGCGATCGACTGGACCCTGCTGGAGCAGGTCATCGCCGAGAACCCGGATCTCTACGGCAAGCTCAAGCTGAAGTCGGCCTGAGCGGATGGCCGTCGATCTCGCCCGCGCCGCCGTCCCGCACGTCCGGCCGCGCCTCCCGTTCGGTCAGCGTCTCGCGCTGCCCGACGGCTTCGTCCCGCTCCTGCAACGCACCGGCTGGATGCTGGTCTCGGTCGGCTGCTTCGCCGGCCTCTGGGAGCTGCTCTGGGCGTTCGGCATCGCCGACGCCAAGCTGCTGCCGCCGCCGCACATCTTCCTCGGCAACCTCGCCGAGCAGGCGCGCTTCTTCAACACCGCGCAGCGCTGGCAGATCGGCACCGGCATGAATGCCGGCCCGAGCCCGGCCATGGCGGTGCTGATCACCGTGCTCGCCTCCACGGGCCGGGTTCTGGCGGGCCTCGCCCTGGCCGCGACCCTGTCGATCCTGGTCGGCGTGGCGATCCGCTACGTCGTGCTGTTCGAGCGGCTGACCCTGCCGACCATCACGCTCCTGGCGCCGGTCTCGCCGATCGCGTGGCTGCCGGTGGCGATCTTCATGTTCGGGATCGGCAACGCCCCGGCGATCTTCATGGTGTTCATCGCCCTGTTCTTCACGATGGTCCTCTCGACCATCCACCAGATCGACGGGGTCAACCGGAACTACATCAACGTCGCCCGGACCATGGGCGCGTCGAAGCGCCAGATCTACGCCCGGGTGATCGTGCCGGCGATCCTTCCGGGCCTGCTCGCGGTGCTCCGCCTCAACCTGTTCGGCGCCTGGATGGTGGTGCTGGTCGCCGAGGCGACCGGCGTCGGCTACGGGCTCGGCCAGGTGATCATGCTGGCGCGCAACACCTTCAACCCGTCGCTCGTGTTCTTCACCATCACGCTGATCGGCCTGCTCGGCTTCGCCTTCGACCTGCTGTTCCGGCTGGTCCAGCGGCGGCTGCTGTACTGGCTGCCGCGCGACACGGGGTCCGCCCTTGGCCTCTGATCCCCTCTCCCAGGATGCCGTCTCGTGCCGCGGCGTCGCCAAGGTCTGGGCGTCCGGCACCGCCCGCGCCCACGAGGCCCTGCGCGACATCGACCTCACCGTGCGGCCCGGCGAGTTCGTGGTGTTCCTCGGCCCCTCGGGCTGTGGGAAGAGCACGCTGCTCTACCTGATCGCCGGGCTGGAGGCCGCCTCCGGGGGCGAGCTCCTGGCCTTCGGTGCGCCGGTCACAGGCCCCTCCCCCGAGCGCAGCCTGATCTTCCAGGAGACCTCGCTGCTGCCGTGGCTGAGCGTCTGGCAGAATGTCAGCTTCGGCCTGTCGCTGAAGGGCGTGCCGGAGGCCGAGCGCCGGAGCGTCGCTCGGGCCGCGCTTCAGCGCGTCGGCCTCGCCGAGGCCTTCGACAAGCGGCCGGACGAGCTGTCGGGCGGGATGCGCCAGCGGGTGGCGGTGGCCCGGGCGCTCGCCATGCGCCCGAAGGTGCTGCTGATGGACGAGCCCTTCGCGGCGCTCGACGTCCAGACCCGCCAGAAGATGCAGGATTTCCTGCTCGACGTCTGGCGCGACAGCGGCGCCTCGGTGCTGTTCGTGACCCACCACATCGACGAGGCGGTGGCGCTCGCCGACCGGGTGGTGGTGTTCACCGCCCGCCCCGGGCGGATCAAGACGATCGTCCGCAACGACCTCGCCCGCCCGCGCGATCCGTTCTCCCCCGAGGCCGAGGCGATGCGGCGGCATCTCACCGAGCTCCTTCGCGACGAGGTCGACCGGGCCTTCGCCGAGCAGGAAGCGCTCGTCTGACCCTTTCCCAATCAAGATGGACCCAGCCATGGCCACATCGCTGATCCGCAGCCGGCGGATGATCACCCGCACCCTCGACCACGATCGCTGGGAGGAGATTGCCGACGGCGCGGTGCTGCAGAAAGACGGGGTGATCGAGGCGGTCGGCACCTACGCAGATCTGCACGCCCGCTATCCCGACGCGCCGGTGATCGGCTCCGGCCGCGAGATCCTGCTGCCGGGCTTCGTCAACGGCCACCACCATGTCGGCCTCACGCCGGTGCAGCTCGGCTCCCCCGACATGCCCCTGGAGCTGTGGTTCGTCACCCGCATGGTGGCGCGCAACCTGAACCTCTACCTCGACACCCTGTACTCGGCCTTCGAGATGGTCGGCTCCGGGATCACCACGGTCCAGCACATCCACGGCTGGATGCCCGGCAGCCTGAAGGAAGTCGAGGCGCGCTCCAACGAAGTGCTGCGCGCCTATCGCGACATCGGCATGCGGGTCTCGTACTGCTTCGCGGTCCGCGACCAGAACCGCCTCGTCTACCAAGCGGACATGGACTTCGTGGCGAGCCTACCGGCCCCGCTGCAGGACCCGATGAAGCGCTGGTTCGAGCGCTTCCAGATGTCTCTGGAGGATAATTTTTCCCTCTTTCGCAGCCTGCACAGCGGACAGGAAGGCGCCACCCGGGCCAAGATCCAGCTGGCGCCGGCCAACCTGCACTGGTGCTCGGACGCGGCCCTCGAAGGGCTCGCCGGGCTGTCGGAATCCTACGACGTGCCGATGCACATGCATCTCGTCGAGACCGCCTATCAGAAGGCCTATGCCGAGAAGCGCGGCGGCGGCACCGCCCTCGACTATCTCGACCGGTTCGGCATGCTTGGTCCGCGCCTGACGCTCGGCCACGGCGTCTGGCTCAACGAATCCGATATCGACCGGGTGGCCGCGACCGGCACCTGCATCTGCCACAATTGTTCGTCGAACTTCCGGCTGCGCTCCGGCGTGGCGGCGCTCAACCGCTTCGAGGCGAAGGGCATCAACACCGCGATCGGCCTCGACGAGGCTGGCATCAACGACGACCGCGACATGCTCCAGGAGATGCGCCTCGTGCTGCGCGCCCACCGAGTGCCCGGCATGGACGAGGCCGACGTGCCCAGCATGGTGCAGGTGCTGCGCATGGCCACCGTCGGCGGCGCCCGCACCACCCCCTACGGCGAGAGCCTCGGCACGATCGAAGTCGGCAAGGGCGCCGACCTCGTCCTGCTCGACTGGGACCAGATCGCCTACCCCTATCTCGATCCGGAGACACCACTCCTCGACGCGGTGATCCAGCGGGCCAAGACCGGGGGCGTCACCACGGTGCTGTGCGACGGCGAGGTGCTCTACGCGGACGGGCGCTTCACCCGGGTCGACCGGGACGCGGCCCTGAAGGCGCTGCACGACGACCTGTCGCGGGCGCTGTCGGACGACGAAGTCGAGCGGCGCCAGCTCTCCAAGGCCCTGCTGCCGCACGCCCGCCGCTTCTACGCCGACTACATCGACCCGTCGCGGCACGAGCCGTTCTACCGCCCGAGCTCGCGCGTCTGACGGCGTGCGGCTCCTCCTTATCAACCCGAACACCTCGGCCGCGATGACGGCCCGCATGGAGCGGGAAGCGGCGGCCGTGCTTGCTCCCGACGTGACGCTCACCGGGCTGACGGCCGCCCGGGGCCTGCCCTACATCGCGAGCCGCGCGGAGGCGCAGCTCGCCGGTGGAGCGGTGCTGGAGACCCTGGCCGAGCATCAAGCCGGCTACGACGCCGCCGTGATCGCTGCCTTCGGGGATCCCGGGCTGATCGCGGCGCGGGAGCTGTTCGACCTGCCCATCGTCGGCATGGCCGAGGCCGCGATGCTGACCGCCTGCCTGCTCGGCCAGCGCTTCGGCCTCGTGACCTTTTCGGGCACGCTGCTGCCCTGGTACGAAGATGCCGTAGCCCTCTCCGGCCTCTCGGCCCGCTGCGCCTGCGTCCGGGCGGTCGCGGCTGCGTTCCGCTCGGTCGCTGAGGTCCAGCACGAGTTGGAGGACGAGATCGTCGCCCTGGCCAATCGGGCCGTCACCGAGGACGGAGCCGATACGGTGATCCTGGCCGGCGCCCCGCTGACCGGCCTCGCCGTGCGGGTCAGAGACCTGGTGCCGGTACCGCTGATCGATCCGCTGGCGGCCGCCCTCGGTCAGGCGCAGGCGGTGGTTCGGCTCGGTGCGCGTCCGCCGCGCGCGGGCCGCTTTGCCCGGCCTCCGGCCAAGCCTGCCACCGGGCTGGCACCGGCGCTGCGGCGCTGGATCGAGCGGGACGACGGCTGATTGACGCCGCTCAATGCGGCGCGAACAGGCTGCCCCAGCCGGTGATCCCTGCGGTCTCTAGCCCGGCGAGGTCCATCGCCTTCCACAGGCTGACCGCCACGGCATCGAAGACCGGGATCCCGAGTTCCGCCTCCAGGGCGGGCGCGATGGCCGCCCCCGCGAGGTTGGTGCAGACGATGGCGGCCGCCTCGGCGCCCTCGGCCGCCACGGCGCGGACCATCCCGGCGATCTCGACCTCGTCGGCCTCCGCGAAGGCAAAGTTCTCCGACTGGCCGAGATGCCGCTCGGTCGAGCAATCGAGCCCTTCGACCTGCCAATTCGCTTGGATCCGTGCCTGGACGTCGCCCGTATAGGGCGTCACCAGCCCGACGCGCGTGATCCCGCGCCTGCGGAACAGGTCGCGGAAGGCGAGCGCCGAGGTCGAGGCCGGCACGCCGGTCCGCTGCGTGATCGCCTCCGACAGGGCCGCATCGTACGCGAAGCCGAGCCAGGCGCCCGCCGTACCGTTCCACAGGATCGCGGCGACGCGGGCATCGGCCAGCAGGTCCGAGGCGGCCAGCATCGGCGCCTGATCGAACTGATCGCGTGCGGCCGTCGACAGCCCGATCTGCGTCACCCGCAGGCGCGCGAAATGGGCGGTGATCCCGGGTTGCCCGACCAGCATGCGTGCCGTCATCGGCTCGAGGACGCTGTTCGAGGATGGCGTCAGCATCCCGAGCCTGATGGACCGCCGCATGTTCACCTTCAGGCTCTCACCACTACGGCTCAGCGCGAGCCATGCCGGCGCCTTGGCAAGAATCATTCCGACGCGGGCGGCACGGAAGTGGCAGGGTGGTGCCGTCGCGGCTCGGCTCGGAGCTGCACGTCGGGAGTATCGGGATGGACAGGGTATCGGCGATCGACGCGGCGGTCCGTGCGCAGCGCGGCCGGGTGGAAGCCCTGTTCGACGAACTCGCCCGGTGCGGTCGTACGGATCCCGGCTTCACGCGGCCCTCCTATAGCCCGGAGGAGACCGGAGCGCACGCCATCGTAGCGCGCTGCGGCGCCGATCTCGACCTCGCGATCCACCGGGATATCGCCGCCAACACCACCATGACGCTGCCAGGGCAGGATCGGAGCTTACCGCCGATCCTGATCGGCTCCCACCTCGACACCGTGGCGCAGGGGGGGAACTTCGACGGCGCCGCCGGCGTGGTGGCCGGTCTCGCGGCCGTCGCGGCGCTTCGCGCGCTCAGGCTGATCCCGGAGCGCGACATCACCGTCATGGGCGTCCGCGCCGAGGAGAGCGTCTGGTTCCAAGTCTCCTATATTGGCAGCCGGGCGGCGCTCGGAGCCCTGCCGGACGGGGCGCTCGACGTCCCGCGGATCGACAGCGGCCTCAGTCTCGCCGTGCACATCGCCCGGGAGGGCGGTGATCCGGACGCGCTGCGCTGCGGCCGGTCCGCCCTCGACGCCGCCGCGATCCACGCCTTCCTGGAGGTGCATATCGAGCAGGCGCCGAGCCTTGAGGAGGCCGGGATTCCGGTCGGCCTCTGCACCGGGATCCCGGGCAATGTCCGCTACCCCGACGTCCGGATCGTCGGGCGCCACGATCATGTCGGCACGCCTCGCCGCTTCCGCCGCGACGCCGCCATGGCGGGCGCCGAGATCGCCCTGGCCCTCGACCGCGTCTGGGCGGCGCACGAGGCGGCTGGCTGCCCGATGGCGGTCACTTTCGGCCGGTTCCACACTGACACCGCGGTTCATGGCCTGACGACTGTCCCTGGGGCGTTCCACTTCAGCCTCGATATGCGCGCCTACGCGGCCGAGGTGCTGACGGAGCTGGAGGCTGCGTTCCTGGCGGCGGTGAAGGAGGTCTCGGAGCGCCGCGGCGTCACGGTAGCTCTGGGCTCCCGCGCCGAGGCTGGCGTCGGCGTGGTCTCGCCTCGGATCCGTGACGGGCTCGCCGCCGCCGCAGACGCGCTCGGCATCGCCATCCGGCCCCTCGGCAGCCCGGCCTCCCACGACGCCGCCGCTTTCGCCAAGGCCGGCGTGCCGATGGCCATGCTGTTCGTGCGCAACGCCAACGGCAGCCACAACCCGGACGAGGCCATGGCGGTCGACGACCTCCTCGACGCAGTGGCGATCCTGACCGCCTGGCTGGTGGCGGAGGCCTGCGGCGGCTGAGGTTGGCTCGTCAGGCGGCGAAGCGCGCGAGGGCGCCGGTGGGCGTGCCGAGTACCGCGTCGTCGCGCATCACGGGGTGGCCGCGCACGATCGTGGCGACGGGCCAGCCGGTCACGGCGGTGCCGGCGAACGGCGTCCAGCCGCAGGGCGAGACGATCCAGGAATCCTCGATCCGACGCCGCGCCTTCAGGTCCACGAGGGTGAAGTCGGCGTCGTAGCCGGCGGTGATCCGGCCCTTGCCGGCGAGGCCGTAGACCCGGGCCGGGCCGGCAGCCATCAGGTTGACGAGGCGCGCCAGCGACAGGCGCCCGGCCGCGACGTGGTCGAGCATGATTGGCACCAGGGTCTGGACCCCGGTGAGGCCGGCCGGGCAGTCCGGCCAGGGCCGCTCCTTGGCGGCCCGCGCGTGGGGGGCGTGGTCGCTGCCGATCGTATCGACGGTCCCGTCGCGCAAGGCCGCCCAGGCCGCCGCCCGATGCCGCTCGCCGCGGATCGGCGGGTTCATCACGCCGAAGCCGCCCAGCGTGTCGTAGCAGTCCGGGGCCACCTGGGTGAGGTGGTTGACCAGCACCTCGACGGTGGCGACGTCGCGGAAATCGCGTAGGTAGGCGAGTTCCTCGGCCGTCGAGACGTGCAGGATGTGGGTCGCCCGTCCGGTTTTCCGCGCGAGCGCCATGAGGCGCCGCGTGCCCAGGAAGGCGCATTCCTCGTCGCGCCACTCCATGTGGGTCCGGTACGGCTGCCCTCGGCTGAACAGCGTCTTGCGGGCCTGGAGTCGGTCCTCATCCTCGCTGTGGAAGGCCATGCGCCGATGGCCCGAACGCATCGCCCGCTCGAGATGGGCATCGTCCTCGATCATCAGCGCCGCCGTGGAGCTGCCGGCGAAGACTTTGACGGCACAGACCCCCGGCTCGCGCTCCAGCGCGGCGAGGGCGTCGATGTTGGCCTTCGTGCCGGCCACGTAGAGGCCGATGTCGCACCAGCTCCGGCCCACGACGTAATCGCGCTTCCAGGCGAGGCGCTCGGCATCGGCGATCGGCGGGACGGTGTTGGGCATGTCGAACACGGTGGCGATCCCGCCCAGCACCGCGGCGCGGGTGCCGGTCTCGATCGTCTCCACCGCCGGGTCGCCGGGATCGCGCAGGTGCACGTGGCTGTCGATCAGCCCGGGCAGGACGTGCAGGCCCGCGGCGTCGATCACCGACTCCGCGGTGGCATCGGCTGACGACGCGAGGTCCGCGATGCGCCCATCGCGGATGCCGAGATCGATCGTCTCGGTTCCCCACGGTGTGACGCAGGTGCCGCCGCGGATCAGCAGGTCGTAATGCATCGCCGTGTCCTTCTTACGGGGCCGCCCGGAGCAGCACCGCCCCGAGGGCGGCCGCGACCGCCTGCTGGCCGGGCTCGACGACCGGCCGCCCGATGGCCCGCTCGATTCCGGCCCGATGCGGCGCCATGCCGGCGCAGCCGAGCACGAGGACGTCGGCACCGTCGCGCTCGACCAGGGTCTGTGCCGCCGCGATCAGGCGGTCGCGGATGGCCTCCCCCGCCGTCTCGTCCGCCCGCGCCTCGACCGGCCGGCTGCCGGCATAGCGTTCACCGAGGCCCATCTGGCGGACCATCCGGCGCTGGCGCCGAACGCTGCCCTCCGACAGGGCGACAATCCCGAAGCGCTCGCCCAGGGTAAGGGCGCGGAGGATACCCCACTCGGCGATGCCCATCACGGGCCGGCCCCCGGCGACCTCGCGGGCGGTGTGCAGGCCCGGGTCGCTGAAGCAGGCGATGACGAAGGCGTCCGCCGCATCCGCCGCGATGCGCCGGGCCAGCGGCATCACGACGGAATCGGCGTCCTGCTGGGATCCGATGCTCGCCGGCCCCTCGGGCAGGTCTGTCACCGCGATGGCGGGGCCGCCGGCGAGGCGCAGCGGGTCCAGCGCCGCGTCGATGGCGGCGGTCACGCTCGGGGAGGAGTTCGGATTAATGACCAGGATGCGCGCGGACCTGACGGCGCCGAGATGGTGCATGCCGCCTCCTGCTGAACCGGCGCGATGGCCTGCCACTGACGATAGTGGCCGGCGCAATGCGAAACCCGGGCCGTACCGTCCCCGGTGCAACCCGGAAGGCACTGATCTTGCCCACCCCAGCGACCCAAGGGAGAGGTGATCGATGCACGACGACGCAGCGGACGAGTCGACCGGTGTCACCCTGGTGCAGGGAGCCCGATGGGTCGTCGCCTGGGACCCCGACAGCGGCGGCCACATCTATCGCACCGGTGCGGATGTGGTCTTCGCCGACGGCGTCCTCACCCATGTCGGGCCGGGCTATGCGGGGCCACCGCCGGATCGGACCATCGACGCCGCCGGCTGCCTGATCATGCCGGGGCTCGTCGACATCCACACCCATCTGTTCTCGGAGCCGATGAACAAGGGCATGTGGGACGAGGTCGGCAGCCAGCGCCTCTACAACACCTCGCTCTACGAGTACCTGCCGATCCTGCGGCCCGACGCGGAGGGCACGCGGGCGGCCTACGGGGTGGCGCTCGCCGAGCTCGCGTTGTCGGGCGTCACCACGGTCTGCGACCTTGCCCTGCCGAGCGACGGCTGGCTCGATCTCCTGGGTGCCTCGGGCCTGCGGGTCTGCATCGCCCCGATGTTCCGCTCGGGCCGCTGGCTCACCCGGAACGGCCACAGCGTGGAATACGAGTGGGACGCGGCGGCGGGCGAGCGCGGCTTGGAGCAGGCGCTTACCGAGATCGCAGCGGCAGAGCGTCATCCGAGCGGGCGCCTGTCCGGCATGCTCTGCCCGGCCCAGGTCGACACCTGCACGGCGGAGTTGCTGCGGGACGCTCATGCCGAGGCGATCACGCGCGACCTGCGCTTCCATACGCACGCGGCGCAGTCCCTGTCGGAGTTCCACGAGATCACCCGCCGCACCGGGATGACGCCGATCGAGTGGCTCGACGATCTCGGCGTAATCACCGAGCGCACCATCGTGGGCCACGGGATCTTCCTCGACGACCATCCCTGGACCCACTGGCACAGCCCGGGCTCGGACATGCGGCGCCTCGCCGAACGCGGCGCCACGGTCGCCCATTGCCCGACGGTCTTCGCCCGCCGCGGCATCGCGCTTCACCATTTCGGCCGCTACCTACAGGCGGGGGTCAACATGGGCATCGGCACCGATGTCTACCCGCACAACATGCTCGACGAGATGCGCCTCGTCTCGTACCTCGCCCGGGTCGTCGCCGAGAACCCGCGCGATACCCGCGCGGCGGACGTGTTCCACGCCGCCACGGTGGGCGGCGCGAAGGCCCTCGGGCGCGCCGACATCGGACGGCTCGCGCCGGGCTGCAAGGCCGATTTCGTGCTCGTCGACTGTGCGCATCCGGCGATGCGCCCATGTCGCGATCCCGTGCAGTCGCTGATCTACTCGGCCGGCGACCGAGCGGTCCGGCAGGTCATCGTCGGCGGCCGCGAGATCGTGCGCGACGGCCGCGCCCTGACGATCGACTACGCTTCCGCCGCGGCGGCGCTGGAGGAGGCGCAGGGCCGTGCGCTCGCGCAGATCCGGCAGCTCGACTGGGCGGGGCGCGGCCCCGACGCGATCGCGCCGCCGACCTTCCCGGGGCTGTGACGCCCCGGGCTCCTCAGGCGGGCCGCACGTTCCAGAAGGTCGGGAACCCGTCGAGGATGCCGGTGAGGCCGGAGCGGTAGGCGGTCGGCTGCAGGTACTGGCCCAGCGGGTAGTAGGGCACATCCTGCATCGCCTGGAGCTGGATGTCCCGGCAGAGGGCGGCGCGGGCCGCCTCGTCCGGGGCGGTGAACCACGCGTCGCGTAAGGACTCGATCCGCGGGGTCGTGGCCCAGCCGGCATAGCCGGTCTCGCCCGTCCCGCGCAGGGCGATGTAGCCGGCGGGGTTCAGCCAATCCATGCCGGACCAGTTGGTCACGAAGGCGCTCCAGCCGCCCTCGGAGACCGGCCCCTTGCGGTTACGCCGCTGCAGCATCGCGTTGAACTCGACCGCGTAGACCTCGACGGTCATGCCGACGCGCTGGAGCAGGTCGGCCGCGACCTGGCCGAGCGCCAGCAGGGGCGCCGAGTTCGACGGCACCATCAGCAGCACCGTCTCGCCATTGTAGCCGGCGGCCTTCAGCTCGGCGCGCACCCGGGCCGGATCGCGCGCATCGGTGAGCGGCCCGAGCCCGTCCGTCGAGGCCATCGGGGTGTCGGGGCAGAAGAAGCCGAGGGGCACGTGGAACAGGCCGGGATCGTCTACGCCCACGACGCCCTGCATGCAGGCGGTCTGGTCGATCCCGCCCCACAGCGCCCGCCGGATCGCCGGATTGTTGAAGGGCGGCTGCAGATGGTTGACCCGCAGCATCGTGACAAAGCCGGTCGTGTCGAGCACGCGGGTGGTCACGCCCTTCGCAGCCTTAAGCAGGCCGAGCTGGTCATGCGAGGCGTATTCCTGCCAGTCGGCCTCGCCGGCGATCAGCGCGGATGTCGCTGTCGAGGTGTCGCCGATCACCCGCCACTCGACCCGGTCGTAATGGACCACCTTCGGACCCGAGGTCCATGTGGGCGCGCCGTCCTTGCGGGGCACGTAGCCCTCGAAGCGGGTATAGACCGTGCGGTCTCCGGGCACGCGCTCGTCCGCCTTGAAGCGAAACGGGCCTGAGCCGATCAGCTCCGGCACCTGCTGGAACGGGTCGGTGATCGCGAGGCGCTCTGGCATCATGGCGCAGACCGGCACCGAGGCCTTGCCCAGCGCGATCGGCAGCAGCGGGAACGGCTGCTTGAGCTGGAACCGGATGGTCCGGTCGTCGGGCGCCGAGAGTTCGTCGGTCATCGCCATCAGCGAGCCGCCGAACGGATCGCGCTTGGCCCAGCGCCGGAGGGAGGCGACGCAGTCGCGGGCGAGCACCGGGGTGCCGTCGTGGAAGCGCAGGCCCTCGCGCAAGGTCAGGTCCCAGCGGCGCCCGTCCTGCTCGATCCGGTGGCCCTCGACCATCTGCGGCGTGGCGCGGTAAGCGCCGTCCATGCCGTAGAGTGTGTCGAAGACCATGTAGCCGTGGTTGCGGGTGATGTACGCGAAGGTCGTCACCGGATCGAGGGTGACGAGATCCTGCTGCGGGATGAAGCGCAGGGTTGTTGTAGCCTCTGCGCGGACCAGGGATGGTGCCGCGACTGCGCTCGCAACGACGGCTCCGGCTCCCTGCAACAGCGTACGCCGCTTCATCGGACAACCCCACTTTGCGCGGGCGGTGATTGGACAACCGCTCGCGGTAGTCCGGTACGATCACCAGACCCGGCAACCCGCAGGCTTGCAGGAACGAGGCCGCGGTCCGTCGGATTCGCCCGTCGAGGGTACCCCTTTGCCGGCAGGCTGGCACTGTCGGAGACTGTGCGCGACCAATCGAGCACATCGGCATCCTGAAGTTGCGCCAGCTTCGCGCGGTGCGGGGCCGCCGAGCCGCCGCGAAATCGTCTTGCCGACGCAGCCAACCTCGGAACGCGGTGAATGCTTCCACAGCATCCCGGTACGCAAGATCAGGATGATGCCTGCCAGCGCCGCCTCGTCCGAGGCGCGCGGCCTCCCGCCTTTCGGTTGCTCAAGCTCAGATGGCAGGAGCGGCTCGCCCCCCGCCCAGAGGTCGTCGGATACTTGCGCGTCTATACCCGCCTAATTTGCCTACTGCGGATTTGTTCGGCGTTCTCAGGCCTCCGCGCTTGTCCAATCGCGTCCGCTCATGATTCATTGTCGAGGCTAGCCCGATGACCGGATTGGGCGCAAAGCCGAAGGTCCGCTTCTGGGCGTCGACCCAACTTCCGCTGTCCACCCTTTGCAGAAGGTCGGAAGGTCCGCTCTCCGGCACTCGATGAAATCCTGCTACAGTTGCGGGGATGAAACACGTCCATTCCCACCTGTGGCCTGGGGTGCCGCTGGCCCTCGTTTCGGCCGTCCTGTTCGGTGCCTCTACCCCGTTCGCGAAGCTCCTGCTCGGTACGGTGTCGCCCCAACTGCTCGCGGGGCTGCTCTACCTCGGTGCAGGCGTCGGTCTGGCAGCTGTGCATGGCGGCCGGGCTGCCCTTGGCGTTCCGGCCCAGGAAGCTCCTCTGCGCCGTCACGATCTTCCGTGGCTGGCCGCGGTGGTGCTGTTCGGTGGGCTGGCAGGACCGCTACTGCTGATGCTGGGGCTGTCGTACACCTCTGCCGCTTCTGGGTCGCTGCTGCTCAACCTTGAAGGGCTGGCGACCATGCTCATCGCTTGGGTGGTATTTCGGGAGAACCTTGATCGACGTCTGCTGCTCGGCGCGTTCGCCATTCTCGCGGGCGCGGCCGTACTGTCGTGGAGCAGCGAGGGGATACGCCTCGACGCAGGCGCAGCGTTCATCGCCGCAGCCTGTCTGGCCTGAGGCATCGACAATAACCTGACCCGCAAGCTCTCCTCGGCCGACCCCGTGGTGACGGCCGCGATCAAGGGGTGGTGGCGGGCAGCGTCAACGTCGTCCTGGCGCTGCTACTGGGTGCGGACGCGCCGCCCGTAGCGACAATCGGAGCGACAGAGGTGGTCGGCTTCCTTGGCGTCGGGGTGAGCCTCGTCCTGTTCATGCTGGCGCTGCGTCACCTCGGTGCAGCCCGCACTGGAGCCTACTTCTCCCTCGCGCCGTTCATCGGCGCGGTGATCGCCGTCGCGCTGCTGCACGAGCTGGTGACGATTCAGCTTGTCGTGGCCGGCCTGCTGATGGGAGGGGGTCTATGGCTGCACCTGGCGGAGCGGCACGAGCACGAGCACGCCCACGAGGTGATGGAGCACGAGCACGTCCACGTACACGACGAGCACCATCAGCATCATCACGAGGGGCCAGTGATGGAGCCGCACTCGCACTGGCATAGACACGAGCCGAGGCGCCAGCACGCTCGGCCAGTAGGCGCTGCATCACCTCACCATGCCGCGCCATCTCGGCGTCAATCGCCTCTACAGGCCGATTCTGTGAAGGGAAAGAAACCACGGTGCTCATGGGCATCCGTCACTAGCATATTCTGCCAGCAAGATCAGTGACTTGTGGGTCACTGCCTGGGGATGCTTTGGGGCCTTTTTGTGGGGGCTGGTACCCCGGAATTTGCCCGCCTGGTTCAATACAAGAGTAGGGTTTCTGAGAGGCCAAAAACGCGCAAGAGCCGGGCTGCGCGTCGGCGCGGGACCTCCGCAGCCTTAGACGGTCCCTACACTCGATCCGCGGGCCCCGGGGTGGGGGTACAGGCATGCCCGATAGGCCCGCCATTACTCTACGCGCCCCGTGGGCGGCAGCGGCGGGGTTGGCGCGTGGGCTCACGGACGTTTGCCAGCGCACGGGCCTGTACGGCCAATTTTGACAGGGTGCTGGCTGGCGAACCCGGATCCAGGGCGGGATGGGTCCCAACCCGGGGGTGCCTGGCAAGCTGAGCGACCTGCCTCTACCTCTCTTAAGACCACCGCCGACCAAATATCGACGTTCATTGCTTGTAGAGTATGTCGTCGGTTTAGACTGAACTTCAGCGCTGATATCAGTATTGTAATCAGCACGTGTGGCAGATTTAAGGCCCGTTAATATGTTCGAGCGCCGCGGAAAGCTTCGCGCCAAAGCTGTTGTCCCAGGGCGCGCTGCCCTGCCTGGGATCGACAAGGCAGTGCGGTGCATCGCGCTGGACTTCTCGCCCAGCGGGGCATGCCTATTGTTTCCCGATGGGACCACTGTGCCACGCATGTTCGAGTTGGCGCTAGGCCATGAGCCAGCTGCTTCCGCCGTTCGTGTTGTATGGCGTCGTGAGGATCGGGTCGGTGTGGCCTTCATGGCCCCCCGGGTGAACGTGCCTGACGTGGTGCCTGGCTGAGGTCGTAGCCTGTCAGAGCCTACCCACCAGCCATGCACTTCTTAAAGTGCTCTTTGCGCAGTTCTCGGTTGCATTCGGCGTACTGAGCTGCGCCTTTACCACCGGATACCATCTGACGGGCCTCAGTATGACACTTGATCTGTAGTGGTGTGTCGCCTGGTTGGGGCATATACACGAAACTGCGGGCATTTCCCGCGTATGTCGGCGAAGCGATTATTGAAACTGCGGTAATCGCAGTACCTACGAAAAGCTTGCGCATGTCCGATATCCTAGACCAATTGTGTGCTGGATCAGATAATGGCAGGCAGTATTGCGTCGTCAAGGACAACAGGGGATCTTAGACGTAGAAGGCCCCGCGCGGTTTGCACCGGCGGGGCCTTGAAGCTCGCGTTACCCCGGCATCCCGCCGGCGATCGTGGCCCACCCTCCTGCAGGTGGTGGGCGTAGGGGCACACTGCAGTTGCGCTCCACACGGTCGATCTGGGCAACATCAGGCCTTGAGGTCCGGTTACTATCAGACGGCGCCGAAGATGCAAGGTTTCCAGGGTCGAACAACGCTGAGAAGTGCACCGAAGACACGATCAACACGGATCGTGTTTTTTCCGAGCACAGCACGCCGGACGTTGCATCACCCATTCGATGCCAACGCGGCATCCGCTCGGCTGCAGCTGCAGGATCAGCTGTAGACTTTGCGCAGTCGCGAGGGTCCGGGCGCGGGCGACTGCCCGTCAGGGGCAGGCGCGTGGAGCGCACGGCCCGTCCGCACGTACACAAGCATCAGGATGTGGCTTCGCACGCGCGGGGTGAGGTTCTAGTTCTGCCAGGCTAAAACCCGGTTCAACCCGCGCGCCCTGGCATGGTGTATCCCGCGTCATAGCCGAAAGGGGCGGGCTCGGGGTCGCCTGGGGCGCCCCGATCCGCCTTCGCCAGGACGAGATGCAGTTGCTCGGTCCTGCTCCGATGAGGCGCGCCGGACGGATCGGACGCGCGTAAAGCGCGCCGCCCAACGGACGCTTATGGCGCGCCATCTTCCTGGAAAGGTCCTGGTCTATCCTAGATACGGTGCACAAGCTTGTGCGCACCCCCTGCGTACCGAGGGTGCGCACCCCCTGCGTGCAAGCTTGTGCGCCTTTTTCCGGCGCGGAAAGGCGTACAAGGTGTTCGCCTTTTTATCGGAGAACGGGCAGGGAAAACGGAGACGTCAGCGCCTACCGGGATCTGCCGGGGGCCAGCTTCAGCTTGTACCGGTTGGCATGGCCGGCCCCCCGTCCTACCGTGACACCAAGGTGGTCGCGTAGCTCAAGTGCCGCCACGGTCTTTTGGATACCGCGCCGACTGGCGCCAAGGGCTTCTTGCAACTGGCTGTGCGATGGATGGGCGTAGCCCTTTCGACGATCGACGCACTGGCTGATGATGATCGCCAAGCGGTAGCCCAGGGGGGGCAGGTCGGGGTCTTGAGCGACCTGCTTGAGCCACAGGAATACATCGCGGGCGGCGTTGGTGCCGCTGGACGATGGGCGGCTGGTCAATGCCAACGAACTGGTGCTGCTCAACGGATCTAAGTCCGCCGGAGCCGCAGCCGAACCCGCGGCGTATGTAGCCGCAGGAATGGTGTTGGGCTCTTTCACGCCGCCGACCCTCCGCCGGTATCACAGGCCGGGCGGCCGTCGTGGATCCAGACCACGGTGGCGACTGCTTTTTCAAGCCGCGCGAGTTCTGCCTCGATCTCAACCGCCACGACGCCCATCTTGCGCAGCTTGGTGGCGATTGGCCGGAACCGCCTGTCGAGGAGCATCACCCGGCACTGACGGCCATGGCGTTCGCGTAGAACCATGAACGCTCTGGCGAGCTCTGCAATAAGCCGAGTGTCTCGCGACGGCGGGAACGGCAGCAGCACCGCGCTGCTTGGCGCTCCTGGCGCCGGTGACTCGTTGTAGGCAGGGACGAGTTCGCCCAGGAGGTTGCGCCGGTCTCGGCGGCGCTTCCTCGATGGCGCGATTTCAATGGCGGGGATGCCACTGAACAATGGAAGGTCGGAGAGGTCCGTCATGCAGCGCCTCCAGCAGCCTTTAAGCCGTGTGTATTGCTGAACGCAGATGTCGTGAATTGGATGAAGGCCTCTGGCGGAAGATTGCCGGCTAGAGCCGACAACGCATCACCACTCGCTTCCGTGTAGGCTATCTCAGTCGCCAATGTTGTCCGGCCAAACTCTATAACTGAAGCAATTAGGACTTGGGCCATCCAGTGGGGGGCGATGGTGATGATGCCATCGTTGGTTGCGAGTGTTCGAACATCCCGCGACCAATCTGAAGATCGATGCATGCGCCGATAATGCTGCCGAAGCTCGGGAGGCATGCCGAGCCACGAGTGTAGATCATCCGCCACGTGCCATGGCAGATGGGGCTCTGCGTATGGGGCCCGGAAAAACCGCAGCGGCTTGCCGTTGAGTGTGCCGGTATAGATGGGGGCGGCGAGGGTGGTCATGCTGCCGCCTCCGCGTCGAGGACGACCGGCGCGTAGCTTGCTAATCCCAACGGCCCTTCGCGCTGCGTGGAGACGTAGACCTTGTTGCCGATCTGAATGCCGAACGAACTATGGCCGAAAGGCATGACGCTCCTGGGAATCGGAAGCGGGCGCCAAGTCTTGTCCGTGTAGCTTCGGGTCTCAATCCCAAGCCATTGGCCCGCGGGCAACGGCTCGGCCCGGCACCGCCAGTCCTGCGGTCGGCTCTTACCGGCAGCGGCCGTTTCGAGCCCAGCAACCTGTTGCGGCGTCCAAGCCGGGAAGCGCGTGATGATAGCGCGCCATGGCTCGAAGGCATCGGCGAGCAGGATAAAGCGCACGAGGCGAACACGACCGGCGCGGCAAGCCTCAATCGAAGCTGAAGCTGTGCGGTCCCCTACGGGTGAGGTGGTCGCCCAGAGAAAGTCTGGATCGGGATAGCCTCCGATCCGATTTCGGCCCGCTCTAAGCTTGCCGTCGAGTAGGATGAAGGGCAGCCGTGCGCTGTCGGTGTAGTGATACACGATGTCGGAGGCGCGCTCGTTCATGGCCGCTCCCTCACGCTGCCGCTTCGGACGTGGATCCGCGCGCCTGGACCTCGATCCAAGCTTCCAGATCGGTGTCCTTGTAGAAGACTTTGCCGCCGATCTTGTAGTATTTTGGGCCCTTGCCCTTCACCCGCCAGGCTCGAAGCGTCGAAGGCTTCGATCCCAGCTGACTTGCAGCGTCCGTCTCACAACGGAAACCGCGCTGTTCCAATGCTGTAGGGTTATTCATCTCTGCCGCCATCGGTTTGCTTCACCGCTTACGGCTCGACAACCTAATCAGATTTTGACGGAACGCTACACAAACAATTCGCGCTCGGGGCAGCCTTTTCCGGGGCAGGATGGCCAAGGGCATCCAGGTCGGTGCGCAGCTGCGCGGTGGCCCTCTGCTCCGCTTCCAGGGCTGTTCGAGCCAGAACCATCGCATTGGTGAGAGCCCTGCGATCGCGCAGATGGGTCACACCAGCCTTGTGCGCGCAGTCCGCAAGTTCGACCATCAGGTTCATGAATGCCGGGGATGTGCGCCCCTGCCGATCTTTCGTGACCCAACGTTCGGTCCTGGCAAGCTCCAGCATCGATGCGGAAAATGCTGTAATCTGCGTATCTACCGGCCGCCCTCGTGTAGGTTTCTCCCGGTCCTGCGCAAATACCCTGTAGTTATCGTGAGTATCTTCGCTGCACTCAAGAGTGAGACGTGCAAGCTTGGCGCGATTGTCGAGGCCTTGCTGTATCAGTGACCCATGAAATTCATCGTGTCCGGCGTAATATGCGCTTTCGGACGCCGATAGCTCAATCAAGGCGGCGTGAAAGAATTCCGCGGCTTTGGATGCCTGTTCTAGAGCCTCAATGTGCCGCTGTAGCTCTTTCGGTCGCTGAAAGGCACGAACGATAATGTCGTTCAACTGATGTCGTACGTAATCCGACGCTACAAAGCCCTCAAGTTTTGAGGCAAGCACAGCTATACTCGCCCACCGTTCATCGTTGAGATGAAACACCACCGTCACCCTCCTGTGCGGAGGGTGACAACGTTCGTGGCCTCAAGCTTTTTGCGGGCCTCTTGCAGCGCTGCTGCACGCTTCTTGGAGCTGCCCTCGGCGGCGCGCTTCACCGCCTCCATTTGGAGTTGGGCGTAACGCATGGCCGTGGCCACAGACCTGTGGCCGCATATCCGCATCTGATCGGGGAGGGGTATGGTTGGATCCGAGTAAATCTTCGTGCAGAACCAATGCCGGACCAGATGCGTTGTGGCGTTCTCCTTCGCGATCACGCCGGCAGCAGCCATCGTCTTCTCGAAGGCGCCTTCCAACGTTTCCACGCGCATGGCCTTGAGGTTCTTCGAAGGGCACACCGCTGGCGCGCCCTCGATCCTGGGCGCGGCGTTGAGGAGGTCGCGTGCCTCCTCGGTCAGCGGCTTCACCAGGGCGCCGGTCTTGGTATCCGGCCACGCAATAAGGCCTTCCTCGAAGTCGATGAACGCCCATTCGAGCGCGGTGATTTCGCCCACACGGCACCCTGTGGCGAACAGCAGCTTGATCCCCAGCGCCTGGAACTCCGTGATGGTCTTTGCGGTCGCCAGCGCCTCGACGGCGTTGAGCAGCTTAGCCACCTCCATGTCGGAGAACAGGCGCTCCCGCCGGCGGGAGCCGAATTTGCGCACCCTGCATGGGTTCGAGCCGGGATCGCGGAGGCCCCACTGTTCGGCCAGGCTCATGGCTGAGGAGAGCACCCTCACTATCTGGTCGGCGTGGGTTTTGGTGGCACGCCGCTTGTGGTGCAGCTCGGCGACTTGTGCGGGGGTGAGCGACCGCACTGGCTCGTCACCCAACTCGGGCTTCAGAACGTTTTCGATGATGTGGCGGTACCCGTACGCGGTGCGTGCCTTCAGCCGCGTATCGACGTGCTCTGCCACAAAGCGGTCGAGCAGATCGCGGACCTTCGGGGCCTTCCGATCCGCAGTCTGGGCCTCTTTCGCTGCCGCCAGTTCGGCTGCGGGATCCGAACCCAGCGTGGCACCGGCCAAGATGCGTTCCGCTTCCTGGCGCGCCTGGTCGGGCGACAGCTTGTTGGCGGCGCCGATCGTCTGCCGGCGGTAGGGCGCGCTGCGGCCGCGCCCGGCCCGGTACGCCACAATGTACGACTTGGAGCCGGTCGGCCGGACACGGACCCCGAAGCCGGTCAGGTCGCGATCCCAGATGGTGTACTCGGACGCCCGGGGCTCAAGCCCATCCACCATCCTTTTCGTGATGCGCTGCTCGGCCATGCCATCCACCGGGCCCGGGCTTTCGTGATGTTCCACGGGGGGGGGGCGGGCGGGGAAGCACCGAACCCTTTCCGGGGTAGCACCGGGGAAGCACGCGGGATCAACAACGAGCGACAAGGATCGCCGCACGTCGCTAGGGTGTAGCGCTAAGCCCCTACAAAGCAATCGTTTTATCGCGCGCCATGCACAGGCGTCGCCACCGATAATGCGGCTGCTTGCAAGCTTTTAATCTGTAGGTCCTGGGTTCGAGTCCCAGCGCGCTCACCATACATCTCGCTTTGATAAAGACCGGAAGGTTATCGGGCGTAAGTCCGGCTGCTGTTGTGCGTCGAAGCTCAAGTCGTTATGCGAAAAGCGAGCGGCTTTCATATGCGTTTGGCTTATTATGTGGCCGGCACGGGCGCTAAAAATTATCCAGACTACGCTTCCTGATGGCACGTAAAGTCTAGGCATCGCTTACACACAGAACAGAACTCCGGCTGTCCGCCCTTTCCGCCAGATGAGCTTCACCGCGTAGCGCATATCGGAATTCGCCAGCACGAGGTCGAACGCCGTCTCCAGCATCACGACCTGCGTGCCGAGAAATTCCAGCATCGCGCCGCCGTCCGAGAGGTTCTGGACCCGGCAGGGGAAGCGCGATCCGTCCGGGTGCTGCGCGAAGGCCAGAAGGGCCGTCGCGGTGCGGGCGCTGGTCCGGCGCTCGACGAAGGCGATCGGAGGCCTGGCGTTGCGGGGCATGGCCGAATGACCCTGACGATACCGGCCAAGATGGCGCGATGTCAGTAAAATTGCTCCAAAAATACTAATGATCGATTGATCAGAGCTGGATTTGTAGGAAAATAAAGTATGGGCTGATGGCCCTTAGGCTTCGGGCGGAAGTGCCGCGGCCGAGCGCGAAGCGGCCGGTCGATCGTCCCAGGCCCGCGATGGGCCTCAGATCCTACCGGCGCTCGTCGTCGCGCAGCGGCGGCCCCTTGCCCGCCTTGATGAACTTGCCGACGAACAGCCCGACCGGAATCGAAACCAGGAACCAGTTTCGCAGGAATCGCAGCGACTTCGACATGGGGCGCATTCCTTGTCTCGATGGGGCGATGCGTGAGGATCGTGCATCCTGGGACCCAAACGCGCAGTCCCGTCTGTGGTGCCTCGCGCAGGCCTGTCGATCATGGCTTTTGCGGCTGGGACCAGCCAAGCTTGGCGTAAAGCCCCGGTCGGCGCTGAGCCTTGTCGGACAACGGGAGATGATCATGCGCAGCCACCCCGGCCTGAGGATCCTGCCCTGCCTCATCCTGGCGAGTTGTCCCGCGCGCCTGTCCGCGGAGGCGCTCGGGCTGCCGCCCGCCATGGGTCAGGCTATGCCCTGGCCGCCGGGCTTCTCCCGCGATGTCCAGGGCACCGGTCTGCCGGGTCTCGATGGCGGTCACGCCTTCCTGTGGAACCGGCCCCCGGGCTTCGACCCGGTCTCGACCCTGCGCGTCGATCGGCATGTGCCGGATGGGTCGGGGGTGCCCGGCCATACCTACAAGGCGCTCTGGGCGCTCGGTTCGTCGGGCCCGCACAATGCCGGCTACGAATGGACGATCACGGGCGAACTGCACAATCGCAGCCTCGCCAGCACGGGCGCGCAGAACCTCGCCGTCAACGGCACGATCTTCAAGGAGGCCAACGGGATCGGCCCGGTGGGACCGTCCTGGGCGGGCAATTTCAACTGCGTGGACATGACCGACGAGGCCGACCCGGTCGCCTCCTGCATCGGCGCCGAGGTCGATGTGTCGGCGCAATCGCCGACGACGGACCGCAACCGCCAGCGGGTCGGCCTGCAGATCTCCACCGGCGGGGTGGCGGGCGCCCATACCGGCTACGGTATCCTGATGGGCAATCTCACGGGCTCGGTGACCGACCGGGGCGTTTCGTTCCAGGGGGAGGGGACCTACGGCATCGGGATCGACACGGCCGCCGGACGATTCACCGGCGCGCCGATCCTGCTGGGATCGGGCCAATCGATCGCGCTCGACGGAAACCGCGAGGGGCGTTTTGGGCGCACCCTCGGCTTCGATGGGCGGGATCTGGTCTACGGGACGGCAAGCGGGCCGGTCTTCCGGGTGAGCGATGCGGGCCAGCTTCAGGCGGCGTCGGTTCGGGAGGCGCGACCGAATCCGCCGCAAAGCAGCCGGGAGGCCTGCACACCCGGCGACCACGCCTGGGACGAGGCATTCGAGTATCGCTGCGTCGCCCCAGACCGCTGGAAACGCGCCGCTCTCAGCGACTGGTGAGCACGGCTCTCACGCCTTGCGGAACGGCAGGATCGCCACGAAGGCCGCGAGGGCGGCGCCGATCACGCGCAGGAGCGCGGAGCCCGGGCTGTCGGGCGAGACGACGATCCACTCGAACAGCATCGCGCCCGACAAAAGCAGCAGCACCGAGACGAGGAGCGTCTCGCCCGAGAGTGCGGATGGCTTGGCCTTCATGGTGGTTCCCCCGGAGCGCGTTTCTTATTCGCTTGCACCGGGGTGTTAGCGGATCGGTGGCCGTAAGGCGAACCGGCCTCACCGATCGAAGATGCGCACCACCGCGCGGGTCGCCGGATCCACGACCACGACCTTGTCGCCCGGCGCCACGAAATAGCCGTAGCGGCGCAGGCGCGGGTTCGGCGCGTCCGTGAAGGGGGCGAGACGCACGTCCTCCGGTACGATGGTACCGGGCCGCAGCGGGATCGAGCCGACGATCGGGCCGGGGCCGACCGGGCGGCTCACGATGTAGTCGCGCACCACGACCTCGTCGTCCGGGCCGAAATCGTCGGGTTCGACGATTACGCCCTGCGCGAAGGCGGTGCCGGTGTACAGCACGGCAAGACCGAGGGCTGCGGCGAGACTTGCGCGTGTCGACATGGCAGGCTCCGTGACGATCGGGATCGGCTGAAACACCGCCCGTCACGAATGTGTTCCCGGCGCCTCAGCGACCGACCTGAGCGGACTCTGCCAGCGGCACCGGTGACCAGCGGGTGATCTGGACGTAGCCGTCCAGCGCGGCGATCACGACGTGCCGGCGATGGCGGTGCACGACGGTGCCGGGCGTATGCGGGTGACGCTCGCGCCAGCCCTGTGCCTCGGCCACGTAGACCCGCGCATCGCCCAGCCGGGCGATGGTCTCGACGGTGCCGAAGGCCCGGACCCGGCGCAGGATCGGCTCCACTTCCTGCCGGAAATCGAGGGTCCTGTCGGCATCGGTGGCCCGGGGCCAGTAGGAGCCGTCGCCCTGCGGCTCGGCGCGGCGCCAGCGCGCGGGAAGCTCCTTGCCGAGCGGTCCGGTGGCGAGCCGCCGGGCCGCCATCTGGCACTTGGCCAGCACGGTCTCGTGGGATTCGGTGGTCTCGAGGCCGAAGATGTCCTGGGCCAGGATATCGCCGGTGTCGAAGCCGTCCGCGAGAACATGGGCGGTGACCCCCCAGGTCTCGTAGCGGTCGAGCACCGCCCGGAACAGCGGATAGGGCCCGCGCCCGGTCGGCAGCGGGGAGGGGTGGATGTTCAGACCGTAGGCGGCGCGGCCGCGCCAGCCCTTCACCAGCCAGGGATAGCCCGCCACCACGAGCGCCCAATCCTTGCCGTGCTCGGCCTGCAGGGCCTCGATGTCCCGCTCGCGGATGCGCGACAGCTGGATCGGCAGGCGCATCGAACGGGCGCGGGCGACCAGCACGTCGTTGTGGTCGTAGATCCCGTCGCAGGGCCGGGTGAACAGTTTGATCGGCTTCCAGCCGGCCTCGACCAGGCCCTCGAACACGCCGCCCAGGAAGTCGATGCCGGCGAACGCGAACTTCATGCTTGCCGCCTGCGACCTTGTGAACGTGGAGCGGGACGGCCTGCCGCCTGCCCGGGGGCGCCACCGGCCTTACTTTGTCCGAGGCAGGTTGGGTAGCAAGAGGGCCGCAGGTGCGACAGGTTCTGATCTACGGCGGGACGGGCGGCATCGGCCTGGCGACCGCGCGAGCCTTGCGAGCCCGCGGCTATGCCCTTCACCTCGCGGCTCGGGATAGCGAGCGACTGTCGCGCGCGGCTGACGAACTCGGCGAGACGACGTTTACGGCCGGCGATGTCGGCGATCCGGACTTCTTCGCTGCCGCCAGCGAGGCGGCGGGGCCTGCGCTCTCCGGCCTTGTCTACGCGGTCGGCACGATCAACCTGCGTCCGCTCGGGCGTCTGACCCGGGCCGATGTGGAGAACGACTTCCGGATCAATGCCCTCGGCGCCTTCTCGGCCGTCCAGGCCGCGGCCGGCGCACTGAAAGCCGGCGCCGGGGAGTCGGGCGCCGGGATCGTGCTGTTCTCGACGGTGGCCGTCGCGCAGGGCTTTCCAGCCCATGCCTCCGTGGCGATGGCCAAGGGTGCTGTCGAGGGGCTCGGCCTTTCGCTCGCGGCCGAGCTCGCCCCGCAGATTCGCGTCAATGTGGTCGCGCCCTCGCTGACGCGGACGCCGCTCGCCGCCGCCATCACCGGCAACGAGACCTTGGCCCAGGGGATCGCCGCCATGCACGCCCTGCAGCGGCTCGGCCGCCCGGAGGATGTCGGAGCGCTCGCGGCCTTCCTGGTCTCCGACGAGGCGGGCTGGATCACCGGCCAGGTCATCGGCGTCGATGGCGGCCGCGCGACCCTGCGCACCAAGGGCTGACGGGTGCCGGCACAATCCGCATCGCGGACCGGCGGCACGCTCCGGTTCGTTCTCGGCGATCAGCTGAACCGGCGGGTATCGAGCCTGATCGATCTCGACCCCGCGCAGGATGTCGTCCTGCTGGTCGAGGTGCGGGACGAAGCGACCTATGTCCGCCACCACAAGCAGAAGATCGCCTTCCTGTTCGCCGCCATGCGCCATTTCGCGGCCGAGCTGGAGGCCGAGGGGATCACGGTCGACTATGTCCGCCTGACCGATCCCGGCAATACCGGCAGCTTTACCGGCGAGCTGGAACGCGCGGTGGTGCGCCACGCGCCCGCGCGGGTCGTCGTCACCGAGCCCGGCGAGTGGCGGGTCTGGGAGATGATGCAGGCTTGGCGCGAGACGCTGCCCGTTCCGGTGCAGATCCGTTCGGACAACCGCTTCCTGTGCCCGCGCGAGGATTTCGCCCGCTGGGCCGACGGGCGCCATCATCTGCGGATGGAGACGTTCTACCGTGGCATGCGCCGCCGCACCGGCCTGCTCATGGATCGCGGCGAACCTGTCGGTGGCCAATGGAACTTCGATTCCGACAACCGCAAGCGCCTGCCCAAAGGCCACCGCCTGCCGGACCGGATCGGTTTCCAGCCGGACGCGATCACCCGGGAGGCGATCGCGCTGGTCGAGCGCGAGTTCGCCGGCCATTTTGGCGACCTGGCGCGTTTCTCCTGGCCAGTGACCCGGGCCGATGCCCTGGCCGCCCTCAAGCACTTCATCGACCAGTGCCTGCCGACCTTCGGCGACTACCAGGACGCCATGAAGGCGGGCGCGCCGTTCCTCTACCACGCGCTGCTCTCGCCGCCTCTCAACGCCGGCCTTCTCACCGCGGAGGAAGTCTGCTGGGCCGCCGAGCGGGCCTACCGGGACGGAGCCGCGCCGCTCAACTGCGTCGAGGGCTTCATCCGGCAGATCCTCGGCTGGCGGGAATATGTCCGCGGCGTCTACTGGGCGCGGATGCCCGAATACCGCGAGACCAACGCGCTGGGCGCGGACCGGGACCTGCCGTGGTTCTACTGGTCGGGGGAGACGAAGCTCAACTGCATTGCCAACGTGGTGACGGATACGCGGGCCCACGCCTACGCCCACCATATCCAGCGCCTGATGGTGACCGGCACCTTCGCGTTGATCGCAGGCCTGGACCCGGCGCAGGTCGAGGAATGGTACCTGATCGTGTTCGCCGACGCCTACGAATGGGTCGAACTGCCCAACGTCCACGGCATGGTGCTGTGGGCCGACGGGGGCGTGATGGGCTCGAAGCCCTACGCGGCCTCGGGCGCCTATATCGACCGGATGTCGGATTACTGCGCCGGCTGCGCGTATGATGTGAAGCTCAAGGCGGGGCCGAATGCCTGCCCGTTCAACTACCTCTACTGGAACTTTTTGATCGAGAACGCGGACAGGCTGGCCGGTAACCAGCGCATGGCGATGCCGTATCGAACGCTTCGCGGGATGGCGGACGAGCGCCGGGCCGAGATCCGGCAGGATGCGGCCCGCTTCCTCGAATCTCTCACGGCCGAGCCCGAACCCGTTCACCAGGGTGACCAGACCGCCAGCGCCACATAAGGGGATGCGCGTCGCCGGCCCGACTCGGTCTGGAGACCGGCCGAGACACGGAAACTGTAGCGGGCGATGGCGAAATCGGTCGCGTGCAGACCGAGATTCCATTTCCGGTAGCCCGTCTCGTCGCCGTAGACGCTGACCTCCGGGCCGATATGGGCACCCCACGCCCGATAGCCCCAGGCCAACCGCGTCCACAGGCTGCTGCGCGTCGAGCCCAGGATGGCGGTCGCCTGGAGGAGCGTGTTCTCGGTCGGGCGTGCCCAGATCTCGCCGTGCAGGCGCAGGCCATACGCGGCCGGCAAGGCGGCCAGGGCACGCGGGTCGACCAGCATCTCGATCGAACCTTCGGGACCGGAGAAGATGGCCGCCACGCCCCAATCGAAGAACCATTGATAGCCGAGCACCGCCGCGGCGCTGAACGCGTAACGCGTGCGCGGGAGGCCGAAGTCGCCGCGTTCCCGTTGCCGACCGCTGCCGACGCTCGTCAGCGCGACGAAGCCGTCATGGTCGAGGGGCCCGAGCCCGAGTTTGGCTCCAACGGTCAGGAACGTGGCGGCTCCTGCATCGAGACTCCCGAACAGCAGGGCGTCGATCTCCCCGCCGACGGCCGAAGCGGGCGCGGCGATGAGCAGCATGGCAACCGAGACGGTTGATGTTCGTCTCCCGTGGCACGTCAGCGAGGCTCGTGACGTGCCCATGAGTCGGCCTCCGTCGGCAAGCCGTAACTCTAAGGTTGTTTCATGGTGCGCGTAGCGTTTTTTGCCGGCGATGCGCTGGGAAGATCTTAGACATTGCGCTGGAATGACCCTGACGCAATCCAGGATGCTGTTGATTGGGCTGCGTATACGTGAGGTTTATTGAAGGGATTGTTTTGATCATCTGAAGTTTGGCGGCTGTGATCGACAGCGCCCCGTCGTGCATGGAGGCGCCCCGCGCTTGGCCTGCCGGGTGATCTCGGCTAGAGCCCGCGCCAGGACAGCGAAGGTTGGCGGATCCTTGACTGCCGGTGCACGAACGTCGGACGTCCTCACTGTGCTGGCGAGCCAGGAGGGGGAGCGCCTTACCGTCGGCGACATCGTCGCGGTCCTGCGGGATCGCGCCTTCGCCTTGCTCGTCGTGCTGCTCGGCTTGCCGAACTGCCTTCCGATGCCGCCGCCGATCCCGCTGATCTGCGGCCTGCTGCTGCTGCTCGTGGCGGTTCAGATCGCTGCGGGGATGTCGGCGCCGTGGCTGCCCCGGATCCTGCTCGGCCGATCGATCGCGCTCACCGATGTGCGGCGCGCCGTCACCCGGGCGGTTCCGATCTTGCGGCGCCTGGAGCGCTGGTCCCGCCCGCGGGTCAGCGTGTTCGAGACCGCGCTGGGCATGCGCGGCATGGGGATCGCCCTGTTGGCGCTGGCGCTGGCGCTGATCGTGGCCGCGCCGATCGTCGGGCAGATCCCTCTGGGGCTTGCCGTCTGTCTCGTGGGCCTCGGCCTCGTCGAGCGCGACGGCCTCGTCGTGATGGGCGGGTTGGTGATCGGCGTGTTCGGCGTCGCCATCAATGCCGGCTTCGCCTACGCGGTCATCGCCGGGATCGCAGGTCTCCTAAACCTGTGAAGCGCGCGGATCAGAGCCGATAACGGATCTGGTCGGTCCAGAAGCGCTCGAGACGCCCCAGAGCGGTATTCAACCGGCCGAAATCGTCGTCCGAGATCCCCCCGATCGGCGCGATCGTGCGGGCGTGCTTGTCGTAGAGCCCCTGGATGATCTCGTGGATCTGCCGGCCCTTGTCGGTGAGGCTGATCCGGACCGAGCGGCGGTCGGTCTTCGAGCGGGCGTGATGCAGGTAGCCGGCCTCGACCAGCTTCTTGACGTTGTAGGAGACGTTGGAGCCGAGATAGTAGCCCTTGGTCCGCAGCTCGCTCGCGGTCAGCTCCTTGTCGCCGATATTGTACAGGAGCAAGGCCTGGACGCTGTTGACGTCTTCCCGGCCGCGCCGCTCGAACTCGTCCTTGATCACATCGAGGAGCCGGCGGTGCAGACGCTCCACCAGGTGGAGCGCCTCCAGGTAGGAGCCCTTGGCGGACGGGACTTCTTCCGGGGCCTCGCTCTTCGCGACACGGGCGCTCTGGGTCTTCATCGTCTGCCTCACCGTCTGATGTTGCGGCTTCCGTTCGATCCGGTGCCGCTGATGATGGCTAAGCTATGGGTCGGGAATGAAAGGCGATTTAAGCGACAGGATGAATTCCCGATTTACTCTTCGCGGTAAAGACAAACTGAAGCGAAGATCAGAACGGTTCGTTCACCGTGCCTCCTGCGCAGCGAGCCAGGACAGCAGGAAGTACATCAGTACGACGGTCAGGCCGAATACGAGCAACGGCACCGGCATCGGCACGAGTTGTGGGGTCAACACCGCCAACGTCATTGCGGATGTCACGGCCAACAGCCAGATCACGCCGCCCCAGGCGCTCGTCAGCCACAACCCGATGGCCGCCGCCGCATCCACCACGGCGAAGTAGACGATCGCCGCCTGCCGCCCGAACGGCTCGATCTCGAAGGGCCGCGATCCCGGGAGCACATCGAGGATCGTCGCCCAGGACGCGATGCTCTTGATCAGCCAGAACAGCGCGGTGACCCGCATGAACCAGACGAGCACCGTGTCCCACGTCCCCGGCGCTGGCCCTTGCGCGCGCTCGATCCGGTCGGTCGGCGGGTCTCCGGGCCGGGGTCCCTTGCGCCGAATCGGGAAGGAGCCGGGCACTACGGGACGCTCGGGGGTGCAGAAGACCGCTTCATCGTCGGGAGGCCGGGATCCAAGTGCGGGGGAGGGCCGGGTTGAAGCGGTTCCGGCGCCCTGCGTCAACGGCCTGATTTCACCGGGCCTAGACGGTATGCTAGTCCGACCCTCCCAGCGCCGATGCGCCGCGCGATCCTCTGCTTCTCCGCGCGCACGATACCGAAGCCGCATGTCAGACATCTTGCCAGAGCCGCGCCCGATCGCCCTGGAGGCCGCACGCGAGAGCGGTCGCCCGGAACGTCTCAAGATCACCCAGCGTCCGCGCCGCAACCGCAAGGCGGATTGGGCCCGCCGACTGGTTCGCGAGAACACGCTGACGGTCGACGACTTGATCTGGCCGATGTTCGTGATCGAGGGCGAGGGACGGCGAGAGCCGATCGCCTCGATGCCCGGGGTCGAGCGGCTCTCCGTTGACGAGATCGTGCGCGACGCCGAACGGGCGGCGCGGTTGGGGATCCCGGCGGTCGCCTTCTTTCCCTTCACCGAGGTCGAATTGCGCGACCCGACGGGTTCGGAGGCGCTCAACGGCAACAACCTCGTCTGCCGGGCGGTGCGGGCCGTGAAGCGGGCGGTGCCCGAGATCGGCATCATGACCGACGTGGCGCTGGATCCCTACACCAGCCACGGGCACGATGGCTTGATGAAGGACGGCGCGATCCTGAACGACGAGACCGTAGCGGTTCTGGTGGAGCAGAGCCTGATCCAGGCCGAGGCCGGCACCGACATCATCGCCCCCTCGGACATGATGGATGGGCGCGTCGGCGCCATCCGGACCGGGCTGGACAAGGCCGGATTCCTCGACGTGCAGATCATGGCCTACGCGGCCAAATATGCCAGCGCGTTCTACGGCCCGTTTCGCGACGCGATCGGGACCAAAGCCGCGCTCGTGGGCGACAAGCGCACCTACCAGATGGATCCGGGCAATTCGGCCGAGGCCCTGCGCGAGGTCCGCCTCGACCTCGAAGAGGGCGCCGATTCGGTGATGGTGAAGCCGGGGCTGCCCTATCTCGACATCATCCGCCGGGTACGGGACGAGTTCCAGGTGCCGACTTTCGCGTATCAGGTCTCGGGTGAGTACGCGATGATCGAGGCGGCGGCCCGCAACGGCTGGCTCGACGGCGACCGCGCGATGGTCGAGGCCCTCCTGGCGTTCAAGCGTGCCGGCGCCGACGGGATCCTGACTTACCACGCGCCTCGGGTCGCCGAGCGCCTGCGCAACGCCCCGTGAGGCACGGGCGCCGCTGGCTCCTCGGGGCGGCGGCGGTAACGGGTTTCCTCGGCGGCCTCGCCGCCTGCCAGGATACGTTGCGACGGGAACGGATCGCGATCTGCCGCCGCGTTTTGCCGGCCGTCGCGCCGCAGGCCGGGATCCGGTTGCTTCGGGCGGCGCCTGGGATGCCGGCGGACACGGTCCGGGTCGACTACGCGGAGGGCAACCGACAGCACTGGCTGACCTGCCGGTTCGACGCCGGCTCAACCCTCATCGCACTGACCACCGAGGGACATAGCCTGTCGGACTCCTCCCTCTACCTGCTGAAGCGCTTCTATCTCGACACGCCCGATGCCCAAGCCGATGATCCGTTGGGGCCTTGAACCGGATCCAGGCGCCTCTTGCAGCCAATGCGGCCCGCACCCACCTTTTGACATGCAGCCGCGCTTACAGGACGCGACACCATGCAGAACCCCCAACCCGGTTACGCCGAGCGCTTCGCGGCCCCCCAGTACGCGGCCTCGCTGCCCGTCCCGTTCGTGCGCGCGAGTCTGGGCGCCCGCACGGTTGCGTACCTCCTCGACATCCTGTTCATCTTCGGCTTCACCGCGTTGCTGACGCTGCTGATCACGGTGATCGGCGTGGTGACGTTCGGGCTCGGTTGGACTCTGTTCGCGGTGCTGCCGGCAAGCGGCATCATCTACAGCGCGATCACGGTTGGCGGTGCCAGGCAGAGCACGATCGGACAGCGGTTGATGGGACTGCGCGTCGTCGCCCCCGAGCGCGGCGGTCCGGTCGATTTCATCACGGCGGCCGTCCACGCTCTCCTCTTTTACGTGGCCGTCTCGACCTTCCTGCTTTGGTTCCTCGACATCGCCTTTGGGCTGATGCGCTCGGATCGCCGGCTGGGTCATGACCTGCTTCTCGGCCTGGCCGTGGTTCACGCGCGCTGAGAAGCTTGAGGTGCGGCGAAATTCTTGCCTGGCGAGCGGCCGAGGGCATTGAGCCCGGCCACGCCGCCTGTACACTGGTTTGCCGGCGCCGCGAGGACCACCCGGTGCAGGGTTAAGACCAAGCGTGACGAGCCATCCGCGCGACACTCCGCAATTCTACCTGACCGCACCCTCACCGTGCCCGTACCTCCCGGGCCAGGAGGAGCGGAAGGTGTTCACTCACTTGGTCGGGCGCCGCGCCCGCGACCTCAACGAGATCCTGACCCAGGGCGGGTTCCGGCGCTCCCAGACCATCGCCTATCGGCCGGCCTGCGAGACCTGCCGGGCCTGCATCTCGGTGCGCGTGGTGGTCGACGAGTTTGAGCCGAGCGCCAGCCAGAGGCGGATCCTGGCGCGCAGCGACGACTGGATCGGCACGCCCGAGCCGAACCGGCCGGCCTCCGAGCAATACGCCCTGTTCCGCCGCTACCTCGATGCCCGCCATGGCGATGGCGGCATGGTCGACATGACCGTGCTCGACTACGCCATGATGATCGAGGACAGCCACGTCGACACCCATCTCGTGTCGTACCGGCGGCGTGGCCCGGACACCGCGATCACCGGGCGCGGCTTCGGGGCGCCGCTGGCCTTCTGCCTGACCGACGTGCTCGCGGACGGCTTGTCGATGGTCTACTCGTTCTACGATCCCGAGGAGGCCGGGCGCTCGCCCGGCACCTTCATGATCCTCGACCATATCAACCGGGCTCGTCGGCTGGGGCTCCCGTATCTCTACCTCGGCTACTGGGTCGAGGGTTCGCGCAAGATGGATTACAAGTCCCGTTTCCGCCCCCAGGAGCGTCTGATGGGACCGGGCTGGGTCCGGGTCCCCTGATCAGGGTCGTGGCGAAAGCCATGCACCTGCGTGGTGTGGGCTTGCGCGAACCGCATTGAGCGGCCTGGGCGGCGCATGCTACCGGCACGCACGAGTTCCGGACCGTGCCGAGGCCCCCATGATCCCCCGCTATAGCCGCCCGACGATGACGGCGATCTGGTCGCCCGAGAGCCGCTTCCGGATCTGGTTCGAGATCGAGGCCCATGCCACCACGGCGCTGGCCGAGATCGGCGTCGTGCCCAAGGCTGCGGCGGAGACGATCTGGGCCAAGGGCAAGGATGCGGTGTTCGACGTCGCCCGCATCGACGCGATCGAGGCGGTGACGAAGCATGACGTCATCGCGTTCCTGACCCATCTCGCCGAGATCGTCGGCCCGGAGGCGCGCTTCGTCCACCAGGGCATGACCTCCTCGGACGTGCTCGATACCTGCCTCAACGTACAGCTCGTGCGCGCCGCCGACATCCTGATCGCCGATGTCGACGCGCTGCTGGCTGCTCTCAAGGCGCGGGCTTTGGAGCACAAGCTCACGCCGACCATCGGGCGCTCGCACGGTATCCATGCGGAGCCCGTGACCTTCGGGCTCAAGCTCGCGCAGGCCTATGCCGAGTTCGAGCGCAATCGGCGCCGCCTCGTCGCGGCGCGCGAGGAGGTCGCCACCTGCGCGATCTCGGGTGCGGTCGGCACCTTCGCCAATATCGACCCGCGGGTGGAGCAGTACGTCGCCGAGAAGATGGGTCTGACCGCCGAGCCGGTCTCCACGCAGGTCATTCCGCGCGACCGCCACGCCATGTTCTTCGCGACTTTGGGCGTCGTCGCCTCGTCGCTGGAGCGCCTGGCCATCGAGATCCGCCACCTGCAGCGCACCGAGGTGCTCGAGGCGGAGGAGTTCTTCTCCGAGGGCCAGAAGGGCTCCTCGGCCATGCCGCACAAGCGCAACCCGGTGCTCACCGAGAACATCACCGGCCTCGCCCGGATGGTTCGCGGCTACGTCGTTCCGGCCCTGGAGAACGTCGCGCTCTGGCACGAGCGCGACATCTCCCACTCCTCCGTGGAGCGGATGATCGGCCCGGACGCCACCGTGACCCTGGATTTCGCGCTCGCCCGCATGACCGGCGTGATCGAGAAACTGCTGATCTACCCGGCCAACATGCAGAAGAACCTCGACCGCCTCGGCGGCCTGGTCCATTCGCAGCGGGTGCTCCTGGCGCTCACCCAGGCCGGCGTGTCCCGCGAGGATTCCTACCGGCTGGTCCAGCGCAATGCGATGCCGGTCTGGCGCGGGGAGGGCGACTTTCTTGAATTGCTGAAGGCGGATGCCGAGGTGACGGCCGCACTCACGCCCGAGCAGATCGAGGAATGCTTCGATCTCGGCTATCACTTCAAGCACGTCGACACGATCTTCGCGCGGGTCTTCGGCGCGCCCTGAGCGCGCCGGGGAGGCCCAACGCGTGCTATAGGATGGCGATGTCCGATTCCTCCGCACTGCCTGCACCGGGCGATTTGGAGAAGTACGAGCGGGTCCTGCCAGGATCCGCAGAGCGTATCGTCGCGCTGGTCGAGCAGAAGTCGGAGCGGGATCTTTGGGTCCAGAAGCTGCTTGCACGCGAGGAGCGCCTCACGCGGCTGCTGTCCTACGGTTCGTTGCTGATCGGCGTGTCCGGCGCATGTGTTGGTTTCGCCGCTTTCTTCGCGAAGGTGTTTGAACACTGAGATGACGCCGAGGCCGCCGAAGCCGTCGGGCAACGACTGGCCGGATCTCGGCGTGGTGACGGAACTCGAAGCCGTCGTGCCGGGCAGCGGTGCGCGCTTCCTGGACGCCTACTTTCGTGCCCTGGAGACGGACGATGACGAACGGAGAGCCAGGCTGCGGACAATGGTGGCCGACGCTTCACACGCTCGCATCTATCGTCACCTATGCCTGTTTCTCGGCACGGCTCTCGCTTCCGGTGCAATCGCGCTCGGCGCATATGCCGTTGCACAAGGCACCAACGTCTACGCCATTGCCGCCCTGGTGACACCGATCTCGGGATTGGCCGGCGTCTTCGTTTGGGGCGCCCAGCGGCCGAATGTCGTCAGCCGGGTAAGCGACCCCGAAAACCTTGCGGTTGGTCTCCGAGGGGGTCGACCGAAAGCTCCTGCTGGAAGTTTGACGCAAGAGACGGATAGAGAGCCGAAACCATGAGCCGCATCGTCTACCTCAACGGCGCATTCCTCCCCTTCGAGGAAGCACGCGTGCCGATCATGGACCGTGGTTTCCTGTTCGCGGATGGCATCTACGAAGTCTCGGCGATCATCGACGGCAAGCTCGTCGACAATGCCGCGCATCTCGCGCGCCTGGATCGCTCGCTGGGCGAGATCGGCATCCGCAACCCGCACGACGCGGCCGGATGGGAGAGGCTGCAGACCGAGCTCGTCGCGCGCAACGGCGTCCGCGAAGGGCTCGTCTACATGCAGGTCACCCGCGGCGTGGCCGAGCGCGATTTCGCCTTCCCGAAGGCCGGGACCGAGCCCACCGTGGTGATGTTCACGCAGGCCAAGACCGTGCTGGCCAACCCGCTCGCCGAATCCGGCGCCCGGGTGATCACCGTCGAGGATCTCCGCTGGAAGCGCCGGGACATCAAGTCGGTGGCGCTGCTGGCGCAGGTTCTCGCCAAGCAGCAGGCCGCCGAGGCCGGGGTCGCCGAGGCCTGGATGGTCGAGGACGGGGCCGTGACCGAGGGCTCGTCCTCCACCGCCTTCATCGTCAGCCGCGAGCGCGTCCTCGTTACGAGACCGCTCTCGACCGCCCTGCTTCCCGGCATCACCCGGGCCTCGGTGCTGAAGCTCGCCGCCGAGGCCGATCTGCGCGTCGAGGAGCGGCTGTTCTCGGTGGCCGAGGCCTACGAAGCGCAGGAAGCGTTCTACACCAGTGCCTCGGCCTTCGTGATGCCGGTGGTCGAGATCGACGGGCGGTCGATTGGCGAGGGCCGTCCCGGCCCGCTGACCCGGCGCCTGCGGGACCTCTACATCGAGACGGCCCGGCAAGGCTGAGCCGGCCTTGCCGCGAATAGGAACGGATCCGGCATCAGGCTGTTGCTCTCGGAACACGTTTTCCGAGAGGGGAGACCAGTCTTGTCGAAGAAAATTCTGCTCGCCGCGTTTGCGGCGACCCTGTTTGCGGTCCCCGCCTATGCGCAGAATCCGGACGCGCCCCTAAAGGGTCGCGATACCGATCCGGCCCTGCCGCCGGCAACTCAGACGCCGCCGGATCGCGTTCGTCCGAGCGCCGATGCGCCGCCCAAGGACCAGTCGCTCAGCGACAAGCTCCAGAAGAATGACGGCGTGATCAAGCCCTCGGATACCGGGACCACGGGCACCGTCGTGAAGCCCGACGAGTCCGGTTCGATGCCGGTGATCAAGCCGCAGGAACTGCCCGGACGGAGCCCCGGCACGGAAGCGAAATAGGCGCCTTTCCCGAAGCAGGCCGGCTGCCATGTGGCGGCCTTGCTTGATTTCGCCGCCCGGATCGCGGAAACGGCAGACGACGTACGCAGCCCGCGCCCGCGGGCCGCTACGTCCCGGTTTCCGTCGCGGGTAAGCAGGCAGGCATGGCCAACGTCGTCGTTGTAGGCGCCCAGTGGGGCGACGAGGGCAAGGGCAAGATCGTCGACTGGCTCTCCGAGCAAGCCGACATCGTCGTTCGCTTTCAGGGCGGCCATAACGCCGGCCATACGCTGGTCATCGACGGGGTGACCTACAAGCTCGCGCTGCTGCCTTCGGGCGTCGTGCGCGGCGGCAAGCTCTCGGTGATCGGCAACGGGGTCGTGGTCGACCCCTGGCATCTCGTGGACGAGATCGAGCGGATCAAGGCCCAGGGCGTCGAGGTGTCGCCCGCCTCCCTGCGGGTCGCCGACAACGCCACGCTGATCCTGCCGCTCCACCGTGAGCTCGACCATTTCCGCGAGACCGCGAATGCCGGCCTCAAGATCGGCACGACCAAGCGCGGGATCGGGCCGGCCTACGAGGACAAGGTCGGCCGCCGCGCCATCCGCGTGGTCGACCTTGCCGATATCGACGCGCTCCCGGCTAAGATCGAGCGGGTGCTGACCCATCACAACGCGCTCCGGCGCGGACTGGGCATCGACGAGGTGAATGCCGAGGCGCTTCTCGCCGAACTCACTGCGATCGCCCCAAAGATCCTGCCCTTCGCCGACACGGTCTGGCGGTTGCTCGACGACCAGCGCCGGGCCGGTAAGCGCATTCTGTTCGAGGGCGCCCAGGGTGCGCTGCTCGATGTCGACCACGGCACCTATCCGTTCGTCACCTCCTCGAACATCGTGGCTGCCCAGGCAGCGACGGGCTCCGGCCTCGGCCCGGGCGCCATCGGCTACGTGCTGGGTATCGCCAAGGCCTACACCACCCGGGTCGGCGAGGGTCCGTTCCCGACCGAATTGCACGACGAGATCGGCGAGACCATCGGCGCGCGCGGGCGCGAGTTCGGCGTCAACACCGGCCGCAAGCGCCGCTGCGGTTGGTTCGACGCGGTGTTGGTGCGCCAGACGGTGCGGACCTCGGGCATCCACGGCATCGCGCTGACCAAGCTCGACATCCTCGACGGGTTCGAGGAGATCCGGGTCTGCACGGCCTACAAGCTCGACGGGCAGACGATCGATCACCTGCCGGCGAGCCAAGCGGCGCAAGCTCGGGTCGAGCCGGTCTACGAGACCATCCCGGGCTGGTCGGAGACGACTGCAGGCGCCAGATCCTGGGCGGACCTGCCGGCGCAGGCGATCAAGTATGTCCGCCGGATCGAGGAGTTGATCGGGGCGCCGGTGGCGTTGCTGTCGACCTCCCCGGAGCGCGACGACACCATTCTGATGCACAATCCCTTCGAGGATTGACCCCTCGCGCCCTATCCCGTTGATGACGCATCTTTTCTGCTGTTCGGCCTGTATCCAGCCCGCGTCCGCTTGATCTAGAACCAGCCTATGTCGGGGCGGCGGTCCCAGTGACCGACCGCCCCGCACCTTTGGAGGAACCGGCTCGCGGGTGTGGATCCGCGCGACGGGCACACGACACACCGGCCGATGGCCGTGACCGACCTAACGGGCGGGCACGGACTTCGGTCCTCGGCCTTCGACCGGCCCCGCCGGATAGCGGCCGAAGGGGCGGACCAGGGCAACATGGCCGATTATTACCCGCTTCTGGCACGCGCGCTCGATGCGCTGCCCGACCGATCGCCGGCCTTGCGCAAGGCGGTGTACGACCGTGCACGGAACGCCCTCCTCAGCCAGTTGCGCTCGCTGGATCCGCCGCTTTCCGAAGCCGACATCGATCTCGAGCGCCGGGCGCTCGACACGGCGATCGAGCGGCTGGAGATCGATCACGGCGGCCTGCCGGCTCCGGCCAACGACGCCGTGGTGGCGGCGGATCCAAGTCCGCCGCCCGCCGTTGCACCGGAGGTCCCGGAGCCATCGCCGCCGGAACCTGCCGTTCCCGAGCCAGAGCCCGAGCCGGTGAAGGTTCCGGAACCGATCCTTCCGGCCGCCATACCGCCCTTCGCGCGGGTCATTCCCACGGCGGAGCCGGAACCGCGCGAAGCGCAGATCGCGATTTCGTCGCCGCGATCCGGGCCGGGCCCGTCGGCCGTGCCCGAGGAACCGCAGCCCGTTGCCGAGCCGGCGGCCTCGCTCGAGGATCCCGACCTCGCCGCTTCGTCGGGCGATGCCGGCAATGGCCGCCAGCGTCCGCGCATCGAAGTGGTACCGCCGCGGTCCGGGCGTTCCCACATCTTGCGCAATGCCTTCGTGGGCGGCGTGCTGGCGGTGGTGATCGGGTTGATCGCCGTAGCGGCCTTCATGCTCCGCGACCGGCCCCAGAACCTGCCGTCGAACGGCACCGAGACGGCGGATTCCCAGCAGACCGACACCGAGACCAAGTTCGGCGACCGGGTCGGCGGCGAGGCGACCCCTGCGCCGCGGGCCGCGGCGCGTCAGGACACCGGCGCAACCGCGCGGATCGCGCCGTCGCCGGCTCAGCCGAACCTTTCCGTTGCCCAGCGGGCCGAGCTGATCGAGGAAGCCACGGGCGCCGACAACGCGCAGCCGACGAAGACCAACGGTCGGGTGACCTGGCGGCTCGACACCGTGAACGGCGAGCAGGGCCAGCCGCTCCAGAATGCCGTGGTCGCGACCGTGACCATCCCGGATGCCGGGCAGACGCTGGTGATGACCATCCAGCGCAACCTCGACGCGACGCTGCCGGCCTCGCACACGGTGAGCCTCGTCTTCAGCCAGACGGGTGACGCGGCGCGGACGGTGCAGGATGTCGGCCTGCTCCAGGCCAAGGACGACGAGAATGGACGTGGCTCCCCGCTCTCCGGCCTGCCGGTCCGGGTTCGGGACAACCTGTTCCTGATCGGTCTGTCGTCGCTTCAGAACGACGTCGATCGCAACACCGATCTGCTGCTGCACCGCAACTGGTTCGATCTCGCCGTGCGCTACACCTCGGGCAAGCGGGCGGTGCTCACCTTCGAGAAGGGGAGTGCCGGCGCTCAGGTGCTGCAGAGCGCCTTCGACGCTTGGCAGTAGCGCTGAATTCGGCGCGCATCCCTGTGCGCCGGCTCCGCCGATCAGTGAGCCTCGATGCCGGTGCGGGGCAGTTCGCGGTTGGCGATGTTGCGCTTCACCGCTTCCTGCACTTTCTCGAAGGCGCGGACTTCGATCTGCCGGACGCGTTCGCGGGAGACGCCGAATTCGCCGGACAGATCCTCGAGCGTGATCGGATCCTCGGCCAGCCGCCGCGCCTCGAAGATCCTCCGCTCACGCGGATTCAGCACACCGAGGGCATCGCGCAGGGCCGAGAGGCGGTTCTGCCCTTCCTGTTCGCGAGCCAGCACGGTTTCCTGGCTCGGGGCGTTGTCGACCAGCCAATCCTGCCACTCGCCCTCGCCCTCCTCGCGCAGGGGGGCGTTGAGCGACGTATCGCCGGACAAGCGCCGGTTCATGTCGATCACGTCCTGCTCGGGCACGCCCAGGCGGGTTGCAATCTGTTTGACCTGATCGGGACGCAGATCACCCTCGTCGAGCGCCGAGATCTTGCCCTTGGCCTTGCGCAGGTTGAAGAACAGCTTCTTCTGGTTCGCCGTGGTGCCCATCTTCACGAGCGACCAGGAGCGCAGGATGTATTCCTGGATCGCCGCCTTGATCCACCACATCGCGTAGGTCGCGAGGCGAAAGCCCTTGTCGGGATCGAAGCGCTTGACCGCCTGCATCAGGCCGACATTGCCCTCCGACACGACCTCGCCGATCGGCAGGCCGTAGCCGCGATAGCCCATGGCGATCTTGGCCACGAGGCGCAGGTGCGAGGTCACGAGCCGATGCGCGGCCTCACGGTCGCCGGCATCCCGCCAGCTCTTGGCCAGCGTGAACTCCTCCGTCGGCTCCAGCATCGGGAACTTGCGAATCTCGTCGAGGTAGCGCGACAGGCCACCTTCATTGGCGAGCACGGGCAGCGCACCGGCCATGGCTTTCTCCTGGACTCTTGTCCCCCTGTTGGGCGGACGCGACGGGCAACAGTGCCGTCAACTTGGGCCGCTCTTGAGCCAACCCTCCCGGCCACCCATGTCATACGGACAAACCGGTCGGACTGGTAGCGGTTGGGGACAGCCTTATCGCCATCAACGCGCGACCTGCCGAATGGTCGTACCATGTCACGATGTGACGCGGGGCGGCGTGATCTTTCGCACGCGCCACAGGCTCTGTTTCCGACCCCGTCTTGGCCGTTCAAGCTTTCCCCAGAGCATCCACCAGCGCGGCGATGTCGGGTGGAATCCGGCTCTCGAACCGCAGCGTCTCCCCGGTGCGCGGGTGGCTGAACCCCAGCAGTTCGGCGTGCAGGGCTTGGCGTCCGAGCGCCGCGAGCGCGTCGCGCGCCGCCGGTGACAATCGCGCCGCTTTGGTCCGGAAGGCCCCGCCATAGACCGGGTCCCCGAGAAGCGGATGGCCGCGATGGGCGAGGTGGACGCGGATCTGGTGCGTGCGCCCGGTCTCCAGGCGGCAGCGCACCAAGGAGACCTCCGGATAGGTCGCGGCGACCGCATAATGGGTCACCGCGTGCCGACCGGACTCGTCCGAGACGACGGCGATCTTCTCCCGGTTATGCCGCGAGCGGGCCAGGCTCGCCTGGATCGTTCCCGTGCGCGGCTGCGGGATACCCCAGACCAGGGCCGCATAGGCCCGCTCTAGCGGCCCGGTCCGGCCGTGATCGGCGAATTGCGCCGTGAGCCCATGATGGGCCGCGTCGTTTTTGGCGACGACGATCAGCCCGCTCGTGTCCTTGTCGAGCCGGTGGACGATGCCGGGCCGGCGCACGCCGCCGATCCCCGACAGGCTGGCGCCGCAATGGGCGATCAGCGCGTTGACCAGGGTGCCGCTCTCGTGGCCCGGCGCCGGATGGACCACCAGGCCCGCCGGCTTGTCGATCACGATGAGGTCGTCGTCCTCGTACGTGATCGCCAGGTCCGCGGCCTCCCCGACCGGCTCAGCAGCCAACGGAGGCGGTACTTCCAGGGCGATCTGTGCGCCGGCGGCGACCTTCACGGCTGGATCGCGCACCAGGGTGCCGTCTCGGCTCACCCGTCCATCACGCACGAGATCCTGCAACCGCGCACGAGACAGGTCGGGGAACAGGGCCACAAGCGCCCGATCGAGCCGGATCCCCCCATCCACGACAATCCCGACCCGCGCCCCGTCGTTTGCGTCCACCATGACTCCTATCCGCGCCCCATCCGCACCGATCCCCTCGGAATCTCGCGAGAAGCCCCTTGCTCACCCGGCGGGGCGTGGCTATAGCACCTGCGCGCCGCCGGAAAGCTCCCATCGTCTAGCGGTCTAGGACGTCGCCCTCTCACGGCGAAAACAGGGGTTCGATTCCCCTTGGGAGCGCCACCGGCGCAATCTTGATCGACCCTGTTAAAGTTCCAGCGGACGCGAGCCCGCGTTCGCGTGGGCCTATATTGCCCATTGGCATAGCGCTTCTCCGCGCTGTCGGCGTGCTGAGTCTACCTCGATCCGGACGTCGGGCCGTATCCGCTCGGTATTATCGTGTCATTCACGCATCCGGCGGCCCGTCCGTGTCCCGGATCACTTGGATGGGTCGGAACGATCGCCTGGCGACCTCGGCCACGACCCAGACGCGCGCCGCCTCCGTATCTGGGTGATCGGTGAAAGCTGCGGGACGCGGTGGCCATTCCGATCCGGATTGGGCGATGTAGCCCCGGGCGCCCGTCGCAAGCGGCCCGACATAGCCGAACACCTTGCCGTTCTCGTCCACGAGGTCGGTGCAGTGGACGGGGCCCGCGACCCAGCGAAGATCAGGCATCGCCACCTCGACGAGACAAAGGCATTGACGTCCGCGTGGTCGCGGCGATGCTGCCGTGTCGGCGGTCTGGCGTCGAGTCATCAGAAAATGCCATCCTGCCTCAGCGTCCCACATCTCGCGCAGCGATAGCGTTGCTCCGCGGCCGGTCACCGCTTCCCCGGCCCGCGGATGAGTTCGCCGTCGCGCTGCCAGTCATGGCGGCACCAGTCCCGGCGGAGGGCCTGGATGCCTGCGGCCAGGGTTCGGCTCAAGCTTGAGAGAGACTTCACGGCATCTTCGGGCTTTAGAGCGCGACAACCGGTACGAGCGGCCACCAGCTGATCCGAGCTTGGCTATTGTGACATGCTCATTTCGCTATCTGGTATGCAACTGGATCGGAGATGGGACGTGTGAGCGTCATCGACATCCCTCGCTCGCCCTTGCGCGCCGTTGGACCGTTCTGGCTGGCTGCGGCTTCGTCGCCGCCTTCAACGGGATGATTTATGCTCACCCTGGGAGCGGATACCGAGCCTTGGTATCTGGCAGCTTAGCCGAATTCGCCGCATACGGAGGCATCGCTTTCTTCGGACTCTGCACAGTCAGGCCTGCCGACTGAAGCCACCGGCTCTCCCTATTCGATCAACGCATCGGCTTTTGCCAGCAGCGATGGCGTGATCGTCAGCCCCAGCGATCCGGCCGTCTTCAGATTGATCACCGTCAAAAATCGTTCGCACGCCTGCACGGGCAGATCGCCGACGGCCGCGCCTCTCAGGATGCGGTCGATATAACCGGCGGCCAGTTGGACGTCCCGGGCCACATCGGTCGTATAGGCGGCGAGGCCGCCGAGGCGAACCTGGGCGGCGTAGGCGTAAACCGCAGGCAGACGATGCCGGGCTGCGAGGGCGATGATCTGGCGGCTGTAGACGCCGGTCACCGCATCCGGCAGCACGATCAGGCCACTCTTGGGCACCTCGGCGAGGGTCGTGATGGCCTGCTCGATTTCGGCGGCGTCGTGCACGCCGATGGCTTCGGCGCGGATGTCCAGTTCCGGACCGATCCGTGTCAGTTCGGCGGCGTAACCGGCAAAGCGTGTGCCGTAATCCGGATCGATGATCGCGCCGGCCCGCCTGACCTCGGGGCTGAGTTCCTTCAGGAGCTGCAGCCATTTGCCGACGAAGGTGTAGTCGAAATTGGTGAAGCCGGTGAGGTTGCCGCCCGGCCGCGACAGGCTGGTGACCAGACCTCCGCCGACGGGATCCTGCACCTGAATGAACACCACGGGTGTGGTCGTGGTCGCCTGCTGGATGGCGGTCGTTCCGACCACACCCTGGGCGCAGACCAGATCGGGCTTCAGGGCCAGCAGTTCGCTGGCTTGACGGCGCATCGTCTCACTGTTGCCGTCGCCATACCGCAGGTCGACCGTCAGGTTCCGCCCCCAGATCCAGCCGAGCTTCTGCAAGCTATCCTTGAGCGTGCCGACGATGACGGGCACGTCCGGATGGCTCTCGCCGTAGACCAGGAGCACGCCGAGCCGGCGGCGAGCCTGCGTCTGGCCACACCCCGTTGCCGGCCAAACGGCCGCGCCGCCGAGGCTTGCCAGGACATCGCGCCGCCTCATAGGGCCATACCTCGGGCCTGGCGCCACCAGCACGCGCGATCTCGCTGAGTCGAAAGACGAGGCATCCCGGTCGGCGCTCGACGGGTGTGGCGAAGGTCCGCGATTGTCGGCCATCCCGGCCGCCCGGTCGAGAGCGCCGTCCTGCTCAACGCACCTCGATGCGCGTTCCCGTGGCCCCGTTGAGCAGGCGCTTGAGATGGAACGCCGACAGTGCATCGTCGGGCCGCAATCCGACCAGGGCCGCGAAGGCCGGCATGGCACTCGCCTCGCCGGCCTCGAGCTTGGCGAAGGCGTCCAGGTAGCGCTCCAGCGTCGCAGCGTCGTAGTCCGGCTCGGTCAGCGGCTCGAAGGCGCGCAGCGCGCCCTGTTTACCACGCAGGACAAGGTCGCCGACCGGCCGCCCGCGGAAAAGCTCCGCCCGGATCACCACACTCTGGCTGACGCAGATCCGCGTGCCGAAGGCTTTGTTGGCGTTCTCCAGCCGTGCGGACGTGTTGATGGTGTCGCCGTAGGCCGTGTAGTCGAAATACCGGCCGCCGCCGAAATTCCCGACGATGGCGGGACCGGCATGGATGCCGATGCGGGTCACACCGATCTCGATCCCCCGCTCTCGCCAGCGTGCCCGGAAAGCCTCGGATGCGGTGTCGAGGGCGAGCGCGCAGGCGACCGCCCGGGCCGCATGGTCCGGCTGATCACCCGGGGCCCCGAACAGAACATGGATCGCATCGCCGACGATCTTCGCGACGGTGCCCTCGTGCGCGAAGACGAGGTCGGTCATCTCGGCGAAGTAGCCGTTCAGGATTTCGGCGAGCTGGAGCGGGTCCAGGCTCTCCACCAAGCCGGTGAAGCCGGCGATGTCGGTGAACAGGGAGGCCACGTCCCGCCGCACGCCGCCGAGTTCCAGCCCCGACGCGTCGCCGGCCAGACGCTCGGCGAGATTGGGCGAGAAGTACCGCGCCAGGGAGGCGTGGGCGCGCTCGGCCAGCATCTGCCGCTGCCGGCCTTCGCGCAGGATCCCGACATGGCGGAGCGTCCGCGCGATCGTGGTTTCGAGGTCGGTGAAGTCGATCGGCTTGGTGAGGAAGTCGAAGGCGCCGCGGTTCATGGCGGTGCGGATATTGGCCATGTCGCCGTAGGCCGAGACGATGATGGTCGAGGGCCTGTCGTCGGATGCCTGGAGCTTGGCGAGCAGCGTCAGCCCGTCCATGCCGGGCATGTTGATGTCCGACACGACCATGTCGACGTCGCGGTTCTGCGCCAGCAGGTCCAGAGCCTCGTGGCCGTCATGGGCGAACACAAAACTGACTTGGCCGGACCGGATCTGGCGCCGGAATTTCTGGGTAATCAGCGCCTTGAGATCCGGCTCGTCGTCGACGACCAGGATCTTGGCGGGCGGCAAGTCGGAGGTCATGCGGGCCCCGCGACGGCATCCAGGCGTCTGTCGATCTCGGCGCGCAACAGATCGAAGTCGATCGGTTTGGTGATCAGGTCCACCGCGCCGCTGGCCAGAACCTTCTCGCGCGTCTCGGCATCGCCGTAGGCCGTGATCATGATCACCGGGACATCGGGCCGCGCGGCCCGCACGAGCGGCAGGAGTTCCAGGCCGGTCATGCCCGGCATGTTGATGTCGGAGAACATCAGGATCAGGCTCGCCCCATCGGAGGCGTTCACGCAGGCCAGGGCCTCCGGGGCCGAGTGCGCGAATTCCATCGCGAAGCGGCCGGCGCGGAGTTCGCGCCGGAACTGCTGCCGGAACAGGTCGGTGACGTCGGGCTCATCGTCCACGACAAGGATGAGGACGTTCATGGTTCGCTCTTGGATTGGGCGATGATCGGCTGGGCATTCGTCGCGCCGTCGCGGGGCAGCGTGATCGTGAATTCGGTGAACCGGCCGGGCTCGGTGGCGACGTCGATCGAGCCGCCATGCTGCTTCACCAGGATATCGTGGCTCAGGGACAGGCCGAGGCCCGTCCCCTCTCCGGCCGGCTTGGTGGTGAAGAACGGGTCGAACATCTTGGCCTTGACGCTTTCGGGGATGCCGGTGCCGTTGTCGCGCACGCGGATCTCGAGCCCGTCGCCGAGATCGCGGGTGGTCACCGATAGGGTCGGCACATAGCCCGCCTCGGTCTCGGCGCCCTTGCGCTTCTCGGTGGCATAGAAGCCGTTCGACATCAGGTTCAGGAGAACCCGAGTCAATTCCTGCGGGTAGACATCGGCAGTTCCAGCCGCCGGGTCGAAATCGCGGACCAGGGTGATGTTGAAGTTCGGCTGCGCCGCCCGGGCGCCGTGATAGGCCAGGTTCAAGCTTTCCTCGACCAGGGCGTTAATGTCGACGGAGCGGTGCTCGCCGGATCCGGAGCGCGAATGCAGCAGCATGTTCTTGATGATCGAATCGGCGCGCTTGCCGTGCTGCACCACCTTTCCGAGGTTGCCCTTCAACAGGTCGGCGAGTTCGTCGACTTCCTCGCGGGTCTTCGGATCGAGGGCGGCGGGCTGAAGCACCTCCTGCAACTCGCCGACCAGCTCGCTCGACAGGGAGGCGAAGTTGTTCACGAAGTTCAGGGGGTTCTTGATTTCGTGCGCGATCCCGGCCGTGAGCTGACCCAGCGAGGCGAGCTTTTCGGACTGGACGAGCCGGCTCTGCGCTTTTTGGAGATCGTCCAGGGACTTGTTGAGATCGCGGGTGCGCTCCTCGACCTTGGCTTCCAGGGTCTCGTAGGATTCCTGGACCCGGCTCGCCATGAGGTTGAACCGATCCGCCAAGGTCTCGATCTCGTCGCCGGTGCGGATCACGATGCGTTCCGAGAGGTCCCCGGATCCGAAGCGTTCGGCGCCGTCCTCGAGTTGGCGGATCGGCACGACCATGCGGTGGGCCAGGAAAGTCCCGGCGACCGTGGCGAGCATCACCCCGAGGCCCATCAGCGACAGGGTCTGGACCACCGAGGCGTAGAGCGGCGCCAGCGCCTCGCTGAGGGGCCGCTGCACGAACACGATCCAGTCGACCCGCGGGATGGTGGCATGAGCCGCCAGCACCGAGCTGCCGTCGAGCGCGGTGGTAATCTCGTAATCCGCCGCATCCGAAGTGTTCCCGGAGCGGCGGGCGGACAGGGCGGCCGCCACCTCCGGCAGACTCGACAGGTCGGTATCCCGCAGGACGAGGCTCAGATCCGGGTGGGCGATCAGGTGTCCGGTGGACGTCACCACGAAGGCGTAGCCGCCGGCGCCGTCGTGGATGGCACTGACCAAGTCCCAGATCAGCTTCAGGTTGACCTCGGCCACGGTCACGCCCGGGTCACGCCCGGCATGAGCCACCGACACCGTCATGTACGGTTCGGAACCCCGCCGGAAATAGACCGGGCCGAACCAGATTCTCTCGGCGAGCGCCCGGGTGAAGGGTTCGGTCGTGGAGAAATCCTTGCCCCTGCCGACCGCATCCGGCGCCAGGCGCGAGACCCGCAGCTGTTCCTTACCGCCCGGATCGAGATAGGCCACCTCCGTGATGGCGGGGGCCTGCCGCAGCAGCCGGATGAAATCGTAGCGCTGCTGCTCCATGGAAATGCGGCGCCACTCGGCCCGGGTCGTCCAGCCGATCTGGCTCTCGATCTCCGAGATGAAGGCCTCGACCCGCTCGGCGGCCGCGTGCGCCTTCTCCCGCTGGACCTCGATCGCGGTCCGCTTGGCGTCGCCGTAGTTCAGGAACAGGTCGACGGCGCCGTTGATGAGCAGGACCAAGCTCACCAGGCCAACGAAGGCGACCGCGAACTTCGCCGCGAGCGGGAGGCGAAACCGCTCGGCCGGGATGTTCCGGTCCGCGGAAGCCGGGACCGTACCGGTCGCCGTCATTCGACGATCTCATCCGCTTGGGCGAGCAACGCCGACGAGATCGTCAGTCCCAGGGCCTGCGCCGTCTTCAGGTTCACGATGAAGTCGAACTTCGTCGGCGCCTGCACCGGAAGCGCTGCCGGTTTCTCGCCATGGAGGATGCGATCCACGTAGGAGGCTGCGCGACGGACCGCGTCGGCTGGGTCGGGGCCGTACGACATCAGGCCGCCGCGATGCGCGAAGCGGCGGATCGCGAACACCGTCGGGACGCGATGCTGGGCCGTCAGCGCGACGATGCGGTCGCCATTCGCTTCGCTGAAGGTGCCGGGGGCTACGATCAGCCCCGCATCCCCCCGGCGGCCGAGGGAGGCAATGACCGGGTCGATCGCATCTGCGGAGCTGACCATGACCACCTCGGTCTCGAGGCCGAGGGCGGTGCCCGTAACCCCGAGCGCCTCCGTATAGAAGTTACCGCGCCGGATTTCCGTGTTCGCGTTGGAGAGCAGCGTGACGTGCCGGATCGTCGGCGCCGCCTCCTTAAGCGCGGCCAGCCATTTCCCCGCCAGCGACGCCTCGTACAGGGTGAAGCCGGTGATGTTGCCGCCGGGCCTCTGCAAACTCGCGACGTATCCGGTCCCGACCGGGTCGGAGGCGCCGACGAAGACGATCGGGATCGTCTTCGTCAGGGCGGACAAGGCGGAGAGCTGCGCGTTGAGAAACGCGAAGATCACCTGCGGGCTCGATTGCACGATTTCCACCGACAGCGCGCGGGTGCGCTCCACATCCGCGCCGCCCCAGCGATCGTCGACGCGCAGGTTCGTCCGCCCGTGGTCGCGCAGGGCCGCCCGGAAGACGGCCGACAGCGTATGGCCCTCGGCGCCCCCGTCCACGAACGGCCAGAGCGCCGCCACGTGAGCCTGCTCCTGTGCTCGCGAGGCCAGCGGCCAACCCGCCGCGGCGCACGACAACCCGGCAATGATGGTCCGCCGCCTCATCCGATCACCGCGCCGGTTTTTTCGTCATCGCGCCTCACCGCGCAGACCGGGCCGCGCGCCCGCACCGATCCGGCGTTCGGATCCGGAGCTTAGTGCAAGCTCGGCCAGGGCACCACGGCGGACCCGTGGACGCGGTTATCAGAATGCCAGGCGCATCCCCCCGACGATGTTGCGTGGCGCACCCGCGAACACGGACCCCGTGGTGGTCGCCAGCATTCCGGCGCCGTTCTGGAGGCCGGTCGTGCCGCTGATCGAGTTGGCGAGGTTCTGCACCGAGGCCGCATAGGTCGTGTCGAACAGGTTGCGCACCTCCAGGTAGAGGCTCAGCCGCTTCGCGTAGCCGCTGGTCAGCTCCGTGGCGTAGTGGACGTTGGCGTTGACGATGGCGTAGCCCGGCGCCTTCAGCAGGTTGGCGTTATCGATGTAGAAGTCGCCCTGCACCACGGTCTCGACGAACGCCCCGAGCCCGGCGAGCGGCCCCGCCGGCACGTCGTAGCCGATGCGCGCCAGGAGCTGATGGGCCGGCACGCCGGGGATCTGGTTGCCCGCCCGGTCGAACTGGCGCGTCAGGCTGCCGGCGGACAGCTGCTCCGTATAACGCGTGTAGATCTGGTCATCGAACGTGTAGGCCAGGACCCCGCGCCAGCCCGGCGCGAAGGCCCAGTCCGCCCCGACCTCGACGCCCCGGTGCTCGGAGGCCGGTGCGTTGAACGTGTAGCTCTGCAAGCCGGCCCCAGGGGATTGCGAGACCAGCTCGTTGCGAAAGAACTCGTAGAAGCCGGTCACGCTGAGGCGCAGGGTCTCGGTCGGGCTCCAATCCGCGCCGAGGTCGAAGCCGAGATTCTCTTGGGTCTGGAGCTGGGTGTTGTTGCCGGGCAGCCCCGCCGGGGTGACGAACAGGTTGCTCGCTGCCGGCGTGGTGTAGCCGGTGGCGACCCGGCCCCTGAACGCCCAGGCGTCGTCCGGCCGGTAGACCAGGGCGAGTTCGGGGGCGACGTTGAGGAAGGTGCGGTCGGCATTCGACACCGTCCGGGTCGTGCCGCTCGCGGTGTAGCTGTAGGCGAGGTTGCGGCCGTTGATGGCGGTGCTCTCGGCGCTGATGCCCAGGACGCCGGTCCAGCGGTCGGACAGGGCGAGTTCGAGCCGCGCCCTGCCGCCGAGATTGGACTGTCCCGCATCTTGAACGCCGATCAGTGCCCCGAGGCGGGACGCGCCGAACGGCGTCAGGTTGTAGGTGGGGGTATGGATGTCGATCGTGTTGTAGGCGAGCGCCACGTAGCCCACGGCCGGCAGGCCGAACAGGTCGCCGCGCCGCGTCACGTCAGTCAGGAAATTCCAGGCCGGGAACGAGCCCAGAAACGCGTTGGTGTAGAACGGCTGGTTGAAGTTGCGCTCGTCGAAGCCGAGCTGCGTGCGCCAGGTGGTGAACGCGTCGATGTCGTGCTCCCAGCGCGCCGCCACGATGGTCCGCCGGTCCTTACGCCCGAACCCGCCCTCGTCCGCGGTCACCGGCACGGTCGCCCCGAAGGCACCGTTGCGGAACAGGCTGAAGGTCGTGCAGCCGGGCGCCGCGGTCGCGGCTGCGGTGCAGCCCCGCTGGTACGGGTTGATCCGGTACTGCGCCAGCGAGGAACGGGCCGCGAGATTGGTGTCGAGGGTGTTGTTGATCACCTTCAGGGTGAAGCGGTTGTCCGGTGTCGGGGTGTAGCTGGCGAGCAGATTGATGGTCTGCGTGTCGAAGCTCGCGTGGTCCTGATAGCCGTTGCTGCGCACGTCGCTGGCGAACAGGCTGATCTCGAACGGCCCGCTGGCCTTGCCGACGGTGAAAGTGTTGCTGAGGTAGCCGAAGCTGCCCGCGTCGCTCCCGATCTCGTAGCCGTCGATCTCGCGGCCGGTGCGCGTGCGGAACGCGATGGCGCCGCCCGTGGCGTAGTTGCCGAACAGGGGCGATTGCGGGCCGCGGAACACATCGATGCGGCCGTAGGCCCGCGGATCGGTCAGGTCGAAGCGGGAGGCGCCGTCCGGCTGGGTGAGGATGAACCCGTCCTCCAGCACGACGGTGTTCTTGATCACCCCGGTGGAGCGGGCGTTGTTGCCCCGGATCGAGATGATCACGTCGCGGCCGCCATTGCCCTGGCGGACGGTGACGCCCGGACTGTTGGCCAGCACCGAGCCGACGCTGGTCGCCGGCCGGTCGGCGATGGTGTTGTCCCGCCCGATCGCGGTGGCGACCTGGCCGACCGAGTGCTCGATGACCGAGGGGGCCGAGCCCTGCGGCGCGGCCACGCCGAACGGCACGGCGATGGCGGTTCGGCCGGCGCCCGGACTGGCCTCGCCCTCCACGGAGAGCTCATCGAGGGTGACGGCCTGCTGCGCCGATGCCGGCAGCGCGCTGCCGCCGAGCAGCAGGGCGAGACTGCCGAACCGCGATGCGGCCTGATGAATCGACATCTTGAAAAATCTCGTCTGATCGGTCGAAGGGCCGGGCGGCGTGGTCGCCGTACGGGAAGAGGCCGTGATCAGGCGGTGACGGGGGGCGCTCGCGGTTGGCCGACGACGCGCGGCGCAGGCTTTGGATGGGCCGGTGGGGGGATCGGCCACGCCGACGCCGTCCAGCGCAAGCGGCCTGCGCGGGCAGGGACATCCGGAATCGGCGGAGGGACCATCCCGGCGCGGCACAATCGGCAGACGTCGCAGGCCGGCGGCGTGGCGGGCAGGTCCGCCGAGACGCTGATGGCGTCGCTCCCCGTCGGATGACCGCACAGGATCGTGCCGGGCATCTGCGATGCGGAGAGCGCCATCCGCAGGGCCGCCATGGGCGCGAGGACCTGCACCCAAAGGGCAAGCAGGATCAGCCCCGTCCCGAGAAGTCCGGGGCGCCCGCGCACCAGCGTGAGGTCGGTCGGCACGGGCATCGAGCCCGCTACCCTCGGATCAGGCCGCCTTGCACTGGCGGGCCGCCTGCACGGCGAGGTCGAGGCCGATCATCCCCAGGATCGCCAACCCGGTCAGAGGAAACAGCGCACCGAGCCCGGCGATCACCAGGGCAACCGTCACGACCACGCGTCGGTCCCGCGGCCAGGGCGGCGCGCCGAGGCCGCGGGCCGGGCGACGCTTCCACCACATCGTGGCGGCGGTGACGGCGAGCAGGATCGTGGCGAGGCAGAAGGCCAGCATGGCGAACTGGTTGGCCCGACCAAAATGCTCGCCCTTGTGGATGCCGATCCCGTACTGAACGGCGCGCCCGACCGGACCGAGATCGGAGAAATGCACGTCGACCAGGGGGGCGCCGGAATACTGATCGAGGGAGATCACCCGTTGCTGGGCGACGTCCTTCGGGTAGGCGGCGGCGGAGAAGACCCCGTCGGCCCCGACCGGCAGCGCGAGGTCGTAGCCGCGCGGTGTCCCGAGCCGGGCCAGGATCGCGACGGCTTGGTCGATCCCGATGGATTCCGCCGTCCGCCCCGCCGGCTGCGAGCGCGGCACCGGCGCGTCCTGCAGGGTCCAGCCTGCATCGGGAAGCTGTTCGCGCAGCGGCATCGTCGAGACCGGCTTGCCAGCCCACAGGATCGCGGGTTGGCCGAGGCCTGCGGCGTTCGACCAGGTCCGCAACTGCTGGCCCCACCAGATCGACCAGGGCAGCCCGGTGATCGCCAGGAACAGCAGGCCGCCCCCGGCAACGACCCCGGTCACGGCATGCAGGTCCCGCCACCAAACCCGGCGACGCGGCGTGCCGCGCAGGCTCACGACCCCGCCGGCCTGCCCCCGCGGCCACCACAGGTACAGGCCCGTGACCACCAGGATGATGGCGAATCCGGCCACCACCTCGATCACCGCGTTGGCGAAGACGCCGAAATAGCTGAGGCTGTGCAGCCCGCGCACGACCATCATGAATTCGCCGTCGCGGTCGAGGCGGTCGAGGACGGAGCCGGTATAGGGATCCAGATAGACGAGACGCTTGCGGCCGCCCGTCGACAGGGTGACCAGAGCGGCCGCGTCGGGGGCGGCCGGGTCCGTGTAGGAGACCGGCACCCCGTCCGGTTCGACCTGCAGGGCGTTGAAGATCAGTCGGTCCGGCCCGAGGGGCGCCGTGGCCCGGACCGCCACGCGGGTCCGGTAGGCGAACAGGCTGCCGTTGATCTCATCCTTGAACAGGTAGAGCGCCCCGGTCGCCGACAGGGTGATCAGGAACGGCAGGCACAGCAGCCCGGCATAGAAGTGCCAGCGCCACACGGCTCGATAGATGGCCTCGCGGGAGGCACGCAGGGCGGCCACGGCCCCGAACGCGGGGGCGTGGCCGTGCAGGAGAGTCGACATGGGAACGGTCCGGGCCTGAACGATCGGAAAGCGAATCGTCAGGCGGCCGGTGGACCTCGAGCGCTGGACGCTGAGAGCGGCGGACCTGTCTTCGGATGCGCGGCTTCCGGTCGCCAAGCCAGGCGCACCGCCGGTTCAAACGACCACGCGACCGCCACCGGTTCGGACGGAGGCAGCACCGCGCCGACGACCTGCACCAGCGTGCAGCACGGGTGGGCATGGAGCGGAGCCGCGCCATCGTCGGGCGTGCCGGACTCATGCTCGGCGCACAGCACCGCGCCGGATGACCCGAAGGCATGGGCCGGCGTGGCGAAGCCGAGGAAGGCCTGGAGCAACAGCGCGTAGAGCGCGACCATCCCGATGATCGCGCGGCCTCGAACCGTCTGGGGCAGGCGCCGGCGCATGGCCGTGTTGTTAGGCTTCGCCGTTGCCGAACGTCAACGGGGCAATGGTGCTCGGCCGCCCGTTTGGAACTCGCACCCGGCCTAAACTGTGGACTTCAAGCCCGGCGCCGCGACGGTCCGTGCAGACTGTGCAGGCCTTTGCCGTCGGCTCGACCTGCGATCAATGGCAGACGATCTGGACCGTGAAATCCCGGGCCTTCTCGGCGATCCCGGCGCCGTCCATCGGGTCGGTCGCGCGCACGTTGATCGGAGCTTCGGCGCCGTTCGCTTCCAGGAAATTCAGGGCGATCGTCGACTTGATGGCGAAGTTGACGTTCTGTGGAACATCGCCCGACGCGAAGGCGACTTGCTTGGATTGCACCACCCCGATCACGTTGCCGTACTGATCAAGCGCCGGGCCGCCGCTGTTGCCCTGGTGGACCGGGGCCGAAATCTGGATCTTGCGGGTGTCGTCGCCCGAGCCCGCGGTGGCGGTGACGTTGCCGATGGTGAAGTTGCCGGTAGACGCCAGAACCTCGCTCTGCGGGTAGCCGTACACGTAGACGTTCTCCCCGAGCCGCGCCCGGACCGACAGGGGCGGCACGACCGTCTGCGGCGCATCGGTGGCCAGCACCGCGAGGTCGTTGGTCGCGTCCCTGGCCACGAGTCGCGCCGGGATCGACGGGCGGCCCGGCTGCCGCACGGAAAAATCCGAGCACAGCTCGACCACATGGTTGTTGGTGAGCAGGTGCCCGCGCTCCGAGACGTAGAAACCGGTGCCGGTGCTGACCGTGCCGGCCTCGAGCTTTCGCGATTTCGGAGCGCCCGGCGTTTCCTTGGCGGCCGCCGAAATCACGTCCTTCTGGCAGCCCATGACGGCGTCGAACGCCTCGGTGGACCCGACCAGCGACAACACGGCGATCTGCCGCCCTTGGAAGATCACGTTGATGCTGCCGGATGCGGACAGATCGGCGACGAAGCGCTCCTTCAACCCCGACTGGAACAGGCCGCGGGCGTCACCGCGCTCGAAGCCCGTGAAGGTGCCGCGCCATTTCTCGCGGCCGGCGAGCATCTGGAGTTCGTATTGCCCGCCGACCTCCAGGGACCGCCATTTCGGGTTCGTAAGCGCCAGATAGGAGGAGCCGCGCGCGCCGCCGAAGCCGAACCACAGGGTCGTGCCATCGCCGTAGCTCGCCGCCGCCAGGCAACAGCCGAGGCTCTCGCTGTAGCCGATCGACCAGCCGGCAACTTTGCCGAAGGTCTTGTCGACCGTCAGGTTGGGCGGTGCCGGCGATGCGGCGGCCGGCGCCGCCGCGAGGCTGGCTGCCAACAGGGCGGACCAGGCAACCTTCACTCGAGACATGCGGTCGATCCGGCGTGCGGAGGGAGCGGGACGGCTCAGCGCGTCTGGTTCACGGCGGTGGTGGCGCTACCCTGCGAGGGCGCGAACGGATCGGCCGAGGCATTCACCACCTGCGCCCCCGACGGGCCCGCGGCCGGCTGCATCGGACGCTGGCGCGCGCGCGCGACCTTCCGATGCGGGGCGCGGCGCACCTCGTGGATCACCCGGACGGTGCGGGTGGGGACGCGGTACACGACCACCGGGCGCTCCCGCGCAGCCTGCGCGGCGATCGAGCCCGCGATGACGCCACCGAGCACGCCCCCGGCCAACCCGCCGAAAATCGCCCCGGCGCTCTGCGCCTGCGCAGGCCTGGGCGCGAGGCTAATCACAGCAACCGCGCCAGCCGCGCAGGCGGCAACCAGAAGACGCCCACTCATAAAATCGCCCCCATCAGACCAGAATCGAATCAGGATCCGAGCAAAGCTTATCTTGACGCAGGGGCTTGTGAAGAGGGCGAAGTACGGCCTGCGTCCTTAAGGTTGCTGTTGAGCTAACCGTCGCACTTTATGCTACGTAGGTGATGCTCGTGGATAGTTCAGAATGTTCGGTCGGGTCGTTAATCTTCTATCGCCCCATGCCGCTCGAATGGCAGCGGCCGGTTTTTGAGGCACGCCGGACGATGGATCCGAGCCAGATGACAGTCAGCGAATGGTCAGGATGAAGCGTGCCCTCCGCGATGGGCACCAGCGCATGTCGGCTTGTTCAGCAAGATCTACGCTGGATCCGTCGCACCGAGGCGTCACCTGCTGTGCGCAGCAGGTTTATCGCACTCTTCACAGATCGTGAGCGCGATAGATTTCCGGTTTGAGTATCGAAGCGGCTGAGCCGCAAGAACTTAGGTGGCTGGGGGACCTGGATTCGAACCAGGACTAGAGGAGTCAGAGTCCACCGTTCTACCGTTAAACTATCCCCCACCGCGCCGGTCGGCCCAAAGCCCGCACGACCGGACAGCACCCGCGCCGTCTGGGCGGCCTCGGGTGTGGGCGGTGAGATAGGCGGAATGGCGTGACAGGTCAACCGGTCGTTCTGCGGTTGACGCGGCGCCCGGGGCGTCCATAACCGGGATGCCGCAAGCGCGGCCAGGAAGGGTGGCCGAGTGGTTTAAGGCAGCGGTCTTGAAAACCGCCGTGGGGGCAACTCCACCGTGGGTTCGAATCCCACCCCTTCCGCCAGCCTGCGTTGCATGCGGGACCGGCACGACAACGCGTCCCTGTAAGCCCGGCCGCCGGGTGCCCCATGCTCAGGCCCGAGCCCGGATAAGCGCTCGATACGCTCGGTAAATCGACCCCGCTTAGGATTCACGTGTTTTTAACGATGCGTTCGCAATCTCCGCGCGACGGGAGGGCGCGGAATGCTCGATCAATATGGCGGGCGGGCAAACGGCGCCGCGTCGGGAGGGGCTGCGATGCGCAGTCTGGCGAAGGCTCGGGATCACCGGGCCTCCGGACGATTCGATCGAGCCGAGTCCACCTTGCGCCGCGTACTCGGCGCCGTACCCGACCATCCCGAGGCGCATTACGAACTCGGCCAACTCGCCGCCAGCCATGCGCCGGAAAAGGCCGTGCCCCACTTCGTCACGGCGCTGCGGGGCGCGCCCGAGCGCCCGGGCTATTGGCTGGCGCTGGCCACCGCCCTGCTCGCCGCCGAGCGGCAGCCGGACGCGCGCGCGATCCTGGAGCGCTACAAGGCGCAGAGCTTCGGGCCCGAGGCAAAGCAGCTCGATGCGGCTTTCATGGCGCGCACCTTCGCGGCCGCGCAGATCCGCTATGACCGGGGCGAGTTCCTTCCGGCGGAGGCGCTGCTCGACCTCGTGCTGCTCCTTGACGACACCCACGCCCACGCGACCTACCTCGCCGGCGCAATTGCGGCCCGCACGAACCGGCCCGAACTGGCCCACGACCTGATCAGCATCGCGCTCTACCGCGAGCCCAAGAATCCGCTGTTCTACAGCGGCCTCAGCACGGTCCTTACCAACCGCGGTGACCATGACGGGGCGATCTCCGCTCTGGAGAAGGCCCTCGAACTCGACCCCGACCTCGCGATGGCGCATGCCAACATCGCCGGGGTCTACCAGCGCCGGTTCCGGTACGGCGAGGCCCTGCGGCATGCCGAGCGCGCGATCGTGCTGGAACCCGCCAATGCCGGCGCGCACAGCAACCGCGGCAGCGCCCTGCTGGCCCTCGGGCGCCTGGGCGAAGCGGTCGAGGCGTTCGACCTCGCCTTGACCCTCGATCCGTCCAAGCTGTTCGTCGCGTCGAATCGCCTGTTCGCCAAGCTCTATGCCGCCGACATCCCGCATGCGGACTACGCCGCCGACGCGCTGGCCTATGGCCGCCGCTACGCCGACCCGCTCCTGCGCCGCCGCCCGTTCACCAACGATCGCGACCCGGATCGCCGGCTGCGCATCGGTTTCGTCTCGGGCGATCTGTGCAACCACGCCCTGGTCCGCTTCTTCGAACCGTACCTGCGCGCCATCGACCGGGACGGCCTCACCGTGCTGGCCTACATGACCCATGCCAGCGAGGACGCCACCTCCGAACGGCTGAAGCCGTTGTTCGACGGCTGGCACAATCTGGCCTGCCTCGACGATGACCAGGCGGCGGACCGGATCGAGGCCGACGCCATCGACATCCTCGTCGACCTGTCCGGCCACAGCGCCGGCAATCGCCTGCTGGTGTTCGCCCGCAAGCCCGCCCCCGTTCAGGTGACCTGGATCGGGCATCCCGGCACTACGGGGCTGACAGCGATCGATTATCGCCTCACCGACCCGACCACCGATTCCCTCGGCCTCGCAGAGCCTCTGCACGCAGAGCGGCTCTGGCGCCTGCCGCGGGTGACTGCCACCTATGCCGGCGTCGATGATCTGCCGCCGGTGCGGGAGCGGGCGCCGTTCGAGGATGCAGGCTACGTCACCTTCGGCTGCTTCAACCGCCTGACCAAGGTCTGCGACGACGCCCTCAGGACCTGGGCCGACATCATGACGGCCGTGCCGGATGCGCGGCTGTTCATGGTGGTGGGCGATATCGGGACCCCGGAGGTCCGCAAAGCCGTCGAGACGCGCCTCACCGCGGCCGGAATGCCCCTCGACCGGGTGATCTTCCAGCCGCGCGTCAATAGCGGCTACCACGAACTCTACCACCGGGTGGATATCGCCCTCGACCCGTACCCGTATAACGGCGGCACGACGAGCTACGACACCCTGTCGATGGGCGTGCCGTTCGTGACCCTGCGCGGCGGCCATGCGGCGGCGCGCACCGGCGTCTCGGTCCTGACCACGATGGGCCTGCCGGAACTGATCGCCGACAGCCAGGAGGCCTACGTGGCGATCGCCCGGGACCTCGCCTGCGACCGAAACCGACTCCGGACGGTCCGGGAGGGGCTGCGCGAGCGTCTGCATGCCTGCCCGCTCATGGACCATGCCGGCTTGGCGGCCGATGTCGACGCGGCGTTCCGGGGGATGTGGCGGGCTTGGCTGACCAAAGGGCAAGGCTGAAGCGCGATCCAGCGCATCTTGCGGATCGGCGGTGGCAGGCACGTCAAATTAAAGTCATAGAGGCGAGCCCGATTGCAACGCGATCGGGAGCGGCATTCGCCGAGCATTGGCCGAGCGCTGCGGGCTGATCCGACGAAGCCGCATGGTTGCGACGTCTTCGCGGGTTCGTGTCGGTGCCGCCCTGGCGGAGACTGGTCGCCCGATCCGGACGGCGTGTGGCGGCACCGGGGATCGATGCCGTGTTGTCGTCCGGCCTCCGATCATGAAGCCTCCGCATCCTACGATCATCGTGGCCCGGGCATGATCGTGCACGGGTCCACAGCCGAACCGCGCCGCCGATCCTTCGACAGGCAGAAAGCGCAGCGGATCGATCAATCGTAGCGATCTGAACAACATCAGAGTTACGAATAGCAATCGTTGTCGGGGTTTCGGATTCTATTCGAGATTTCGTTGTTTCGGGCAGTCGTGAGAAAGATCTTCTGAAATCGTCATGTATGCGAAAGATATTCGATCTTGCGATTGGTGTTCGATGTCCGAAAACGCTCGTTAACGATATCCGCCGGATACATTTTTTCGGCTATCGAATTAAGGTCTCAGCAAGCCGTCAGGCGATACACCGCTGGAGCCGCCAATAAGACGGCTTTTCGATCAAAAGGATCGTCCCAATGTCTTCCAACGTCACCCTCACCGCCGCCACCCGCCAGAACCTGCTCTCCCTGCAGGATACGGCTTCGCTGACCGCGACCACCCAGAACCGGCTCTCCACCGGCCTGAAGGTCTCCTCGGCCCTCGACAACCCGGTGAGCTTCTTCACCTCCCAGTCGCTCAGCCAGCGTTCGGGCGACCTCGGCAACCTGCTCGACGGGATCTCCAACGGCATCCAGTCGATCCAGGCCGCCAACCAGGGCATCACCTCGATCCAGAAGCTGGTCGATCAGGCCAAGTCGGTCGCCAACCAGGCGCTGTCCACCCAGATCACCACCACTGGCACCGCCTCCAGCGCCTACACCGTCCCGACCAGCGGCGGCAGCACCGTGAACATGTACGTGAACGGCGCCTCGACCTCCGTGACGCTGGCTTCGGGCGATACGCTCGACCAGGCGCTGACCAAGCTCAACACTGCGGTGGGCGCCGGCAGCTTCTCGAAGAGCACCGACGGCACCAAGATCGTGATGAACGCGTCCTCGGACGTGGAATTCAAGACCGCGGCCGATCAGACCGCGCTCGGCTTCGCCGGCGGCACGGCCTCGTCCGGCCCGACCTACGGCACGACCACGGCGGTCGGCCAGAGTACGGACCTGAGCGTGTCCGGCGTCTCGGCCCGGGCGACGCTGTCCTCGCAGTACAACAGCCTGCTGACCCAGATCGACCAGCTGGCGGGTGATTCGAGCTACAACGGCACGAACCTCATCAATGGCAAGGGCGACAACAACAACCTGACGATCAACTTCAACCCGAAGGGCAACTCGAACCTCACGGTCACGGCGACTGACGAGACTTCGAGCGGTCTCGGCCTGACTTCGATCACCAGCACATCGGCGAAGACGTCGACGGTCGGGCAGGGCAACTTCCTGCTCAACGGCGACATCAACACGACCCTGGGCAAGTTGACGACCGCCTCCAGCCAGCTGCGCACGGACGCTTCGACCTTCGGTTCGAACCTGTCGGTGGTGCAGAACCGTCAGGACTTCAGCAAGAACCTGATCAACGTGCTCGATACCGGCTCGTCGAACCTGACGGCGGCCGATCTGAACCAGGAGGCTGCGAACTCGCAGGCCCTGTCGACCCGTCAGTCGCTGGGCATCTCGGCCCTGTCGCTGGCCAACACCGCCCAGCAGGGCATCCTGCAGCTGCTGCGCTAAGCCTCAGCCGCATCAAAGTCGGAACGGCCGGGGCATCGCCCCGGCCGTTTTCGTTTGTGCGTCCGGTTCAGCTTCTTTTGGAGGGGGAGGCCCCCGCCCGCCGGAGCGTGTCGGCCAGGGCCCCGCCGCCGGTTGCCGGCGTCGGTCTGGATTGCATCCGGCGCGGGTCGGGCGCCTGGTCGCTGGTGCGCCGCGCCTGGGCTCCCGGCTCGATCGGATCGTCGAGCCGCATCGACAGGGCGATGCGCTTGCGCGGGACATCGACGCTCAGCACCAGGACCCGGATGACCTCGCCGGTCCGGACCACTTCGGCGGGCGAGGCGATGCGCCGGCGTGCCATCGCCGAGATGTGCACGAGCCCGTCCTGGTGGACGCCGATATCCACGAAGGCGCCGAACGCCGCGACGTTGGTGACCACGCCTTCGAGCTGCATGCCGGGGCGGAGATCGCCGATCGTCTCGACACCCTCCTGGAAGCTCGCCGTCTGGAAGGCCGGGCGCGGATCCCGGCCGGGTTTTTCCAGCTCGGCGATGATGTCGCGCACCGTTGGCAGGCCGAAGCGCGCATCCGCGAATGACTCGGGGGCGAGCTGGCTCAGGGTCGCGGCATTGCCCAGCAGCACGCGGATGTCGCTCTTGGTCGCCTGCAGGATCCGGCGGACCACCGGGTAGGATTCCGGATGGACGCCGGAGGCGTCGAGCGGATCGTCGCCGCCCTGGATGCGCAGGAAGCCGGCGGCCAGCTCGAAGGTCTTCGGGCCGAGGCCCTGAACCTTCTTGAGGGCCGTCCGCGTGCGGAACGGACCGTTCGCATCCCGGTGCGCGACGATGCGGTCGGCCATCGACGCACCGAGACCCGAGACCTGGGCCAGCAGGGCCGGGGAGGCGGTGTTCACATCGACGCCCACCGCGTTCACCGCGTCCTCGACCACCGCCGAGAGCTGGCGCGACAGCTTGGTCTCGCTGACATCGTGCTGGTACTGCCCGACGCCGATCGATTTCGGGTCGATCTTCACGAGTTCGGCGAGCGGGTCCTGAAGCCGGCGGGCGATCGAGGCGGCGCCGCGATGGGACACATCGAGATCGGGCAATTCCCGCGAGGCGATCTCCGAGGCCGAGTAGACCGAGGCGCCGGCCTCTGACACCGTGACCTTGGCGAGCGTCAGGTCGGGATTGGCTGCCACGATCTCGGCGGCCAGCCGCTCGGTCTCCCGGGAGGCGGTGCCGTTGCCGATGGCGATCAGCTCGACCTGATGCTGGCGGCAGAGGCGCCCGAGGCTCGCCACCGCCTCCTTCCAGCGCCGCTGCGGCTCGTGCGGGTAGGTTGTCTCGACCGCCACGATCCGGCCGGTCTGGTCGGCCACCGCGACCTTCACGCCGTTCCGGTAGCCGGGATCGAGCCCCAGCGTCGCCCGCCCGCCCGCTGGGGCGGCGAGCAGCAGGTCCTTCAGGTTGCCGGCGAAGACCTTCACGGCCTCGTCCTCGGCGCGCTCGAACAGGCGGGTGCGCAGATCCTGCTTGATCCCGGTCCGGATCTTGGTGCGCCAGGCGGTGCGCACGACCTCCATCAGCCAGGCGTCGCCTGGCCGACCCCGGGCGGCGATGCTGTGCCGATGGCAGATCGCGGTCTCGAACGGGCCGGGCCGGCCCGGCTCCGAATCCTCGCCTTCCGCGGTGAGATCGACGTCGAGGACGCCTTCGCGTTCGCCGCGAAAAATCGCGAGGATCCGGTGCGACGGCATCCGCTCCAGCCGCTCGCTCCACGCGGAGTAATCCGAGAATTTCGCGCCCTCCGTGGCCTTGCCCTTGCGCATTTTCGACGCGAGCTGGCCGCTCCGCCAGAAATCCGCGCGCAGGCGCCCGACCAGGTCGGCATCCTCGGCGAAGCGTTCGATCAGGATCGCCTTGGCGCCCTCCAGGGCGGCCTCGGTGTCGGCGACGCCCTTATCTATCGATATGAACCCCGCCGCGGCGCGCTCGGGCGCGATCTCGGGCTTCGCCAGCAGCGCCTGGGCCAAGGGCTCGAGGCCGGCCTCCCGGGCTGTCTGGGCCTTCGAGCGGCGCTTGGGCCGGAACGGTAGATAGAGATCTTCCAGGCGCGCCTTCGTGTCGGCGGCGGCGAGCGCGGTTGCGAGCGCCGGCGTCAGCTTCCCCTGCGCCTGGATGCTCGCGACGATGGTGTTGCGCCGGTCGTTGAGGTCGCGCAGGTAGCCGAGCCGCTCGTCGAGCTTGCGCAACTGCGCATCGTCAAGACCGCCGGTATTCTCCTTGCGGTAGCGGGCGACGAACGGGACGGTGGCGCCGCTGTCGAGCAACGCCACGGCGGCTGCAACCTGCGCCTCTCCGACCCCGAGTTCCTCGGCGATCAGCGCGTTCACGGATGTCATGCGGGCTCCGGCAGGCGAGGGGCGGGGCCCTGCCATAGCCCCCGCGCCGTCGGATGCAAGGCGCCTGAACGAGGCCGGTCAGGCGTCGCCAAGCCTCGCATCGGAGGCGGCTTTGACGGTCTGGGCGAAAGCCAGAACGCGACGTCTCTCCGAAGAATCCGTGATCGACAGCCAGAGCTGAAGCAATTCTTCGGCGTCTGCGAGGTGGTCGGGGGGCGGTTCGCCGAAGAATGTTTCCGGCGAGCATCCCAGCGTTTTGGCGAGGTTCTGGAGTGTTCGGCGCGACCGGTCGACCGAGGATCCGCTGCCGTCCGCCATTGCTTCGATCCGCTTCGTCGCCCCCAGCAAGCGATGCCGCACAGACATCCGCTGACCAGGGGCAACAGGTGACGGGAGTGGAACCCGATCGAATCGAGCACCTGCGCGTGCAGGAATCGGGATGACGACCGGATAATGGGGCGCGGAGGCTGCAAAGCGATGCAAGACGCCCGCGTTCATCGCATGTGGATCGAACCCATTCCGGCTACTCCGGTCAAGGGATCCGGCGCGACATTCATGCCTGCGTACAGATTCAGACAATCAGTCAGCTGCGTGCAGCTGACATTTTCGTGCGCGTAGCGGGAACCCCTCGGACTCCAGATCCCGCGCCGGAAGCGGTGGCCGTCATCACCCCGTCACCGGCGTGTGCTGAGCCTTTCGAGGCACGTTCCGGATCGGCGAGCAGCCCGTGCGCTTCGAGATTCGCGCCAGCAACCGGTCGCACTGGTCCTGGGTCCTCGTGAACGAGACCGAGGAGACGGTGGTCGAGTCCCGGCGGGACTTCCCCTCCCAGGCGCAGGCGACGGCGGCCGCGATGGCCTTCGCGCAGCTCGTCGCCCGGGCCGGGCGCAATCTCGCGGGCGTCCCGCGCGCCGGCGGGTTTTTGTAAGGCTCCCGGCTCAGGCCCGGTGCCGCAGGAAACCCATCACGCTCCAGCAGGCGATGAAGCAGCCGACCCCCATGGCGCCGAGGCAGCTGATGGTCCGCACCGGTTCGCCGCGGGCCAGCACGATGGCGACGGCGAGGGGCAGCAGCAGGAACGCGAGCAGCAGGGTCATGGAGAGCTCCGTTTGGATCGACCGACCCTAGGAGCCGTTGGTTAATCACTCCTGACGACGGCGGCCGGTCGGCCGCGGGCCGGTGGCCTCTTATCCGCGCCGTCCTCCACCATCCGGGTCCCGCCGCGATGACGAGGGGCAGCCGCCGGCTCACCCGCCGCGATACTGGTCGTCGCTCACCGCCTCCAGCCACGTCACCGCCGTCCCGTCCTGGCGCTCCTGGATCGCGATGTGGCTCATCGCCGTCGTCGCGGTGGCGCCGTGCCAGTGCTTCTCGCCGGGCTCGAACCAGACCACGTCGCCGGCCGCGATCTCCTGGACCGGACCGCCCTCCCGCTGCACCGAGCCGCGGCCGAAGGTGACGATCAGCGTCTGGCCGAGCGGATGCGTGTGCCAATTGGTGCGCGCGCCCGGCTCGAAGGTCACGTGCGCCCCCGCCACCCGGGCAGGATCCGGCGCGGAGAAGAGCGGGTCGATCCGGACGGTGCCGCTGAACCAGTCGGCCGGGCCCGGGCCCGAGGGCTGCGATCCGCTGCGCTTGATCTCCATGGAACGTCTCCGTCGGTTTCGTCTGCGACGATCCTCAGAGGATCAGCACGATCAACGCGCGTCCAACGATTCCTGGCCATCCGCGACGGCGGGATGACCGGAGGGTCTGCTGCACGCCGCTTTAATCCAGCCGCACCAGCCGGTCGAGTAGAGCCCGGTCGTGCAGCAGCGCCATACGCTCCTTGGGCGACAGCCAGGCCCGAGCTTCGGCCACGGTCTCGGCCTCGCAGATCTTGGCCGTGGCCAGCGTCTGGTCCGGGTCGATGGCGCCCCGCGGGCGGGACCGACCGGTGGGCAGCATGCCGGCATGGGCTTCAGCCAGATCCGGGTCGGCGTGGAGGGCCGTCAGCGCATCGGCCTCGTCGAACGCCTGCGCGGCGTTGCGGGAGGCGAGGGTGCCGGCCCGGATTGCGATCTCCGGCGGGGAAGCCTCCTCGGGGGTGGCCAGCAGAAGGCGCCGCTTGAGGGCTAGGCCCAGCCCGAGTTGGCCGCTTGCCCAGGAGATCGGGATCGCCAGCACGAGACCCAGGATCGTCGGGCTCATCCACAGGAACAGCGAGGTCGCGAGCGCGAAGGCCGCGATCCCGGCGACGAGGCCGAGGACCATGTGCCAGCGGTGCCGGGCGACGATGTCGCGCATCGGAATCGAGCCGTCGTCCCGGCGCTGCGGGTTCCAGCCTGTATCGCGCCCGAGCAGGATGCCCATCACCGAGCCCGACTGGATCACCATCGCCACCGGGGCGACCAGGGCCGAGAGCAGGATCTCGACCAAGCTCGACAGGATCAGCCGGCCGGCGCCCCCGCAGGCCCGGCGCACCGGCCCGTCGAGGAGGGCCAGGATCAGGCCGAGGATTTTCGGGGCCAGCAGCACCGCCATGGTCAGGCCGAACAGCTGGAGCGCGCGGACCGGGTCGAACCGCGGGAAGACCGGCGAGAACCCGGCGCCGCCGAAATAGTCCGGCCGCTCGGTGGCGGTCTGGAGGACCAGCAGGATACCGACGACCAGCTGGCACAGCCAGAACGGGGAGGCGAGGTAGCCGGCGATGCCGGTGGCGAAGTGCTGGCGGGTCGCCGGGTGCAGGCCGGCGGCGCCGATCACCCTTGCGTGCTGGAGGTTGCCCTGCGCCCAGCGGCGGTCGCGCACCGCCACGTCGATCAGTGAGGGTGGGCTCTCCTCGTAGGAGCCCGGCAGGCGGTGCAGCATGTAGACCGCCCAGCCGGCTCGGCGGATCAGCGCTGCCTCGACGAAGTCGTGGGACAGGATGTGGCCGCCGAACGGCGGCTTTCCGGGCAGGTCCGGCAGGCCGCAGGATTGTGCGAAGGCGCGGGTGCGGATGATGGCGTTGTGGCCCCAGTAATTTCCGTCGCGGCCCGACCAGGCCGACAGACCGGCGGCGATCACCGGCCCGTAGATCCGGGCGGCGAATTGCTGGAGCCGGGCGAACAGGGTGTTGCGGTTGATGATCAGCGGCAGGGTCTGGATGATCCCGGAATCCGGGTCGGCCTCCATGGCGGCGGCCAGCGCTACGATCGCCGGGCCGCTCATCAGGCTGTCGGCATCGAGCACCAGCATGTGGTCGTAATGCCCGCCCCAGTGGGTGACGAAGTCGCCGATATTGCCGGCCTTGCGGTGATGGTTCTTGGGCCGGTGGCGGTAATACAGCCGGGCGCCGGGGCCGAGGCGGCGGCGCAGGTCGAGGAAGGCGCGCTCCTCGGCGATCCACGCATCGGCTTGCGTCGAATCCGAGAGCACGAACCAGTCGAAATGGTCGCCGAGACCGGTGGCCTCAACGGCCTCGCGCATGGCCTCGACGCCCGCGAAGGTCCGGGCGGTGGCCTCGTTGTAGACCGGCATCAGCACGGCAGTGCGGGTGTGGAGCGCGGTCGGGACCGGATCCGGCCGCTTCCGGCGCAGCAGCATCGCGAAGCCGAGCAGGCCGCTGGTGAAGGCGAGCGCGATCCACGAGAAGGTCAGGCAGAACAGGACGACCAGGACCAGCTGCAGGGCGGTCGGGCTGCCGGAGATCGACACGGTCTCGACCATCTGCCAGCCGCCGTAGCCGGTCAGCGCCAGGGCGCCACCGAACACCAGCAGCCGGGCCATCCAGGGAGACCCGTGCTTGCGCGTCGGCCGGTGGGCGGCGGTGGAATCCCACGTCGAGAGATCCTGCACCGGCATCGCCAGGGGTGCTTCGGGCGGCATCGCGGCACTGTTCTCGGAACGTGCGGGGCCGGCATCCCGGCGGGATGCGGGCGGTGGCAACGTAGTGGTCTCGTCCAGGCGCACGGCGGGGTGTGATCCTCGGGGTGATCGGCGAAAGAAGATTACGGCGTCCAGCGGAACAGCCAGGTCTCGCTGGCGCGGTCCTGGCCGCGCCGGAGCCCGAGACGCAATTCGCTCGCCCGCTCGCTGCCGGGATCGAGCTCGAACAGCACGCGCAGGGTCTTGCGCTCCGGATAGAAGAAGCGGTCCTGCCGGGTGATCGTCCCGGTCGAAGCGCTGAGCGCGATCTCGATCTCGTCGCGCCGGGTCAGCCCCTCGCCCTCGAAATCGACCGCGAACAGGCGGCGATTGCCGGAGCTGCCGCGGCCGGCACGGCTGTCCGTCACCCGGGCGAGGTCCGGGGGCAGGGGATCGGGCCAGCCCTTGGACCAGTGCTGGCGGCAGAGGAAGCGCATCTCGCCGCCCTTGGCGAGCGTCGCCTTCGGGCGCCAATAGGCGAACACGTTCTCGTTCAGCTCGGAATCGCTCGGGATCTCGAGGAGCGTCACTGCGCCCTCGTTCCAATCGTCCTGCGGCTCGATCCACAGGGACGGGCGCTGCTCCCAGTGCCGCCGGTCGTCCTCGAAATCATCGTAGGCGCGGGCGCGCTGCATGAGGCCGAACCCCTTCGGCCCCCGGTCGAGGAAGGCCGAGACCTGCAAAGCCTCCGGGTTGTGCACCGGGCGCCAGATTGGCTCGCCGTAGCCGTTGCGGATCGCCAGCCCCTCCACCGAGAAGGCGGCGGCACGCAGGTCGTCCACCTTCTGCCGGTCGAGCGGCCCGAACAGGTAGCTGCCCTGCATGCCGCCGAGCCCGATATGGTCGAGCTCGGCCCGGGCGAACACGGTTCCGTCGATCCCGGCCACGGACGCCTCCCGGCCCGGCGTCAACGTGAGCTTGAACGCGGCGGCCGCCGATTCCGATTCGACCAGCGCGTGGACGACGATCGGCTGCCCGGGCGCGGGCGCCTCGACGAACAGGGCCCGGAACAGCGGGAATTCCTCGCCGCGGGAATCGGCCGGCCGCAGGGCCAGCGCCCGGGCGTTGATGCCGAAATCCTGGCCCTGCGCCACCAGCCGGAAGAACGAGGCCCCCTGGAACAGCGCGAAGTCCGACAGGTCAGTCCCGTCGCCGAATCGAGCCCGCAGGCGAAAACCCGAGAAGGCGGTGTCGGCGGTCAGGTCCGGCAGGACGATGTTGGCGGCGATCAGGCCTTCCTTGTCGTAGGCGATCGGCTGGACCAGCCCGTTCTCCACGACGAAGAGCGAGACCGGCGTGTCGAAGATCGAACCGCGCAGCAGCGGCTCGATCGCGTAGCCGAAATCGCGGCCGGCCCAGACGGCTCGGCCGGGCACCGGATGGATCGCCTCGTAGGCATCCCGGGACAGGCCCTTCAACACCGCTGGCACGTCGTCGGTCTTGGGCGCGACATAGCCGGAGGCGGCCCGGGCGCGGGCGATGTCGAGCAGGGTGCTGGCCTCGAACGGCGCGCCGGCACCCGGCAGGGTGGTGGCCGGATTGGCGCCCCCCGGTTCTGCCGCGCGCGCGATCGCCGGCAGGAACGCCGCGGCGCTGCCCACGGCCCCGGCCAGGACGGCACGGCGGCTGGGAACGGCGACGGATCCGGCGGCGGTTTTCATGCGGGCCTGCGTCTCAGATGGCGGAACGGTGCCTGTATACCGGGAGGCCGGCTGAACCCAGGGTTAAGCGGCGGTTCGGACGGAACGGGCACGCCTCCGTTGACTTAGCGCAAGCCGGCTCTCTAATTCCGGGGACTGAATCGCACGGGGGAGGCAGCATGGGATCGTTGCGGGTCACGGGCCACGGCGTGGATCTCGGAGAGAGTCTGCGCGGCCGTATCGACGAGCGGATGTCTGCGACGCTCGACAAATACCTCGACTCGCACATGAACGATTCCTGCACCGGCCACGTCACGCTCAGGCGTGACGGGACCGCGTACCGGACCGATTGCGTCCTGCATCTCGTGTCCGGGCTGACCATCGAGTCGGTCGGCGTGTCGCACGACGCGCGGTCGAGTTTCGAGCAGACCGCCGACAAGCTCGAGACACGGCTGCGTCGCTACAAGCATCGGTTGAAGCAGCACGCTACCGGTCCCGGCGATCCCGCGGCGATCGAGGCCGCCTACGCGGTGTTCGCCCCACCGGAGGAGCGGGACGAGGACGAGCCGGAGGACGGCGACGCCCACCCGCCGATCGTCGCCGAGAGCACCAAGACCCTGCAGCGCCGGACCATCGGCGAGGCGGTGACCGCCCTCGATATGACAGGATCCCCGGTGGTTGTGTTCGTCCACGCTGGCACCGGGCGCGTCAACGTCGTATACCGGCGCAGCGACGGTGCGATCGGCTGGGTGGACCCGCCGGGCGCCGTCGACTGACGCGTGTGGACCGGGAGGAACGGAGCCGGAACCGGCTCGTTCTCCGGCCCATTGATAGTCGGGGGTGTCGTGCGAGACGCTCCTGCGACGAGGCCCGCTCCGACGCGGACGGGTGACGGGGCAACGGTCGATCGATGCCAATTCTGGAATTCCTCGACCCCGAATCGGTCGTGCAGTCCCTGCGCGCGCGAGCCAAGAAGCAGGTGCTTCAGGAGCTTGCGGCGCAGGCCGTGCGTCGGTTGCCGGCGCTCGACGAGCGGCCGGTCTTCGACACCCTGCTCCAGCGCGAGCGCCTCGGCTCGACCGGGATCGGCGAGGGTGTCGCGATCCCGCATGGCAAGCTGCCCGGTCTCGACCGGCTGTTCGGCTTGTTCGCGCGATTCGACCGGCCGGTGGATTTCGAGGCCCTGGATGGGCAGCCGGTGGATGTCGCCTTCCTGCTGCTCGCCCCTGAGGGTGCGGGGGCTGATCACCTGAAGGCCCTGGCCCAGGTCGCCCGGGTCCTGCGCGAGCCCGGCATGCTCAACCACATCCGGGCCGCCCGGGATTCGAGCGCGCTCTATGCGCTGCTGACCCGCTCGACGGCGCCGCAGGCCGCCTGATGCCGCTGTCCCGTCTCGCTGCGGCCCTGGTGATCCTCGCGGGCTTATCCCCCGTCGCCGAGGCACAGGGCGAAGCCACTTGCGGCCGCGATGTCCTGGTGGCGCAGTCGATGCAGCGCCAAGCCCTGGAACAGCTGGAACAGGCGGACGGCGACGACGCCCAGAATTGCCGTGTCTGGCGCCGCCATGTCGACACGATGCGCCGGGTCGCAAGCGTCTACGGCCGCTGCCTCTCGGGCTCGGAGCGCGCCCAGCGGCTCGCTCAGGTGCAGGGCTCCGACCGGGAGTTTTCCGCGACGATCAAGGTGCGCTGCGGCGGGCATTGAAGGCGGGCTGACGGACTGCCCCTCGTCAAAACCTCAATCGATCCGGCGCATCATCATCGGCTCGGCGACCATTTTCACCGGCTTGCCCCGGCCGATCAGGATCGCCGCCCGGGAGCGTTCGGGATCGTCCTCGAAGCGGGTACGGACCCAGCTCACCAGGAACTTCACGTATTCCGAGGCCAGGAGCTTGGCCGCGGGCGGGCTCTGCCACCAGCGGTCGGCATCCAATCCCTCGGTGACGACCGGATGCGGCAGGACCCGGTCGCTGTCCTGGAGCGCGTGGTCCAGCTCGATCAGGGTGCGCGGCATGTGGTAATTCGAGGTCACCACCGCGACGGTGCTGAAGCGGTGCGCCCGCATCCAGCGCCGGGTCTCGATCGCGTTGCCGATGGTGTTGCGCGCCCGGTAGTCGAGATCGACGCAACAGGCGATCAGAGTGCGCTGGGTCGGGTTGAGCCGGGCGATCTCGTCGCGGCTGGTGCGCTCGTTGACCCCCGTGATGAGCAGGCGCCGTCCGTAGCCGCCGGCCAAGAGATCGATCGCGTCGCCGATCCGCTGCGCCCCGCCGGTGAGCGCCACGATGCCGTCGGCGCGATCGGCCGGATACCGCTCGTGGCGGGCGAGGACGCTGACGAAGGCGAGGAAGCCCGCGAACAGCACCAGCATGCCGAAGCCGGCGCCGAGGCTGCAGACCCACAGAGCGCGCCGGCCCCGGCGAAGCGGATGTGCCGGCGCGGCGCGGCGGCGCGGCGGGACCCGCTCGTTCCAGGCCCAGCCGATCGCGTCGGTCGGGTAGGGGGCCGGTGCGCGTTGCATCCGCGTGGTCATCCTCCGGAGGATCGGCGCCGAATGCGGCAGCCCAGAGGCGGCCGGATCGGCTCCATCCACACCGCCGCGATATCCTTTCCCGATCGTTAACGTTTTGCCTGGACGCCCTGTTTCCCCTGAATGCCCCTGTCGTTACGGGGTCAGGATAGGAACCGCCGCACGGTGATCCGCGAGACCACGCCGGTGACCAGCGATGCGATCACGCCGATCAGGATGATGCTGGCATAGCCGCGCAGCCCGACCTGGACGGCGCCGAACAGCGCCTCGACCTCCTGGCCCGCCGGTCCGGAGCGGGCCGCCCGGGCGAGCAGCCCGGCAATCGCGAAGGCCAGGATCGCCAGCCCGGCCCCGATCGCGCCGCCGCGCAGGCCGAGCCCGAAGAACCGGCGCTGGAACGCCCGGGCGATGTAGTCGTCGTCGGCGCCGACGAAGTGGAGCACATCGACCACTTCGCGGTTGCCCGCCATGGCGCCCCGCGTGGCGAAGGTCACGGCAAGCCCCGTGGCCACCAGCACCAAAACCACCATCCCGATGCCGATGCCCACGAAGGCGTTCGCCGCCGTCGAGAGCCGCTGGAGCCAGAGCGCGTGGTCGTCCAGGCTCGCCACGCCGGGCAGCGCCTCGGTCAGGCGCGTGCGCAGGCGTTTCAGGTCCGCGCTTCGGCTGTCGGCGAGCTTGAGGGCGATCAGGCGCGGCACCGGCAGGTCCGAGAGATCGAGGCCGCTGCCCAGCCACGGCTCCAGCAGCCGCTCGGCCTCCGCCTTGGAGAAGACCCGTGCTTCGGAAATTCCGGGCTCGGATTTGGCGATTCCCTCGGCCCGGGCCACGTCGGAATCGACGTCCCGGCCAGGGCCGGGCCGCACCTGGATCGTCACCTCCTGGGCGACGTCGCCCTGCCATTGCCCGGCATTCGTGGCGACGATCTCGGCCGCGCCCGCGCACAGGCCCGCCAGGAAGGTCAGGATCGCGATGACGGCAGCGAGCGACCGCCCGGCCGTGGTGTCGGTGGGGACCAGGGCGGCGTTGCGGCGCAGGTTCGTCGGCAGGTTCGGATCCGCGGGGCCGGACTGGGCGTCTGCCTGCGCCCGGGTGGTTGCCGGCGCGCTCATTCCTCGATCCGCAGCCGGCCGTCGCCCAGCACCATGCGGCGGGCGTCGACAGCGTCCATGATGCCGAAATCGTGGGTCGCGATGATCACAGAGGTCCCGAGCTTGTTCAGCTCGAGGAACAACCGCAGCAGCCGCCGGCCGAGACCGGGATCGACGTTGCCGGTGGGCTCGTCGGCGAGCAGCAGGTCCGGCCGGGCGATCAGCGCCCGGGCGATGGCGGCGCGCTGCTTCTCCCCGCCCGACAGGAGCGGCGGCAGGGCGTGCATGCGCTCGCCGAGGCCGACCCAGCGCAGCAGCTCGACCACCTCGGCCCGGTAGCTCGCCTCGGACCGGCCCTGGACGCGCAGCGGCAGCGCCACGTTCTCGTAGGTGGTGAGATGGTCGAGCAGGCGGAAATCCTGGAACACCACGCCCATGCGTCGGCGCAGGCCGGTGAGCGCTTTGGCCGAGATACCGCTGACCTCCTCGCCGAAGATCGAGACGAGCCCGCGGGTCGGCCGCACCGACAGCAGGATCAGCCGCAGCAGCGTCGTCTTTCCGGCGCCGGACGGGCCCGTGAGGAACTGGAACGAGCGCGGCGCGATCCGGAACGTCACGTCCGACAGCACCTCCGGCCCGAGGCCGTAGCGCATGCCGACATTCTCGAACTGCACCACCGGCCGTTCCGCGCCGGGCAGCAGGCTCTTCATGCTCGCCTGTACGTTCAAAGCCGTGCCGGGTTTCGCCGATCCATGGTTCGAAATCGCCGGATGGGCGGGCGTTTTCAAGGCCAGGACACTTTCACCGACGCTTAACCCTGTTCGGGCACGGTTTCGCAACTGATTTTGCCGTCCGGCTCCGACTTGGCCGATCGGGAACGATCCCTGATGGAACGAATGGCGCGCGTATGCTGATTGTCTGCCCGAGCTGCGCCAGCGAGTACCGGATCGACGCCGGCAAGGTCGGCATGGACGGCCGCTCGGTCCGCTGTGCGGCCTGCCGCGAGACCTGGTTTCTCACCCCCGCCGACGTGCTGGCCGGCCATGAGGCCGAACTGGCGGAGAAGGGCGAAGCGGAGCCCGATCCGGTCGCCGATGCAGCCTGGCAGGAGGCGACCGCGACCGTCCGGGCTGCCACCGACACATCAGAGCCACCGCCCGCCCGGCGTCGGGTGCCGGCGCGCCCGTCGCGCGGGAACAGCCGGCGCGGGATCGTCGGCCTTTCGCCGTCGCTGGCCGTCGGGCTGACGCTGCTGGCGGCACTGCCGCTCATCTGCCTGGCCCGCACCAGCGTGGTCCGGGTGGTCCCTCAGACCGCCGCCCTGTTCGCCCGGGTCGGGCTGCCGGTGAATGTCCGGGGCATCGAGATTCGCGACGTGGTGGCGTTCAGCAGCCCTGCGGAGGACGGCCGCCCGCCGGAACTGGTGATCGAGGGCGACCTCGTCGGGATCGCCCGGACCGACGTGCCGGTCTCGGCGCTGAGCGTCGAGATTCGCGACGCCGCCGGACGCGCACTTCGGACCTTCCCGGTCGCCCCGCCGCGGGCGGTGCTCGGCACGGCCGAGACGGCCCGGTTCCGCGGCAGCCTGGTGAGCCCGCCGGCCGCCGGCCGTGCCGTAGTGCTGCGCTTCGCCGACGCCCAGCCGTCGCGCGACGAACCTCAGCCGGTTGCGAGCGGCCACTGAACGGAGCCGCGACTGGCCGCGCCCGTCCAGGTCCCAGCCGGATCATGGTTAACCCGGCACTGCAGGCTGCCGATTCTATGCCCGCGGCGGGATGTAATTTGTAAACTCACGAAGATAAGTCTTTTCGCGGCGACTATTAGTTATATTCAGCGGTGTTGCGCTCGATAATACTTTTCGATCTGATTGGCTTATAGGCATAAAAGAGAGCTTCAGAGCTATACCACCTATCCACTAATAGCCTGAATTTCGAGTAAAATTGCCATTCTTTCGCCTTGAAGAGGCAGCTAATGCGCTCGCAGATTGCTTGAGGAAGCGCTGTTCATGATGCCCTTGGTATTCTGCGGGGGCTGTGCATCGCTATTGCTTCTCGATGTCGGATCTGAAACCCTAGGTCGGTCGTCACTCCAGACAGCCGTGGCGCGTGCTCAAATTCAGGGTTGTAGGGCCAATCTGACGTGAGCGCCAAGACAACGGTCCCGGTCTTTTTCGGAACGACAGAATCGGTCGAGCCGAAGCAGGCGTTCGATTATTGGCGCAGCACGGTCGTCACCGGCACGGACCTGGTACAGCCCGATTCGGCCAAGCCGTTCGCGGCGTCCCGCCTGGTCGCCTCCTCCAATCACGGCGCGATCTTCCACACGAACAGCAGCCCGTACATTCTGGAGCGCAGGCCGAGCCACATGCGCCAGGATGGGCGCGACGAGGTCGGCATCATGCTGATCGTTCGCGGGAACGGCTATCTCGAGCAGGTCAACAACGGGTCGCTGCTCTGCGCCGGCGACATCAGTTTCCAGACCTGGGGCCGGCCCGGCTCCGCGGGCGCCCTGACCGAGTTCGAGGAGATCCGGCTCACCGTGCCCCGGGCGACCTTCCTGGCGCATGTCGGCAACGTCGACGATTTCGCCGCCCGCAAGTTTGCCGCCGGACCGCTGAACGAACTCTTCGCCGCCTATCTCAAGGCCTTCGCGGGCTCGGTCACCAAGATGTCGGATGCGGAGACCGGCATCGCCGTCGAGGGCGCGCTCCACCTGCTGCGCGGCGTCATGACCAGCCAGAATGCCCGGGCGGATGGCGAGCTCTCGGTCAACGCACTCCGCTCCCTGGCGCTGGCGCGGATCGAGCATCGTCTGCACGATCCCGAATTTGGTCCAGATGCGCTGGCTGCGGACCTTCGGATCTCCCGTAGCCGACTCTACGCCGCCTTTGCCGGCGGGGAGGGGATCGCCGCCACGATCCGGGACGCGCGGCTCGACCGCGCGCATGATCGGATCGTGATGATGCGCAAGGCCGGCGCCCGGATCGCGTCGATCATGGCGAGTTGCGGCTTCACGGATCCGGCTGCCTTCAGCCGCGCATTCCGCCAGCGCTTCGGCTGCTCGCCCCGCGACCTCCTCGCCCAGGGTGCGTGACCGGAGCCGGATCCGCGTGCGCCTGATACCGCGTCGGACGGACGGCTGCCCCATAACGGCGCTCATGCCGGTGCAGAGACGGCATGCCCCGTGCGTCGGCCGTTCGGCCGATTGCGCGAAGCGGTCGAATCTGGAACGCGATCGCTGCTCAAGCGTAATCGGACACGAATTTCCGGCGGCGTGAGCATTTCGAGGTCATGGCACCGTGCGTGTCAAAGATAACATCCCCGTCTTCGTTCAATCGACGGACGTAGTCGATCAGAAGAGCGCGTTCGATTACTGGTGTGATACGGTGATGCCCGCCGGGGATATCAAGCGATATGAATCGGCTGTACCGTTTTCGGCCAGCCGCATGATCGCTGTCTCGAGCCACGGCACGATCATGCGCACCGTCAGCGGCCCGATCGATGTCGAGCGCGCCGCACGCCACATCCGCCGCGATGGTAGCGACGAGATGTCGATCATGCTGATCGGCGCCGGGCGGGGCTATGTCGAGCAGGGTAACAACGGCGCGCTCCTGCAGGTCGGTGATTTGGCGTTCCGCGCGATGGGCCAGCCCGGCGCCGCCGGGAGCCGGGACGGCTACGAGGAGATCCGCCTGATGGTGCCGCGGGCCGCGTTCCTGGAGCAGGTCGGCAACCCGCAGGACGTCAGCGGACGCAAGCTCGGCGACACGCCGCTGAAAGGGCTGTTGAACGCCTATCTCGGCGCGCTGGCGACCTCGGTGTCCGACATGTCCGAGGCGGAGACCGGCATCGCCGTCGAGGGCGTGCTGCATCTGCTCCACGGGGTCATCCACGGGCAGTCCGGGCCCGACGACGGCGAACTCTCCGCCGAGGCTTTGCGCTCGCTGGCACGCGCCCATATCCAGCGCCGTTTGCACGATCCCGAATTCGGTCCGAATGCCCTGGCCGCCGCCTTGCAGATCTCGCGCAGCCGCCTCTACGCGGCCTTCGCCGGCGGGCAGGGCATCGCGGCCACGATCCGCGACGCTCGCCTCGACCGCGCCCACGACCGGATCGTGATGATGCACAGTACCGGCGCCCGGATCGGGTCGATCATGGTGAGTTGCGGCTTCACCGACGCGGCCGCCTTCAGCCGCGCGTTCCGCCAACGCTTCGGCTTCGCCCCGCGCGACCTCGCCGCCCAGGGGGCGGGCTCGAGCATCGGATCGCCAGGCGCCGACCGCCCGGAGGATCTCCGGCGCTTGTCATTCCCGTTGAGCGCGTAGCGGCGGGCGACCCGCGAGAGCCGCACCGCCGTCTTCGTTCTCGACGGCAAGCGCGTAGGGTTTGCCCGGGGACCCGATCAGATCCGGCCGCCGCGGGGATCGGTGACCGGCCGTCCAGGCTCCGTCGCGGCACCCGCGGCGTCCCGCGCCGAGCCGGCGACGCGCTGGACGAGCCGGATCGCCGCGACCCCGACCCGGGCGATCCGAATCTGGCCAGGCAGTTGCCGCGGACCGATCGGACGGTAGGCGAGGCGCGGGCCGGCCCGTTCGGCCTCGGCGATCGCCTGCCCGAGCGGCAGCGCCGCGATCCGGCCGGCCTCCGCGGGCGGGATCCCGATGGCGCGCGCCCAGGCTTGGTTCTCACGCAGGCTGCCCGCGCCGTGAAGGCGCCGGAACCGCCGCCGCCAGAGGTAGCGGCGCACGACCCGAGGAAAGGTTTCCATCCGGGCGTCGCACAGCGCGTCCGGCTCCTCGCAGCGGGACCGGATCGTGTCGGCGACGCCGCCGGGGGCGCGGCCGGTGAGCCGGGCCGAGATGGTCACGCAGACATCGGAGGCGTGCCGGACCCGCAACCCGTGCTCGATCAGCCGCGCGATGAAGGCGCCGTCCTCGCCGAGCGGGATCTCCGGCATGCCGCCGACTGCGCGATAGGCCTTGCGGGTCACCGCCAGGGTCGCGCCGATCGCGGTCCGGTGGCAGGGCCAGGGATCGTGCGGATCCGGGTCGATCCGGGCCTCGGCCTCGGTGATCAGGGCGTCGTAGATATCCTCCAGGCGGCCGCGGGCGGGCAACGACGGCGGCAGCAATGCGGCCTCCGCGGCGTCGAGTTCGACCCGTCCGGCGACCGCGTCGGCGCCGGCCTCGATGGCGGCGCGGTTGCGGGCGACCCAGTTCGGCGGCACGCGGCTGTCGGCATCGGTGGACAGGATCATCCCCGCATTCCCTGCATCCCCCAGCCAGGACGCTGCCGCATCCATGGCTCGGCGCCGCGCCCAGCCGGCATGCGCGCCGGCAAAATCCTCGCTCTCGACCCGCACCGGAATCGACAGGGTCGGCACCAGCCGGGCCACGAGGGCGTCGGTCCCGTCCGTGCAATTGTTCAGGAACAGCACCAGCCCGAGGCTCCCCGAGGCCAACCCGACCTGCGCGTCGATGGCCCGGAGGCAGGCCTCGATCCGCTCGATCTCGTTGCGCACCGGGATCGCGACGATCGCGCGGGGTGTGGAAGCGTCTGGCTGGGTGGTACGCGTCACCGGGAACGATCTCCGTCTCGAGCCCCGCGGACGGGGCGGCCCGGCTATGGCGGAGACAGCCTGAACGGAACCGGAAGGTTTCGCGAGCCCGCGGATGCCGGGCGGTGCGGCGGCCGGGTTCTACAGCGTCTTCTCCAGCAGGCCCTCGATCCATTCCGGCTGGGTCTCGCCCACCGAGCGGCCGGTCTCGGTCTCGCCCTTGTAGGCGATGAGCGTGCTTTGCATCCGCACGTTGAGGCGCCGCAGGAGGTCCTTCTGGCTGTCGAAGTCGATGTCGAAGACCTGAAGCTCCTTGAAGCGCGGCTCGGCGGCGAGCTTGGCCAGGATCGGCTTCTGGGTCTTGCAGATCGGGCACCAGGGGGCGCTGACCTCGACCAGGATCGGCTTGCCGCTCTTCTGCGCCGCCTCGAAGGCCGCGGCCGAGAACGGCATCGCCTCGCCGGCCGAGGCCGGCGACAGGCCGGCGGCCATGGCAAGACAGGCCAGCGCTAGGGTTGCGCGACGGTTCTTCATCAGCGTTTCCTCCGGCGCCGCGATCTGTCTCGTCGTTCGGCGTCCTTTCCATCGTGGTTACACGACCCGGCCCGAAACGGAGCCTCGGTTGCGGAAATCCGGGCCGGAACGCCGATCCGGCCTGTCACATCATCGAGAGGTTTCGCCCGACCGGTCCTGCTCGACCAGGTCCGCCACGTCCTGCGCGTCGACCGCATCCATCGGACGCCGGATCCGCAGCGCCCGCGTCGGCGTCCCGGCCCGCATCACCAGCACGATGGTCTCCATGTCGGGGCAGCCGGGGTCGGCGCAGGCGATCTCGTTCACCGCCAGCGCGTCGGCTTCGGTCAGGCCGAGGGCGGCGATCAGGTCCCGCTTCAGCCGCGCCGCGATCTCGGCACGCTCCGCCGAGCGGGCGCGCCACGCTCTCAGACTAACGAACGCCATGCCGAATGGTCTTCCCTGTGGCGAAGGCCGCGATGATATGCCGGTCTCTCAAGGGCGCGATGCGATTCGGCCGATCTCGATCCGATCGTGCTGCGCCGTTTATAAGCGTCTCACACATCGCCCGGTCACCGGGTGCCTGGCTTTGCACATCACGGAGCAGAGGGCGTTTTGTGAGAGGCTATGAAACGGGTCAAGCGGTCGGCCCCCTTCGCGACCGCAACAAACGCCGTGCTCGACCGTAATGCCTGCGCGCGCGCAGAGGACTTGAGAACTTGCGACCCTGGCGAGACGGACCGGGTGACCGGCGGAGCTATCACCACGGGAACCTCAAGGAGGCCCTGATCGAGGCCGCGCGACGGTTCATTGCCGAGCGCGGCATCGGCGGTTTCGCCCTGGTCGATGCCGCCCGCCTGGTCGGGGTGACGCCGGCGGCTCTGTACCGGCACTTCCGCGGCCGCGAGGCGCTGCTGGAGGAGCTGGCCGGGCGCGGCTTTGCCGAACTCGCCGCCCGGCTGGCGCGGGCGCTGACCTCCCGGGGCACGCCCCTCGAACGCTTCACCCGGATGGGCGAAGCCTATCTGGCTTTCGCCGAAGAGGAGCCAGCCTATTACGCGGCGATCTTCGAGACCCGCGGCGCCGTCGCCAGCCCCCCTGAGACCGAGACGTCGCCCGGTCGCCCGTCCCCCTTCGACCTGCTGGTCGAGGCGCTGCAGGCGACCTTCGCGGACGGGTTCGGGGGCGTCGCACCCCGGTTCATCGCCCTCGAAGTCTGGGCGCTCGCCCACGGCCTTGCGACCCTCTCGGCCGCCGGGCACCTGCCGCGGGGACCGGGCTTTCCGGACAAGTACGAGCTTCTGCGCGCCGGGGTGCTGGCCCTGGTCCATGGCGCGGCACAATCGGGCGACCGATCCCGGTCTTGAAAGCTCGCCCGGGCACCCGCATGTTAACTCCGTTCACATGAGCAGCGGAGCCAAGCCGTGACCACGCAATCCTCCTCCCCCTGGGCGACCGGCAAGCTCTGCCGGTCAGGCCCATTCCCCCGTCGGTCCCTCGAAATCGGCGCGATCGTCGTCGGCTTCATCTATTGGTGGCCTGTCGGCCTGGCGCTCGTTGCCTGGAAGGTCGCCGGCTACCCGGCCTTCGCGGAATTGCGCGATGCCGCCCGCCGGGGCGTGGCCGGCTTCGAAGGTGGCGGCCGCTCGGCCTCGCGCTTCGCCCGGGCCTTCGAGGCGGCCAATTACGGCGGCACCGGCAACGCCGCCTTCGATGCCTATCGTCGGACCGAGCTCGACCGGCTCGAAGCCCAGCGCAAGGCGCTGGAAGACGAGAGCCGTGCCTTCACCGATTTCGTCGAGGAGCTGAGGCGGGCCAAGGACCGCGAGCAGTTCGACGCTTTCATGGCCAAGCGCCGGGGCGAGGGCGGGTCCTACACCGCCTGAGCCTGAACCGCAGACGGGACCCGGCCGGCAAGCCGAGCCCCGTCTGCGAGAGGCATCACGCTGCCCGCACCGTGTCGAGGAAGCGGGACACTTCCGCGGTGAGGTGCTCGGACTGGCGCGACAGTTCCGAAGCGGCATCGAGCACTTGAGATGCCGACTTTCCGGTTTCCTCCGCGGCATCGGCGACGCCCGAGATGTTGCTGGTGACCTCGCCGGTGCCCTGCGCCGCCTGACCGACGTTCCGGACGATCTCCTGCGTCGCCGCGCCCTGCTCCTCGACGGCAGCCGCGATCGAGGTCGCGACGGTGCTGATCTCCTGGATGCGGGCCGTGATCGAGCCGATCGCCGTCACCGCCTGGCCGGTCGAGGCCTGCACCCGGGCGATCTGGCCGGCGATCTCTTCCGTCGCCTTGGCGGTCTGCTCGGCCAATGCCTTCACCTCGGAAGCGACCACCGCGAAGCCCCGCCCGGCTTCGCCGGCCCGCGCGGCTTCGATGGTCGCGTTCAGCACCAGGAGGTTGGTCTGGCCGGCGATCGAAGAGATCAGCCCGACCACGTCGCCGATCCGGGCGACGGCGCTGCTCAGCTCATGCACCAGCGTGCTGGTCTGCCCGGCCTCGTCCACCGCGCCCTGCGCGAGCTTGGCCGAGCTGTCCATCTGCCGGCCGATCTCCTGCACCGAGGAGCCCAATTCCTCGGCTGCGGCGGCCACGGTGTTGACGTTGCTAGCGGCTTCCTCCGCGGCGGCCGCCACCGCACCGGACTGCGCGGAGGTCTCTCCGGCCATGGCCGACATCGCTCCGGCCGTGGCCTGCAGCTCCGTTGCCGAGGACGAGACCATGCCGATGATGCCGCCGACCGCCTGCTCGAAGCTGTCGGCCATCTGGCGCATGCCGGCCTTGCGCTGCTCCTCGGCGGCGGCCCGCGCCTGCGCGGTCTCGGCCTCCAGGGCGCGGGTACGGATCAAGTTGTCCTTGAACACTTCGACGGCCGCCGCCATGGCGCCGATCTCGTCGCGCCGGTTCCGGGCCGGCACCGTCACGCCGGTGTCGCCGCCGGCGAGCCGGGACATGACCTGCGTCATCCGCTGGATCGGACGGGAGATGCGGAATTGGCAGAACGCGGCCGCTGCCAACGCAGCGATGAGGGACAAGATGCCGCTGAACCAGGCGGCCGCGGTCGCGGTCTTCGCTCTGTCCATGGCAACCTCGACTTCCCGGGTGGCGCTCCGCTCGTTCAATGCGACCAGTCGCGCCAGCGTCGCGCGCGCATCGTCATAGAGCTTGACCGTGTCGGCGCCGGTCAACAGCGCGAGCGCGTCGGACTGCTTGCCGGCCGCGATCAGGCGGCGCATCTCACCGTCCACCCGCTCGTATCGGCCCCACAGGCTGCCGAACTCGTCGTACAGACGCCGCTCGTCTTGGCCCGAGATCAGGGCCTCGTAGGCCCTTCGCCGCTCGTTCAGAAGAGTCAGTGTCGTCGCGACCTGAGCCTCGCCCCCCTTGAGAGAAGCGGGATCGTTGGAGAGCGTCATCAGGCGATATTCCTTGATGCGCACTTCCGAGGCCGCGATCTCGACCTCGTTGATCCGCGTCACCGAAGGCAGCCAATTGCCGGCGATCTCCGTCATCGATTTCCGGATGTCGGCGAGTTCGATGATCGACAGGATGCCTTGTCCTGCGGCAAGCAGGGCGAATAACCCGAAGATCGCGGCGAGCGTAGTCCTGAGGGAAAGGCGCATGGCTTTGCTCGAGTTCACCGAGGAAGTATCAAGTTGTCAGTTGCAAGGATGGGCAAAAATTTTCCTACCACAAGATATATTGCAAAGTTGCGTCAATTCGATTTGCAACTCTCGCGTGTGTTAAGTTTAGAGGCGAGCCAGTCCAGGAAATGTCTTTTATCTGCAATAATAAAAGCATTTGATATTGTTAATTTGTCGTTATCGATTCAGTTTAAAATTCAAACCCGTTTCTGATTTGAGTCACTTTTGTGTGATCTCGACAATTTAATTGCTTTCGCATTCTTAATTCATGAGTGACGACAGCTAGAGGTATGTGACAAGCGGTTTGGGTATTTATTTGTATTTCTGCAAATGCGTAAATTGAGTGCCATCAAATATAAACAACAAAGCTGAATTCGTCGCAGGGCAGTGACCGGTCCGCGATCATGCGCCCACCTGTATGCAACTCTCACGATCGCGCCGGCGCGATCAAGGGCACCCGACGGCGTCGGGCCTGTTCCTGGGATCAACCGACTTGAATAGGCCTATTCGCGCCCCGTTACGTTGCGCCCCGGCCCCCGCTCCGGCATTCCTACCCCTCCGGGTTGGAGGGATGTGCGATGCCGACGAGTCGGGTCACAGTGGTCGATCACCCTCTGGTGCAGCACAAGCTCACCTATCTGCGGGACAAGAATCGGTCGACCAAGGGGTTTCGCCAGATCCTGAACGAGATCGGCATGTTGCTCGCCTACGAGGTGACGCGGGATCTGCCGCTGGAGCCGGTCACCATCGAGACGCCGATCCAGTCGATGGAGGGGCGGCAGATCCAGGGCAAGAAACTGGTCTTCGCCCCGATCCTGCGGGCGGGCGTTGGCTTCCTTGACGGAATGCTGTCGCTGGTTCCTTCGGCGCGGGTCGCCCATGTCGGTCTCTACCGCGATCCCGAGACGCTGGAGGCGGTCGAGTATTACTTCAAGGCTCCATCCGACCTCGCCGACCGGACCGTTCTGGTGCTCGACCCGATGCTCGCCACCGCCAATTCCGCCATCGCGGCCCTGGACCGGCTGAAGGCCCGGGGCGCGTCGGACCTGCGCTTCGTCTGCTTGCTGGCCGCCCCGGAGGGGCTCGCCAAGTTCCAGGCCGCGCATCCGGACGTTCCGATCTGGACGGCGGCCATCGACAGCCACCTGAACGACCACGGCTACATCGTGCCGGGGCTCGGCGATGCCGGAGACCGTATGTACGGCACCCGGTAATCTGCAGCCCGCACGGACGAACCCGGAGGTCCATCGAAAGTCCGGCCGGTGTATCCTCCTTCAGCCGGATGCACATTGTATTCACCTCGTCGAATGCTACAAAAATCGTCCGACCCCCGATGCGGCGCCAAAAGCCGCACGGCCCGGAGGAGGAAGCAGCATGGCGATGGATCGCAGCGTGACGAGCCGGGCCGTCGCCCTGCTCGCGGCGGCCGGATTGTTGGCCGCAGGTGAGGCGCGGGCCGCGGATCCGATCAGGATCGGGGTGATCGCCGAAGCGCAGTCGGTGGTCGGCGCCTCGATCCCGCAGGCGGTCCAGCTCGCCGCCGACGAGATCAACGGCAAGGGCGGTATCGACGGGCGGCAGATCCAAGTCGTCTCCTACGACGACAAGAGTTCGGCCTCCGACGCGGTCCGTGCCTTCCAGCGGGCAGTCTCCGAGGACAAAGTCCATCTCGTGATCGCCAGCTATATCTCGGAGGTCGTGCTGGCGCTGATGCCGTGGTCGGCCCGCCTGAAGACGCCGATGATCACGCCCGGCGCGGCGTCGAACGAGATCAGCCTCGCCGTTCACAAGGACTACGCCCGCAACAAATACACCTTTCACGGATACCTCACCTCCGCGGCTTTGGCGCAGTCGATCTGCGACTCCACCAAGGACATGCTGCTCGACCTGATGAAGGTGAAGACGGCGGCGATCATGAGCGAGGACGCGGCCTGGACCCGGCCGCTCGATGTCGGTTACGAAAAGTGCCTGCCTGAGATCGGCGTGAAGGTCGTCGACCACATCCGGTTCTCGCCGGATACGGGGGACTTCACCCCGATCTACAACAAGATCGAGGCGGCCAAGCCCGATCTGATCGTCACCGGCATTTCCCATGTCGGCGTCCAGCCGACCGTCCAGTGGCGCAATCAGCAGGTGCCGCTGGCCATGACCGGCATGAACTCGCAGGCGACCTCCTCGACCTTCTGGGCCAACACCAACGGCGCCACGCAGGGCGTGATCTTCCAGAGCATCGCCGTGCCGGGCGCCGCGATCACCGACAAGTCGGTCGCGTTCAGCGAGGCGTTCAAGAAGCGCTTCGGCAGCGATCCGTCCTACGCCGGCTATATGGCCTACGATCAGATCTACTACACCGCCGATGCGGTGAAGCGCGCCGGCTCCACCGAGGCCGACAAGCTGGTCGACGCCCTGGAGAAGACCGACTGGGTCGGCACGGTCGGCCGCACCCAGTTCTACGGCCGGGACGACGACTTCACCCACTCGATCAAGTACGGGCCGGGCTTCGTCACCGGCTTGATGGCGCAGTGGCAGGACGGCAAGCAGGTGGCGATCTGGCCCAAAGGCCTCGCCCAGGGCCAGATCGTACTGCCCCCCGCCGTGAAGGCCGCGGCGCGATAGGTGCGAGCCGTTCCCGATCGCGTTGCAATCGGGCTCGCCTCTAAGTTCTTGATGTGACGCGCTCGCTCATGCCGAACCGGTATCCGCTTCGGCGGCAAGCCCTCTAGCCCCGTCGCACGCTTGCCAAGCGCGCCCATTGCCGCAAGTACAGCCGGGCCGCGCCTCCGGGCGCGGCCCGGACCACGCACGCGTTGAGGATACTTCCATGGCCAGCCCAGCCCTGCCCGAGACCATGCGCCGGATACACTTCACCGGTCCCGGTGGACCGGAGGTGATCGCCGTCGAGACCGCGCCGGTGCCGAGTCCCGGGCCGGGTCAGGTGCTGATCGAGGTCGTCGCTGCGGGCGTGAACCGCCCGGATGTGATGCAGCGTGCCGGCCTGTACCCACCGCCGCCCGGTGCCACCGAGATCCCGGGCCTCGAAGTCGCGGGCCGTATCGCGGCGCTGGGGGAGGGGGTCTCCGGTCTCTCGGTCGGGGCGGACGTCTGTGCCCTGGTGATCAGCGGCGGCTATGCCGAGTTCGCGGTGGCTGAAGCCTCCCATTGCCTGCCGCGCCCGAAGGCGCTGTCGCTGGTCGACGCGGCCGGCCTGCCGGAGACCTTCTTCACGGTCTATTCCAACGTCGTGCAGCGCGGCCGTCTCGCCGAGGGCGAGAGCTTCCTCGTGCATGGCGGGTCGAGCGGGATCGGCGCGACCGCGATCCAGATCGCCAAGCATGTCGGCGCCCGGGTCTTCGCCACCGCGGGCTCGGCCGAGAAGTGCCGGTTCTGCGAAGAGCTCGGGGCCGATGCCGCCATCGACTACAAGCAGGCCGACTTCGCCGAGGAGATCAAGCGTCTGACCGACGGGCGCGGCGTCGACGTGATCCTCGACATGATCGGCGCGAGCTACCTCGCCCGCAATCTCAAGTCGCTGGCGCCGGACGGCCGACTCGTCATGATCGCCCTGATGGGCGGCTACAAGGTCGATGGCCTGAACATCACCCCGATCATGCGCAACCGCCTGACCTTCACGGGCTCGACGCTCCGACCCCGCCCGAAGGCCGACAAGGCCGTGATTGCCGAGGGCCTGCGCAAGGATGTCTGGCCGGAGCTCGAGGCTGGCCGGATCCGGTCGGTGACCCACGCCACTTTCCCGTTGGAACAGGCGCAGAAGGCCCACGAATTGATGGAATCGAGCGCCCACCTCGGCAAGATCCTGCTCACCACCGGGCGGTGATGCCGCCGACCGCGAGGAACCGGTTTCATCGACGCCGCGTTGGCCGCCGATAACGAAATCGTGTCACGTGCGTGGCGTTCGAGCGGGAGGGAACAAACATGGCCGAGAGACTGAATCCGCAGGACAGCCGGCAGGGTGAGCGCGGCAAGCCCGTGCTGTGGGTCCTGGTCGGCAGCCTTGTCCTGCTGGCGATCGCCACGGTCGGCCTGTTGACCTGGAACGGCGCGAATTCACCCAAGGATTACGCCAGCCAGAGCCAGGATGCCTCGCGCCGCGAAGTGACCGGCTCGGTCAACGGCCAGTCCGGTGGCGCTGCGCAGTCGAACAGCAGCGCGGTTCCCGGCGGCAACCCGTCCTACCCGCAGCCGGCCCAGCCGAACGCGAACGGCGGCACCGCGAAGTAAGGTTTGTGAGTTGGGGCGGCGCCCGGCGCCGTCCCCTGTGACGGTCGCTTTGTCCCAGCGCCTCAGCGGGTCGGGATCGGGGTCGGCCCGCGATAATCATAAAAACCGCGCTTGGCCTTCCGGCCGAGCCAGCCGGCCTCGACGTATTTCACCAGAAGCGGGCAAGGCCGGTACTTCGAATCCGCCAGCCCCTCGTAGAGCACCTGCATCACCGACAGGCAGGTATCCAGTCCGATGAAGTCGGCGAGTTGAAGCGGGCCCATCGGGTGGTTCGCGCCGAGTTTCATAGCAGTGTCGATCGACTCGACCGACCCGACGCCCTCGTAGAGCGTGTAGATCGCCTCGTTGATCATCGGCAGCAGGATGCGGTTGACGATGAAGGCCGGGAAATCCTCCGACATCGTCGAGATCTTGCCGAGCTTGGCGATGAACGCCTTTGCCGACTCGTAAGTGGAATCTTCCGTTGCGATGCCGCGGATCAGCTCCACGAGCTGCATCACCGGCACCGGGTTCATGAAGTGGATGCCGATGAACCGCTCCGGCCGGTCGGTCGCCGCGGCGAGCCGGGTGATCGAGATCGACGACGTGTTCGTCGCCACGATCGCATCCGGGCGGAGCGAGGCGCACAGCGTGGAAAAAATCTCGCGCTTGGTCGCCTCGTTCTCGGTGGCGGCCTCGATCACCAGATCGCAGGGCCCGAGATCGGCGAAGCCGTGGGCCGGTTGGATGCGCGCGCGCGTCTCGCGGCTCTCGGCCTCGTCGATGGTGCCCTTCGAAACGAGCCGGGCCAGGCCGCCGTCGATCGACGTCAAGCCGTTCTGCAGACGGTTCGGGTCGCGGTCGTTCAGCAGGACATCGAGGCCGGATGCCGCGCAGACCTGCGCGATGCCGCTGCCCATCTGGCCCGCGCCGATGATGCCGACCCGCTTGATCTCCATGTCCATCTGTCGACCTGTGCCCCCATACGGCCGTTGATGCGCAACCACCCGACGGGGTGGATCATGCCGACGCCGAGGCCCGCGCGAAGACGGACCGTCCCAGACTTCTAGACCATTCTCGTTCGCAGAAGGAACCCGCGGATACGCCCGTTGCGACAATGCTCACCGGGTGAACCCGTCCGGGCGTGCGCGAGCGCTACTGCCCCTTCGCCTTGCTGATCTCGGCCTGCAGATCCGGCACAACCTGGAATAGATCGCCGACCAGGCCGTAATCTGCGACCTGGAAGATCGGCGCGTCCTCGTCCTTGTTGATCGCCACGATGACCTTCGAATCCTTCATCCCGGCGAGGTGCTGGATCGCCCCGGAAATGCCCACGGCCACGTAGAGGTCCGGCGCGACGACCTTCCCGGTCTGGCCGACCTGCCAGTCGTTCGGCGCGTAGCCGGCATCGACCGCGGCGCGCGAGGCGCCGACCGCAGCACCCAGGGCATCGGCCAGCGGCTCGATCAGCGCGTGGAACTTCTCCGAGGAGCCGAGCGAACGGCCACCGGACACGATGATCCGGGCCGAAGCCAGTTCCGGCCGATCGGACTTGGCGATCTCCTCGCCCTTGAAGATCGACCCGCCGGCCTCGGGGGCGGCGGCCGAGACGGCCTCCACGGGGGCCGCGGCACCGCCGTCCTCGGCCGCCTTGAACGCCGCGGTGCGCACGGTGATCACCGTCTTGCCGGCGGGAATCTGCACGGTCTGGATGGCATTGCCGGCGTAGATCGGCCGCTCGAACGTGTCGGGCGCCACGACCTTGATGATGTCCGAGACCTGCGCGACATCGAGCAGGGCGGCCACCCGCGGCAGCACGTTCTTGCCCGTGGTCGAAGCCGACGCGATGACGATGTCGTAGGGCTCGGCGATCGACGCGATCAGCGCCGCCACCGGCTCGGCGAGGTCGTGGTCGTAGACCGCATCCTCGGAATTCAGGACCTTGTCGACGCCGTCGAGCTTGCCCGCCGCCTCGGCCACCGCCTTCGAACCGCTGCCCAGCACGAGGGCGTGGACCGGCGCGCCGATACCCTTGGCGGCGGTCAGCGCCTTCAGCGTGCCATCCTTGATCTGACCGTTGCCGTGCTCGACGAAGAGGAGAGTCGTCATGTGCGCGTGAACCTCGGTTGCGGCTGGCCACGCTCGACCGTCTCGACGGGAACGCAGCCCAGCTCAAAAAATTCAGATGACGCCGGCTTCGACCTTGAGCTTCTGGACGAGCTCCGCGGCCGACCCGACCTTGACACCGGCGGAGCGTCCCGGCGGCTCGGCGGTCTTGAGCACCTTGAGTCGCGGCGTCACGTCGACGCCGAGCGCCTCGGGGCTCAGCTCCTCAAGCGGCTTCTTCTTGGCCTTCATGATGTTGGGCAACGAGGCGTAGCGCGGCTCGTTGAGGCGTAGATCGGTGGTGACGATCGCCGGGAGCTTGAGGCTCACGGTCTGAAGACCGCCATCGACCTCGCGGGTCACGTCGAGGCTGCCCTCGGACGCTTCGATCTTGTACGCGAAGGTGCCCTGCGGCCAGCCGAGCAGCGCGCCGAGCATCTGGCCGGTCTGGTTCGAATCGTCGTCGATCGCCTGCTTGCCCAGGATCACGAGCTGCGGCGTCTCCTTCTCGACCACCGCCTTCAGGAGCTTGGCCACCGCCAGCGGCTCGCAAGTCACGTCGGTCTTGACCAGGATCGCCCGGTCGGCACCCATGGCGAGCGCGGTGCGCAGGGTCTCCTGCGCCTGCTGCGGGCCGATCGACACCGCCACGATCTCGGTGACGGTGCCCTTCTCCTTCAGACGGATCGCCTCCTCGACGGCGATCTCGTCGAAGGGGTTCATCGACATCTTGACGTTGGCGAGTTCGACCCCGGAGCCGTCGGCTTTCACGCGGATCTTGACGTTGTAGTCCACCACCCTCTTGACGGGCACCAGCACCTTCATGGCGGTCTCGATCCTTCCCCGGGGATTCTTGTCGTCGGACCCGCCGGTCCCTCGCGCGTTCGGCGCTCAGGCTGGGCAGGCACGCAAAGCGCGCGGACCGTAACGGCCACATTTCCGCCTTGTCAACGCGGCGTCGTCGAGGGGTCTGGAAAAGGCCCCGCTGGGGGCAGAACGGGTTTCGACGTGTGGGCGACCCGCGGCGATCCGAGTCAGCGATTGGCGCCCGGCACCCACAACACGTCGTCGGCGCCATTGGCGTTCGCGGTACGACTCGCCACGAACAGGAAATCCGAGAGGCGGTTCAGGTACTGGATCGCTTCCGGCGAAACCGCCTCGCCCTCCCGGTCGGCGAGGCTCACGGCCAGCCGCTCAGCACGCCGGCAGACGGTGCGGGCGAGGTGAAGCGCGGCCGAGGCCGGCGAGCCGCCGGGCAGCACGAAAGATTTCAGCGGCGGGATGGTCGCGTTCAGGGCGTCGATGTCGCGCTCCAGCCGCTTGACCTGGCTGGCGATTATGCGCAGCGGCTCGTAGGGCAGGGGCTCCGGGCTCGGCGGTGTTGCGAGGTCGGCGCCGAGATCGAACAGGTCATTCTGGATCGCGCCGAGCATCCCGTCGAGGGCGCCCTCCGTATGCAGCCTGACCAGGCCGATGCAGGCATTGGTCTCGTCGACGGTGCCGTAGGTCTCGACCCGCAGGTCTGCCTTGGAGCGGCGCTGCCCGTCCGCCAGGGCAGTGGTGCCCTTGTCGCCGGTGCGTGTGTAGATCCGGTTGAGCTTGACCAAGAAACCCGCGCCTCAAGATGGTCGCCGGGCCGGCAACCCCGTGAAGGCTAGGGCGTAAGGCCGTTCCGCTGACGGCGCAATCGGCCTGAAGATCAGAACGTGTAGCCGAGCTTGCCGCCGAAATTGGTCAGCCCGCGATTGTTCGCGCAGAGACCGGCATTCGACATGTGCTCGACCGTGGCCATGACGCTCCAATGCTCGGTCAGGCGATAGCCGAGCGCCGCCGCCTCGCGGAACATCGGCGAGCAGCCCAGCGTGTTGAAGCCGTAGGGCGTTTCCGCCTTGGGGCCCGTATAGCCGTTATGGGCGGCGCCACCGAAGAAGCCGTCGAGGAAGACGCGCCGGCCCAGGGTCTCGGGGAAGATCTCCACGGTCCAGGTGGCGCCGAGATAGGCGTAACTGGTCCGGCCGCCGGTGTTGTAGCTGCCGCCCACCGTCGGACGCGGGACGAAGGCCTGCCAGAACGGGTCGGCGCTGATCTGCGGCTTGGCGAACAGGATCTCGCCGTTGACGTTGGCCTTGCTGAAGCCCGGAAGCTTGCCCTCGGCGCTGCCGGGATCCTGCACGGCACCGCCGATGCGCACCTCCGACACGATGCTCAGCGGCTGGGCCGGCGCAACGTAGGCCGCCGGCAGGGCGGGTGCATCGGCCGCGGTGGCCGGCAGAATCGCCGCACCGATGAGGAGAATGGCGGTGCAGGTACGGAGGGCGGCAATCATGGGGCTCGGCCGGTTGGGCAAGGCGGTCTGGCTCTACCGAGCGTAGCACGGCGCCTCGGGAACCCGGCGGCCAATTCATCCCGGCACTCCGTGAAAAGCGCGGGGTGCGGCGGTGCGGTCACACCCTTGTTTCGTCGTGCGCCATGGTTGCCGATTCCTATCGCGCTCAGGCCGAGCGCCACCAGACGACGCCCATGATGATCAGGATCGCCACGAACTGCAGCAGCACGCGCAGACGCATCAACTTCTGGGAGAGGTTCGCATTGCCGCCCCGCATCATGTTGGCGAGGCCGAACACCAGCACGACGGCGACCGCCGCACAGGCGATGAGAACGAGCAGATTGGACGACATGAGCGTGAGAATCCGGACCCGACGGGCACCGTGATCCGGAGCGCCGCCGCATGGCGAGACGATGGGCGTTCGACGCGCCGCCAAGGGAAGACCGGTTCGGCGGCGATCTACGTGTCATGAGGAGGAGATAGAGCGCGCCCTCAATTGCGCCGGAGCAGGCGCTCGAAATAATCGAGCTCCTCGCGCGGCCGGGTGGGATCGCCGAGCTTGCGCCGCAACTCCTCCATGATGCGCCGGGCGCGCTGGACGGCGGATTCGTCGGCGGTCGGGACTCGGACGCGGCCGTCGCTCATGTCGCGGCCCTTGGTCGGGCGCCCGAGCGGGTCGTCGTCGCGGGCGCCGGCCTGGCCCTGCTGACCCGGCTGCTGGCCGCCTTCCTGCTGGCCTTCGCCCTGGCCCTCGGCCATCTCCTGCATCTGCTGCGCCATGCCCTCGGCGCCCTTCTTCAGCCCTTCGAGCGCGCGACCCTGGGCGTCGACGGCCTCGTCGGCATCGCCTTGCTTGAGGGCGTTCTCGGCCTCGCGCATGGCATCCTCCGCGTCGGAGAGGCCCTGCTCGCCGCGCATGCCGTTCTCCTTCATGCGCCGCTCGAGATCCTCCAGGCGCTGGCGCAGCGCCTGCTGGCGGTCGCCGACATTGCCCTGCTGTCCCTCACCCTGCTGGCCCTGGCCTTGCTGTCCTTGGCCCTGCTCGCCTTGCCCTTGCTCGCCCTGGCCCTGTTTTCCTTGGCCTTGCTTGCCCTGTCCCTGCTTCGGCCGGCCCTGTTGACCCCGGCTGCCTTGCTGGCCCTGCTGTTGCTGCTGTCCGCGATTCGACGGGCGCTGGCTGCCTTGCGGCTCCTGCCCCTCCTTGAAGGTCTCGTCGCGCAGGCCCTGCTGCTCGCGCGCCATGGCGTCGAGGTCACGCATCTGCTTCTGCATCTCGCGACTGGCCTGATCGGATTTGCCGCCCTTCTCCGCGGTCTGCAGGTTCTCCAGGATGTTGCGCAACTGCTCCATCAGGCGCTGCGCCTCGGCGGTGTCGCCGCGCTTCATAGCCTCGGCCATGTCCTGGATCATCTTGTCGAGATCCTCGGGCGTGACCGTCTTGGATTGCTGGTTGCTCTGGCCCTTCTCGCCCGGATCGCGCGGTTGGCGGCTCTGTTTTTCGGCCATCTGCGACAGGAACTTGTCGAGGGCCTGCTTGAGGTCCTGCGTGAGGCGCTTGATCTCGTCGTCGGGGGCGTTGCGCTCGATCGCCTCCTTCAGGCGGTCCTGCGCCTGCCGCAGCTGCTTTTCGGCATCCGACAGGTCGCCGTCCTCAATCTTCAGGGCCATCTCCCAGAGGAGATCGGCGACATCGATCAGATCAGTATCGGTCTTGGCCCGGCGCAGGCGCTCGGTGGCGGTCCTGAGGCCGAGGAACACCGGCGGCTGCGGCGTGAACATGTCTGGCGCGACCAGCAGCGCGTCGAGGGCGCTTTGGACCCAGAGGCGGTCGGAATCGGGCGCCGTCACCAGGCGGCGACGATCCTCCGCGAGCGCCCGTGCCAGGGGATCCCGGAACGGCCGGGCCGGCAGCGTGATTTCGGAGACCGGTGTGCGCCCTTCCTGGCCTGCCTCGTCCTTGACGACGATCTGGTAGCGCACCCGCGCGCCGGACCATGGGCTGTCGGTCAGGTCGACCAGGGTCTTGGTGTCGGTCTCGCCCGAGGCGTCGGCCGGCAGCGCGAGGTTGATCCGCGGGATCGGCGCCAGCGAGCGGCCGGCCTTCAGCGGCTCGATCACGCCCTCTGCGGAGCTGATCCCGTAATCGTCCTTGGCCCGGTACGTCAGGTTGAAGGTGCCGCGGCCGTTCATCTCCGGACCACCCACGGCCGTCACCTCCGGCGGCTTGTCCGGGATCGCCTCGACGGTCAGGCGCTGGCGCCCGGCCGGGGTGACGATCACCAGTTCGGCGCCGCCGACGATCCGATAGCGCTCCTCGCGCAGGTCAGGACGCTGATCCTGCCCCGGGATCGGCGTGAGGCCAGCATTGGGCGTCAGCGTCGTGTTCGCCGCCGCTCTGCCCTGGCCCGCGATCCGCACGATCAGCTGCGCGTTGACCGGCGCCCGCAGGTGCTGGTCGCTGCCGTCCATGGCGATCAGGAGCGGTGGCAGCCTTGTGTAGAGTGGCGGATCGATCCAGCCGTCGACGCGGAAATTCGGCCCCGGGGCGACTGGCTCGTGCCAGTCGAACGCGGCGCCGATCCGCTCGCGCCATTCGGGTCCGGCCACGAACAGGCTGGCGATCGCGGCAACGACGATCCCGGCGCGCAGCGCGTAGGGATCGCGCCGGGTCATGCCGGGGCGCGGCAGCCCGACCTTCAGGGAAGCGACCGCCTGCGCGGCCCGGCGCTGGTGCAGCGCCCAGAGCGTGCGACTGCCCGGATCTGCAGCGCCGACCGCCAGCGAATCCTGCGCCGCCGAGGCCGGGCCGTGACGAAGCGCCGGATCGCGCGCGGCCGCCTCCCGGTCGAGCCGGGCCAGAGCGATCCGGCGATCGGGCCGCGCGAGATGCACGAGGGGCAGGAGCGCGACGACCAACAGGAGCGCCAAGACGGCCAGCCCGATCTGCCGCCAGAGCGGGGCGAGATCGAGCCACAGGCCGGCCCAGGACAAGGCGAGGAACAGCAGCAGGACGCCGAGCCCGCGCCACAGAACCGGCCAAGCCTGCTCCCACAGGGATGCCACCCGCGCCTGGGCGACGAGCCGGTCGAGCCGCGCGGCGGCCGCCTGTCCCGTCCCGGTGCCGGTCGTGCTGTCGAAGCCGTCCCTGTCGTTCACGCCGACCGTTCCGCCTCAAGCTTGAGCTGATGTCAGAGGCGCCCGAGATGATCCGGGCTCCGACAACCAGAGGCTAGCATGGTGGGCCGCGCCGGTCGGCGGGTCAAATCGGCGCGACCGGAGATCGGGCGACCGGTCAGTTATGCGCCTGGATAAAGTTGCGCACCTGCGGGTATATCTGCGTCTCCCAGCGCTTTCCGGCGAAGACGCCGTAATGGCCGACGCCGGCCTGAAGATGGTGCGTCCGCATATACGGGGCCAGCCCGGTACAGAGGTCGTGTGCCGCCATGGTCTGGCCGGGGGCGCAGATGTCGTCGCGCTCGCCCTCGACGGTCATCAGCGCCGTCCGGCGGATCGCCCCGAGGTCGATCGGCTCGCCGCGATAGCGCAGCTCGTTCTTGGCCAGGGTGTAGTCCTGGAACACGGTCTTGACCGTCTCCAGGTAGAACTCGGCCGCCAGATCGAGGACGGCGAAATACTCGTCGTAGAAGGTCTCGATCGCCTCGGCCTTGTCGTCTTCGCCGTTGGCCATGTGCCAGAACAGGTCGGAATGGCCCTGGACGTGGCGCTTGGTGTTCATCGACATGAACGCCGAGACCTGCACGAAGCCCGGATAGACCCTGCGGCCGGCGCCCTTGTGGCGGGCCGGGACCGTGGCGATGAGGTTCTTCTCGAACCACTCGATCGGCTTCGAGGTCGCGAGCTCGTTCACGCCGGTCGGGTTGATCCGGCAATCCACCGGCCCGGCCATCAGGGTCACGCTGCGCGGGGCGGCTGCGTCCTTCGCCTGCGCCATCGCGGCAACGGCGACGAGCGCCTGCACGGTCGGCTGGCAGACCGCCACCACGTGCGATCCCTCACCGATGGTTTGGAGGAACTGGATCAGGTGGGCGACGTATTCATCGAAGCCGAACCGGCCCGCCGACAGGGGGACATCCCGCGCGTTGTGCCAATCGGTGATGTAGACGTCGTGATCGGGCAGCATCGTGCGCACGGTGGCGCGCAGCAGCGTGGCGAAATGGCCCGACAGCGGCGCCACCATCAGCACCTTGGGCTGCTCGGTGTGGATGTCCTTCTTGAAGTGCAGCAAGGTGCCGAACGGCGTCACCGTGACGGCCTCCTCGCTCACCGGCACGCTCCGGTTGCCGACGGTGACCGATTCGATCCCGTAGGCGGGCCGCGCGAAGGTCAGGCCCGCGCGCATCATCATGCGGGCGTTGGCCGACATCCACCGGGCCGGCTCGCTCCACCGGATCCAGGGCGACCAGGCGTCATTCAGCATCCGTCCCCAGGCCCGGGTCTGGGCGGCGAGGTCGGTCTGCAGGTCGAACGCATCATACAGCATCGGGCGGGCACTCGCGGGCGCCCGGCCCGACACGCGGGCGATCGGGACGGCAAACTCGGGCGGATGCCGGGATGGGGATTGCATCAGCATGGCCGGGGAGCATCTGCCCACCGCCCGGGGGCCGCAACTGGCCAAAAGACGGAGACCAACAGGAAAGCGAGAGCCGTGGCTTTGATGTACCAGCTCTAAACTGGGCCGCGGCGACGCTGCGGGAGGCGCACGCGGTGGCCTCAGGAGGCGCGGCGGACCAGCGGGCCGGGCTGGCCCTCGGACCGGCGATGCTCGCAGGCGATCTTGAGGTAGCGGTCGCCGCCGCCGGGCAGGCCCGCCTGGGCCGCCATGGTCTGAGCGTGCATCAGGCACTCCATCGGCGAGTGTGCCGGCGCGACGATGATGTCGAGGGCGGTATCGCGGGAGCAATCCTGCGCCAGCAGGGTGCCGGCACAGACCAGGGCAACGGACAGCAAGTCGGACATGACGGACCTCAGCTTCGATGGATCGAAAGGTCCGCGGGGTGCTCTTGGCGTCCGAGCCGCCGCGTTGTTGTTGCCTGGGTGCTTCCTCGCTTGTTCCGAAGATACAAAGCATGCGGCGTGCCAGCCGCGACGGATATTGCGAAGCGATGGATTTCGCCCGGCTCAGTCCCGGGTCGAAAGCCACTGCGTCTCCGGCTCGACCGCCGGGAGCAGGGCCGCGACATCATCGAGATCGACGACGTAGTGGTCGGTGAGCACCTGCCAGATCTCGGCCGACGAGGTGACCTGCGGCCGCAGGCCGTCGAGGGCACGGGCCAGCAGCGCCGCGTTCACGAGCTTCGGGCGTGCCAGGAGCGGATCAGCGTTCAGCATCGGTCTCGACCCCGTTTCGATGCCAGAACTCTCAGCCCGGTTTGGTTAATGCCCGGTTACGAAACCTCGCCAAAGCTTTCCGTCTTCTTGAGCCGACCAAACAAAACCTTGATCGCGGTCCGATGTCGCCATCGACGGAGACGTGTCAGTGCTCGGACGCCGAGGTTGACGTCTTGGTGTTCTCCGAGCTGAAGAAGCCACGTCGTCGCGCGCGGCGGCGGGAGCCGATCGGTCCGGTTCACAAGCCCGACCCCATCCCGTATCAGGCGGGGGAGATCGAGACCGTTGCGGCGGAACGGGGACGCGCCGCCTCTCTGCGCGCTCCGCCATGCCGCGAGCGCTCTGGGCCGAACGTGCGAGCGGGACACCATGGACGCCACACCTGAAGCGATCGGTGCGACGCAGGGGCCGGCCACCCGGTTCGTGCTCGCCTCCGGCTCGCCACGCCGCCTGGCCCTGCTGCAGCAGATCGGCATCGAGCCGGATTCGCTGCTTCCCGCCGACATCGACGAGACGCCGCGCAAGGCCGAGCCGCCGCGCGAATTGGCCCGGCGCCTCGCGCGCACCAAGCTCGCCGCCGCGGAAGCCGCGCTCCACCATCAGGACCAGAAGGTCCCGACCTGGCTGTTGGCGGCCGACACGGTGGTGGCGGTCGGGCGACGGGTGCTGCCCAAGGCCGAGGGGCCGGACGAGGCCGCCGATTGCCTGCGCCTCCTCTCCGGTCGCCCACATCGGGTGTTCACGGCGATCTGCCTGCTGTCGCCGAACGGAAGGCGGGAGCGGATCGTCGAGACCCGCGTGCGCTTCAAGCGCCTCTCCGGCCGCGACATCCAGGGCTACCTGGCCTCGGGCGAATGGCGCGGGAAGGCCGGCGGCTACGCGATTCAGGGCCTGGCCGGCGCCTTCGTGGTGAAGCTGGTCGGCTCCTACAGCGCCGTGGTCGGGCTCCCGCTCTACGAGACCATGAGTCTGCTCGACGGCGAGGGCTATCCGATCAGGGCCTCTTGGGGCAGCCTCGCATGATCGAAATTCCCATTCTCCGAGACCGCCGCCCGGCCTGCCCGATCTGCCGGCGCCCCGAGGCCGAAGAATTCCGCCCGTTCTGCTCGCAGCGCTGTGCAGATGTCGATCTCGGCCGCTGGCTGAACGAGCGCTACGCGATCCCCGAGGAACTGGACCCCGATGCGCCACCTCCGGCGCCGGATTCGGAGGACTGAAATTTTCCGTCGCCTCCGTCATGCCGACGTCACGGCAAGGCTGGACAGGCCGCAGAGTCCTGACTATACCCCGCGGCGTCCGAGGCCCACAGCGGCGCGGACGACGCCCAGGTAGCTCAGTTGGTAGAGCATGCGACTGAAAATCGCAGTGTCGGCGGTTCGATTCCGTCCCTGGGCACCATAGTGCCCTAAGCCTCTGATATCTTGATTTTGTTGGGTTTTTCGCTGCCGACCGGGTCACAAATCCGGGGCACAGCACCCACATGCACCTCAAGATGTCTTGCCATGCTTCCCGCCCCGATTCTTCCGCTCACCAGTTCAAGGTGCGGGCGCCCCGTGCCGTGCTAGATCGCGTGCGCGGGCGCGAGATCGTGTTGGAGCTACCGGCCGTAGGCAGTGAGCCTGCCGCGCCGTTCAGGACGACGTTGGGCGAATTTGCGAAGGGCAGCTTGCACACGCGCAACGCCGACGTGGCCGATACGCGCCGCCTCGCCGTCCTGGCCCATCTCTCCCGCATTTGTTCCGCTGCGAAGGCTGGGCCGGTCACGCTGAGCCAACGCCAGATCCAGGGATTGGCCGGTCAAGTTCACAAGCTGCTTGAGGCTGAGCACAGCGACAATCCCGGCACCGAGGCCGAGTGGATCACGTTCAAGGCACTCACCCGCGCGGCTATCGAAGGTCGCATCCCTGGTGCGCCGCCGATACCGGAGCGCGGTCGGTCCGATGATTCGGTTTTGGCCGAGCTGCTGTTCGGCGAGACGGACGATCTGACGGGGACGATCAACTCCCTACCAATGGAATGGGGAACCATAGCGCTGGAGCAGAGGGCCGGGCGGCTGGCCCTGTGGGTGCTGGGCCGGAACGGGATCGAGGTCGCACCCGAGACGCATATCGCGCTGTTGAGGGAGATTGCGCGAGCGGCGCTTCAGTTCGCCCATCAGGCCAAGCGGATGGCGCGTGGCGACTACCGACCTGACCCGGACCGGGATCGCTTCCCTGAGTTTGAGCGCAGCAAGCCGGCCGGGGTCACGCTCTCCGGGGTGTTCGACAGGTGGAAGGCCGAAGTGAAGCCGACGCCCTCGACGGTCTCGACGTGGCGGGGGGTGATTCGCTCGCTGACGGCGCACCTCAAGCAGGACGTGGAGATCGGCAAACTGACCAAGGCGGACGTGATCGCGTGGAAGGATGCGCTGGTTGAGCGGGGCGTGCGGCCCAAGACGGTCAACGATCAGCATCTTGCCGGTTTGAAAGCGCTGCTGAACTTCGCGGTCAGAAACGGTCTCGTTACTGAGAACGTCGCGACGGGCGTGCGGCTACAGGTGAAAGCCAAGGCCGGCGAGCGCATGTTGCCCTACAGCGACGACGACGTGGCGCGGCTGTTGGATCATGCATCTCGCGAAACCGCCCCGGCCAAGCAATGGCTACCGATGCTGGCGGTACTCACCGGCGCCCGGATCGGCGAGTTGGCACAGGCTTGGGGCGATCAGGTCCGGCAGATCGACGGCGTGTGGTGTCTGGAGATCCGGCCGGCTGAGGATGGTGGCACGCTCAAGAATGTCGGTTCTGAGCGCACGGTCCCGCTACACCCGGCTTTGATCGAGGCAGGATTTGTCCAGTTTGCGCAGGAGCGCGGCAACCGGCCCATGTTCTACCTGAAGCCGGCCCGGAGGGGTGCGGAGGCAAAGCACCCGAGCAAGGGCGTATCAAATCATCTCGGGACTTGGATTCGGGCGCTACCAGAATTTGATGATCCGAGGAAGGCACCGGCTCACGCGGCCCGGCACTGGTTCAAAACCACGGGCGGCAAGTTGGAAATCATGGACTCCCTGGTGAACGCGATCCAGGGCCATACCGATGGCTCTGCGGCTGGGACCTACCGGCATTTCTCTACGGAGCAGATGGCCAAGGCCGTTGCTCGATACCCTGTGCCGGGCCTCCAAAAGCCGGACGACGGTGCGGCGCCGCTCTAGCTTGTTCCTCGTCCATTTTTGACGGGGTGTGGATCGAAAATTTTTCCGCTCGAAATCCACGAGGTCGGAACGGCACTTACCCGAATCGCAGGGGATATCCACAGACTTTTGCCTTCTGGCACAACATCTAGCGGGGAACCCGGGAGTCGGGCACCACTTGTTGACGTGATTCCGAGACTGTGATCAGATTCGGCATCCCAGCGAGAGGCGATCGTCAAGCGATGGCGATACCAAGAGCTGGGGACTACCGACCACCTGAAACGAAAAGGGCCGCTAGGTCTGATCACCCAGCGGCCCGGACGTTTCTGCCTGCAAATCCGGTAGCCGGGTGCGGGACAGGCTGTGTTGCAGCGGGCGCCATTGTGGCGTCCGAATGCCTTTGGTCAAGCCCGGCTGCCTCGTAAGGTTGAACGAGGTTAAATATGCCTAGTTTCAAAGTAGCCCATATCCGTAGATCTGGGCAGGATATGATTTTGGTTCCTCTAAGCTCAAACTTCGATTACAAATCAGAGCAAGAGCAGCTTGGTGTCATTGAAGAACTTCAGGAGCGCGCAAGCTCTGCGGGGATGGCCGGCTCTGTTGTGCCGGTCTGGCAGAGTGGCAATCAGATGAAATTCCGCGCTCCGCCTCCGTGGCATGGTTTTATCAAGTCCATTGGTATGAATGGAGTGATGGGAAATATCAATAAGACCTTGTACTGGTAGTATTGATAAGGATTATTCTTCTAAACGGTGCCCGGACACCGCGAGTGTCCGGGCGCTTGCATTGTTTTGAGCAGGCAGCCGATGCTATCGAATTCTTTTGACGTCTGATTCGAAGGACGATCCATTCGCTAGCAACCGTGATGACATTATTTAGCTGGCTATTCGCGAGATTCGCCCCGCATTCCGTGGGGCAGGGTCGCAATTGGCAGCCAGCTCGTGGAACCGTCAGCCCCCTATGTAGATTTACAATCATGGCATCAGAACCCCGTTTATCCGCGCAAACGCTGAAGGTTCTGGGTGCCTTCCTGTCATCATCGACTTGCGAGCTATCGGGCGCTCAGCTCGGTGCAACATCCAAGCTGGCGTCTGGTACGCTCTACCCGATGTTGATCCGCCTTGAGGCCGCAGGTTGGCTTAGCTCACGATGGGAGAATGATGACCCGCACGTTCTCCAGCGACCGAGACGAAGGTATTATCGACTGACAGCAGATGGCGTTCGCAAATCACACGCTGCGTTCGCCGAGATCCAGTCCACCGTTGGAGGCTTCCGATGGGCGTGATTGGCTGGATTCTAGCAGCGCTCGGCGCAATAGCTGTCGCCACCCTGAGCCGACTCTGCTCTGACGAGTTTAAGGCTTGGCGACCATGGATAACGAATTGGCTTATTGATCGAGCGGTCAGCCTACTTCCAGAGGAATTGCGGGACAGGTTTTCTGAGGAATGGCGCAGTCATATCGAAGAAACACCGGGCGATCTCGGAAAGCTTGTCGCGGCGGTTGGTTTTGCTTTCGCTTCAAGAAGGATGGGCAATAGGCCATCACTATTAGCTAGGGTATCGACAAATTATAAATCAATTACATCTAAGATCTATGAAAAGCAAATTCCAAGTTATGAAAGGGCGCGACTGTCTGCGGCTTGGCTAAATACTATCGCTTCAGGAGTGGTGTCTGCTGGAAGTTGCGGATCTTTACTCGCGTGTCATTTTGCACCAGATCCGAAAATATCGGCATTACAAGTCATAACCATCACGATAACGGCCCTTGGACTAGGGGCAACTCTTCATCTGGTGGCCAGAGCACTAAGAAAATGAAAATAGCCGGTCGGGCTACTTCCCTTGAGCGAACACGGCATCCCGCAGGGGCACTACAGCTGGATCGATGGCTGGCACAGCATCGTCGGCCAAGCTCGCCTCCAGAGCGTCAACGAGCGCCTTGGCAACCTCCACGGGATTCTCGCGGAGCTGCAACCCGAGTTCCACCAGTTCGGCGATCATGCTGGACCTGGACGGTATGCCTTCGAGGAGCCGCTGAGCGTCGATTCTGTTCAAGGTCTCGACGGTTAGGCTCACGCCGATCTGGCGGCGGGCGGCGTCAACGAAAGGGATCGAGCAGGGCATGGTTCGTTTTCAGGGGTTGTGATCGGTGTATCCCGACCAGATGGATGGATGGGGGCGGTCGGTGCGGCAGTTCTCAGTGTGGGATATTCCCATACTGGTCCTGCGCTGCGAAATGCGGGCCGCTGGCGGTGTTCTTGTCCTCGGCCATTGTCCGGTGCTGGAAATGACCGATCGCCGTCCTGGGCCGAATTTGGGGCTTGGTGGGGCACTGTCAGATTGTCGGATAGTGACCGGGTGAGCCGGGTCAGCAACCGCAGTATCTGCCAATCCACAACATGGGCGTCGTGCGGCATCAGGCGGCCAGCCGGGCAGCCTGTCGGGCCTTAGCGTCGTCCCGGAGCCATTTCCCGACCACAGCGGCGAGGAACGCTTCTGCCTGAGCCTGGGCGGCTGTATCGCTGGGATCGAGGTCGAGCGTCGCGTCGGTGATTCCGCGGTCCGGCAGCTTCGGCATGGTGATCGGCCGAGGGCCAGCCGGCGGAGGCTTGAGCCATTGCGTGCGATCCACGAGCGTGTGCTTCGGATCGAGTCGGCTTTGAAAATCGCGTCGGCGCGTCTCGTATTTGCGCCGGGGCAGGGGTGCGGTCGTCATGGTGATGTTCCTCGTGTTCGGGGTCATTCGGCAGCGAGCAGCGCCCGCAAGTCAGGATCGCACTCGGACCAATCGGCACGAGTGGCAGAGGCGTTGAGCAACAGCCCTTCCAAGACGGATTGGAAGGCGGGCGCGGCACCGCCAGGCAGGTACGAAACCCGGTGCAGTAGGTCCGCTACCTCATGAGAGGGCACGTAATCGGGTGCACCCGCATCATCGCCAGAGTGGTACGCGTTGGGATGCGCCTCGATGATCGGCGGATCGGGTACGCGTTGGGGTGCACCGTCATCAGCACCAGCCGGGTACGGAAAGGGGTGCAGCCCGCGGTCCCGTTCGGCCCGGAGCTGATTTCGGCGGTGCCAGGACTTCACGGTGTTGGGGTTGAGATCGAGCAGCCGGACCAGTGCGGCCTTCGACTGCGACCGGGGCGTGGCGCCCTTGGCAGCGCGGCGATCCCTGGCACGAGCAGCACGGCGGGCTCGGTCGAGATCACGACCGGTCGGTGAGGTGGACGAAACGTCGTCGGCGTCGGGCATGAGGCATATCCCCTAGATCTGCAGGGGCCATTATACCACTATGTCACTGATATATATCGTAAATCTGTCTATTTCGCCGGTCTCGGAGCCCTGCTGGACACGGTCAGTCCGTGATCGAGGTCAGAGCCGATCCCGACCAGAGGTGAGACTGAGCCGAGGTGAGGGCCACGAGCTGATCGAGGCGACGGCCATGAGGCCAGGACACCTAGAAGTTAGGCCTTGAGGTATAGCAAAGGCTAAGTCCGAGGTCCGGAAGAAAGGGATTGGGGGAGGAAGAGACAGGGAGGCTCCCTAGTACCTGTGGAACTAAACCGGAAAAATAATCAATGGAAACAACGACATGAGTCGCCGCGGACCGGACCCGTTTTCCGGCCGTTTTCGACGCCTCATCCGATCCTCAGTGGCCTCCGATCAGGGGGGCTTTGCCGACCCGCTGGAGGTAGGCGTCATGCATCGCACCGCGCATCAGGGAGGCGTCAGACCCGGCCTTGGTGATCGCCGAGTCGTGCATCGGCAGGCTGACCACGCCGCGGTTCAGGCAAGCCGCTGCGGCGGCCGTCATGACCATCGACTCCTCGTACTGGAGACGGATACCAGCTCCCGTGAACAGGGTGTCGCCGATGGGGGCGTGCTTCGCCTTCAGGGCCTCGAACAGGGCCTTGGCGCCGATCCTGTGGCCCTTGGCGATGGCATCCACCTCGGCCTGTGTCATGCGCGGCCCTCCGGCGTCGATCTGCGCCTTGGCCGCCTGGGAGGCGAGCCGGTAGCAGAACGCGAGCAGGGCCGACTGCTCGCCGCTGGCATTGATCAGGATTTGGGTCGCAAGTTTCGCCTCATCCCGGCCAAAAGTCGGGTGCGAGACCGCGTACAGGTCGCCGTCGAAGTCCAGGCCGCTCAGGTGGTAGAGCATGCGAGGATGGCAGCCGGAGATATCGGGCTCGTCCACGGGGGCGCCGTCGATCCTGAGCTGCCCCCGGCGCTTCATCGTGCGGTTGCTGAGCGTCTGGTACGGCATCCCGTACAGGCGACCGCCGGCCTTCGTGGAGGCGTTGTATACCGCGTGCGCCTGATTGCGGCGCGGATCGTAGGCCCGGCCGTCGATCATCATCGGAGCGGTCTGGGTCCAGGCCACGTCCGGCGCGTCGAGTGAGACCACGATACCGCGCATGGCCTCGTTCAGCCGTTCGATATGGCGGCGCCTGCGCTCCAGCTCGCGCGTATCCGGGACCGGCATCATCTGCCCGTCCGTGTCGCGCATCACGATGGGATCGCGCAAGCCGTACACCAGGGCGACTTCGATCCCGATGAGATCGACAAGCTTCTGGGTGGGCCAGAACGTCGTCTGGATGCCCGAACCGCCTTCCATCGCCACGCCCTTGAGGACATGGATCCATCCGGCAGCGTGCAGGCTCTCCAGGGCGCCGCGAACGTGTTGATAGGTGTAGCCCCGGCCGACGATCCCGCTGCGCCTCACGTACCACTCCCTGCGCAGGGAAACGCTGATACGCTGCTCGGTGCCGGCCACGGACATGGCTTCCGCCAGGATAGACGCGACGGCGTGGTCACGGTCGCCGTTGCCGGTCCAGGGCAGGTCTCGGTGATCGCGGAAGCATCCCGGCACCGTCCACCGGAAAATCATCGGGATATCGCGCTTCGCCTCCGGATCATCCCAGAGGCCTTGCGCGCCGTTATAGCATGTGCTAAGTTTCTTAAGCATACAACGACTCAGCCCGGTCGTCCGTCAGCTCTCCTCAGTGAGACGGCGACCGGGTGCCCCTTTTGGGCGGTAGTGGGTCTGCGATTTTTTCGCTTGAACCCTAATGACGATCCCTGTACGTTGGCAGGGTAATGAGAACTCCGTCTTCATCGACGATCCGATGAATGCAACGGGCTGCCTACATTAGATTCGATCTGTAAGCAAATCGCCCTGGCTTGTCGCCGGGGACTCCAGTCACAGCTTTTGCCTATGACGCTTACGAGACCTGCGCTGAGCGCGTAACAAACGCCGTTAAGCCGTTGTTGCATGACCTGGGCGCAGAGTGTTGTATCCAGAACACATAGCTGTGCCCTGGATGCATGGTAGGTATGTGTCCTGATCAGGTCCAGGCTGGATTGAAGTCGTGGCCTCGTCGGTTCATCGCATCCTGGACATGACGCTGCACCTCATCGGCGACGGCCTTGGGGTCCTGGGCGCCGTTGATGTGGTTCGTCACGGTCACGGTATGACCACCGCCACCCTGTCCTGCGCCACCACCACCTGACGCGCCAGCACTCTGTCTGATCGGAACGTTCTGGCCGAGACCGCCGCCACCTCTGGTAGGGGTCACGTCGATCTCGCCGAGACCCTGAGGCTTCCCGCCAGCGCCGACGCCAGCACCACCCTGGCCGAGACCCGGAGGAGGAGCTGAAGCCGCCTGCGCCGCAGCTCTGGCGCGCGCCATCGGGTTGCGAGCGCCGCCGAGGGGCTGACCGTCCGACCCTAGGATCGCGTGGTAGTTCGAACCATTCTTCTCGCCGAAGCCCTGGCCGAACATGTACGGCTTGGAATGCACGCCGCGCGAGCCCTTGTACTGCTCCGCCACGTTCATGCCAATGATCTTGCCGGCCTCGTCCCGGATGTAGGATTGGAACACCCCGGCGTGATCGGTGCCAGCGCCCATCGTCCCGGTGCCGCCGCCGGCATAGCGTGACGACTGCGATCCGTTGCGGTTGAGGAAGGTGGCGACAGGGGTTCCCGGCTTCAGGTTTCCGGCTTCTGCGCCTTCGCCCTTGCGCCAGTCCAAAACCGACCCTGATGCGCCGACCGCCGCCTTGGCGAGGCTCACGCATTGCTCATTCACAACCTGACCGGAACGGCGCAGTTGCTGCATTTGGGCGAGAACCTGACCGGACGTGCCACCGACACCTGAGCCGACGACGCCATCAACCGTTGAGCCGCCGGCCGGGGCATCCTGAGCGCCACCCTGAGCCATAGCACCACGCGCACGGGCCATCGCACCCGGATTGTGCTTTAGCCCCTCCCACGCACCGAGACCCTGATTGCGTGCGATCCACCGCGCCATGCGGTCCTGCATGGCTTGGTCGAAGATCGCGTTCCCTGGGATGTTCATCGCCTTTTGAGCCGCCCGCATCGTCCGGCCGACGATCTGGTAGCGGCCGAGGGCCGACGATGTTCCGTGCCGCGCCTTAACCTGACGGCCGAACGCGAATGCCTCGTCGAGCGACATGGCGGAGACCGGCTTGGAGGGCGTGCCGTACTTCCCGTTTCCGAGCACGGCGTCGTATCCGGCCCGGCCGCTCTCGGTGCCCGCAATCGCGTCGAGCATCTGAGCGGATGCCGCAGAGTTGGCAGGGTTGCTTGAGGCCGAACCGCCACCGCCAATGATTCCATTGCGGCGCATCCCGGTATCGCCAAGCGGACCGCCCGATGATCCGCCACCGCCGTTGCCGACCGCGCCAGACATGACGGACGCCGCCGCCGACCGTGCCGTGTCGTGGATCGAGTCGGTGATCGCCCCGCCGGCCGTTTTCTTAGCGGCGTCGCCGAGCTGCTTCGCCTTGTCGAGCTGGAGGGCTTCCTGTTGGAGGCGAAGTTGCTCCTGTAAGATTTCAGTCTGGCGCTTCTGCTCGGCCGCTACCTTGTCGGCCGCGCTCTGCTCCGCGGGCTTTGCCTTGGTCGGGGGATCGACCCAACCACCGGTCGTCGCCTGCTTGTGCTTCTCCAGCTTCAGCGCGTAGGCACCGAGGCGGCCAGTCAGTTTGTCTTGGTCGGGTTTTGAGAGGCCGGCGGTCGGGGTGAATGCGCCGATCCCGAGAAGTCGTCCGAACCGTGCCAGCCATCCTTCAGCGGCCACAGCACCGGGGGCGGTCGGCAACTTGGGCGCTCCGGCGGCGGCACCGACGATCCCGGCGGCCTGCATCAGCTTCCACGTCGAAAGCATCACGGTAGCGAACCCGGCCACCGCCGTGGTCAGCCCGGCCAGGACGGTGACTGCGGGTGCCGCAACTAGGAGGGCGGCCGAGAACCCGAGGATGCGGGAGGTCCACCGGCCCAGCTCGGCGGGGGAGGCGTTCTGTCCGGCGAACATCTTCACGAACGAGACGACGGCGTTGCCTACGTCGCGTAGGCCCTGGCCGAAACCGCGCATGAATTCGCCGATCCCGATGGCGTTTAGCTTGAACGAGCCAGGATCGCCGAACATCTGCCGGAGCAGCCCGGCCATGGTTCCGTCGCGCGAACCCAAGCCCTGCATCAGGCCCCGAAGGCCCATCTTGAAGGCGTCGTCAAAGCTCTTGAACGCGGTCGGGGTCTTGAGCGCGTAGTCCCGCAGATCCGCCCAGAACGGCTTCAGGACCAAGCCGAGCCCATCCTTGAGGTCGGTGACGGTGGCGGTGATCTGATCCACGATGAAATCGAACGAGCCGGAGCGGACCGCCATACCGGAGTCGATGGCCTTGCCCGCATCCTTCGATCGGACGCTCTTGCGCATGTCGCGGAACCGGTGCCCCACGGCCATCGCCGCGTGCATCGATCCGAACTCTTTGCCCCACACCTCCTCAGACAGCTCCAGCCTCTCGCGCGGGTCGTGAACCTGAGCGAGACCTTCGTACAAGCGCTCCATCGTGTCGGCAGCGTTGGCGGAGAACGCCGCCTTGATCTCAGCCCAGCTTCTGAACCCAAGCTTCTTCGGCAGCGACAGGAAGTTTTGGTCCTTTTGCGTCTTGTGCTTCTTTCGGCGGATATCCACCGCGCGGGTCGGGAGCGATGCAAGGCGCTCCGTCGTGGAACTCAGAGCCCGAGCGGCGGACTCGCCTTCCGCACCCGATGACGTAGCCGCCCCGCCGTATGCCAAAATGTCCTCAACAGAGAACCCGGCCGCCGCGCCTGCAGAGAGGCCCCTGCGGACGAAAGCGTTGAGGCCCTGGCGGGATGCCGCCGTCGTCGCCGCAAGATGTTGCTGGATGTTGAAAAGCTCTTTGACCTTGTCGGCAGTCACCTTGCCGAAGGCGCTTAGGGCGGTGATCCCGTAGCCGCTCGACTCCATGACTTCGGAGGGCGCCATATCGTTGAGCCGGGCGTACTTCGACCCGAATTCGGTAACAACGTCTACCAGCTCGTTTTCAACGCCGGCCTGGATAGCCTCGGCACGGGCTGCAAGATACTCGCTGGTTTTCACGCCGAGGGACCGGGCAATCGGCATGACACGTTGGCGCAACGAAGCGCCGTCTTGATCAGCGTCCTTAGGATTTATCCCGCCCAAGCGAATGTTTTTATTGATGGCGCTGTCGATCGAGATACCGGAGCGGGTGAGGCTGTCGATCCCGCGCTTGGCGCCGTAGCCAACAACACCGGCAGCGGCGCCACCCATGGTCACGGCATGCCCAGCGCCGGCACGAACCTGTCCTGCACCGCGAGCTACACCGGCAGCGGCTTGGTGTTGGGCGCGCGTAAGGGCTTTGGCCTCGGCCTGGGCTTCCCTGTTGTATCGATCGCGCATGCGGGCGGTCGCTGCGATCTCGCGCCGGGTCTCGCGTTCGGCCTCGGCCTCGGCCTGGGAGCGCTGGCGGGCGATGCGGGCCGAGAACGCCAACTGTTCTTTCAGGGCGCGCTCTGTCTCGCGCTGCTCCTCCCGCACGGCGGCGGAAGCGGCGGACTCCTCGGAGCGCTTTTGGGAAGACATACGACGCTCAAACGCGAACCTTCGCTTCAGGTCGGCGAAGCGCTGGCGTTCCAGATCGACTCCGGTCCGGCCGGAATCGATATCGTCGGCGCTGAGCTGCCCCTTGGCCCGACCAATGGCGGTGAACGGATTGGCGAAGGCTTTGATCTCGCGGCCGATCTTCAGAATTTCGGCTCCCAGCAGTTCGAACTCGCGGCGTAGCGCTTTGGCCTGCTCCAGGTCGGTGACGTTGACGTCAACGCCAACCTCCAAATTCATGCGGTCAGTCATTGCTTCATCTTGTGGCTTTGGCACGCGGCGGCATTCGCCCTCGGTATCGGCGCGTCATGCGGTGCTGTTGTTTCGGGATTTGTTGGTGAGGTCCGGTAAATCCGAACAAAAAACTTGATACCTGCTAGATCGATTTCAAAACCGACCAAAGTTTATTTTCGATGGCGGTGTTGGAGAGTAAATTGAAACGGAATTTTATATGCAGTATATTGGTGTCAGCACACTCCACCCCCTATCTCTCACAAAAAAGATGGGGGGGGTCGATTATTCTGGCGCGTTACTTGTCGACGCGCTGAGCCTGCTCTGGCCGTGGCCGTGGGCGAACACCGAACGAACACCATGTACATGGAGGTTGCTTGCCGAAGTGCTCAGCCCGACCATGCTGTGAGGCTACCAGTCCTAATTAGGATCTGTGTCTCGTCCGCTGAGGTATGCCTGTGCGGACTCGGTGGGAGTGTACGGATTCCCTGTCCGTTAGGGTTGCATGTGGTCAACGTACATGCCTATGTGCGTACACCACCTCAACGGACGGATCGAGCCCATGTCCACCATCCTGTACGCCCGAGTGTCCACCGCTGAGCAGACCCTGGCGCACCAGCAGACCCAAGCCGAGGCCGCTGGCTTCGTGTTCGATGCAGTCGTGGCCGACCATGGCGAGAGCGGTCGCAAGCCGCTGCGCGAGCGTCCCGAGGGTCGCAGGTTGTACGACATGCTGCGCACTGGGGACGTGCTGGTCGTGCGCTGGATCAATCGCTTGGGGCGGTCCTATGAGGATGTGACCGGCGTCATGCGGGAACTCATGCAGCGCGGGGTCATCGTGCGAACCATCATCTCGAACATGACGTTCGACGGCGCCACGAAGGATCCGATGCAGCGGGCGATCCGGGATGCACTGATCGCCTTCATGGCGGCGGCCGGTGAAGCTGAGTTGGAGGCGACTCGGGAAGCCCAGCGAGCCGGGATCGACCATGCCAGAGCGCAGGCTGAGCAGACCGCCTATCGCGGCAGAAAGCCCAGCTACACGCGCGACCAGCTCACGGTGATCTCTGGCATGCTCGGCCAGGGTGCCGGTGTGGCTGCCGTGGCGAAAGAGACGGGATTAACCCGGCAGACGATCTACCGCGTGCAGGCCGATCCGGTCGAAGCGGAAGCCGCCTTGGCCCGGTGGGCTTGATCGAGGTCCAGGGCAGGACCATGTAAGCTCAGAGAGGGGTGCCGACTGGTAACCCCTCTAAGGAACCCAGCCGACACCAAGCCTCAGTCCTCGCGGATTGGGGCTATTATTTTGTCCAAATCTTGGTGTGGAAAATAAATAAATCGTCTTTTACGTCGGGAGAGAGCGCTTTGGCTGATTTATCGCTATCTCGCCACCATCCCCGTCGCATGCTCGTCTGCCGTGTTATCCGGCAATCGACATGATCGAGGTTGGCCCGTGAAGCTCGCCGTTGCTTCCTCGGTATGGTTGGAAGGGTGTGTTTCGCTCTATCCCTTCCAGAGGCATCAGGGATGGATCGGCGGCCCCCGACAGGCTCACGGCGCGAAATGCAATCCGAAGATCAGCCCGACCATCACCAGCTCTGGCACGTAAGCGACGCGTTGAGGATGGTCATGGCGCGGGAGCCGCAGGGTTGGCGTTGCCGTGGTCTACCGACTGCGGGAGTACGTCACCGACCACCTGACCCGGCGCCGGAGCAAGCGCGGCGGATGGGTTGCCCTCATACAGGCTTGCGAAATTAGCCTCACCCTGGCCCGGCGCCTTCGTGCTGATACTGGTGGTCAGACCGGTGTCGTGGGAGAACGAGTGCCGGACGATATCGGTAACGTATGATCCGTCGATGCCGTCGCGTGTCCCCGTGACCAGGATGCGGTTGCCGTCTCGGACCCACGGGTCGCCCCGGGCTAGTGTGAACAAGCCTTCGCCGAGCGTGCGGTCCATGGCGGCCTGCTGCGCCTGGGCGGCCTTCTCGGCGGCCTCTTTGGTCGGGAAGAGCTGGGTGATCGTGAACGGAGTCGATTGCTCCTTACCGTTCTCGTCGCGGACGATCTTATCGGACACAGAGGACTGCGCCTCGACGCTCTTTTCCGTGTGGGTTGTCGGGTCCTTGTAGCGCGCCACCGTCTTGGAATATTCGCCACGGTTCACGTGCTTGACCCGGCAGTTGGCGATGTGCTCAGGCCGCAGGACAACGAGGGGCATTTCCTCGCCCGAGGCTGTCATCCCTGAGTCGCGCTTGCCGAACGTGAGCTGACCGCCAGAGATTTTCAGAACCCCGCCGTACAGTTTCTCGAATTCCTGAAACACATGCATCGGCGAGTTGGTGGCGTTGAGGTACGGGATCTTCAGCCCCGACAGTTCGGAGTCCACGGTGGCGCTCAGGCCAAGTTTGCCGGCATAGTCTTTGATAATCTCGCCGAGCGTCTTGCCCTCAAAATTACGGGTGGTCTGAGATTTGATCGGACCGACGAAGCCGAGACTATTGCCATGGATCAAGATTTGCTTCGGGGGATACGAGAATACAACCTCGTCCACCTCAAAGGTTCCCATAAATGCAGTGCCTACCTCTTGGTAGCCGAGCAAAACTTGGATCGCATCGCCGACGTTGGGGCGTGAGATCAGCCAATCACGGTCGTCCACAACGATCGTGCAAGTATCCTGGGCGCCGTCACCAGAACACAGTTCCACGTCAATGCTGACGGCGCGGTTCTGAAAATTCGCGGTGATGTTCTCGCCGCCCTTTCTCACCTCGAAGACTGGAGTATAAGCGCCTGAAGGCATGACTAATCGTCCAGTTCCGCAACGCCATCGTCCCCGGCCGCATAAATCTCGGCGGCGGTGGGCTTCCTGCGGGGCTTCTGCAGGATGACGGGCTCAGACTTCGGGGTGATCACAGCGCGCGTGTCGGCAACGGGATCGGCGGCCGGGGCGGCGTGTGTGATAATGGCGGCCTGAAGCGCCTGAAGTACATCCTGGTCAACGGGCGAGCCGGCCGGCAGCTTCGCCAAAGCGCGGACGACGCGTTCAGCCATATCGAGGGTTACAAGACCATCCCGACAGACCGGGCACTCACAGCGAGCGGCGACCAGGGCGGCTTCCTGCGCAGCGACGGCGGCACGGTCGGCAGCGGCCAGCTCGGCGTAATACGCGGCGCGGATCGCTCGGGCTTCGGCGCGGGCGTCAGCGTCATAATCGTTCCGGTCGGCCTTGGTGCGGCGCTCTTTCCAGCCACGCTGCATGCCGGGGGCAAATTGTGTCATCGGTCGAGATCCATCTTGAAGCCCGCGTCGCGCATCAGCTCACGGCCTAGGTTTTCGTCAGCGGCGAAGATCCGCATGCCCTCTGTCAGAGACTGGCGCGGACCAGGGAGAAAGGGATTGTGAGCGGGTGGTTGGCCTACCCTGCCAGGAGCGACGGACTGACCGCCGAACAACTCAGGGTTCGACTTCATCGTGACGGCCAGGAATTCGTCGAGGTCCGCGTTCGGGTGACCGGCCTTGGCGCTGATCACGTCCACCGCGATATGTTCAAGGGTGTCGGGATCGAACCGCAGACGCGGGGCGATGGCGGCTTCGGCGGCGTCGAGGTCTCGGGCACCGCGGGCGGCAAGCTCGGCCCGGAGCAACTTGCGGGCGAGTGTTTCGAGGGCGGTCACGGGGTGGAGTCCTTGGTAGCGGATTGGACGTAAAGTCGGTTGAGATATTCGAGGATGATCGAGCGGGTGAGCTGTGAGGCCGCCAGTCCTTTGACTTTGCTGATCGCCTTCAGGTCTTCGTATTGCTCGGCCGGGATCAGCAACCGGACTTCGACGGGCCGGGCCTGCGGATGAACGCGCATGCGGGAGGTCATCGGGCGGGACCCCGCAGAACGTTGTGCGGCTTGACTAAGGTGGCGGCGAGCTGTGATCGAACGTGCGCGGCGAGGGGAAGGTTGTGATCCTTGGCCTGGGCGCGCAACGCCTCAATCATCGCGGCGGGGAGCCGGATGTTCATCGGGAGCATGGCGGGTAATACCTGGGTTTAATACGCCGAAAAATCCGTCATCTTGCGATGGCAGGTGCGGCAGGACGAAGAGTATCGACTGTAGCGTGCTTATACCACGAATTGGCAGTAATGTCAACCCCGATGCCTGGATGTACGGATAAGGTCGCTACTTCTACAGCAAGTCGAGACCCCATAAGGCTGCAAAACAGGGTCTCAGAGGCTCAAAATAAATCGAACGAAAAATCAGGACTTCGGCAACACGTCGGGTACTCCCGGCAACTCGTATCGGGAGTCCAGGTTCTGGCCGATCATTTCGATCAGGTAGCGCACCCGGATCGGGTCGGAGCCGTCCAGCGCTTCCGCCAACAGGTCGGTCAGGAGGTCGTCGGCATGGTCGGGAAGGTTGTTGTGCAGGTTCATGTTCATCAGGTTGAGGTGAGTCGACATTCGAGTCAAGATGACACAGTGGGTGTATTGAGTTTCGATGAATCTAAATTGGATCGGATCGATTGTTATTAGTCGCGGGTACTTGTCGCCAGCGCCAAACCGGACCACCTGTCAAAAATGGACACCGCAACCGCACAACTCGACATTGACCGCTTCAGGAAAGTTCTCGCCCGTGCCCGCAGTACGCTGCACGGCGGCGGGGGCGACCCGGAGCGCGACACGGCAAGGCGCATGGCTGAGCAGATGGCGCGAGCGGCCGGGCTCTCTTTCGAGGCTGCGGCCCGAATGGCGGACGGCGCGTCAACATTTGACGGCACAACGGATTTCAGGGGGAAATGGGCCAAGTGGCAGGCCGACAAGCGTGCCAGGGACGCCGAAGCTGCGCGCCACCGTTTCGAGGAGACGGCGAACGAACGCCTGTTGCGGGAGGCGACGGCGCCGTTCGATATCATGGGCCGCGGCGCCGATCCGCATATGATCGGACGAAAAGCCTTGAAGGCGATCAAGGATGCCCTGCCGTGGCCGGGGAACGTTGCAGCGGCGGTGCGCGAAGTTCAGGCGTGGGACGCGCTAGAGGAGAGGCGGCGTGTCTGCTGGGACAAGTACCGCGTGGGCGACGCGGTCATGCTACGGCGCGGGCTGGTGCTGAAACACGCGCTCAGCAGCCGAGCAACGTCGGTTAAAGACGCCCTGGCGCGGGCGCGGTGGATCATGGACCACGGCGCGTACAGCTGTCTCGAAGACATAGACCGCGAGATCGGCCGGGATACGGTCTTCGCCGACTTCGAGCGCATGGGCGAACGCATCGGCGTTCTTAGACCCCGTTTCATAACGGGCTAAACAGTTTATCGGTTGGGTGAGCGGCGAGCATGGCGGGCGTTGGGAGAGTGTCTGACGCTCACCCAGGAACCTTGATGTGGACGCCCGCCGCCCGCGCGGAGCTCGCGCGCGAGAGC
>NZ_JAKSYL010000221.1 GCF_022829515.1 Methylobacterium sp. J-048
GGGTGCCGGGCCGGGGCCACCCGCGGCAGTTTGAGTCCCTTTCCTTGCGGGGGCTGACATACTCCACTGTTGCGACCCAACCTTGATCCACGACAGAAAGGATCTCGATCTGCAGCGTGTGTTACTGGCCCGCCACCACGAACGTCGCGGAGGTTTGGAGGTCGCGTGCGCCTCGCAGGGCCTCGAAGATGTCTTGACGCGATTGCGAAGTTCCCGTGCACAGGGCGAGAAGCAGTTGCCGTGACGATATCTTGCCGGTCCGCTCAATATTCATATTGTAGTGGAGGCGATCAGCTCGGTCGGTACAGATAACGGCCCGCCCGGAGGTATCGATCATCAATAGACCGTGCCGGATCACGTCGAGATACCGGCCCCAGGTATGAAGCGACGCAGCACTCGGATCCAATCGGATCGTGCGTGGCACTACCTTGCGCTGTGCCGCGCCGAGGTGGTGCAGATGAGCGCTCATCGCCCGAGGACCCTAGATTGAGGCTGCCAGGCAGCCCATGAGACAGCGAACAGCACGTTTATAAGCACGAATGTTTAAATTGAGGTGCATGGCCAATGGGATTATTTGGTGTTCCTGCGCGTTAGGCGTCGAGACCAGAACAACCGTGGTTAAAAATTCATGAGTTCCAACGCGCAATTTTCACTTATTCTGTAAATTGGATACGAACCACCTGAAGATTTAAACTGATGCACCAACATCCGTTAGTCCGAGCGTATTTGGCTTGGCCTAAATATAGGCTGCAAGGATTGATTTGTTCAGGTTGCATCCGTGGCGATTTACAACCTATGCCGACCGCTTCTCCTCGGCGCAGCTATCGCGTTCCTGACAGCGTTGCTGGCGCTCGGACCCGTCAAAGCTGATCTCCTCAGCGTCGTGCGGATCGTGCTGCAGAAGGGTCGGCACTACGACCCCACCGACCTGTTCTTGCGTAAGGGCGACACCATCACCTTGGTCAACGGCGACGACAGCGCGGTGCACCACGCCTTCATCGAGGCCGATCGCTTCGCGTTCGACGCCGGCGACCAGGAACCCGGCAAGCAGGCGACGCTGACCCTCAAGGAGCCCGGCGACTTCGTGATCGAGTGCGGCATCCACCCAAAGATGAAGCTCACCCTTCACGTGCAGTAGCCCGAGTTATTCTCCCAGAACGTTATCAGCCCGAATGGACCAGGTTCTTCGCGGCGGGATCGAATGCCACCGCCACGGGCCGGAATGCGCGCACAAGATCCGCGTCGAGCCGCCCCGCCATACCGTCCAGAATGGCGTAGGCCTGCGCCGCGTCCATCGCAGCCTTGTACGGCCGATGCTCGATCAGCGCCGCGTGGATGTCACAGATCGTCACCAGTCGGACCAGGTCGGGGATCTCGGCTCCCCTCAGCCCGTCCGGGTAGCCCGAGCCGTCGAGCATCTCGTGGTGCGAGCGCACGACCGAGAGCAGGGACGCGTCGAAGCCACCGCCGGCGAGTATAGCGTACCCCTCTGCCGGATGGGTACGCATCACCGCCATCTCGGCCGGGTCGAGCTTGCCCGGCTTGTTCAGGATGGCAGTTGGGATCTTCGTCTTGCCGACGTCGTGGAGCAGGGCAGCTTTTGCGAGTCGGTGGCGGTCGGCGGCAGCGAGACCGAGGGTACCGGAGAACGCGGCGGCGAGGCCGGCTACGAGCAGGCAGTGCTGGTGGGTGACATCGTCGAAGCGCTGGACCGCCCGCACCCAATCGTGGATGCCGACGTCCCGGATGACCTGGACGATCAGCTCTGTGCCGGTGTCGGCTACCGCGATGGTGATCGCTCGGCCCGAGAAGAACGCCTCCGCGAAGAACTGTCTGGCTCGGACTGCCTGCCGTTCCACTGTCTCGCCCGAGTCAATTTGTCCGCTGATCTGGGCGAGCTTATCGGTCACGAGCCGCGCCGCGGCGTTAGCGGGGAGCGTGGCGGACGCGCCCAGGATCCGGGCTTGGGCTTCGGCGCGGGCGACGTTGCCATGGACGAGGAAGAGATACGGTATGCCCTCGTCGCGCACCCGCTCCAGGATGCGGCGCATGAGCACGAGCGCCTCAGAGTTCAGGCCCTCCACATCGCTGACGATCAGGCCGGCGCCGCGGGACGGCGTCGTCTCGTCGTAAAGATCGTGGATCCGGCATGAACCGAACCCGCCGAGATCGCGGGCCAGACGTCGGCCGCGATGGATGTCGTCGGTGATCAGCAGAAGCTCGCCCATCGCCTATCCATCGTCTGTCGTCAGAGGATCACACGCTCGTTGAAGGTCAGCGGGCCGAACGGCATCCGGAACGC
>NZ_JAKSYL010000164.1 GCF_022829515.1 Methylobacterium sp. J-048
CGAGGAGATGCGCTCGGTCGCCCGGGTGCAGGCGTTCCGCGACTTCCTGGTCTCCAAGGCCCAGCGCTGGACCTACTGACCGACCGCTGTCCGCGAAAGGTCCGGTTTCAAAAGGTCTTCGACCTTTTGCGGGTGCAGGGCAGAGCCCTGCAGATCTTTCAGGGGCTCCGCCCCCGAACCCCGCCAAAGGGCCGCAGGCCCTTTGGGATCCCGTGGTTTGGTCAGACGAACAGCCGCTCGCCCTCCAAGCCCTTGTACAGCCCCGCGACCTGCTCGCCGTAGCCGTTGTAGATCAGCGTCGGCACCCGCTCGTCGGTGCCCAGCACGCGCTCGGACGCCTGGCTCCAGCGCGGGTGCGACACCGCCGGGTTCACGTTGGCCCAGAAGCCGTACTCCGAGGCCTGCAGCCCCTCCCAGAAGGTCTTTGGGCGGTCGGCGGTGAACGAGATCTTCACCAGCGACTTCGCCGACTTGAACCCGTATTTCCACGGCACCGCGACGCGGATCGGCGCGCCGAACTGGTTGGGCAGCGGCTTGCCGTAGACACCGGTCACCACGAAGGCGAGGTCGTTGCCGGCCTCGGCCAGGGTCAGCCCCTCGGTGTAGGGCCAGGGATAGAAGAACGCGCGCTGGCCCGGCGCCATCGCCTTGTCCATGAAGGTCTCGAAGCGGATGTACTTCGCGCCCGAAGTCGGCTTGGCGAGCGCCACCAGCTTGGACAGCGGGAATCCCGTCCACGGCACCGACATGGACCACGCCTCGACGCAGCGGTGGCGGTAGAACCGCTCCTCGAGGCCGACTTTCCGGATCAGGTCGTCGACGCCGATCTCGAACGGCTTCTCCACGAGGCCGTCGATCTTCACGGTCCAGGGCTGCGTCTTGAGTGCGTTCGCAGCCGGCAGCACCGTCTTGGACGTGCCGAATTCGTAGAAGTTGTTGTAGTCGGCGCTGAACCGCTCCGGGGTCAGCGGCCGGTCGAGGGTGTAGGCGGGGTTGCGCGGCGCTGGATAGAGCGACGCGTCACCGGGGGCGGCGAAGGCGGAACGGCCGCCCATCACGGAGCCGGCAGCCAGCCCGGCGGCGGCACCGATCAATGCCCGCCGGTTCAGGAAGACGGCCTCGGGCGTGGCCTGACTCTCCGGGATCTCCCACCCGCGCCTGCTCCGGATCAACATCGCTTCTCCTCGCCTGTCCCGCGCGAACAGCCCACAGATCGGTCGGTACCGACAGGGGTGCAACCGCCGCAGCCTCACCATTCGGCGATCGGAGATAGGCGGTTACACGTAGGCGTGATGACGATGCGTCGCGGACGAATCCGGCTCAGCCGTGGGGCGTCTCGTCGCGCAGGACCCGGCGCAGCACCTTGCCGACATTGGTCTTGGGCAGCGCGTCGTGCAGCACGACCCGGCGGGGCACCTTGTAGCCGGTGAGCTGGGTGCGGGCATGCGCCCGCAGGGCGTCGGTCGAGACGGCCGGATCCTTCATGACCACGTGGGCCACGACCATCTCGCCGGTCTCCTCGCTGGGCGCGCCGACCACGGCGCATTCCAGCACCCCCGGATGGGCGGCCAGCACCTCCTCGACCTCGTTCGGGTAGACGTTGAACCCGGAGACGAGGATCATGTCCTTCATCCGGTCGACGATCTTGATCTGGCCGTCCGGCTCCATCACGGCGACGTCGCCGGTGCGGAAGAAGCCGTCCGGCGTCATCGCCCGTGCGGTCTCCTCCGGCTTGTTCCAGTAGCCGCGCATCACCTGGGGGCCGCGCACGCAGATCTCGCCGGGCTCGCCCCGCGGCACCGGCTTGCCGGCGGCGTCGCGGATCGAGACCTCGGTGGACGGGAACGGGAAGCCGATCGTTCCGGAGAATTCCTTCATGCCTGGCGGGTTGGCGCTCACCACCGGGGATGTCTCCGACAGGCCGTAGCCTTCCAGGATCGTGTTGCCGGTGAGCGCCTTCCAGCGCTCCGCCACCGGCCGCTGGACCGCCGTCCCGCCGCCGACGACGAAATCGAGGTGGGAGAAGTCGACCGTGTGGATCTTCGGGTGGTTGATCAGCACGTTGAACAGCGTGTTCACGCCCATCAGGTGCGTGAACCGGTGGCGGCTCAAGGTCTTCACCATGCCGTCGCAGTCGCGCGGATTGGGGATCAGCAGGCACGATCCGCCGTTGCGCATGAACTGGAAGAAGCAGGCCGTCAGCGCGAAGATATGATAGAGCGGCAGCGCCGTGACGGCGCAGCGCAGGATGCTCGGATCCTTCGAATTGAAGAACAGCTGCGACTGCTCGACATTGGCCATGACGTTGCGGTGGCTCAGCATCGCCGCCTTGGCGACGCCCGTGGTGCCGCCGGTATATTGCAGGAACGCCAGATCCTCCGGACCGACCGGCACGGAGACGTGCGGCATGCCGCTGCCCCGGCGCAAAGCCGTCGTGAACGGCAGCGCCAATCCATCTGGCAACTGGAACGGCGGCACGGCCTTGCGCACGTGGCGGCTGGCGAGGTTGATCACGTGGCCCTTCAGCCCGAGCCCGTCGCCCGGGCCGACCAAGAGGACGCGCTCCAGCGCGACATCGGCCAGCGCCCCCGCGACGGTCGGGCCGAAATTCTCCAGCACGATCAGGAAGCGGGCGCCCGAATCGTTGATCTGCTGAGAAAATTCCCGGGGCGTGTAGAGCGGGTTGACGTTGACCACCGTCCCGCCGGCCGAGAGCACGCCGAACAGTGCCACCGCGTAGGCCGGCACGTTCGGCAGCATGATCGCGACGCGGTCGCCCTTGGCGAGGCCCTGTGCGCGCAGCCAGGCGGCGAGTGCGCGCGCCTGCTTGCCCATGCTCGCATAGGTCATGGTCGAGCCGAAGCACAGCATCGCCGGGCGGTCGGCGAAGGCGGTGACGCTGGTCTCGAACAGGTCGACCAGGGTACCGAGAGTCTCCACGTCGATCTCGGCCGGAATCCCGGGCGGGTAGGAGGCGAGCCACGGGCGCGGCGACAGAGTCGCGAAGGCGGGATCCGCCTCGGATCCGAGCCGGCGTGCCGCCGTACCCTGATCGATCACGCTGGCCTCCCGCATCGCGTCGTCTCCCGCGGGCACGGCTCTCACTGGCCGAATCCCGTCCCTACGCAGAACCGCCCGACTTTGGGCGAAGGGGCGACCACTAGCAAGGCGGTGCTTTCAGGCGCCTGGACGAAGCCGGCTCACTGTCGTGAGCGCGGCGTGCGGCAGGGCCGCGATGATCAGCAGCAGCGCGGCAAGGCCGGCTTCCGCGGGGCGGAAGGCCCGAAGCGGCCAGGATCCGAGGCCGAGATCCCCGGACAGCCCGATCACGCAGGCGCCGAACCAGAGGGCCAGGAAGGCCAGCAGGCCAGCTCCGATTCGCCGGAGGCTCGGGCGCAGGGGCCGGCTGGCGGCGATCGCGAACAGGCCGAGAATGCCGCCGAAGATTGCCGCCGCGACGCCGGCGCCGAGCCCGTAGGCCAGCCACAGGGGCTGGTGGGTCAGGAACGCCATCCCGCCGGTGGCGAACCCGCCGCGCAGGATCAGGCCGCCGAAAGTCGGATAGAGCCCGACCAGCGCGAGGGACGCTGCGCCGGCCGTCGCGAACAGGATTCTACGGAGCGCGGAGGCCGGTCCAGGACCCGCCGCCACCGTCACGAGATGCGCGATCCCGTAGACCAGCGCGAAGGCGAAGAGCGGATAGCGGGCGATGAAATAGCCGTAGATCCAGGGCTCGAACGCCTCCGGCACGCCCGAGCGCTGGCTGAGGCCGGTGACGGCCACCAGCGCCAGCGCCGCGAGCATGGCCAGGATCGGGGTCGCGGCAAGGAGGGCGTTTTTTGAAGCCATCACAGACACATGAGTCCGGTCACGTGCGACGGCTCCGCTCCACGACGCTTGATCGGTGGTCCTCCAACCCAACCCCCTCATCCTGAGGCGTGAGCGAAGCGAGCCTCGAAGGAGCCCTCCAGCCAGCTACAGATTCCTGGAGGGCTCCTTCGAGGGCACCGCTGCGCGTCGCCACCTCAGGATGAGGGGGGTTGGGTTGGAGAGCCTGGATCAGGCCTAAGCCGATCCTGCCGCGTCCCGCGGGCGCGGTATCGTCGCGCCCGCGGGACGCCTCACCGCGCCTCGTAATGGTCCCGCACCAGCCGGTCGAGCAGGCGCACGCCCCAGCCGGCGCCCCAGGAGCGGTTGATCTCGCTGGCGTTCGACGACATCGCCACGCCCGCGATGTCGAGATGCGCCCACGGCACCTCCTCGACGTACCGCTTGATGAACGAGGCCGCGGTGGCGGCACCGCCGTGGCGGCCGCCGGTGTTCTTCATGTCGGCGAACTTGGAGTCGATCGCCTTGTCGTAGGCGGGGATCAGCGGCATCCGCCAGACCTTCTCGCCGGTCGCTTCGCCGGCCGCGTTGATGTTGGCGGCGAGCCCGTCGTCGTTGGAGAACATGCCGGCGATGTCCTGGCCGAGCGCCACGATGATCGCCCCGGTCAGGGTCGCGAGATCGACGATCGCCTTCGGCTTGGCGCTGCGGACGATGTGCGTGATCACGTCGGCCAGCACGAGGCGGCCTTCCGCGTCGGTGTTGATCACCTCGATGGTCTGGCCGGACATGGAGGTGATGATGTCGGAGGGGCGGTAGGAGCCGCCGTCCGGCATGTTCTCGACGATGCCGATGGCGCCGACGACGTTGCAGCGGGCC
>NZ_JAKSYL010000166.1 GCF_022829515.1 Methylobacterium sp. J-048
GGCACCGGTGAGGTGACCAGCAACATCTCAGGCGTGGCCGGTGCAGCCGAGGAGACGGGTGCGGCCGCGAGCCAGGTGCTTGGGGCGTCCTCTGAGCTGTCGCGCCAGTCCGAGCACCTCGCGGCCGAGGTTGGACGCTTCTTGGCTACCGTGCGTGCGGCGTAAGGCGACGATGGGAACTGTGGATCTCTGGTCTATGGTTCCCATCGACAAGATCGAAAGTCGCACGGCAGCCCTGGCCCACGCCATCAATATAGGGGATTTTTGGGTTCTCGCGGGGCGCAGATCCGCGTTCTTGGCAATCGCCGACAACGATAATGGCGCTCTACTAAGCTTAGACCGGCTGGCCCGCCCTACCTGTGACGCGGATAAGTATGTCATCAGCGGATTCGAATAGATTTTACCCCTCATCCAAAAATATTACAGATAAGCAGGTCGCATATGTTCCTTGACTTGAGTATGCCGATCCTCGTCGTCGATGACGCACAGACGATGGTACGCATCATCCGAAATTTATTGAAGCAACTCGGTTTTTCAGAGATCGACGACGCATCTGACGGCACAACTGCGCTTACTCGCCTGAGAAATCGCAAATACGGACTTGTGATCTCCGATTGGAACATGCAGCCAATGACTGGCTACGAATTGCTGCAGCATGTACGTTCTGACGAGACCTTGTGGTCTACCCCGTTCCTTATGATCACTGCTGAGTCTAAAATCAAAAATGTACTAGCGGCAAAGAGAGCGGGCGTAGACAACTATATCGTCAAACCTTTTACTATCATAACGTTGAAGACCAAGATCGAAGCCATCTGTTTTGGAAATATCGGCAACGATACCGTTTCGGTTGTCCGATAACGAGGAAGGCACGGTCATCCGTCGAGGTAACGATCGCTTAAGGCTTGGCATGCCACGGTTGGATGCGGAGGGAATACAG
>NZ_JAKSYL010000168.1 GCF_022829515.1 Methylobacterium sp. J-048
CGCGCAGACCATCGTCAGCCGGATCACACCCGGTCCGGCCTGGCCAGGCAACTGCCTCCACACCCTGAATGCCGGTGGCGGTATCGAGTGCATCGACGGATCGGCCCGCGCTTCCCGTATCAAGGCGATGATCGGTGGCAGTGTGAGACAGACTTCGGCCGCAGCCTTATCCTCTAGCTTATCCTGGCCATGTGCCCGCACTTGCGGTCTCCAGTCCCGCCGCCGCGCCGACCCTCAGCCGACTGCCCGGCCAAGGCTTCACAGTCTCTCTGCGGGGAACTGGAACGGGGAGAGCCTGTCGTCACGTGCATGCCCGCCGCACGCCTTGCGGTGTCGCGAACGCCTCGGGCGCACTGCCGGGAAGAACCGGTCTTGTTGCAGGCAAGAGGCTAGCTGTCGTCGGTCAGGCTCTTCCGCGTTGAGCCTTCAGCTGCTGCAGGGCGCGGTCATTCTCGCGATCGAAC
>NZ_JAKSYL010000223.1 GCF_022829515.1 Methylobacterium sp. J-048
GTCCGGGGTCGTGGAAGGAACGGGCAGGCTCCCAAGCTGAGGTGCGGGCTTCAGTGCCCCAGGATGAGCCGGGGTCCTGCCCGTCGCCGCGGATCCGACCTTACCAGATCGGACGCCGACTGACTTACAAGGATGAGGGGATCTGGGTTGGAGACGCCGCGCTCCTCAAAACTTCCCCAGCATCGGGAAATCCGCCGTCAGCGTCGATTCCGCCGCGATCGGGGCGTCGCGCTTGCGCGGCTTGCGGTTGAGCACCTGCTTCAGCTTGCTTTTCAGCACCGCCATGTCGAACGGCTTGAGGATGAAGGCGTCCGCCCCGGCCTGGTGGGCGAGGTTGATGTCCTCGAAGTCGAAGGACGATTCGGTCAGCATGAACGGCGTGTTCATCAGCGCGTCGTCGGCGCGGATCTCGCGCAGCAGGCTCAGCCCGTCCATCGGCTCCATGGTCAGGTCGGAGATCACCAGGGCGTAGCGGCGCGTGCGCAGCCGCTCCAGGGCCTCGGCGGCCGTGGTGACCCCCTCGACGTCGGGGAAGCCGATCCGGGTCATCAGCATCACCTCGAGACGCAGGAGCTTCTCCTGGTCGTCGACGATGAGGATCGGGGGCGTATCGCTCTCGGGCATCGTTGCGCTCAGATGAAGAGGTGATCGATGCCCTGGCGGGACATCGCGTCGTTCTGGAGCGCCAGGCAGAGCCCGTGGATCGCCGTCGCCTTCGGAGTCCCGCGCTGGAGCATCGGCAGAAGGTTGGCCTTGGCGAACAGGCCGTCATTCGCCGCACTGCGCTGGGCGCTCTTGAAGGAGTGGACGAATTCGCGCTTGGCGATCTCCCGCCACTCGTTGATCTGGACGTCGCGGTGGCGCTGGTCGGCGCTGACCCGGTCGAAGGTCTCGTGCACCGACGAGCGCTCGCCCTCGATCACCTGGCAGGCGAAGTTGCCCTCGATGATCAGGAAGCTCGTGATCACCGAGAACTCGTTCTTCTTCTGTGCGACCCGGCCGATCTCGGCGATCTGCTCCGACCGCTTCGCGGGGTCCGACGACAGATTGAGGCGCGAGAAGTAGATGATGTGGACGAGGCTCGTCCGTTTCGCCCGCATGACCTCGAGATCCGCAATCCGTTCCGCTTCAGCGTGTTCGGGCAGGACGCGCCCAGCCCAGCTTAGTCCGCCTGCCATCCTCGCGCGAGCCGGATAACGCCCCGTAAACGCACAGACCCCACCCGTTCACATCGGCGTGGTTTCCGGTCCGGCAGAAATTGCCGGGTCGGCATCTCCGGCCGGTCAGCGTTGCCGAGCCCACTGCGCTCCAAGCCTTATCCGGCAAAGACTTAGCTCTGGCACGACGGTTGCGCTCGCTGGATCCTGCGGGCCATTGCGGCGCGTATCGGGATCGCATGCCATGGATCTTTTTACCGCCCTGCAGACCTCGGTCTCCGGACTGCAGGCGCAGTCCTACGCCATCAGCAACATCTCCGGGAACATCGCGAACTCGCAGACGACCGGATTCAAGCGGATCGACACCAGCTTCGTCGACATGATGTCCGAGACCACGCCGAAGCGCGAGGTTTCCGGCTCGGTCCTGGCCCAGTCGCAGCTCACCAACACGATCGCCGGCAACGTCGTGGCGTCGAGCGTCCCGACCAACATGGCGATCAACGGCACCGGCTTCTTCACGGTTGTGCAGAAGACCGGCGATTCGAACGGCGCCGCGACTTTCAGCGGCACGAACGTCTACACCCGCCGGGGCGACTTTTCGCAAGACAAGGACGGCTACCTGGTCAACGGCGCCGGCGGCTACCTGACCGGCACGAATCTCGACCCGGTCACCGGCCAGGCGACCAGCACCGGGCTGCTCAAGATCGGGAACACATCGCTTCCGGCCCAGCCCACGACCTCGATCACCTATGCGGCCAACCTTCCGGCGACGCCGGCCACCACCGCGTCGACCACGTCGGGCTCCGACGTCTACAACCAGCTTCCGGCGGCCGTGGTCCTGAGCGGGACCGGCCAGACCGGCGTCTCGGTGCCCTCGACGGGGGCCGGGACCTTCGTGAACAACAGCGTCGCGGGACCGTCCCTCACAGCCTACACGCAGACCGGCGCGCCGGTCACCTTGAGCACGCGCTGGGCGAAGGTGCAGGATGCCACCACGACGCCGTCGCAGCCGGCCGTCTGGAATCTCTATTACGCCTCCAATCCCTCGGCTTCGGCGAATTCCACGGCCTGGCAGAATGTCGGGACCGCGTTCACCTTCGACTCGACCGGCAAGCTCACGTCGCCCGCTACGAGCCCGGTCTCGCTCGGCAACGTGACGGTGGGCGACTACACCTTCTCGAACATGACCATGAATGTCGGCACCGCCGGCCTGACCCAATATGCCGACACGTCCGGTGCCGTGACCACGAACACGCTGAGCCAGAACGGCAACAGCGCCGGTACGCTGACCAGCGTCGCGATTGGCGAGGACGGCAAGATCAACGGCACGTTCTCGAACGGTTCGGTGCTGGGGCTCGCCACCGTCGGGATCGCCCAGTTCGCCAATCCCGACGGGCTGAAGGCCGATTCGAACGGCAACTACCTCCAGACCGCCGATTCCGGGCCGGCCCTCGTCGGGCTGAACGGCAGCACGATCACGGGCGCCAGCACGGAGCAGTCGAATACCGACATTGCCACCGAGTTCTCTAAGATGATCGTAACCCAGCAGGCCTACTCTGCGAATACACGGGTCATGTCGACGGCCCAGACGATGATGTCCGACCTGCTCAACGTGATCCGCTGAGTGAGGGCGCGATCCGAACCGCGGAGGCCGTGAGATGTCGCTGAACGCGCTTTCCACCGCGACCGCCGGGCTTGCGGCCACGCAGGCGGCGATCAACCTCGTCTCGCAGAACGTCGCCAATGCGGGCACGGCCGGCTACGTCAAGCGGACGCTCTCGACGGTCGCCACCGGGACCAACAATTCCGGTGTCGCCACCGGGACGATCACCCGCAGCTTCGATGCCGCCGCGCTGAAGCAGCTGCGGCTCGAGACCTCGGGGGCCGCCTATACCAGCACGAAGGCCGGCATCGCGTCCCAGCTCGACACGCTGTACGGGACGCCCGGCAGCTCGGCGTCGCTCGACGGCACGCTGAACACCTTCACCGAATCGCTGCAGGAGCTGTCCGCCAACCCGACCTCGGCGGCCGCCCGCACCACGGTGCTGAGCAACGCCTCGTCGCTGGCCAGCCAGATCAACGGCGCAGCCGCCTCGGTGCAGAACCTGCGCACCGGGGTCGAGGCGCAGCTCGGCACCGACACGCAATCGGCCAGCACCCTGCTGTCCAACGTCGCGAGCCTGAACGCCAAGATCCAGAACACCACCGACGCCTCGTCCCTGGCCGATCTCCAGGACCAGCGCGACCAGGTGATCAACACGCTCTCGAACTACATGGACGTCCAGACCGTCCCGCAGCGCGACGGCACCGTCTCGGTGCTGACCCAGTCGGGCGTGACCCTGGTCGATCGCGGCAATGCCGCGACGCTGAGTTTCGACGGGCACGGGACGCTGAGCGCCAATTCGAGCTACTCGACGGACCCGACGAAACGGACGGTCGGCACCATCACGGCGACGCTGCCGGGCGGCGGCAAGATCGATCTCGGGGCCCCCGGTGCCATCCGGTCGGGGAGCCTCGCCGCCGGGATCGAATTGCGCGACCAGACCCTGCCTCAGGCCCAGCGTCAGCTCGACGACCTTGCAGGCGGGCTCGCCAGCGCGCTCACCGACAAGTCCGTGACCGGCACGGTGACCGGTTCGTCGGCGGCGATCGACCTCACGGGCATCCAGGCCGGCAACAGCCTCACGATCCCGGTCACGGCCGCGGACGGCTCGGTCCGCAACGTCACGCTGATCGCCTCGAACAAGGCGACCACCGGGGTCGATCCGAGCCAGACCGACGATGCCAGCGGGCTCGCGCAGACCTTTGACATCTCCGGCGGTCCCTCGACCTACGCCAGCGCGATTGCGACCGCCCTGGCGGCGCTCAACACCCGGGCGACGGCGGCCGGCATCAAAAATGTCCCGAACCTCACGGCCACCGGCACCGGGGCGTCGGTCACGATCGGGCCGGCGCCTGCCAGCACCGACAAGGTTTCGGGCGCCAGCGCCAACATCACCCTGCCGACATCGCCGAGCGATCTGACCACGGGCTACCCGCAGATCGCTCTGTTCACCGATGTCTCCGCTGCGCCGCCGCCCGTCACCCAGCTGTTCACCGGCTCACTCGACAGCGGCTCACAGCTCACCGGCTTCGCGCAGCGGATCGCGGTCAATCCGGCGGTCTCCGGCAACACCTCGGCGCTGACCGCATCGAGCGCCACGGATACGAGCGCCTCGGGCGGTCGGGCGCAGGCGATCTTCGCGGCCCTGACCTCGACCCAGCAGACGTTCTCGTCGTCGAGCGGAATCGGCGGCGTCTCGGCGCCCTACCAGGCGAGCGTCGTCGGTTTCGCCCAGGACGTGATCGCCTCGCAGGGGGCCGCAGCCTCGAACGCGTCATCGCTCAACGATACCCAGCAGACCGCGCTCTCGACCGCGCAGAGCCGGTTCTCCGCGGGAGCGGGGGTCAATATCGACCAGGAAATGTCGAACCTGATCGCCCTGCAGACGGCTTACGGCGCCAATGCCCGGGTGCTGACCGCCGCCCGCGACATGCTCAACCAGCTGCTGCAGATCTGACCATGACGACGATCTCACCCTTCGCGGCCGGTTCCTACGTCGCCAACCGGAACACCTCGCAGCTGCTCACGCTGAAGAATCAGCTGAACGACCTGTCGAACCAGCTCTCCAGCGGCAAGGTCTCGCAGACCTATGGCGGCCTCGGCACCGGGCGCTCCACGGCGCTCGCCGCCCAGGCGACCTTGAGTGCGCTCGACGGCTACGGCGCCGGCATCACCGCCGCCCAGACCCGGACCGACCTCGCGGTCACCAGCCTGACCCAGGTCGCAAAGCTGGGCACCGACGCCCGCACCGCCCTGAACAACGGCCTGCAGAGCGTGGCGGCCAACACCACCGCGGGCCGCTCGATCGCGCTCGCCAACCTGCAGACGACCCTCGACACGCTCAACCAGTCGGCGGCGGGCAGCTACCTGTTCGGCGGCCGCGACGCCACGACCCAGCCGGTGCTCGATTCCGACACGATCCTCAACGGCACGACCGACAGCCAGGGCAACAAGCTTGCCGGCCTCACCTCACTCATCAACGAGCGTGTCACCGCGGAGCTGGGCTCGGGCGGCAACGGCCGGCTGACGCAGAGCTCGCCCAGCGCTACCTCCGTCCAGGTGACCGACGAGACCAACTCCGCGACCCGCGGCAAGTTCGGCTTCACCCTGACCGGCACTCCGACCACCACCGGAACGGCGCTCAACGCCTCCGTCACCGGCACCGGCCCGGCCTCGCTCAACGTGGGCCTGTCGGCCCAGCCCGCCGCCGGCGACAGCGTCAGCTTCGCGCTGAAGATGCCGGACGGCACCTCGACGACCGTGACGCTGACCGCGGCCACCAGCGCGGATTCGACCTCGACCACCAACTTCGCCATTGGGGCGAGCGTCACCGATACGATGAAGAACTTGTCCGCGACGCTGACCAACGCCCTCAAGGGCGCGGCCACCAGCACCCTGGCGGTGAACGCCACCGCTTCTGTCACACAGGACTTCTTTACCGGCTCGGCGAAGGGCGGCCCGAACGGGACCGGCATCATGCCCCAGCGCATTACCTACGATGCGAACAAGAACCCGGTCGGCTACACGCCCGCGACAGCGACCAACACGGTGCTCTGGTACCAGGGCGAGAACACCTACACGACGCCGGCGGATCCAACCAAGGCCGTGCCGACCTCCGCGCTCGACACGCAATCGGTCCAGGTCAGCGCTACGGGCAAGGTCGGCACCGGCGCGCGCGCCAACGACCCGACGATCCAGAACGTGCTCGCCGGCCTGGCGACCATGGCGTTCGCGCTGCCGACGACGAGCGACGCCAACACCAGCGCGACCTACCAGACGGTGGTCGACAAGGCCGGGACGCTGCTGTCGTCAGCCGACCAGACCAATCCCAGCGTCCAGGACACCGTCACGCAGCTGAGCGTCGCCTCGACGCGGCTCTCGAATGCCGCCACGACCAACACCGCCACCCAGACCACGGTCCAGAATACCCTCGACGGAATCGAACAGGCACCGACCGAAGAAGTCGTCGCCAAGCTGCTCGACGTCCAGAACCGGCTCCAGGCCAGCTACTCGGTCACGGCCTCGCTCTCGAAGCTCTCGCTGGTCAATTACATCAGCTGACGCCTCTCCGTAGGGCAAACGTCCCTCTTCCTGCACCGCGACCATAGTCTCGCCGCTTTCCCGCAGTGAAGCGCGGGTGGCGTTCGGCGCGATCGCCCGATCGAGGAGAGGTCCGCATGGCGCTGTCCGAACCCGTCCGCGCGGTCCGCCGCCTCGGCTCCGCGGCGCAGATCGGCGCGATCGTGATGGCCGAGCCGGCGATCGACGCCTCTCTCGACAATCATGGCCAGCCCGACGACCGCGCCATCGCCCTCGATATCCTGCTGCGCGACCTCGCGCGGCTGCAGTGTCTGGAGCCCGACCTCGACGGCGTCATCGGCGAAGTCGAGCACTACATCGATCTGCCGTACCGGGACCTCTCGCGGCGGGCCGCCTGAGATGCTGCATCTGCCGCTGACCGCCCTGGTTCTCGCGACCGCGGCCCTTGGTCTTGGCCCTGCCGAGGCCCGAGACCTCGAAAAAGCTCAGATCACGCCGTCCGTGATGCCGTGCCCGTCGAATGGCCCCGGCTTCGTGCGCCTGCCGGGCAGTGCGAGCTGTATCCGTGTCTCCGGCCGCGTCGCCGCGGGCGCGGATTTGCGGACCGGCCATGGGATCGGCGCATCGGGCACGCCCGCCGTCACCGGGCGCCTCGCGATCGACAACCGCGCGGATACGGATCTCGGCGAGGTGCGGACCTTCGTGCGGATCGGCAACGGCCGGCGCTGACGCGGCCGTCAAAGATTCCGTGACAGCACCAGCGGCCCGCTGCGCACGCCGCGGCCGTATGGGGAGGGGGCCGGGGCCTGCCGACCATAACCCGACGGCATCTGCGCCCGGCCGATCTCCTCCGCCAGCGATTTGATCAGCCCCTCCGAGACGGATTTCGCGCTGTCGAGGACCGATTGGTTCGCCTCCACGGCGACGGTGAAGCGGCGATGGGCGGCCCGCAGGGTCTCGACGCCGTCCGGGTTGAAGCGCTTCAGCGCCACGGCATTCGCCTTGGCGACTTCGAGGCCCTGCATGTAGGCGGCCGCCAGGGCGGCCTTGGGCTCGGCCGCGGCCAGGCCCTCGCGCAGACGCCCGGCCCGGACATGGGCGGCTTCCTCGGCCAGCACCGCCTCGAGCGCGGCCATGTTGGCCAGCACGCCCCCGACCAGCGCCTCCGCAGTGATCCGGTCGCCGACGCGCAGCGGCTCAGCCCTTTGCATTGCCGGCTCCATTGATGGTCGCGCCCTGCATCTTCATGATCTCACGGAACACCGAATCGGCGATGCCGACACCGCCGCTCTTCACGATCTGTCCCGCGTATTCCTTGGTCAGCATCGAGCGGTAGACGCCGCCGCCGGTGCCGTTCTCGCCGAGCGGGCCTTCGGTCCCGTCCGACTGGGTCATCCGGTCGAGGCTGTTCTCCAGGAACATCGACTCGAACTCGGTGGCGGTCTTGTGCGCCTTGGCCGTGTTGGCGGTCTTGAGGATGCCCTCGGACACGCTGCCCGCGATGGCGTTCCCGACGCTGGCGGCGGCATTGGCCGCGATGGTGGCGAGTGGCAGCATGATTTGGCCCTCCTGTCCTTCCTGGGGCATCGTCCCGAAAGCCGGCAACCGCCTTTCGGGACGATGCACGCGACAATCACATCAGTTCGATATCGGCCTGGAGCGCCCCGGCGGTCTTGATCGCCTGGAGGATCGAGATCAGGTCGCGGGGGCCGACGCCCAGGGCATTGAGCCCGTCGACCAGCTCGCGCAGGCTCACGCCCTCCTTGACCAGGGCCAGCTTGTTGCCGTCGCCGGTATCGACCTTCACGCTGGTGCGCGGCACCACGGTGGTGCGTCCGTTCGACAGGGGCGCCGGCTGGCTGACCTGCGGCTGCTCGCTGATCGTGACCGTGAGGTTGCCCTGGGCGATCGCCACCGTGGAGACGCGCACGTCGCGGCCCATCACGATGATGCCGGAGCGCTCGTCGACCACCACCCGGGCGGTCTGGTCCGGCTCGACCTTCAACTGTTCCACCTCGGTGATCAGGCGGATCATGTTGCCGTTGTACTTAGCCGGGATCTGGATCGTGACGGTCGCCGGATCGGTCGGCTCGGCCGTGTCGGCGCCCATGAAGTCGTTGATTGCTGCCGCGACCCGCTTGGAGGTGGTGAAGTCGGGGTTGCGCAGGGACAGGCGCAAAGCATGCGCGTCGTTCAGCTTGAACGCGATCTCGCGCTCGATATTGGCGCCGTTGGAGATGCGGCCGTTGGTCGGCACGCCCCGGGTGATCTTGGCGGCGTCGCCCTCGGCGGAGAACCCGGCGATCGCCACCGAGCCCTGCGCCAGGGCATAGACCTCGCCGTCGGCGCCGAGCAGCGGCGTCACCAGCAGCGTGCCGCCCTGGAGGGACTTGGCATCGCCGAGCGACGAGACGGTCACGTCGATGCGGGTGCCCTGCGCGGCGAACGGCGGGAGGCTCGCCGTCACCATCACGGCGGCGAGGTTCTGGGTGCGCATTGTGGCGCCCCGCGTGTTGACGCCCAGCCGCTCCAGCATCGCCTGCAGCGACTGCTTGGTGAACGGGATGTTGTTGAGCGTGTCGCCGGTGCCGTTGAGGCCGACCACGATACCGTAGCCGACGAGCTGGTTCTGGCGGACGCCCTCGATGGAGGCGAGGTCCTTCACCCGCGATAGGGCCAGCGCCGGGCCGCAGGCCGTCGCCAGCAGCAGCGCGCCGACGACCAGCGCGAGGGCCGATCCGAGGAGACTGAAGGGGTGGCTCGGGCGCATGCCGGGTTTTTCGAGGGTGAACGGACCTGCCCCTCTCCTGCCAGCCCCGTGCCAGCCGGCTTTTTTGGTTAAGTCTCTGAGAGACAATATCATTATGCGGCCGGTATGCGGACGCCGATTACGATCGACCGGCACCGAACCTGCCGACCCGGCAGCTTCTGCCGGCCTGTTTACCGGTGCTTAACCCTGCCGGCGCGAGTGTCCGGGGAGCGCAGGGGCGCCCGGAGCGACACGAACAGCATCATGCGCGTCGAGACTCGCCAGCCGATCCAGAATGCCGGTGGCGTCGCGGCCAAGGCCCGGGTCGAGGGCGGTCGCGGCTTCAGCCTGGACGCGGCGCCCACTTCCGCCTCGGGCACCGGCGCACCGGCCGCGGCGGCGACCCTGGCCGGGCTCGACGCGGTGCTGCTGCTTCAGGGCGAGACCGAGACCCCGCACGAGCGCCGCCGCCGCACGGCCAAGCGCGGCCACGACCTGCTCGACGGCCTCGACCGGCTGAAAGCCGCGCTCCTCGGCGGCCGCGTCGCCCCGCAGGACCTGCGCGCCATCGCCGGCCGCCTGGCCGAGCGCTCGGCGTCATCGGGGGATCCCCGGCTCGACGGGCTCATGGCCGAAATCGAGCTGCGCGCGGCGGTGGAACTGGCCAAGCTCGAAGGCCGGCGCAGCGAATAAATGCCCCGCCGTCCTTGCTTCGCTACGCTCGCAAGCACGGATCGCTTGACGATCGCTACCCCGCCCGCCGCTTCGGCCCGGTGGGCAGCATCTGTGGCTCGCCCGGGCCGGTCTCGACCCCGAGATCGGGCACCGCGATGATCGGCGCGCCGCGCAGGTCCTTGCGGGTGACAATCGCGCCGCGCTCCTCGAGATAGGCCAGCATCCGCCGGGCGCGGCCGCCCGAGCTGGTGCCGTAGGCGTCCGCCAGCATCGCGTCGGTGGGGCAGGGGGCGCCCTCGATCGCCGCCCGGGCGACCACCAGGAACAGGCCGGCGAGGTCGTCCGGCAGGCCGGCCGCGATTCCTTGCGCTCGCTCCCAGGTGGAATTGTCGGCGACCGTGCCGCCGGCCTCGGCCCGGGCGACCGCAAGCCGGCGCTTGAATTCCGGCAGGCCCATCGCGTCGCCGCGCAGGCGCCGGATGCGGCAGCGAACGGTGAAATCCTGGTAGAGCGTCGCGGGGGTGCAGGCGGCGGCGTCGGCATCGGCCAGCACGGAGGCCAGGACCTCGGCCAGCGCGGCTTCGCGGGCCTCCGGGTCCATCGGTTCCTCTTCGGGCTCCTCCACAGGGGCCGGGGGGCGATAGCTGGCGAGTTGGACCAGCACGTCCGGGGCCGCCACCGGGCGGGGCTTCGGGCGCGGCATCGGCGGCGCCAGGCTGTCGGCCGGGCTTGCCGTGAGGATCAGCGCCCGGGCATCCTTGGTCGGATCCGGGAGGGGAACCAGCACTGGCGATGAGGAACGGCTCACCGTCAGGGTCGGACCCACCGCAATGGTCAGAGGCCGCCGCGACAGGGCCGGCCCGAGCGCCACGAAGTGGCCCCGCGGCAGGTCGCGAAACGTCTCGGCCTGGCGGCGCTCCAATCCCAGAAGATCGGCGGCGCGGGCCATGTCGATATCGAGGAAGGTCCGGCCCATCAGGAAGTTGGAGGCCTCGGCCGCGACGTTCTTGGCCAGCTTGGCGAGGCGCTGGGTTGCGATCACGCCGGCGAGCCCGCGCTTGCGGCCGCGGCACATCAGGTTGGTCATGGCCCCGAGCGAGAGGCGGCGGGCCTCGTCCGAGACCTCGCCGGCCGCCGCGGGGGCGAAGAGCTGCGCCTCGTCCACCGCCACCAGCATCGGGTACCAATGGTCCCGGTCGGCGTCGAACAACCCGCCCAGGAACGCCGCAGCGGCGCGCATCTGCCCCTCGGCATCGAGATTCTCCAGCGACAGCACCACCGAGACCCGGTGCGTGCGCACCCGCGCGGCGATGCGCTGGAGGGCGACATCGTCGCCGTCGGCCTCCACGACCACGTGGCCGTAGCGGTCGGCGAGGCTGGCGAAATCGCCCTCCGGGTCGATCACCGCCTGCTGCACGAGCCCGGCGCTCTGCTCCAGCAGACGCCGAAGCAGGTGGGACTTGCCGGAGCCCGAATTGCCCTGGACCAGGAGCCGGGTGGCCAGCAGTTCGGTGAGGTCGAGCAGCGCCGGCTGCCCGCCGGTCAGGCCGAGATCGATATCGGAACGCATGGCCGCTCCATACCACGCCGAAACCGGATCCGTGCGTGCTCCGGATGCGCTGTCCACGCTTCCTGCGCGGCTGCAATGCCGCGGCCGCGCTGGACCCGGACGCCGCCGCCCTGTAGGGGCCGCCCTCCCTCGAAACAAACCGGATCCCCACCACGATGGCGGCCTGCGGCCTCGATTTCGGCACGTCGAACACCACCCTGGGGCACCTCGCGGCGGCGGGGCCGGCCCTGCTGCCGCTCGAGGGCGCGCACCGGACCATCCCCAGTGCAATCTTCTTCGAGCCGGGCGAGGCGCCGCTGATCGGCCGGGCCGCCACCGCCGCTTATGTCGACGGCCATGCCGGCAGGCTGATGCGCGGCCTGAAATCCGTGCTCGGCACACCCCTGATGGACGAGGCGACCCCGGTCGGCCGGGAGCGTCTGCGCCTGCGCGACATCATCGCCCGCTACCTCTCGGCCGTGAAGGCGCGCGCGGAGGCCGCCTGTGGGCAATCCCTCGACACCGTGGTCCATGGCCGCCCGGTGCATTTCGTCGACGGCGACGCGGAGGCCGACCGGCGGGCGGAGGATACGCTGCGCGACATCGCCCGCGACGTCGGCTTCCGGGAGGTCTCGTTCCAGTACGAGCCGATCGCGGCAGCCCTCGATTACGAGCGACAGGTCCAGTCGGAGGAGATCGCGCTGATCGCCGATATCGGCGGCGGCACCTCGGACTTCTCGATCGTGCGCCTGTCGCCCGAGCGGCGCGGCCGTCCGGACCGGGCCGGCGACATCCTGGCCAATGACGGCGTGCGCATCGGCGGCACCGATTTCGACCGGCAGTTGAGCCTCGGAACGGTGATGCCCCTGCTCGGCCTCGGCACCCCCATGCGGCGCGGGGACCTCGCGGTGCCGAACGCCTATTACCACGACCTCGCGACCTGGTCGGCGATCAACCGTCTCTACAACGCCAAGACCCTGCGCGAGATCGACGAGGTGATCCGCGACTGCGCCAAGCCCGACCTGGTGGCGCGCCTGCGCGCCGCGGTCGAGGGCGAGCGCGGCCACGCCTTGGCCGGGGCCGTGGAGGGCGCCAAGATCGCCGCTTCAGAAGCCGGAACGACGGATCTCGATCTCGGCCTGATCGAGTCGGGCCTCGCGGCTGAGGTGAGCCGCGACACCCTCTCGACCCAGACCGGCGACCTCGCCCGGGCGGTCGCCGCCCGGATCGCCCGCTGCCTCGCCCAGGCCGAGCTCGGACCGGAGCGGATCGACGCGCTGTTCCTCACCGGCGGCTCTACGGGCTTGCCGCACCTGCGCGCCGCGCTCACCGCCGCGCTGCCCGCGGCCCGGGTGGTGGAGGGCGATACGTTCGGGTCGGTGGGGCTGGGCCTGACCATCGAGGCGGGGCGGCGGGCGGGGTGAGCCTCCGCGATTGACGGGCCCGCCGCGATCCCCGACAAGGCGGGCGCCTCGCGCCCGGAGAGACCGGCGGCCCATCCTTCCCCTCCGCGCCGCCCCGCCCGATGCTGTTCAACTCCTTCGTCTTCCTCCTCGCCTTCCTGCCGGCCGCGCTGATCCTGCACGCGCTGGTCGCGCGCGCGGCGCCGGCCTGGCGGCTGCCGCTGCTCGTCGGCCTGTCCTTCGTGTTCTACGGCTGGTGGGATGTCCGGTTCGTGCCGCTGCTTGCCGGCTCGATCCTGGCGAACTGGTGCGTCGCCCGCGTCTATCGGCAGCGGCCCGGGCGGTGGCTGATCCCGGGGGCGATCGCCGCCAACCTCGCCCTGCTCGGGCTGTTCAAGTACCTCGACTTCTTCGCCGACCTCGCCAACCTGATCCCGGGTCTCGAGGCGCCGCGGCTCGGGCTGGCCCTGCCGCTCGGCATCTCGTTCTTCACCTTCCACCACATCATGTATCTGGCCGACCTGCGGGCCGGCCGTGCGCCGGCCTTCGGGCTAGTCAAATATGCCCTCTACATCGCCTTCTTCCCGCAGGTTCTCGCCGGCCCGCTCGTGCGCTGGAGCGAGATCATGCACCAGTTCGACGAGGCGCCCTACGCGCGTCCGGACGCCGCCGAGCGCTTCGCCCGCGGGCTGATGCTGCTCACGGTGGGTCTCGCCAAGAAGGTGTTTCTGGGCGATCCGCTCGCGGCTTACGTGAACCCGGTGTTCCAGGCGGCCGCCGCCGGCAAGGTGATCACCGTCGCGGAGGCGTGGCAGGCGACCCTGGGCTTCACCTTCCAGATCTATTTCGACTTCTCCGGCTATACCGACATGGCGCTCGGCATCGCGCTGCTGTTCGGGCTGGTGCTGCCGCAGAATTTCGACGCGCCCTATCGCGCTACCTCGCTGCGCGATTTCTGGCGGCGCTGGCACATGACCCTGTCGCGGTTCCTGCGCGACTACCTCTACATCCCGATGGGTGGGAACCGCCGCGGCCTGCCCCGGCAAGTCGGAGCGCTCGCCACCACCATGACGCTGGGCGGCCTCTGGCATGGGGCGGGGCTGACGTTTCTCGCCTGGGGCGCCCTGCACGGGCTCGGCCTCGGCGCCGGATTGCTGGCACGGCGGGCGCGGATTGCGGTTCCGGCGCCCCTCGGCTGGCTGCTCACCAGTCTGTTCGTGATGCTGACCTGGGTGCTGTTCCGGGCGACCAGCTTCGAGGCGGCGCTCGCGATCTTCAAGGGCCTGTTCGGGCTGGCGCCGCACGGCTCGGGCTTCAAGTGGCGCACCATCGCGGTGGCCGCCCTCATCGCCACGATCGGTCCGACCGCCTGGGCGGCGGTGCATCGCCTGCCGCCCCGGCGTCTCCTGGCCTTCGGCTTCGCGCTCCTGTTCGTCGTCGTCCTCCTCAAGATCGGGGACGATGCGAATTACGAGTTCATCTACTTCCAGTTTTGAGGATGGCGCTCGTTCAACCCCCACAGGATCGGGCCTGGCGCGAGTTCACCCGCACCCTGTTGCTGGCAATGGCCGGGTTGTTCGTGGCCTATCTCGGCCTCGCGGTCGTGGTCGATCCCTACGACACCGGCCGCTCGACCCTGCTGTCCCGCGGCGCCGTCCGCCCGCAGGGGCCGCGCACCGCCTCGGCCTTGCGGGGCCGCGACCCGGCCTATTCCGGCGCGGTGATCGGCAATTCGCACATCCAGCTGATCGAGCCGGCGGCGCTGACCCGGCTCACCGGGATCCCGTTCGTCCAGCTCTCGGTGCCGGCCACCGGGCCGGCCGAGCAATTCGCGCTGCTCGGCTGGTATCTGAAGCACCACGCCCAACCCGACGCCATCGTGCTGTCGGCCGACGCGTTCTGGTGTTCCGACGATCCGACCTTTCCGAGCGAGCACGGCTTTCCGTACTGGCTGCTCGGCGACGGGCCCACCTATCTCCAGGGCCTGCTGCGCTTCACCGCCGCGCAGGAGACGATCAACCGCCTCGGCTGGCTCCTCAACCCGCGCCGCAAGCAGGCCGCGTCCGACGGTTGGTGGGACTACGAGTCCAATTATCTCAGCCAGGGATTCGGCCGCGACCCGGCCAAGAAGGCAGCCCTCGAACGGACGGTCGGCCCCGAGCCCGAGCCGCATCACGGCGGCCCGTTCCCGGTCGCCGACCGGTTGCGCGCCGAACTGGCGCGGGTTCCGGCCGAGACCGCCGTGGTGCTGGTCTTTCCGCCGGTCTACGCCCGTGCCGAGCCGCCGGCGGGCAGCCCCCGGGGGGCGGCCGAGGCCGCGTGCCGCGCCGAGGTCCGGTCTGCACTCGCCGTGCACCCCCTGAATACGGTTATCGACGGCCGCGCCGGGCGCCCGGAGGCAGCCAATCCCGACCTGTTCTTCGACCAGACTCATTACCGGCTGCCGCTGGCCCAGTCCCTGACGGGTGAGATCGCCGCCGGGATCGTACGGTTGCGGACACAGGCGAAAGACTAGGGTCTCGGCGGCCGCCCGGCGGCGCATCCACGGTTCGCCGGCTTGGGCCGTTGATGAATAAGGGTTTTTTGGCGCGGTGCCGCACCCTGCTTTTGCGAAACGTGCCTAGACCGTGGCTTGTTTGTCGCACGCACCGACGCATTCGAGACAGGATCCAAGCCCTGCAACGCTGTGCGTTGTCGCGATTAAGCACCTCGACTATACGGCACCTTACGTTATCGCCGCGCACCGGCCATCCCCTGGTGGGCGGTTACGATCCAGCGAGGGTGACGCATGGCGAAGGTAACGCTGGAGGACGGCTACGTCCCGTCCGACGACGAGCCCTTCATGAACGACCGGCAGCGCGAGTACTTCCGGCGCAAGCTCCTGAGCTGGAAGAGCGACATCCTGCGCGAGGCGCAGGACACGCTGGTCGCGCTGCAGAGCGAGAACGAGAACCATCCCGATCTCGCCGACCGCGCCTCGTCGGAGACCGACCGGGCGATCGAGCTGCGGGCGCGCGACCGCCAGCGCAAGCTCACCGGCAAGATCGACGCGGCCCTGGCCCGCATCGAGGACGGCTCCTACGGCTTCTGCGAGGAAACCGGCGAGCCGATTTCGCTCCGCCGCCTCGACGCCCGGCCGATCGCGACTCTGTCGCTCGAAGCCCAGGAACGTCACGAGCGCCGGGAGAAGGTCTATCGGGACGATTGAGGGCGCGGCTCGGTCGAAGCGGCTCGCTCGATCGCAATGACGGATGCGGCCGCTGCCCATCTCACGGATAGGCCAACCGCGTCTCTTACTGCGTCAGCCGCAGCGCGCCGATGCTCGCCTGAATCTGCTGGAACGCCTTGATCAGGTCGTCCGAGGTGTTCGCGAGGAAGAACTGGCTCGCCGAGGAGGCGCAGTTCTTGAGGAGCGTCTGGCCCGCGGCGTCGATCGGATCGGAGGGGACACTGAAGCCGATCGTGTAGATCGCGATGTTGACCGCCTTCGCGTTATTGCACGCGGTCGCGGTCAGTGCATCGAGCGCATTGCGGGCGCTGGTCCCGTCAGACACGTTCTGATTACCGCTGGGCATCCGCCCGTTTGCATTGGTGGCGTTAGCATTCTGAAAATAACCGTCGGCAAAGTAGAGTGATCCGGTGGGCGCATTCGGATTGGCCGACCAGCTATTCGTGCCGTCGGTCATCAGGATGATGATCTTGTTGATGGTCGTCGTATTCGAGGCGCTCGATGTCGACGCGTAGGCCGCGGGTGGGCTGCTACTGGCTGGGGTTGCGCCGCTTGCAAAAACGCTCTTCGGCGAGAGCGTCCGCCAGCCCCACATGAAGCCCTCGTGGATATTGGTCGACCCCAGGGGCGCCATGCTGCCGATCAGGCTCTTGAGGGCGCTCGTGTCGCTCGTCAGGGTCAGAAGTGGCTTCGTCGTGCAGCCGAAATTCGGCCCGTTCGGGATCCCGAGATAGCTGTTGGATGTGGCGTTGCGCGGACTGACGTATTTGCAGGCCCGACCGAGAGAGGCGCTGTATGACAAAGTCTTGATCGGGCACGTGCCGCTTGAGCTGCTGGTGTCGTCGTCGATGTAGCTGTTGTAGGACCTATAGGTGCCGGTGGTATCGCTGAAATCCCTGTAGCTGCTGCTGGCATCCCCAGGCTCGTCGGGCGAGAACAGCGGGACGTAGTAGGAATCCTTGTTCGCGGCCGTGGGCGCGCCGTCCTGGACGTTGAGCGGGTAGGGGAGTGCTTCCAGGCAGCCGGCCCAGCCCCAGCCGGAATAGACGCCCTGAAGCTTCGTGAAGATGTCGAACCGGCTCGCGAAGCCGGACCCGCTGGCGGAGAGCACGTTGGTCCAGTGATAGCTGGATTGCGCGTTCAGATCGATCCAGCTGGCATAGCGGTAAGCCACTGGATCGACCGCCACGGCGCCGGCGAACGGCACGATCGAGATCCGGGTCGCGCTCGAGAAGGCCGCGTTGGTGTAGACGTAGTTGACGAAGTTCGTCGCTGCGGTCTGCACGGCCTGGAGCTTGGACTGGCCGCCGCTCGACTCCGCCATCGATCCGGTATTGTCGAGGACGAGCGCGATCTCGAAGGTCTTGGGCAGCGGCGTTGCGCATTGCGCGGCCGAGCCTGGGTTGATGCGGGTCGTCCCGGTGAATTTGCCGAAGAACACCGTCGAGAGCTTGTGGGCGGTCAGGGTGATCTGGCGCGGGCTGCTGGTGATGATCAGCGGGTCGACCACGAGGTTGGCCACCCCCATGGCGCCGGTCATCGCCGTCTGGGCAAGCAGGTTGAGGTCCGCGTTCGTGGTCGTGAGCGGTGTCTGGCACAGAAGCAGCGCCGTGGCATCGGTCGCGGCCTGCAGCTTGGTCTCCAGCCGGGTCGCGAAGCCGTAATCGATGGCCGCGCCGGTGAACATCAGCATCGGCACGCTCAGGAAGGCGAACAGGACCGCGACGTTACCGCCCCGTTCCCGTGCGAAGCCGAACCGCCCCGGCGGGCGGGCGCGGTCAGGGTGTCGAGCCATCGCACGCCTTCGCGCTGGTGCCGGGCACGACGACCTCGGTGTAGGTGTTCGACCCGTAGGTGGTGCCGCCGCGGGTCGGCCACGGGACGGATGCGGTGAAGGTGATCTGGTTGCCGACGCCCTTGACCAGCTTGACCAGGGCGGAGCCGATCATCGGTGTGTAGCTGATGCTGACCTCGGCCAGCACGTAGCGCATGCCCGTGGTCTGGTAGCCCGGGGGGACGATCAGGTCGATGGCGGTGCCGGTGGTCCGGGCCGTGGTGTTGCCGTTGGCGATGCTGGAGCAGACTCGTGGGAACAGGTTCAGATTCTTGAGATCGACGCCCAGCGCGCTGACGACGATCTTCACGTTCGTCGTGTCGAACGGGCGCATCACCTTGGCGGCGGAGGCGACGATGTCGCTCATCAGCGCCGTGCCGATCGGGTTCTGCGTGTCGCCCTGCGCGGTCAGGTCGGCCACGGTGCGGGCGAGCAGCGTCAGCTTGCGCCACTCGTCGATGGCGTGGGCGATCTCGGTCATGCCGGCCCAGATCGACAGCAGCACCGGCAGGATCACGGCGAATTCCACGATCGCGCTGGCGCGCCGATCCCGGCGCAGCCGGGCGGCCTTGAGGGCGAAGTGTCTCAGCACGGGCTCGACCCGGTGATCTGGTAGGGCTCGGTCCGGAACACCGCCGTCGCGGTGAGCAGGCTGGACCCGGCCCCGGAACCGGTGGTGAACTTCTTGGTACCGAGCCCCATCAGGTTGAACAGGGTCGGGAACTGCACCGCCGCGGTCACGACCACGATGGTGCCCGGCTTGGCGCAGGCGTAGTTCGAACCGAAGCTGGTGTTCCACGTGCCCGTGGCGGCATTGACCGGCGTTGCCGCACTGGCGCCGGCGAGCGTGCTGGTGGTGGCGACGTCGATCTTGACGTTCTGGCAGTTGAACACGGTCGGTATGGTACCGGCACCGGTGCCGCACATCGTGGTCTTCAGCGACGCGAGCAGGGTCGCCGCGTCGGTCTGCCCGGCATTGGCGAGCTGGAACTGCCCGGTGAAGATGGTCCGGACCGCGTTCTGCAGGGCGCGGTCGAAATTCTGGGTCGCCCAGATCTGGAACGCGATCTGGAAGACCGCGCCGACGAGCGCCAGGAACGGCAGCGCCACCAGGGCGAATTCCACCGCGGCCGCGCCGCCGGCTTCCCGCCTGAATCGAGCGACGAGGCAACCTGAGGTAGGTTTCGTTCGTGGTAATATTTGTACTCGGCGAGTCATGGACTCAAATTTTCGCCTGAAAACCAGCACGCATCCTGATGTGGTACTAATCGTTTGCGAAAAGCTTAAATCCGGCAAGCACAGTGCCGCCGACCCCGATGTTCTACTGAAAGTTGTATTAAGCGAAGGGATACGCTGCCCGTTCGGCAGAGGATCGCCATTGACGCCAGCCGGCCCGGCGCCACTTCGTCGGCGGCAGCCCGGCCGGAGAACCGTATGCGAATCCCAAGGAAGGCCGCGCTCGTCCCGGGGCTGATCGCGGCGCTGGCGCTCGCCGGCTGCGAGGCGCCAAAGCCCGGGCCCGCCGGGCCGCCGGGTCCGAAGGGCGAGCAGGGGCCACCGGGACCGCAGGGGCCGCCGGGCCTGAACGGCGCCACCGGCGAGCGCGGTCCCGCCGGGGATCGTGGCCCCGCCGGTGCGGCCGGACCTCCGGGGCCGGCGATGAACACGCTGGTGCGGCTCGACGTGGCCTGTCACCGCGACGAGGACCTGATCGGCGCCTATTGCCAGGGCATGGCCGTGGTGCCGTCCGTGACCGTCACCGACGGCGTGGCCACGGTCGGATGCCTCGACATGACCGCCAAGGCCGCCAAGGATGCGAAGCCGGTCGCCGTCTGCATGAGGAAGCCGTGAGACCTCTCGCCCTCGCCCTGCTCGCCGCCTCGGTCGCGTCCGGGGTGCACGCACAGCCGTTTCTGCCCACTGAGCGGGCCGCGATCGACCTCGTGCGCACGCGGCACACCGACAGCCTCGCCACGGTGGACGGGACACTCGCCTATGCCGAGCGCGCCACCGGCGGCGCCTTCACGCGCGGCGGCTACCGGGTCCTCCGCCGCCCCGGCGAGCCCTTCGCCCGGGTGCAGGTCTGCTACCGGCTGGGGATCGACCCGCCGACCTGCGGCCTCGATTACCTCGTCACCGTCAACCCGCCCCATGTCGAGCCGGCCGAGCGCTACGACGGCCTGGCCCGGGACCTCGAACACGGCCCCCGGGCGTTCCTGCGGGCGCTCGCTCGCGAGGCCGAACTCCAGCGGCAGCCGCAGATCCTGCGGCGGATCCAGGCCGCGCTGGAGCCCTACAACCCCTACGATTGGCGCTGACGCTTACAGCAGCCGCGGCCAGCCCAGCAGGCGCTCGGGCGCGAAGGCCGCCACCGGCACCGCCGGTTTCCGCCCGGTGGCGAGGTCGGCCACGATCTCCCCGGTGATCGGCCCGGTCGACAGGCCGATATGGCCGTGCCCGAACGCGAACAGCAGACCCGTGTGCCGGGGCGCCGGGCCGATCACCGGCATCCCGTCGGGGGTGGACGGCCGCGAGCCGAGCCAGGGCTCGTTGTCGAGAGGACCGCCCAGCCGCAGGGTCTCGGCGGCCTCGCGGGAGGCCGCCTCGATCTGGGTGTGGTCCGGGGCTGCGTGCCTGGCGTTGAGCTCGACCCCGGAGAGCACCCGGACCCGATGCTCGCCCATCGGCGACAGGATCGAGCCGGCGCCGGTATCGAGCACCGGCCGGGTGAGGGGCGGACTGTCGGGGTGCAGGGCGTAGTGGCGGTGATAGCCGCGCTCGGCCGCCACCGCGAAGCGGTAGCCGAGGGTTCGAGCGATTCCCCCGGAGGCGGCGCCCGCCGCCAGCACGACCTGCTGGGCCCGTACCGCGCCAGCCTCGGTGACGACGCGCCATCCTTCGGCCTCGGGCGACAGCCGTTCGACGCTCCCGCGCACCCGTCTTCCGCCGAGACCGGCGAACAAAGCCTCGCAGGCCTCGATCAGGCGCCCGGGCTCGCGCACCGAGCCGGTCTCGGTGAGCAGCATCGCCCGCGCGTAGGGGCGCACCAGCGCCGGCTCCAGGTCGCGGATGCCCACCGTATCGAGGATGTCGAACGCCACCCCGTGCCCCGAAAGGATCTCCCGCTCCAGGGCGGCGGCCTCGAAGGCGGCGTCGGTGCGGTAGGCCTTGAGCCAGCCGGTCCGCTGCAGCCGCTCGCTGGTGCCGGCCCGGGCGGCGAGGCGTTCATGGGCCGGGTAGGCGGCGCTGGTCAGGGGCAGCAGGGCGGCGGCGGCCCGCCGCCAGCGCGACGCCCGCGCGCTCGCCAGGAAATGCGCCGTGTAGGGGATGATCCGCGGTAGATGCGTGTAGCGCAGGCGCAGGCCCCGGTCGGCGTTGCGCAGATAGGCCGGCAGCTTGCCCCACAGGGCCGGGCTCGACATCGGCAGGATCGAGCCGCGGCTGACGACGCCGGCATTGCCGTAGGAGGTCCGGGCCCGGGCCTCGCCGGGGTCGCACAGGACCACGTCGAGGCCGCGGTCCTTGAGCGCGATGGCGCAGGCCAGCCCGACCATCCCGCCGCCGACCACCACGATATCGGCCGTCCCGTCCATCCCGCTTACCCCGACCCGCGCCAAGCGTGGCGTTCTGACGGGTTTTGCCGGCGCTGGGTAGCGGGCTGGACGCCGGGGCGGGGGCGGCTCGCGCCACCCATGCGCGAAGGGACGCGCAAAACCCGGCGCAGATCGGCTACAGAGCGGATCATGACGCTCGTCCGCTTCGCTCCCTCGCCCACCGGCTACCTGCATATCGGCAACGCCCGCCCGGCTTTGCTCAACGCCCTGTTCGCGCGCAAGGCGGGCGGCCGGTTCCTGCTGCGCCTCGACGACACCGATGCGGAGCGCTCGACGCAAGTCTTCGCCGAGGCGATCCGGGAGGATCTGGCCTGGCTCGGAATCGAGCCCGACCTGTTCGTCCGCCAGAGCGACCGCAAGGCCCAGCACGACACGGCCGCCGACCACCTGCGCGCGGCGGGGCGACTGTATCCCTGCTACGAGACCCAGGAGGAGTTGGAGCGGCGGCGCAAGCGCCAGCTCGGCCGCGGCCAGCCACCGATCTACGACCGGGCGGCGCTGCAGCTCACCGCGGAGGAGAAGGCGGCTTTCGAAGCAGAGGGCCGCCGGCCGCATTGGCGCTTCCTGCTGGAGGCGCGCACGGTGACCTGGGACGACCTCGTGCGCGGACCGGCGCATGTCGATTGCGCGTCGCTGTCCGACCCGGTGCTGATCCGCGCCGACGGCAGCTACCTCTATACGCTGCCCTCGGTGGTGGACGATGCCGATCTCGGCATCACCCACGTGATCCGCGGCGAGGACCACGTCACCAACACCGGCGTGCAGGTGCAGATCTTCGAGGCCCTGGGCGCCACTGTCCCGGTCTTCGGCCACCACAACCTGCTCACCACGGCGGACGGGGAGGGGCTGTCGAAGCGGCTCGGCCACCTGTCGCTGCGCGGGCTGCGCGAGGCCGGCTACGAGCCCGCGGCCGTGCGCTCGCTGGCCGTGCTCACCGGTTCGGCCGAATCGGTGCGGGCGGTGCCCGACCTCGACACCCTGGCGAGCCTGGTCGATCTCGGCGAGATCTCCCGGGCGCCGGCCCGGTTCGACCCCGCGGAGCTCGACGGCCTCAACGCACGGCTCGTCCACGCCATGCCGTACGCGGAGGTCGCCCCGCGTCTGGCCGATCTCGGCATCCCGCCCGAGACCGCGGAGGCGTTTTGGCGGGCGGTGCAGCCCAATGTCGGCCGGGTCTCGGAGGTGCGGGACTGGTGGCAGGTGGTGGCCGGCCCGATCGATCCGGTGCTCACCGAGGAGGCCGTGATTGCGGCCGCCCGCGAGACCCTGCCGCCGGAGCCGTTCGGCCCCGAAACCTGGAAGGCTTGGACCACCGAGATCCGCAGCCGCACCGGCGCCAAGGGCAGGGGCCTGTTCATGCCGCTGCGCCTCGCGCTCACCGGCCTGGAACACGGGCCGGACCTCGCCGGGCTGCTGCCGCTGATCGGCCGCGACCGGGCGGAACGTCGCCTTGCGGGCGACGCGGCGTAGCGCCTACTCCGCCTCCGCTTCTTCCAGCTGCGTCGCCAGCAGCTTGTCGACCCGGCGGCCGTCGAGATCGACCACCTCGAAGCGCCAGCCGGCGATGTCGCAGGTCTCGCCGGTCTCCGGCAGGCGCTGGAACGCCGCGATGACCAGGCCTGCCGCCGTGGCGTAGTCGCGCGACGGCGGCAGGCGCAGGCCGAGCTGATCGGCCAACTCGTCGGCGGGCATCGAGCCGGCGATCAGCCAGGAGCCGTCCGGTCGGCGCACCGCGTCCGGCTCGAGGCTCTCGGAATGGAACGCACCCGCGATGGCGTCGAGGATGTCGGCCGGGGTCACGAGCCCGTCGAAATGGCCGTACTCGTCGTGCACCAGTGCCATCGGCACGGGACCCTTGCGCAGCGCGTCCAGGGCATCGAGGGCGTCGAGGGTATCGGGCAGCACGGGCGCCCGGCGGACATGCGCTCGCAGGTCCAGGGGCTCGCCGCGCGAGAGCGGGCCGATCAGGTCGCGCACTTGCACGACGCCGATCATCGCGTCCGGGCCGCCCTCGGCCACCGGCAGCCGGGCATGGGGGCTCGCCAGCAGACGTTCCCGGATGGTCTCGGAATCGTCCGAGAGATCGAGCCACACGACCTCGGTCCGCGGGGTCATGACGCCGCGCACCAGCCGGTCGCCGAGCCGCAGCACGCCCGAGATCATCGCGCGCTCGCCGCCCTCGATGATTCCGGCGGTCTCGGCCTCGGCCACGAGGCTACGGATTTCCTCCTCAGTGACCGCGCTGGCGCTCTCGGTCTCCTGGCCGATCAGCCGGAACACCGCCCGGGTCGAGGCGTCGAGCAGCCACACCGCCGGCAGGGCCGCCCGGGCGACGAGCCGCATGCCGGGCGCCACCGCGCAGGCGATCCCCTCCGGGTTGCGCAGGGCCAAGTGCTTCGGGACCAGCTCGCCGATGATCACCGACAGGTAGGTGATCGCCCCGATCACCAGGGTGTAGCCCAGCGTGTCGGCCCAGCCCTTCGGCAGACCGAGATCGATCAGCGTGAGCGCCAGGCGGTCGCCGAGCGCCGCGCCCGAGACCACGCCCGACAGGATGCCGATCAGGGTGATGCCGATCTGGACCGTCGATAGGAACCGCCCCGGCTCCTCGGCGAGCGCCAGGGCCGCCTTCGCGCCCGGCCGCCGCGCGTCGGCATAGGCGCGCAGGCGGCTCTTGCGCGACGAGACCACCGCCAGCTCCGAGAGAGCGAAGACGCCGTTCAGCGCGATCAGCAGGACGACGGTAACGAGCTCAAGCAGGCGGACTTGCAGAGCCGCGATCCCGCAGGGCGGGCCGGGCTTCCTCTGATGAAGCGGGATCTTGAGATGGGGGCGGGGGCCGGACCGTTCAACGGCCAAGCCTCTGCCGGTGTTTCAGTGCGGACGCGCCTCGATCAGCACCGAATCGAGCAGGAAGCTTCCGTCGGCCTCGATCGAAAAATGCCTGGTCACCTCGACCGCCGCCGCGGTCTGGAGGGCGCGAATCGCCGCGACGTGGATCTCCGGCGTGCGCATCCGGGCGATCCAGCTGGAAAACTCCATGCGCGGCCGGCTCGCGAGCGCTTGGCCGGGGGCGAAGCCCGCCGCCGCCAGCATCGTGCGCCATTCCGAGACCCGGTAGTCGCGCACATGCGAGGGATCGCGCAGCAATTCCACCGCCTGGAGATGGGTGTCGAGTAACGGCTCCTCCGGGGCGACGGCGTCGCAGACGACCATCAGCCCCTCCGGCTTCAGAACGCGCCGCGCCTCCGCCAGGGCAGCGGGAACGTCGCGCCAATGGTGGGCGCTGTAGCGGGTCAGCACCGCGTCGAAGGCGGCATCCGGGAAGGGCAGGGCCTCGGCGGCGCCCTGCCGGGTCTCGACCCGGTCGAGGCCGCGCCGCCCGGCCTCGGCGGTGACCGCCGCCAGCATCTCGCCCGAGAGGTCGTAGGCCGTGACCGCGGCGCCCGCTGCGGCCGCCGCGAAGGCGACGTGGCCGCCGCCGCAGCCGAGATCGAGCACCCGCGCGCCCGGCATGGTGCGAATGAGCGCGCCGATCCGGTCGAGATCGGCGCCCGCGGCGTGGACCGCGCTCGTCACGTAGGCCGAGGCCTGGGCGCCGAACTGGTCGACGACGTGACCGGCATGGGTGCGCACGCTCATTGTTTCCCTCCCGAGATCAAACCGTCAGCGGCGCCAGTCGCGACAGCCGAATCGCGATGGCCAGCGCGAGACCGTAGAGGGCGCCCACGAACAGCACCACGCCGGTCCAGCCGGAATGGGCGAAGAACCAGCCGCCCGCAGTGCCGAGCACCGAGGAGCCGAGATAGTACAGGCACAGGTAGATCGAAGAGGCCTGCGCCCGGTCGCGCAGCGCCCGCCGTCCGACCCAGCTGCTCGCCACCGAATGCGCCCCGAAGAAGCCGATGGTCACCACCACGACCCCGGCGACGATCAGCAGGATGTTGTCGGCGGCCGTCATCAGGATGCCGACCAGCCCGAGCCCGGTGGCGAGCCACAGCACCCGCCGCCGGCCGAAGCGGCTCGCCAGTTCGCCCGTCGCCGGGCTGCTGACCATCCCGGCGATGTAGACGGAAAAGATCAGGCCGATCACCGTCTGGCTCAGGGAGAACGGTGGGTCGAGCAGGCGAAAGCCGATGTAGTTGTAGATGCAGACGAAGCCGCCCATCAGCAGGAAGCCTTCGGCGAACAGCCAGGGCAGGCCGGCATCGCGGAAATGCTGGCCGAAGCTGCCCGGCACCTCGCGCCAGGCCATCCGGCGCGACACGAAGTTGCGCGCCGGCGGCAGCCAGCGCCAGAAGGCCAGGGCGGCGACGAGCGCCAGCCCGCCGATCGTCGCCAGACCAATCCGCCAGTTCATGTGATCCGCCATCACGCCGCTGATCAGCCGTCCGGACATGCCCCCGAGCGCGTTGCCGCCGACCAGCAGCCCCATCGACAGGCCGATCGCGCGCGCGTCCATCTCTTCGGCGAGATAGGCCATCGCCACCGCGGGCAGGCCGCTCGCGGTCAGGCCGGAGAGCGCCCGCAGCACTAGGAAGCCGTGCCAGCTCGGCACCAGGGCGGCCACGATGGTCAGCAGCGCGGAGGCGAACAGGGAGGCCAGCATCACCGGCTTGCGGCCCCAGATCTCCGAGAGCGGGCTCACCACCAACAGGGCCACGGCCAGCAGCCCGCAGGGCAGCGACAGAGCAAGGCTGCTCTCGGCCGGCGAGACGCCGAATTCATCCGAAAAAATCGGCAGCAGCGGCTGCACCGCGTAGAGCACCGCGAAGGTCGAGAACCCGGCGGCGGCGAGCGCCAGAGCCGTCCGGCGGAAGTCCGGCGTGCCCGACCGGATCAGCCGCTCGTTGCGTTCGCTCGCCATCGTGGTCCTGCGCTGCTTCACTCGCTCGGTGGTGCGGCGCAGGGCTGCCCGCGTCAACCGCAGGCGGCGCGACGTCGCCATGCGGGCGGATCAGCCCGGATCGAGGGCGCGCAACGCAGGATCGATCAACGCGCGCAACTCGGCCCGCGTCGCCCCATCCCGGGCCTGGAACGAGATCGCCTGCATGATGCCGTGATAGAACGCGGCCAATTGGGGGATGTCCGTATCCCCGGGCAACTCGCCCTCCGCGACGCCGCGCCGGAGCCGGTCCGAGACCAGCGCGACGGTCTTGTGCCGGGCCTGCAGCAGATGCGCGCGCACCGCCTCGTTCGCCGGCAGGCAATTGACCACGCCGAGGATCAGCAGGCAGCCGCCCGGTTTGGTCGAGAGCGCGACCGCGACGCTGCCCTCCAGCATCGCGCGCAGACCGTCCCGAAAGGTCGCCGCGTCTTGGAGCGCCTGCATCTGGGCCGAGCCGATCGTCGCGATGTACAGGTCGATCGCCTCGCGGAACGCCGCCTCCTTCGAGCCGAAGGCCGCGTAGAAGCTCGGGGGCTTCACCCCGATCGCGGCGGTCAGGTCGTTGAGCTGCGCACCCTCGTAGCCCTTGGCCCAGAACACCTGCATCAGGCGCTCCAGGGCCTGATCGCGGTCGAAGCCGCGGGGCCGTCCTCGCGCGGAAGCCATCACAAACCTTTCTGTAGCGGGATTTATAGAATCACTTGACCGGTCGCGGCAAGCCAGCCTAGCCATTCTGTAGTCGATTTTACAGAAACGGGGGCGACGATGCGGGCAGCGGAGACGAGGATCGAAACACCGGCCGTCACCGACGAGGTAAAGCCCGGCGCAGCCACGGTGCCGCCCTGGGTCTATCTCCTGAGCGCGACGATCTTCGTGATCACGACGGCGGAATTCATGGTCGCCGGGCTGATGCCGTCGCTGGCCACGGCCTTCGCGGTCTCGGTGGGCGAAATCGGCAACCTGATCGCGCTGTTCGCCCTCGGCATGACGTTCGGCGGACCGCTGGTGATCGCCCTGCTCCTGCGGCTGGGCGTTTCGAACAAGGACGCGCTGCTGTGGCTGCTGGCCGTGTTCCTCATCGGCAGCACGCTGGCCGCCGTGGCGCCGAGCTACGCGTTAATGGCGCTCGCCCGCACCCTCCAGGGCATCACCAGCGCCGCCTGCTTCGGGATCGGCCTGACGCTCTGCGCCGAATCGGTCCGGGCCGACCTTCGTGGCCGGGCCGCCTCCCTGGTCCTGGCCGGGCTGATGATCTCGCCGGTGGTCGGCGTGCCTGCCGCAGCCCTGATCAATGACCTGGTCGGCTGGCGCACAAGCTTCTGGCTCGTGGTCGGGTTGACGGCCCTGTGCCTCGCCGTCGTCGGACCGACGATCCCGAGGCCCGCTCACAACACGCAGGTCGATCTGGCGTCCGGTTTGGCCGACTTGCGCAACGGCCGCCTCTGGGCGGCCTACGCGACCAGCGGGCTGATCATCGGCGCGACCTTCGCAGCCTTCAGCTACGTCACCGCCATCTTCACCGAGGTCACCGGGCTGGCGCCGCGGCTGATCCCGATCGTGCTCGCCGCCTACGGCCTCGCGACGGTGATCGGCAATCTCGTGATCGGCCGGCTGGCCGATCGCCATACGATCCCCGTCCTCGCCATCGGCCTCGTCGTCCTGGCCGCGGCTCTGGCGAGTTTCGCGGCCTTCCCGTCCGACGCGGCCGTCAGCGTTGCCGCGTTCCTGATGATCGGCCTGACCGGCGTGTCCCTCAACCCGGCCATGGTCGCCCGGGTGATGCGGGTCGCCCATCCCGGCCCGCTGGTGAACAGCCTCCATACCTCGGTGATCACGGCCGGCCTCGCCTTCGGAACCTGGCTCGGCGGCCTCGCGATCGACCGGGGCTACGGCCTCGCGGCCCCGCTCTGGATCGGCGCGGGGCTCGCGGTGCTGGGCCTGCTCAGCTTGGCCCCGCGCCGGGCGCGGGACCTGACGACGTGACGGACCCGCTCAACGCGGCGGTGCGCCCTGCGCCGTCCCCTGCTGCAGCAGCGGCGTGATCCGCCGGACCGTGACGCGGCGGTTCTCCCGGGAGGCGCTCTGCGTGTTCACCTTCAGGTACTGCTCGCCGTAGCCCTGGGTGGTCAGGTTCTCGGGCGGGACCTGGAACTGCTGGGTGAGCACGGTCGCCACCGATTGCGCCCGGCGGTCCGACAGGGACAGGTTGTCGATGTCGGACCCGACCGCATCGGTGTAGCCCTCGATCAGGAACACCTCCTGCGGGTTGGCCCGGATCGCCCGGTTGATCGCGGCCGCGATCACCGACAGCCGGGCCGCTTGGTCAGGCGTGACCGTGAACGAGGCTGTGTCGAAGGTGATCGTGTCGATGTCGACCGAGCGCATCCGGGCGCGCAGGTCCGGGCTGTAGCGGACCTGATCCAGGGTGTAGCGGCGGTCGACCGCGACCACCGGCGGGGCCGTGAGCGCCTCGTAGACAGCGCCCTCGTCCGCCTGCTCGTACTCCACCACGTAGCGGTCGCGCGGGATGCGGATGTCGGGCGGCGGAAGCACGACCACGTCGTCGTAGATCGGGCGCGGCGGCCCGCCATAGCTGTTGTCGATGATCACGACCTCGCGGCCGTCCCGGAAGCGGCGGTAGCGGCGCAGCATCCGGCCGTCATCATCCGTGACGGTGACGATCTGCTCGCCGCCCGGCCGGTCGATGAAGCTGTAATAGTCGGCGCCGCGCCGCTCGGAGTGGAAGCCGCGCGGGTCGAGGTCCCGGAACCGCTCGTTCTCGTCGTGGCGGATCAGGTAGCCGTCGCGGTCGCGGACGATGATGCGGCCGGGCTCCCGGTAGAAGGTCCGGCCGCCCTCGCTGTATTCGCGCCGGTCGCGGCGGACCTGCTCGTAGTCGCGCACGTCGTCGTCCGCGCGGAAGCCGCCCGGGACGTAGCCGGGCTGGCCCGGCGTGTTGAACGCGCCGCGACCGCCTGGGCCGCCGGCCGGCGGCTGACCCGGCTGTGCGCCGGTCGGCGGGAGTGGAGCGTTGGCGCCGGGCGGCGGTCCCGGCGGCTGGACGGGGCGTCCGGGCACCCCCGGTGCCATGTTGGGCGGCAGCGGACGTCCGGGCTCGGCGCCCGGCTGCGGCTGGGCGCCGGGCTGGTTTTCCAGGCGTTGGACGGGCCGGCCCGGGACGCCGGGGGCCATGTTGGGCGGCACGGGCCGCCCGGGTTCTGCACCCGGCTGGGGCTGAGCGTCCGGGCGCTGCACGGGCCGGCCCGGCACGCCGGGGGCCGCCCTCGGAGGCGGCGCGCTCGGGCCGCCGGGGCGCTGGGCCGGTGCCTCGCGATCGGGAACGGCGTCCCAGCGCTGCGCCGGAGCGTTCGGCGCGGCATTGGGCGCCGCCCGCTCCGGGTCGGGCGCCCGGCGGTCCTGATCCGGCGCACGCTGCGGCTGCGGCGGACGCTCCGGCGTCGACCGGGGTGGCGGCGGAGGTGCTGAATCCCGCTGCGCCGGCGGCCTGTCGGGTCCGGGCCGTTCCGGCGAGGGGCGATCGGGCGCACGCCGCTGCTCAGGCGCCGGACGCTCCGGCCCGGGGCGTTCCGGGCCGTCCGGCCCGCGATCAGGCCGACGCTCCTGCGCGGGCGGACGGGCCGCCGGCGGCTCGGGCCGGCGCTCGGGAGCGCGCTCGCGCGGGGGCGGCTCTCCTTGAGGCTGGCGCTCGTGCGGCGGTTCGGGACGCTCCCGCGGCGGCGGGGCACGCTCCGGCCGCGGCTCGGGCCGCTCGCGCGCGGCGGGGGGCGGCCCCGGCGGCGGTCCCGGACGCTCCTGTGGTGGCCGCTCCGGACGCGGGCCGCCATGCGGAGGCTCGCCGCCGCCGCGCGGGCCGCGCTCGTCGGGGCCGCCCTGAGCCAGGAGGATCGGACCCGGGGATGCGCCCGCGGGCTGCATCACGGTCAGGCCCGGGAGCACCGTGCCGGTGAGAAGGAGAAGTCGCAGGAGCCGCATCGGGGCCTCGTGTCGGATCGAGCCGACCCGAACCCCGTGCGCGCCCTATGGTTCCGGTCCGACCGCTCAAGACTCCGTCAGGGCGTCAGCCGCTGAGGAACCGCGATCATGTCCGGGGCGATGATCCGCACCGCGACATGGTCGGGCTTGGTGCCGCTCGCCAGGGGAGCGTCCGGCTTGGCCTCGCCCGACGCACCGGCATTCATCTCGACCCCGGCGCGTCCGGCGGCGTCGGCGGCGAGTTCGGCCGCGGTCCGGTCGGCGCGGCCGACCAGGGTCAGGCGCACCTTCGGGCGCGACAGCGCCTCGGCCTGCATCGGCGTGACGAAGATATCGCCCTTGTGCCGCACCAGCATGCTCTCGGCCTTCACCAGGGATTGCGCCCAGGTCTGGTTCTGCGGCTTGCAGGAGCAGTTCGGCACGAATTCCTTGCGGAACTTGAACGCGTTGGCGAGGCTCACGTAGGCGCGGCTACCCTTCACCGAGGCGGCGTGCTTCAGCGCCTCGTCGCCGTAGGGCATCGCATAGGCCTGCGCCTCGGTGCCGGGGCAGAGCGCCTGGCACATTTCGTCGGCGCCGCCGCGCCCCTCGGGCAGGTTGCGCATCGGGAAGAAGCCGCCGTCGCAGGTCCGCACGCAGACCATCTGCGGGCCGCCCTTGGCATAGACCTCGCCGCTGGCGGCGTAGGTTTCCCGGGCCGGGCAGTTGGTGGTGACCAGCCCCTGCAATTCGCGCTTGCGGGCGCCGCTGTCGTCGAACACCGCGCCGCCATAGGTGGCCTTGAGCGCGCGGATGCGCTGCTCCACGGCGCCGCACTGGGGCGGGCGCGTGTCGAAGAACAGGAACTTGCCGCCCTCGCAGTTGAGGCCGCGGAAATACGCTTCCAGCCGCCCGATCTCGTCGTTGAGCGCCCGGGTCGTGCTGGCGCCGTTCTGGACGGAGGCGAGTTCGGCCCGGTAGCGCCGGCAGAGCGGCGACGGAAGCTGCGGCACGCCCGGCCTCACCTCTCCGGCGACCGGCGGGCTGGGCGGCGCGTCCTGCGCCCGCGCGGCGTCGAGGCTGAGAGACAGACCGCACGCCAGCACCGCACTCAAGATGAGGCGGCCGAGCGAACGGACGATCGGGCGGTCAAGCATCGGCTGCTGCATCGCGTTGATCGGAAATGCCGCAATCCACCCTGGTCGGGTGCGGTCCTGCCCCGGCCTCGGGACCGAAGCACCTTGAGTGTACGCCCCCTCGCAAGGCGGCGACAGCCCTCCTACATCCGGGCCGCGTGCTTGGGCAGGGAATTGACCCGTGATGTGGTTTCGGAGTCTCACTTGTGTCGGGCTTGTCGCCCTCGGCCTCTCGGCGGCCGGACCGGCCTCGGCCCAGGAGCCGGACCGGATCTTCTCCAAGTCCACGGTCTGGCGGCCCCTGACCCCCAACGACAAGCTCGTGGTCTACGGCATCGACGACCCGGCCGTGTCGGGGGTCGCCTGCTGGTACACGCAGCCGGAGAAGGGCGGCATCAAAGGGACGCTCGGCCTGGCCGAGGACGTCTCCGACATCTCGCTGGCCTGCCGCCAGACCGGGCCGATCGCCTTCAAGGGCAAGCTGGGCCAGGGCGAGGTCGTGTTCAGCGAGCGGCGTTCGCTGATCTTCAAGTCGATGCAGATCGTGCGCGGCTGTGACGCCCAGCGCAACACGCTGATCTACATGGTCTATTCGGACAAGGTCATCCAGGGTTCGCCGAAGAACTCGACCTCGGCGGTGCCGCTGGCGCCCTGGGGCACCGAGCCGGCGCCGAAATGCTCGGATTTCGTGAAGGGCTGACGGCGCGCGTCAGTCAGTCCCGGCAGGTGATGCGGATCGGGCGCTCGGTCGGGGTCGAGATCGGCTGCTCGATGGCGCCGGTATACTCGTCGGCAGCGGCGGTCCCGAAGGTATTGGCGGCGGCGTAGCCCTGCGCCTCGCACCAGGCGTTGGCGACGACCTGGCCGCACTCGCTGCCGGGGGTCGTCAGGCAATCGCCGACGCCGTAGCCGTCGCTCGACGGGATCAGGAACGTCTTCTCGACATGGGCCGGCACCTTCGCGGGCGTCTCGCCGTCGCTGCCGGCGAACGCACCTTGCGCGAGGCAAGCCGTGGCCAGGCAAGCGGCGATGACGAAGTAACCGGCGGCCGTGCGTCGCATCGAAGGTCCTTGTGTGCAGTATCTTAGGTGTGAGGAGCTTGGGCCGGACGGTCCGACGGCGCGGTTAAGGAAGGCTTACCCCTCCCTCGCGAGGACCACCTCGAATTCCTCACGCTTTTGCGTTAGCCCCATCGGGCGGGCGGCACCGTCGCCGCAGTGCAACAGCGGGCGGCTGCGGCAGGGTCGGAGACGCCATGGTTCGGCCGTTCTTCGCGTCGCAGGGCCCGCAGGTCGTTGAAGGCAGGGCCGGTTTTCCGGCGACGGCGCGGTGCCGGATTTCGGCCGCGGCGCCGGAAGGGGATGGGTTTCATGGCGCCGATGTTGCGGCTCTACAACACGCTGACTGGTGCCAAGGAGGCGTTCGCGCCGATCGATCCCGCCCAGGTGCGGATGTATGCCTGCGGCCCGACGGTCTGGGATTTCGCACATATCGGCAACGCGCGCCCGATCATCGTTTTCGACCTGTTGTTCCGGTTGCTGCGCCACCTCTACGGGCCGGCGCACGTGACCTACGCCCGAAACGTCACGGACGTGGACGACAAGATCAACGCCCGCGCGGCCGAGCGCGGCATCACCATCCGCGCGCTCACCGACAGGACGCTGGAGCAGTTTCACCGGGACATCCGCGATCTCGGTATCCTGATGCCTGAGGACGTGAACCGGCCGGGTGAGCCGCTCCGCTTCATCGAGCCCCGGGCCACCGATCACATTGCCGAGATGCGCACCATGATCGATGCTCTGGTCGCAGGCGGTTACGCCTATGTGGCGGAAGAGCACGTGCTGTTCGACGTGCCGGCGATGCCCGATTACGGCCGCCTGTCGAAACGCCCGCTGGACGAGATGGAGGCCGGCGCCCGGGTCGAGGTCGCGCCCTACAAGCGCTCGCCCCTCGACTTCGTGCTGTGGAAGCCGTCGAAGCCCGGCGAGCCGTCCTGGCCGTCGCCCGCCGGTATCGCCGAGCCGGGCCGGCCCGGCTGGCATATCGAGTGCTCCGCGATGTCGGCCAAGCACCTCGGCAAGACCTTCGACATCCATGCGGGCGGCATCGACCTGATCTTCCCCCACCACGAGAACGAGGTGGCCCAGTCCCGCTGCTGCTTCGGGACGCCGGTGATGGCCAATGTCTGGCTGCACAACGGCTTCCTGCAGGTGGAGGGGGAGAAGATGTCGAAGTCGCTCGGCAACTTCATCACCATCCGCGACGTGCTGAACGACTGGCCGGGCGAGGTCGTGCGCCTGACCATGCTCAAGACGCATTACCGGCAGCCGATCGACTGGACCCTGCGCGGGCTCGAGGAATCGAGCCGGGTGCTCGACCGCTGGTACAACGCCGCCGGGGATGCGCCGGTCGCCGAAGCGGTGCCGGGTTCCGTGCTCGACGCGCTCTGCGACGACCTCAACACGCCGGCCGCGATCAACGCGCTGCACGGTCTTGCCGGCGGCGGATCCGACGAGGCGTCCGCCCTGCGGGCCGGCGCGAACCTGTTCGGCCTGCTCGCCCGCACCCGCAGCGACCGCGAGCAGGATCAGGTCGCCGCGGCCGGGATCGACGTGCCCGCCGTCGAAGCGCTGATCGCCGAGCGCCGGGCCGCCCGGGCGGCCAAGGACTGGGCCGCCTCCGACCGGGCCCGCGACGCGCTGGCCGCCATGGGCGTGTCGGTGAAGGACAACAAGGACGGCACCAGCACTTGGACCGTGGCGCGCTGATCGGGCCGCTGCGGGCCGCGTCCTCTCGCCCGCTTGCGCCGGATGCCCCTTGCCGCATCTGTGGTTGTAGGACCCTGGGCAGCAAGGTTTGCACGTGACCATCGTCAGGATCATCGGAACGCAGCTTTCCGGCGCGGCATTCGCGGTAGCGCTGGGGCTCGGCTCGTCCGGGCCGGCCGCTTCCATCGAGGGCGGGGCGCCGGCGGCACGGGATGCGCTGGCGCAGGCCACCGTCGCGATCGGGACGATCACCCAGCCCGAGGAAGCCCTGAAGCTTACGCGCTGCACCGGCATCCTGATCGCGCCGGACCTCGTGCTCACCGCGGCGCATTGCGTCAACGGCGATCCGCTGGGCGCGCTGGTTGTGTTCTTCCGCGGGACGGAGCCGGCGCGGCCGGTCTACGGGGCGCGGGTCGCCGCCCGCTACAGCCCCGATCCCGGCGAGATGCTGCCGAACGCGGCCCCCGACGTGAGCCTCGCCGACCTGTCCCTCGACCTCGCGGTCCTGCGCCTGACCGAGCCGGTACGCGACCGGCGCCCTGTGCCGCTCGCGGCCGATCCGCGCCGCCTGCCCAAAACCCTTCGGATCGCCGGGGCCGGCCTGTCCGGGCGCGGCGTGGGGCGCCTGCGCACCGCGAGCCTGACCCCGGTGGCGGCCAGCAACACCGGCCTGACCATCGCCCGGGCGAACGGCGCCCGGATCTGCTTTGGCGATTCCGGTGGCCCCGTCGTCGCGCAGGATCGCGGCGGCACCTATGTCTGGGGCGTGGCGAGCGCCGTGATCACCCGCACCGCCCCGTGCGGCGGCTACGTCGTGGTCGCGCCGGCGGCCCAAGTCTTTTCCGGGACCGGGGTCCGGTAGCGCTCGACCGGTCGGTCCCAAACAAGCGAAAACCCCGCGCGGCCGAGCCGCACGGGGTTTTTCAAGGACCGGGGATGACCCGTGGCGGATCAGACCGCCATGCGCTCTTCGGCGTCCATCGGCTCGCGCAGCACGTAGCCGCGGCCCCAGACGGTCTCGATGTAGTTCTTGCCCTGGCTGGCATTGGCGAGCTTCTTGCGCAGCTTGCAGATGAACACGTCGATGATCTTCAGTTCCGGCTCGTCCATGCCGCCGTAGAGATGGTTGAGGAACATCTCCTTGGTCAGCGTCGTGCCCTTCCGCAGCGAGAGGAGTTCCAGCATCTGGTACTCCTTGCCGGTCAGGTGCACCCGCGCGCCGCCGACCTCGACGGTCTTCTGGTCGAGGTTCACGATCAGGTCGGCGGTGGTGATCACCGACTGGGCATGGCCCTTCGAGCGACGCACGATGGCGTGGATGCGGGCGACCAGCTCGTCCTTGTGGAACGGCTTGGTGAGGTAATCGTCCGCCCCGAAGCCCAGACCCTTCACCTTGTCCTCGATCCCGGCCATGCCGGAGAGGATCAGGATCGGCGTCTTCACCTTCGCCACACGTAGGTTGCGGAGCACCTCGTAGCCCGACATGTCGGGCAGGTTCAGATCGAGCAGGATGATGTCGTAATCGTAGAGCTTTCCGAGGTCGATCCCCTCTTCGCCCAGGTCGGTGGTATAGGTGTTGAAGTTCTCGGACTTGAGCATCAACTCGATGCTCTGCGCGGTCGCGCTATCGTCCTCGATCAAAAGTACCCGCATCGTCGGTCCCCAGCCCAGCCGGCCGCATCAGCGCGCAGACACGTCCCCACCTTCGCCCGCCACCGGCCTGTGGACGGGCGCTCCGTCGCTCTTGACGTGGAACGCTATGGATTAATCGTTAACAAAACCTGATTCCCACCCGCAAGCGTCTCGTTCACCGGCCTACGAGCTTGACGGGAGGAACAGGGTCCCTCCACCCCCGCCCGGGGCTATGATTCCGCTCCATTCACGACCGGTCCGCCCACGCGCTTGGGCGTAAGTGTCTCCCCCGTAACGACCCGGTCCCGGCTGTGACCCTGCGGCCACAACCCCACGACTTCGTGAAGCGTTAAAAGCCGCCGGAGCCCGGACCGGGCCGCTACGAGCCCGATGACCGCAGTGTTAACGAGGCCGGTAAACGAAGCGTTGAGAGCGAGGCGGATGACACAGGATCCCGCAAGGTCCGTTACCAGTCTCGCCGCGGCCCAGGCGGCCCTCGATCGCATCGAGGTGCTGGAGACTTACGGACGCGTGGTGGCGATCCGCGGCCTGCTGGTCGAGGTCGCCGGCCCGGTCGCCGCCATGCGGCTCGGCGGCCGGATCGACGTGGAGGGCGCCAACGGCCTCGGGCTGGTGCCCTGCGAGATCATCGGCTTCCAGGGCGACCGGGCGCTGGCCATGCCGTTCGGCTCCCTGGAGGGGGTCCGCCGCGGCTGCCCGGCCTATGTGCGCGACGAATCGGCCGGCGCGATCCGCCCTTCGGCCGCCTGGCTCGGGCGGGTGGTCGATGCGCTGGGCCGGCCGGTGGACGGGCTCGGGCCGCTGCCGCAGGGGCCGGATGTCTATTCGCTCCGCGCCGACCCGCCTCCGGCCCATGCCCGCACCCGGGTCGGCGGACCGCTGGACCTCGGGGTCCGGTGCATCAACACCTTCCTGACCATGTGCGCCGGCCAGCGGATGGGCATCTTCGCCGGCTCCGGCGTCGGCAAGTCGGTGCTGCTGTCGATGCTGGCCCGCTACACCGCCGCCGACGTGGCGGTGATCGGCCTCGTGGGCGAGCGCGGCCGCGAGGTGCAGGAGTTCCTGCAGGACGATCTTGGCGCTGCCGGCCTCGCCCGCTCGGTGGTGGTGGTGGCGACCTCGGACGAGCCGGCGCTCATGCGCCGCAACGCCGCCTACGTGACCCTGTCGATCGCCGAGCATTTTCGCGACCAGGGCGCGAAGGTGCTGTGCATGATCGATTCGATCACCCGCTTCGCCATGGCCCAGCGCGATATCGGCCTCGCGGCGGGCGAGCCGCCCACCGCCAAGGGCTACACCCCGACGGTGTTCTCCGAATTGCCGCGCCTGCTCGAGCGGGCCGGACCCGGGGTGGGCGCCGGGACGATCTCGGCCCTGTTCACCGTGCTGGTCGAGGGCGACGACCACAACGAGCCGGTGGCCGACGCGGTGCGGGGCATCCTCGACGGCCACATCGTCATGGAGCGGGCCATCGCCGAGCGCGGGCGCTATCCGGCGATCAACGTGCTGCGCTCGGTCTCCCGGACCATGCCGCGCTCCTGCGATCCGACCTACCTGCCGCTGGTCCGCCAAGCCCGGCGGGTGCTGTCGACCTACGCCGACATGGAGGAACTGATCCGGCTCGGCGCCTACCGGGCGGGCTCCTCCCAGGAGGTCGACGAGGCCGTGGCGCTCATGCCTCAGCTTGAGGCTTTTCTGGGGCAGGGTAAGGAAGAAGCAACGTCCATCGGCGATGGTTACGCACGGCTCAGCCAGATCATCGGCGGGGCCTAGGCATCATGCAGCGAAGCGGTAACCGCTTGGGTGCAGTGAGTGATGCGGAACTAGGGTCTGAGCAGGTTCGCCGTCGCGATCCTGCTTGGGGCACGGGCCGGGTACGGTCCCTGGCGCGGCCCTGAGCGTTGCGTGGAGTGAGCGTCCCAATGAAATCGCGTGACACGCTGATCCGGCTGCGTCGCTTCCAGGTTGATGAGAAGCGGCGGCGTGTGACCCAGATCGAGATGATGATGGCCGACTTCCAGCGCATGGCGGTGGAACTCGATCGGGAGGTCGCCGTCGAGGAGGCCCGCGCCGGCATCACCGATGTCGGGCATTTCGCCTACCCGACCTATGCCCGCGCCGCCGCCGGCCGCCGGGACAACATGCGCCAGTCCGCCCAGGCGCTGGAAGGCCAGCTGGCCGAGGCCAAGGCTGAGCTCGGCGAGGCGTTCGAGGAACTGAAGAAGGTCGAGATACTGAACGATCGCGAGCGCACCGCCGAGCGCGCCGCCGACGCGATCCGGGACCAGGCCGCCATGGACGGCATCGGGCTCAACCGCGCCCGCGGCTGACGCGGTCGTACGGGGCCTTGCGCACCCACGCGTTGCACCCGGTGCGGCGCCGGGTTTTCCGAGTTCGCGTGTGACGTGCCTGCAACGCGGCACGAAACCGTCATGATCGCCTGACAAGGGGGATCGGGATGGCCTCGATCCGCTTGCGGCGTGTTGCAGGGCGGCGCATCAGGGGCTCTCCCCGGGGCGTCGGTGTACATGAAGAAGCTCAGCGAGTTCATCTGGCCGTTGATCGGCCTCGCCGCAGTCGTCGTATCGGGCTACTTTCTCTATCAAGAGTTGAAGACTACGTCGCTGTCGGCGATCTGGTCCGCCATCCTGGCGATCCCGCCCCACCGCATCCTGCTGGCGGCATTCTCGACCCTGGTCGCCTACGCCGCGCTCGCCTGGTACGACCGGATCGCGCTGCTGCATCTGGGCGTAAGCCACATCTCGTGGCTGTTCGTCTCGCTCTGCTCCTTCACCACCTACGCCCTGTCGCACAATATCGGCGCCTCGGTGTTCTCCGGTGCCCTGGTGCGCTACCGGGCCTACACGGCCAAGGGCCTGTCGGCCGCCCAGGTCGCCGTCCTGGTGGCCCTGTGCTCGTTCACGTTCTTCCTCGGCACGATCCTGCTCGGAGGCTTCACCCTGGTGGTGGATCCGAACCTCCTGACGCGGCTCGAAGGCCGGCTCCCCGGCTTCCTCACCGATCCCAAGACGGCCCTGGTGGTCGGCATCGGCATGCTGGGCTTCGTAGCGCTCTACGCGCTGGGCTCGATCCTGCACCTGCGCCCGCTGCACATCCGTTCGTTCAAGCTCGAATATCCCCGGCCGGGCATCATGGTCCGGCAGCTGCTGGCGGCGCCGCTGGAGCTGCTCGGCGCAGCGGGCATCATCTACTTCGCCCTGCCGGAGGCGATGAACCCCGGCTTCATCCCTGTCCTGGCGATTTTCCTGGCCTCGTTCTCGGTGGCGCTCGCCTCGCACGCCCCGGGCGGCCTCGGCGTGTTCGAAATCGTGTTCATCACCGCGATGCACATCACCGACGACGCCCAGAAGGACGCCATCATCGCGGCGGTGATCATCTTCCGGATCTTCTACTTCTGGATCCCGGCGCTGATCTCGGTGGTCGTCGTGGTGCTGTTCGAGCGCTCCCGCCTCGCCGCCGTCATCGCGACGCCCGCCACGGTGCCTTCGACCGTGCCGGAGCCGCCGGTGGTCGTGCCCGGGCTCGACGCCCACGAATTGGAGCGGGAGCTGAAGCAGAAGGCGATCTGAGGCGGGGGGCCGGCGGGCTGGGGGCGAGCGCTCGGCTCACTTCCCCTGCTGAATTTTGTACCGATCGTTGGATCGTCCACTGCGTCATTCCGGGGCGCCGGAGGCGAGCCCGGAATCCAGATACGCCGACAGTGCCAGATCTTGATCTGTCAGCGGCTATGGATCCCGGGTTCCGCTGCGCGGCCCCGGGATGACGAGGTGGGTGTTTCGCCGTCCGCCCAACTCACAAATCGTTGCGTGACGAGCTTTCCCCGTCGCGCTGCCGGGTAGACCCCAGCCCGCCGACCCGCTCAGATCGACCCCACGGTGCGAAGCCGCGCCCGCGGGTGGATCTCGGCCTGGCTCATCACCGGTGTCTCGCGGCGGAAGCGCTCGATGATCGAGCGCACGAACGGTCGCGACTGCGCCGAGGTGACCAGCACCGGCATCTCGCCCTGGCGGGCCGCGGTCTCGAAGCGGTCGCGGACCGCGGTGACGAACTCGCTGAGCTTCGAGGGCTGCATCGCCAGGTAGCGCTCCTCGCGCTCGCCGACGATCGATTCCATGAACGCCTGCTCCCAGGCGGGCGACAGGGTGATGATCGGCAGTGTGCCATTCTGGTCCTGGTACTGGGCGCAGATCTGCCGCCCGAGCCGGGCGCGGACATGCTCGACCACGTCGCGCGGGTTCTTCACCGCGCCGGCCACCTCCGCGATCCCCTCGACGATCGCCCCGAGGTCGCGGATCGAGACCCGCTCGGACAGCAGGAACTGCAGCACCCGCTGCACGCCGGTGGTCGAGATCTGCGACGGCATGATCTCCTTGAGTAGCTCAGCGTGCTCCTTGGGCAATTCGCGCAGGAGCTTCGAGACCTCGACATGGTTGAGCAGCTCGGAGACGTGGGCCTTGATCAGCTCGGTGAGGTGGGTCGAGACCACGGTGGCGGCATCCACCACGGTGTAGCCCTTGAGCTGCGCCTGGTCGCGCAGGGATGCGTCGATCCAGGTGGCGGGCAGCCCGAAGGTCGGCTCCAGCATGTGCTGGCCGGGCAGCTGCACCTGGCCGCCCATCGGATCCATGGCCATGAACTGGCCAGGAAAGATCCGGCCGGTGCCGGCCTCGATCTCCTTGACCCGCACCACGTAGGAATTGGCATCGAGCTGGACGTTGTCGAGGATGCGCACCGACGGCATCACGAAGCCGAGCTCCGCCGCGAGCTGGCGGCGCAGGGCCTTGATCTGGTCGGTGAGCCGGTCCTGGCCCTCGCCGTTGACCAGGGCGAGGAGCGCGTAGCCCATCTCGAGCTTCAGGTCGTCGAGCTTCAGGAGGTCGGTGACGGTCTCCTCCTTGGCCGTCGCGGCGGCCGCGACCGCCTTGGCGTCCATCGGGACGCCCTGCGCGTCCAGCGGCGGGGCCTCGTTGGCGGTCTTGTTGGTCCGCCACGCGGCGTAGCCCGCCCCGCCGCCGAGCAGCAGGAACGGCAGCATCGGCATGCCCGGCAGGAGCGCGATCAGGAACATCACGGCGGCCGACATGCCGAGCGCCTTGGGGTAATGCGCCAGCTGCTTGCCGAGCGCCTTGTCGGCCGATCCTTTCACGCCCGCCTTCGAGACCAGGATGCCGGCCGCGGTGGAGACGATCAGCGCCGGGACCTGGCTCGCCAGCCCGTCGCCGATGGTGAGCAGGGTGTAGCTCTTGGCGGCGTCGCCGAAGCTCAGGCCCTGCTGCGCCACGCCGATGACGATGCCCCCGACCACGTTGATGAACGTGATCAGTAGGGCCGCCACCGCGTCGCCGCGGACGAACTTCGACGCACCGTCCATGGCGCCGAAGAACGAGGATTCCTCCTCCAGGGCGGCCCGGCGGGCCTTGGCGACCTTCTCGTCGATCAGGCCGGCGGACAGGTCGGCGTCGATCGCCATCTGCTTGCCGGGCATCGCGTCGAGGGTGAAGCGGGCCGCGACCTCGGCGATGCGGCCCGAGCCCTTGGTGATGACCACGAAGTTCACGATGATCAGGATCGCGAACACGATGATCCCGATGACGAAGTTGCCGCCCATCACGAAGTTGCCGAAGGCCTCGATGACGTGGCCGGCGGCCGCCGTGCCCTCGTGGCCGTGGCCCAGGATCAGGCGGGTCGAGGCGAGGTTCAGCGCCAGCCGCAGCATCGTGGCGATGAGCAGCAGCGTCGGGAAGACGGTGAATTCCAGCGGGTTGTCGATCGACAGGCCGGTCATCATGATCAGCACCGAGGTGATGATCGAGACCGCGAGCAGCAGGTCGAGCAGCACCGCCGGCAGCGGGAAGATCAGGACCGCCAGGATGCCCATGACGCCGGTGGCGAACATGAGGTCCGAGCGCTTGGACAGCGCATGGAGGTCGCCGCGGGTGGGCAGCGCGAGCTGACCCAGGACCGAAGCGGCCCCGCTCATAGCCCTGCCGCTGGCCGGCGCGCTCGCCGTCTCCGCCATAGTTTCCGATCCATCGCCGTCCGCCTCGGAGGGATCCGAGGGGCGCACCCGGCAAGATCTGCCGAGTGGATGGTTAGCGTGCCGTTAAGAACCGGCCCGGCGCGGGTGGAACCCGCACGGTCTTGGTTACTTGACCGGGCGGCAGCCCACCGAACGAGAGACCCCGTATGGCCGCGCGCGTCCTGACCGCCCTGTTCGACGAGTACGACACCGCCACGGGGGTGGTCGACCAGCTCGAGGCTGTGGGGATTCCCCACGCTAACATCAGCATCCTGGCGAACCGGGCCGAACCGGCCGCGATCCAGGATCGGCCGTTCGGCGACCCCCATCCCGACGTCGTCGATCCGGTGGATGCCGCCGGAACCGGCGCGACCGTCGGCACGGTCCTGGGTGGGGGCGCCGGATTGCTCGCAGGGCTCGGGCTGCTGGCGATTCCCGGCCTCGGGCCGGTGGTCGCGGCGGGCTGGCTTGTGGCGGCCGCGACCGGCGCGGGGGTCGGCGCCGCGGCGGGCGGGCTGATCGGCGGATTAACAGGGGCCGGGCTCACCGAGGGCGAGGCCGAAACCTATGCCGAGGGCGTGCGCCGGGGCGGAACCCTCGTGACGGTCCGGGCCGAGGACCATCAGGCCGACCACGTGATGGCGATCGTCGATCGGGCCGGCTCGATCGATCTCGACGAGCGCGCCGAGGGCTGGCGCGCCGATGGCTGGACCGGCAATGCCGGCGGGTCAGCGGCGCGGCGCTGAGCGGCTCAGTTCATCATCTTCCGGGCGAACATCGAGGCGGCGAACAGCACGGCCGCACCCGCTGTGACCAGGCTGATCATCAGGACCCGCCGCGGCTCGACCGAAGATTCCGCCTTCACCGGCTCGACGATCGGGCTGAAGAACTCGATCTGCCGGGCCGCCACGATGCGCGCGCGCTCATGGGCTGTCAGCACCTGCTGGTAGTACTTCTCGGCGTTCTTGCGGTCGTTCTCCAGGGCCTCGAACCGGGTGAGCGCGTCCGAGAGCAGGCGCTTCTGCTCGGGATCCTGGCTGGCCGATTGCCGCTCGATCCGGGCGATGTTCTCGTCGAGATCCTTGATCTGCTGCTTGATGTCGATGATCCGGCGGGATTCCGGGCCGAGGTCGCGCTGGCCGATGGCGAGCTGCACCGCCAGGTTGATCCGGGCCGCCCGCAGCTCCGAGACGATCTTGAGATTGGCTTCGTTCGACTTCTGCGCGTCGAGCACGCCCTCGCGGTTGCGCAGGTCGCGCATCGCGAGGCGGATCTTGGTCATGCGCTCCTCGGCGAGCTTCAGCTCGCGGGTGCTCTCGGCGACCGCGTCCTCGCGCGCTTTCACGCTGAGGTCGTTCACCATCCGCTCGGCCTCCGTCATCACGGCTTTCGCGATGGCGAGGGATTCGTCGGGGTCGAAGGCCTCGACCGTGAGCGACATGATGCCGGAGCCGGATTCGATGTCGACGCCGACGCGCCGCTTCCAGTAGCGGAGGAATTTCTCGATCGGTTTTTCGGGATCGAACCGCGAGAAGTAGTCGATGCTGTCGCGGCTGAACCACTCGCGGATCGGGAGCTTCGCCTCCATTGTTTCCAGCATCGGCCGGCTGAGGATGTACTCGTTGGTGATCAGCGTGTCCTGCGCCACCATCTGGCTCGGGACGCCCGAAGAGGTGCCGACCGAGTCGGGCGCCGCCTTGTCGGCCGTGCCGAGTGCCGGGCGGATCGCGAATCGCGCCTCGCTGACGTAGCGGTCCGAGGCGATCAGGCCGAAATACAGCGCTCCGGCCAAGGTCGGCAGCACGAAGCAGATGACGAACAGGATCGGGATCCAGGGATCGTTCTTGACGTGGCTCTGGTAGGACCGGATGCCCTTCTTGCGGTCGACGAACCGCGACATGCGGGCGATCTGCCGCAACGACTCGGTGATCGCCTGCTGGCGATCCGCGGTCGTCAGCGGCTGCCCCTCGGCTTTCCGGATCTCCATATTCATGACCTGATCCCCGGCCTCCCCGGCCTCGACGGTCGGCCCGTCACCGGGCCCTCGACCGCGCCGAAACGCTCGCGTCGGATGCCTCTCGCACGGGGAGGCGGCAAAAGCATGTCTTCGCGGGTCCGATCGCTCAGGCGTTCAGGCGCCGATAGACCTCGATCGCGTCGTTGACGTCCTCGTAGACGATCGCGCGCCCGTTGAGCAGGACGAGGCCCTGCGTGCACCACTGGCGGATGGTCTCCATCGAGTGGGACACCATGATGATGTCGGCGTTCTTGCGCCGCTGGGAGAACACCTCGTCGCAGCGCTTGGAGAAGCGGGCGTCGCCCACCGAAGTGATCTCGTCGATCAGGTAGCAGTCGAACGGGATCGCCATGCTCATGCCGAAGGCGAGCCGGGCGCCCATGCCGGACGAGTACGTGTAGATCGGGACGTCGAGATAGCTGCCGAGTTCGGAGAAGTCCTCGACGAAGTCGAGCACCCGGCGGGGGTCCTCGCCGTAGATGCGGGCGACGAACATGACGTTGTCGCGGCCTGTCATCTTGGGATGGAAGCCGCCGGCAAAGCCCAGCGGCCACGAGATCCGCAAGCCGCGGTGGATCTTGCCCCGGGTCGGATCCTCGGTCCCGGCGATGAGCCGCATCGTGGTCGACTTGCCGGCGCCGTTGATGCCGAGAATGCCGTAGGAAACGCCGGGCTTCAGGGTGAACGACACCTGCTCCAGGATCGTCCGCTTGTGGCCGTCGGTGCGGTAGACCTTGCTGACTTTCTCGAAACGGATCACCGGGGTGGTCTCCAGGGCGGATTGCCGAAACGCCGGCCCGTGCTGTCTGGCTGTGCGGCTCCTGCCCTCGGAAAGCGGCGAATCTGAGAAGGCGGCCCGCTGAGCCGCGCCGCGCTGACCGTGCCGATAGGGTTGCTTGAGGGCCCGCAGCCTGACCGTCGTTGCGTGCGCCGCGAAGCAAGCCGGGGCAGCGCACGGTTTCAAACCGTGGTGGAACGCTGGGGCGCTTCGCTTCGCTCGCGATGACGATGCGGGCTGACCGGTCGACTGTTCGTCACAACGATCGTCCCTCAGACGCGCCGAGCGAACTGCAACAAAATGCCGTTTTCGCCTTCTCGGTTGACGTACTGAGGTATTTGGCATACCAAATACCAACACGCACAGCGAGATGCGGCGCCAAGCTCCGGGCCAAATGGAACTTTAGCGCCGTATCGTAGGAAGGCCGCGATGACGGACCCGAGCTTCGATCGCCTCGACAGACCCCGCATCACGGCTGCCGAATATCGACGGTGCGCGTGTCGGCCCGTCCATGTCGGCCACTGATGCCATGCTCGATCGCCCGCCTGCGGATGATCTGACGAACCTCGTCGAGGCCGTCGGCGACGCCGTAGTGGTTGCCGATCCTGAGGGCGCGATCACGGTCTGGAACCCGGCGGCCGAGCGGATCTTCGGCTTCACCGCCGCGGACGCTCTCGGGCAGACCCTCGACCTGATCACGCCGGAGCGGCACCGGCGCCGCCACTGGGACGGCTACGCCAAGACCATGCGGACCGGAATCACCCGCTACGGGGCGGAGACCCTGCGGGTGCCGGCGATCCACAAGGACGGCCGCCAGCTCTCCATCGCCTTCACGGTCGGGATGATCCGGGACGCGTCGGACCAGGTGACCGGGATCGTCGCGGTGATCCGCGACGAGACCGAGCGCTGGACCGAGGAGAAGCGCCTGCGCGAGCGCGTGGCCGAGCTCGAAGCCCTTCCGAACGGATCCTGACAAACGGGACCGTCCGAAGACCGCAAGCCTCACCGTGCAAGGGAGAACGCCAGATGAGCAAGCCGTTGGATGGGATCAAGATCATCGACTTTACCCACGTCCAGGCCGGTCCCGCCTGCACGCAGTTGCTCGCGTGGTTCGGCGCCGACGTGATCAAGGTCGAGCGGCCGGGCTCGGGCGACGTGACCCGCACGCAGTTGCGCCACGTCGAGGATGCGGACGCGCTCTACTTCACGATGCTCAATTCCAACAAGCGCTCGCTGACGCTGGACACCAAGACCCAGGCCGGCAAGGAGGTCCTGGAGAAGCTGATCCAGGATTCCGACGTGATGGTCGAGAATTTCGGCCCCGGGGCGCTCGACCGGATGGGCTTCTCCTGGGCACGGATCCAGGAACTCAACCCCGGGATGATCCTGGCCTCGGTGAAGGGCTTCTCCGACGGGCACCATTACGAGGATCTGAAGGTCTACGAGAACGTCGCCCAATGTGCCGGCGGCGCCGCTTCGACCACCGGCTTCTGGGACGGCCCGCCCACCGTCAGCGCCGCGGCCCTCGGTGATTCGAACACCGGCATGCACCTCGCCATCGGCATCCTCACGGCGCTCCACCAGAAGAACAAGACCGGCACCGGCCAGAAGGTCGCCGTCTCGATGCAGGATTCGGTGATCAACCTCTGCCGGGTGAAGCTGCGCGACCAGCAGCGCCTCGACGCCCTGGGCTATCTCGAGGAATATCCGCAATACCCGCACGGCGAGTTCTCGGACGTGGTGCCGCGCGGCGGCAATGCCGGCGGCGGCGGCCAGCCGGGCTGGGTGCTGAAGTGCAAGGGCTGGGAGACCGACCCGAACGCCTACATCTACTTCACGATCCAGGGCCATGCCTGGGCGCCGATCTGCAAGGTGCTCGGCCGGGAGGAGTGGATTTCCGACCCCGCCTACAACACACCCCGCGCCCGGCAGGACAAGATCTTCGACATCTTCAAGACCATCGAAGAGTGGCTCGCCGACAAGACCAAGTTCGAGGCGGTCGACATCCTGCGCACCTACGACATCCCCTGCGCGCCGGTGCTGTCGATGAAGGAGATCGCCGAGGACAAGTCGCTGCGCGCCAGCGGCACCGTGGTCGAGGTGCCGCATCCGAAGCTCGGCAGCTACCTGACCGTCGGCAGCCCGATCAAGTTCTCCGACATGACCGTCGAGGTGAAGGCCTCGCCATTGCTCGGCGAGCATACCGACGAGGTGCTGACCGGCCTCGGCTACAGCCCCGCGCAGATCCAGGCGATGCACGAGGCCCGTGCGGTCTGATAAGCGGCTCCCGACCTTTGCTAGTCTGAAGCGGGACGGCGCCCTCTGCGCCGTCCCGTCTCGTCTGCGGGATCCGGATCCGATGCGATCACTGCTCAGCCGCCTCCTTCCGGAGCTGACGCCGGTCAGCACGCGTGAGCGTCTGCGCTCGGCCGCCGGCGCCCTGCTGGGGATCCTGGCCACCGGCCTGGTCTGCCGCGCCGCGATCGGACCCGAGGCCGCCCCGGTCCTGATCGCCCCGATGGGCGCCTCGGCGGTGCTGCTCTTCGCGGTGCCGGCGAGTCCGCTGGCGCAGCCGTGGTCGATCCTCGGCGGCAACCTCGTCGCCGCCCTGGTCGGCGTTACGGCGGCGATCTGGGTGCCGGACCCCTTCGTGGCGGCTTCCGTGGCCATCGGCCTGGCGATCGCCCTGATGATGGCGCTGCGCTGCCTGCACCCGCCGAGCGGGGCGGTGGCGCTCACGGCGGTTCTGGGCGGCCCGGCGATCCGGGAACTCGGCTACGGCTTCGTGCTCTGGCCGGTGGCGGCCAATTCGCTGCTGCTGCTCGCCGCGGCGCTCCTGTTCAACAACCTCACCGGCCGCGCCTATCCGCACCTGCGCCCGGCCGGCAAGCGGACCGATGATCCGGCGCCGGCCTCCCGCCTGGGCTTCCTGGCCTCGGACCTCGACGCGGCGCTGGAGGATTTCGACCAGCTGCTCGATGTCGACCGCGGCGACCTGGAGCAGATCCTGCGGCGGGTGCAGATGCGCGTCTACGGGCGCCGCCCGGGCCAGACCACCTGCGCGACGATCATGTCCCGCGACGTGATCGGGGTCGCGCCGCACGAGTCCCTGGACGAGGCACTGCGGCTGCTGCGCCGCCACCGGATCAAGGCCCTGCCGGTCACCGACGAGCGCGCCCGGGTGCTCGGGATCGTCACTCAGACCGACCTCCTCGACAAGGCCGCCTGGGACAAGAGCGGCCCGCGCCTCGGCCTCGGCCGCCGTCTGCGGCTGACCGTGGAGCGCGGGCGGGCGCCCCATGGCTGCGCTGCCGACATCATGAGCGCGGTCGAGCCCGTCACGCCGGACACGCCCCTGGCCGAACTGGTGCTCAAGATGGCGGAGGCGGCCCTCCACCACCTGCCGGTGGTCGACCCGGACGGCCGCCTGATCGGGATCGTCTCGCAGACCGACCTGATCCCGGCGCTGATCGCCGATGCCGGCAACACCGCGCGGGCCGGCGCGCCTCCGGACGCCGTACCCGCCTGACGCGCCGGATCAGCCCTTCTTGACGTTCCAGAACACCGGCACGCCGTCGAGCACCCCGGTCACCGAGGGCTTGTACGAGGTCTGGTTGAAATACTGTCCGAGCGGCAGATAGGGCACGTCCGCAAAAGCCTGCTTCTGCAGGGCGTCCGCCAGCGTCTTGCGCGCGGCGGTATCGGGGGCGTCGAGCCATTCCTGGCGGAGCGTCTCGAGCATCTCGCTGGTCGGCCAGCCGACCGGGGCGCTCGCGCCGGTCCCGCGCAGGAACGCGCTGACCGCCGGGTTGGCTTGGTCGAGCCCGGCCCAGAAGGTGCAGAAGATGCTCCAGCCGCCCTGGGCGATCGGGTCGCGCTTGGCCCGCCGCTGGACCACCGAGCCCCAATCCATGACCTGATAATCGACGTTGAACCCGGCGCGAGTCAGCATGTCGGCCGCCACGTCGGCCAGTGCCTTCAGGCTCGGGTAGTCGGAGGCGCCCATCAGCACCACCTTCTCGCCCTTGTAGCCGGCGGCGGCCAACGCCGTCTTGGCGGCGTCGAAGTCGCGCTTGCCGGTCAGTACGTCGAGGCCGGCCTCGCTCGCCATCGGCAAGCCGGGACAGAAGAAGCCGGTCGGCACGTGCCTCAGCTTCGGGTCGTCGCCGGTCACCGCCTGCATGAAGTCGGTCTGGTCGACCACCCTCAGCAGCACCTGCCGGATCGCCGGATTGTCGAAGGGCGGCAGCAGCTGGTTCATGCGCAGGCAGCCGATCAGCCCGGTCGGGTCCTTGATCGAGGTCTTCAGGCTGCCCAGCGTCGGCACGAGGTCGGCGGGCGGCTGCTCCCACCAATCCATCTCGCCGGTCTGCATCGCCGAGGCGGCGGTGGCCTGATCGGGGATGACGTGCCACTCGACCCGGTCGAGGAAGGCGCGCTTCGGGCCCGAGGTCCATTGCGGCTCGCCGCCCTCGCGCGGGACGTACTTGTCGAAGCGCTCGTAGACGACCCGGGCGCCGACCATCCGCTCGTCCGCCTTGAACCGGAACGGACCGCTGCCGACCATCTCGGTCACTTGCGTGAACGCATCGGTCTTGGCCAGCCGCTCCGGCATGATCGCGCAGATCGGCGAGCCGACCTTGCCCAGGGCATCCGGCAGGAGCGGGAAGGGCTTTTTCAGCCGGAATTGGATGGTCCGGTCGTCGGGAGCCGAGAGCTCATCGGTGTAGGCCATGAGGGTCTGGCCCATCGGATCGCGCTTGGCCCAGCGATTGATGCTGGCGACACAGTCGCGGGCGAGCACCGGCGTGCCGTCGTGGAAGGTCAGCCCGGGCCGCAGCGTCATGCGCCACAGCTTGCCGTCATCCTCGACGACGTGGCCGGCGACCATCTGCGGCTGCGCGGCGTAGGTCGCATCGGTCCCGTACAGGGTGTCGAACACCGCGAGCCCGTGGTTGCGGGTGACGTAGGCGGTCGTCCAGATCGGATCGAGCACCGTCAGGTCGGCCTGCGGGATGAACTTGAGCACCCGCGAGGACGCGCCCTGTGCGAGCGCCGGGGCGGCGAGCGCCGCGCCCGACAGGGCCACGAAGGATCGTCTGGTCAGCATGTCGGGCGGCCCCTGCGGTGCGTGTCGCCGAAGCTTAGCACGAGGCGGGCCACGGGGAGGGGCGGGGGGGCGTTTCTCATGTGCAGGCTACAGGCATCACTTTGCCGACAGATGAGCGCTATGGCCCGGCCCGCGCGCCTCTCCCTCCCCCGCAGAGGGGGGAGGGAGCGCGCGTGTCCTTGAGAAGGGTATTGTCGTCCCGCTTGCTTCACGTCTTCTTCTTGATCCCACTCTGCGGATTGAGGCTGCCGATATTGCCGCTCTCGCTGCCGGCGGCCGGGTCGATCACGGCGTTGACCAGCGACGGCCGGCCGGAATCCATCGCGGCGTTGACCGCCCGGGTCAGCTCGTCCGGCGAGGTGACGTGGTAGCCGTCGCCGCCGAAGGCCTCGATCATCTTGTCGTAGCGGGAATCCTTGACGAACACCGTGGTGGCCGGGTCGCGCCCGGTCGGGTCGGCATCGGTGCCGCGGTAGATGCCGTTGTTGTTGAACACGACGATGCAGACCGGCAGCCCGTACCGGCAGATCGTCTCGACCTCCATGCCGGAGAAGCCGAAGGCGCTGTCGCCTTCCACGCACAGGACCGGCTTGCCGGTCTCGATCGCGGCGGCGACGGCGAAGCCCATGCCGATGCCCATGATGCCCCAGGTGCCGACATCCAGGCGCTTGCGCGGCTGGTACATGTCGATGATGCCCCGGGCGAGGTCGAGGGTGTTGGCGCCCTCGTTGACCAGGATCGCGTCGGGCCGTTCCTTCACGATGGTCCGCAGGGCGCCGAGCGCCGCGTGGAAGGTCATGGGCGAGGCGTTGCTCATGAGCTTGGGCGCCATCTTGGCGATGTTCGCCTCGCGCTTGGTCTTGAGCGTGTCGATCCAGTCGGCCGGGGGCTGCTGCCAGCCCTGGCCCATGCCGTCGAGGAGCGCCTGAACGCAGGAGGCGATGTCGCCGACCACCGGGGCGACGATCTCGACGTTCGAATCCATCTCGCGGGGCTCGATGTCGATCTGGATGAACTTGGTCGAGCCCGGCTCGCCCCAGCTCTTGCCCTTGCCGTGCGACAGCAGCCAGTTGAGCCGGGCGCCGATCAGCAGCACCACGTCCGAATCCTTCAGGGCGGTCGAGCGCGCGGCGCCGGCCGAGAGCGGGTGCGTATCGGGCAGCAGGCCCTTGGCCATGCTCATCGGCACGTACGGGATGCCGCTGGTCTCGACGAGGGCGCGGATCGCGTCGTCGGCCTGCGCGTAGGCCGCGCCCTTGCCGAGCACGATCAGCGGCCGGCGGGCGGATTTCAGCACGTCCAGCGCCCGCGCGATCGCCTCGGGGGCGGGGCGCTGGGCCGGGGCCGGATCGATCACCTTCACGAGCGACGTCCGGCCGGCCTCGGCCTCCATCACCTGGGAGAACAGCTTGGCCGGCAGGTCGAGATAGACGCCGCCGGGCCTTCCGGAGCAGGCCGCGCGGATCGCCCGGGCGATTCCGATGCCGATATCGGCCGCGTGCAGCACCCGGAAGGCCGCCTTGCACAGGGGCTTGGCGATGGCGAGCTGGTCCATCTCCTCGTAATCGCCCTGCTGGAGATCGACGATCTCGCGCTCGGACGAGCCCGAGATCAGGATCATCGGGAAGCAGTTGGTGGTGGCGTTGGCGAGCGCCGTGAGGCCGTTGAGGAAGCCCGGCGCCGAGACCGTGAGGCAGATGCCCGGCTTCTGGGTGAGGAAGCCCGCGATCGCGGCGGCGTTGCCGGCATGCTGTTCGTGCCGGAACGATACCACCCGCATGCCCGCCGCCTGCGCCATGCGGCCGAGATCGGTGATCGGGATGCCGGGAACGCCGTAGATCGTCTCGATGCCGTTGAGCTTGAGCGCGTCGATGACGAGGTGGAAGCCGTCGGTGAGATCCGGCTCGGCCTCGATCTCGGGGGCGGTGTGGACGATCTTTGCCAGAGCGGTCATCGCTGTTTCTCCCGGAAATTCAGTGTCGGTACGGGCGGCCCTCAGGGGCTGTGTTTGTGCGATCTCCGACCCGCTTCCCTCCTCCTGCGGTGCCCGCGCCGGCGGGCCTCGAAGGAGCCCTTCAGAAGTCTCTGCGATCCCTGGAGCCCTCCTTCGAGGCCTCCGCTTCGCTTCGTCACCTCAGGATGAGGAGGAGGATAGGAGATCCGTGGATTCAAGCGGCGTTCGATGCAGGTCGTGACATCGGGAGCATTCAGGCCACCCGGATCGGCTGGGCGGCGAGCGCCGCGGGATGTTCGCCCTCGGCGAGGTAGCGGGCCCGCAGCGGCCGCAGCACGAAGATCGCGAGCGCGGCGGCGGCGACGTTCAGCCCGATGATCAGCGCGAACACCGCCGACCAGCCATAGGCCGCCGAGAGCAGGCTCGCGAACGGCACCAGGAACGCGGCGGTACCCTTGGCGGTGTAGAGCAGGCCGGCATTGCTGGCGGCGTATTTCGACCCGAACGTATCCCCGCAGGTCGCCGGGAACAGCGAGTAGATCTCGCCGAACACCCCGAAATACACCGCGGTGGCGAACACGAACACCATCGGGTGGTGGCCGTAGGTGAGCAGCACGATCACCGCGAGCGCCGCCGTCGAGAAGGCGATGAACATCGTGTTCTCCCGGCCGATATGGTCGGAGACGTAGCCGAAGAACGGCCGCCCGAACCCGTCGAAGATCCGGTCGAGGGAGATCGCCAGGGTCAGCGCCGCCATCTGGAGACCGAACAGGCTGACCGGCACGCCGGCCACGTGGAAATCGTGGGCGATCGGGGCGATCTGCGCCGCCGCCATCAGGCCGCCCGAGGCGACCATGACGAACATCGCGTACATCACCCAGAAGACCAGCGTGCGAACCGCCTCGCGGGGGCTGCGGTCGACCTTGGTCTGGGGCAGGCGCAGGCTCGTGCGCTGCATCGGCGCAGCGCTCACGGGCTTGCGCAGCAGGAAGGCGAGGGCGAGGACGACCGCGCCCTGGCCGATGCCGAAATACAGGAAGGCGTCCTGGTAGCCGCTGGTGGCGATCATCCGGGCGATCGGCACCACCGTGATGGCCGCGCCCGCGCCGAATCCGGCGGCGGTGGCGCCGGCGGCGAGCCCACGGCGATGCGGAAACCACTTCAGGGCGTTGCCGACGCAGGTGCCGTAGACCGAGCCGGCGCCGATGCCGCCGACCACGGCGCCGAGATAGAGCAGGGCGAGGCTGTCCGCGTAGGCGTCGATGGTCCAGGCCAGGGCGATCATCACGCCGCCGAAGGCGACCACCAGGCTCGGGCCGTAGCGATCGACGAACCAGGCCTCCACGGGCACCAGCCAGGTCTCGGTGGCGACGAACAACGTGAAAGCGAGCTGGATCGCCGCCCGCCCCCAGTGGTAGCGCTGGTCGATGGGATCGACGAACAGCGTCCAGCCGTATTGCAGGTTGGCGATCATGGCCATGCAGATCACCCCGAAGGCGAGCTGCCACCATTTCGCCGACGGCGAATCCTGGCGTTCCATCCCTGAGCCTCTCTGGTGGGCGGCGCGTCCTTGCGATGGCGCGTCTGGCGTGCAGGCTCAATCATGCATATCCGGCTCAGGCATGCAATATACCAGAGCGACAGAGCGGCGGCCCGTTGTCATTTCAGGTACTATTGTTCCACTTTCCGATCAGGCCCAGCGAGAACCCCAAGCGCCGAGGGTCGGCTCCCCCGCTTGGATAAGCGTCTCATCGAGGTTCGGTATCCCTGCGTCGTCGGAGGGGATGCCGATCACCGCCCCGGCCGCCTCCCAATCTGCGTCCCCGTCGGCTTCCGCCAGGATCTGTCGGTCGAGGCCGGTGACCCGGCCGCGGTCGAGGCGCAAGAACACGCGGCCGGTCTCGGCCCTTGCGAACCGGACCGTGTCCATCCTGCGCAGGCAGTCGCGCAGGAAGGTCGTGTTGGCTGAGGCCGAAAGATCGACGCCGCGAAACACCTCCTCCGGCGTCCGGGCGAAGATGTCGACCTTGCGGAACCGGTCGATGTCGATCAGCCCCTTCACGTCGAGGATGTTCAGGACGCCGCCGGCCCCGAACGCGATGGTGCGCGGGCGCTCGCCCTGCGGGACGCTGTTGTCCAGAAACTCGCAGACGACCTGCTTGTCCCGGGCGAGCGCCCAGTTGAAGAACAGGCGCGGCATGCCGGTATAGGCCTCGACATTGTGGGCCAGCAGGTCTTCCACGGCCTTGAACCGGCCGAACTGCTCACCGCGCTTATAGGCGCGCTCCACCGTGTCGGCCGGAGGCGTGACCATGAACTGCATGTAGACCCGCTCGCCGAACCGGGTGAGCAGCTGGCCGCCGCCATCCGAGCCGGCCTCGGCCTGGAAGCTGTCGAACCGGAACCGGTCTATGAGCAGGTTCGAGATCCGCCGTTCCGCCGCCTTGCGGGTGACGTAGCGGTCGAGCTTCATGTCGATCATCTCGACCTCGTAGCCGGTGAGCGTGCCGGCATACCGGGTGGCCGGGCCGAGGCTGTCGTAGTCGAGCAAGAACTTGCGCCAGACATCCGGGGTGATGACGGCGAAGTCGGACCACGCCATCCCGAGGCGCCGGGCCAGCCCGAGCTGGTAGGGGCGGATCGTGCTCTTGCCGGAGGCCGAGGCGCCCTTGACGTTCATCACCACCGGATGGGCCTGCGGGGCGAGGCGCCGGTAGCCGCTTGCCTCGACCACGGCGGCGATCCAGGGCTCGATCAACTCGCCGATGCGGCGGCTGCCGTAGCCGTTCGAGACCAGGGTCCCGGCGATGCCGCGCAGCAGGGCGGGGTCGCGGATCAACGTGTTCTGCCGGGCGAGGATGCCGGAGACGACGCTGCGCAGGGCCTCGCAGGCGGCGATCTCCAGCCCGTCCCCGGCCTGCAGCGCTCGGCTTTGCCAGGCGTCGAGATGGCCGAGCGCCCGGGTCGCGGGATCCTGGCGGGGCGGTGGGCTGCGCGATGGCGGCCGGCGACCGAGCAGCCGGTCGAGCCAGCCGCGCTCCCGTGGCGGCGGGGCGGGCGGGTCGTCGAGGATCGCGGCGATCTCACGCTGGAGCACTGCATCGGCCTCGGCCCGAAGCGCGGCCAGGGCGGCCTCGACTTCACCGAGTCGGGGCTCGATGCCCTCGCGCAGGATGGCCGAGACGATCGACCGGAAATTGACGCCCAGATCGGCGTAGACCGCGCCCACCGGCACCGACAGGTCGGACATGACCCGGATCAGCACCTCGTGGACGACGAGGCGCCCCGGCCGGATCCGGGTGAGCTGACGGGCCGGCAGCCCGCACAGGTCGCTCATCTCGAGCGCGTCGCGCAGGGACGTCTCGACGTGCTCGGGCCGGTAGACGGTGATCAGCGGCGTGAAGGCGGCCGGCAGGTCGGACTGGACGCCGGGATTCCACGGCCCGGCGGTCGTTTCCGGGATGCTGCTGGCTGCCGCTTCCGTCATCCGCGCATCTCCCTCCCCCGCAAAGGGGGGAGGGAGATGCGTGGCAGATCCGGAGCGCGAACCGGGCAAAACGACCCCACTCCCGCGGCGAAAAAAACCCTAAAAAACCTTCTGGAACCAGCCGCGCGATTCCTGGGTCGTGCCGCGCTGGATGTCCACCAGCAGGCTGCGCAGGCGGCGGGCCACCGGGCCGGCCACCGCGTCGCCGATGGTGAAATTGTCCTCGCGGCCCTTCACGGTGCCGATCGGGGTGATCACCGCGGCGGTGCCGCAGGCGAAGGCCTCGGTCAGCCGGCCGGCGCGGACGTCGGCCCGCCAGGCGTCGATCGTGTAGGGCTCTTCCTTGACGGTGAGCCCGGCTTCGCGCGCCAGGGTGATCACCGAATCGCGGGTGATGCCGGGCAGGATGCTGTCCGAGAGCGGCGGGGTCAGCAGCGAGCCGTCCGCGAACACGAAGAACACGTTCATGCCGCCGAGTTCCTCGATGTAGCGGCGCTCGGCCGCGTCGAGGAACACCACCTGCTCGCAGCCCTGGCGCGTGGCCTCGGCCTGCGCGGCGAGACTCGCCGCGTAGTTGCCGCCGCACTTGGCCGCGCCGGTGCCGCCCGGCGCCGCGCGGGTGAAGTGCTCGGAGAGCCAGACCGTGACCGTGCCGTTCGGATCCTTGAAGTAGGACCCCACCGCCGAGGCGATGGTGATGAACAGGTATTCCGAGGCCGGCTTGACCCCAAGAAACGCCTCGTTGGCGATCATGAACGGGCGCAGGTACAGGCTGCCGTCGGGGGTGTCGGGGATCCAGTCGCGGTCGATCTGCACCAGCTTGTGCATGGCCTCGACGAAGGCATCCTCGGGGAACGGCGCCATGGCCATGCGCTCGGCCGACAGCCGGAAGCGGCGGGCATTGGCATCGGGGCGGAACAGGGCGGCGCCGCCATCGGTGGTGCGGTAGGCCTTGAGCCCCTCGAAGATCTCCTGCGCGTAGTGCAGCACCGCGGCGGCGGGATCGAGCGGGATCGCCTCGCGCGCCTGGATCCGCGCGTCGTGCCAGCCGCGGCCGACCACGTACCGGGCCACCACCATGTGGTCGGTGAACACCTTGCCGAAGCCCGGATTCTCCATCAGGGCGGCCCGCTCGGCACTGGTCCGGCGGGCGGGATGGGCGTGGGTCTCGAACGTCAGGTCGCTCACGGGTGGGATCCTCATAGACTCAAGCCCTTATGCCGCGCTCCGGCGGACGAATCTACGGAGCACGCGCATGCCTATGGTGTCGCTGATGCCTTGTCGGCAGCTTGTGCCGCCGGTGCCTCACGCTGCCGGCTACGAGGTTTGCGAGTCGATCTGTGATGTCCGCGACGCGCTCCCTCTCCCGAGCGGGAGAGGGTTGGGGTGAGGGGTCAGGTCTCTCCGGAAAGGTCGCACCCCTCACCCTGTCCCTCTCCCGCACGGGAGAGGGGACCCGAGCCTCGTCCAGCACTGAATGAGTCCGGTCGCGCGGGAGGCGCCGGCTCCGACAGCTGCATCCGGTGCAGGCGGGCATAGGCGCCGCCGGCCGCGATCAGGTCGTCGTGCCGGCCGGTCTCGATGACGCGGCCGGCCTCCATCACGGCGATCCGGTCGGCCTCGCGCACCGTCGAGAGGCGGTGGGCGATCACCAGGGTGGTGCGGCCGCGCATCAGCCGGGTCAGCGCTTCCTGGACGAGGCGCTCGGATTCGGAGTCGAGGGCCGAAGTCGCCTCGTCGAGGAGCAGGATCGGCGCGTCCTTGAGGAAGGCGCGGGCCAGCGCGACCCGCTGGCGCTCGCCGCCGGAGAGGCGGTTGCCGGCCGGGCCGACCCGGAACGCGTAGCCCTCCGGCAGGGCGGTGACGAAGTCGTGAGCGGCCGCGGCGCGGGCGGCCGACTCGATCTCGGCCGGGCTCGCCCCGGGGCGGCCGAAGCCGATGTTGGCCGCGACCGTGTCGTCGAACAGCACCACCTCCTGCGAGACCACCGCGACGGCGGCGCGAAGCGAGGCGAGCGTCACGGCGCGCACGTCCTGCCCGTCGATGGTGACCCGCCCGGCGGTGACGTCGTAGAGCCGCGGCACGAGGTTGAGCAGCGAGGATTTCCCCGATCCCGAGCGCCCGACGAGGGCGGTGGCCGCGCCCGCGGGAACGGTGAGGTCGATCCCTTCCAGGGCCGGCGCGTCCGGGCGGTATCGGAACTGCACGCCCTCGAACCGGATCTCCCCGGCGGTGACGGCGAGCGGCGCCGCGCCGGGTGCCTCGCGGATCTGGGGCGCCTCGTCCATCACGTCGAAGTAGCGCCGCAAAGCCGCCGCCGCCTCCTGCAGGATGGCGTTGAGGTTGCCCAAAGCCCGGGCCGGCTGGGCGGCGAGCAGCAGGGCAGCCACGTAGCCGGTGAAGTCGCCCACCGTCCGCTCACCGGCCAGCACCCGCTGCCCGACCAGGACCAGCACGCCCGCCACCGCGATGCCGCCGCCCACCTCCAGCAGCGGGTCGAGGCGCCCGCGCGCGTTGGCGGCCTTCATCTTGAGGCGGCGCACCTCGTCGAGCGCCTCGGCCGCCCGACCCTTGAGGTAGCCCTCCATCGCGTAGGTCTTGGCGACCCGGGCGCCCTGGAGGCTCTCGGAGATCAGGCTTGCGGTGGCGCCCATCTGCTCCTGGGTCGTGGTCGAGACCCGCCGGAGCTTCTTGCCGATCCGCCCGATCGGCCCGGCCACGAACGGCACCGTCAGGCCGGCGACCAGGGTCAGGACCGGGTCCATCCAGATCAGCGCCGCGACCAGACCGATCAGCATGGCGATGTCGCGCAGCAGCACCGTGGAGATGCGGGTCAGCGCCTCCTTGATGAAGGCGAAATCGGTGGTGAAGCGCTGGGTAAGCGCCGCCGGGCTCTCGCGGCCGAGCTGCGCCAGGTCGGATTCGATCAGGTGGCCGTAGAGCGCCGCCTGCATGTCGGCCTCCACCCGGGTGACGACCCGGTTGGTCAGCACCGTCTGGCCGAACAGCGAGAAGCCGCGCAAGGCCGTGACCACGATCACCACCAGCGGCCCGTAGGCGATCGCCGCCGCGTCCTTGCGGTCGAAGGCGTCGAAGGCGGCCTTGATCAGCGCCGGGTACAGCCCGGTCGAGCCGCCCACCAGCGCGATCAGCACCAGCACCACGGCGAGCGTCGCACGATGGGGATAGAGCCAGGTGCGCCACAGGCGGACGAGGAGGGGGAAGGTGTCGCCGGGGAGGCGCGCCATGGAGCTTACCGGTTGGGTCCTGTCACCGGGCTCCCTGGGGCAGAATGCGCGGCGGCAGCGGTTTGCAGCCGCCGTCGCCACGGATCAAGGTCTTTGCTCTCAAGCCCCGCGCTCAGCGGTCGTTGCCGCCCGGGCCGTGCTCGTCGTCGCGGTGGTGATGCCAGCCGCCATGGCGATGGCCGCCCATCGGGCGGGCCAGGATCATCGCGCGCCGCTTCTGGCCCTCGTCCAGGCTGGCGTAGAGCGGCTGCGAGGCGTCGGCGAGCTTGCGCAGGGCTTCGCCCCGGGCGGTCGTCGCATCCGCCATGGCCCGAAGGGCCGCCGGCGCGTCGTCGGACATCTTCGGGCGATCGCGCATCGCCTCGCGGCGCTGCTGGCGCAGCTTGACCATGTCGCGCAGTGCGGTCTCGACCGGCGGCCACAGCTTCTCCTGGTCGGCATTGAGTTTCAGGCCGGCATGCAGGCCGGCGATGCGGGCATCCGCGAAGGCGGCCCGATCCTCGGGGCTGAGGGCACTCCAATGCCCGTGCCCGCGAAAACCCTCGGGACCGCGGTCGCGCGCGGCGGCCGCGCCGACGAGGCCCAGGCCGAGGGCGCCGGTGACGAGAATGGCGGCTCTCAAACGTCGGGACATGACATTCTCCATCTCACGCTCGGCCGCCGCGGCGATGAACTCGACGGCCCACGATCCGCATCAGGCGCCGGCCGTGTATCCCGCTTGTGTATGTAACACTGTTACATTACCGGTACCGCGACCCCGGTGGATTGGGAGGACAACACGTGCGCGGGACGGTTCGGTTGGCATGGCTCGCGGGCCTCGCCCTGTGGCTCAGCGTGTCGCTCCCGGCCTGGGCGGTCCCGGACGGCGAAAAAGTCCGTGCGGTGGCGAGCTTCTCGATCCTGGGCGATCTCGTGCGCGCCGTCGGCGGCCCACACGTGGCGGTGACGAATCTGGTCGGCCCCGATTCCGACGCGCACGGCTTCAGCCCGTCCCCGGCCGACGCCAAGACGCTGGCGACGGCCGACATCGTGTTCGTCAACGGCCTCGTGCTCGAAGGCTGGCTCGACCGGCTGATCCGGGCGTCCGGCACCCGCGCGCCGATCGTCGTCGCCTCCGCGGGGGTGAAGACGATCGCCGCCCTGCACGATCACGCCCACGCCGACGGCGGCCACGACCACGACGACCATGCGGTCGACCCGCATGCCTGGCAGAGCGTCGCCAACGTGCGGATCTACGTCGCCAACATCCGCGACGGCCTGGCGAAGGTGGACCCGGCCCACGCGGATTCCTACCGGACGGCGGCCGAGGCCTACACGGCGCAGCTCAACGCCCTCGACCAGGCCGTGCGCCAGGCGGTGGAACGAATCCCGCCGGAGAACCGGCGGATCATCACCACCCACGACGCCTTCGGGTACTTCGCCGCCGCCTACGGCCTGCGCTTCATCGCACCCCAGGGCGTGTCCACCGACAGCGAGGCCAGCCCGCGCGATGTCGCGGCGATCATCCGGCAGATCCGCCGGGACAAGGTGCCGGCGGTGTTCCTGGAGAATATCAGCGACCCGCGGCAGATGGCGCTGATCGCCCGCGAGGGCGGCGCCCGGATCGGCGGCAAGGTCTATTCCGACGCCCTGTCGGGACCGGACGGTCCGGCCGCGACCTATCTCGACATGATGCGCGCGAACCTGCGGGCGTTCGACGCGGCGCTCGCCCCGGGCTGAGGCTCCGCATCCCCGGCTTTCCCGAACCGATCCCCCGGGGGGGCTCAACCGGAGCGTGCATAAAACCGCATTCTTTCCCGCCGCGGGAATGACATAGCGTAAACCGCCGGTTAAGAGGCCGCCTCTACCCTGATACGAAACGGGTGCCAGCCGATCCTCGTACCCGAGGGCTCGGGTCCTTGGGGCCTGGCGGGAGCGCGTGGCTCGGAGATCGCGTGGCTGGGAGTTCGCGTGGCTTGGGGGCCTGACCGCTGGCGCTTCTACCGGCTCGTGGCGCGCGAGACCGCGCGGACCCTGCGAGCGGTCGGCGCCAGCCTCACCGCTTCGCCCGACATCCTGGCACGGATGCGGGTCACCGCGCTGGTGATCGCGCCGCATGACCTGCGCACCTCCGACGCGACGTTTGCGGACGACATCTATGCCGGCCTGTTCGTGTTCGCCGGGCGGTCGCTCGCGGCGAGCGGCGGCTCGCCGTTCGACTACGCCCCGCCCTCGCCGGAATGGGCCGACGAGCTCTACGGCTTCGGCTGGCTGCGCCACCTGCGGGCGGCCGACACGGCTTTGGCCCGGGCCAACGCCCGCGCCTTCGTGGCCGATTTCATCGTCGGCCGGGGCGATCCGGCTTTGGCCCGCCACACCCCGGTGGCGGCCCGGCGGCTGATCTCGTTCCTGTGCCAGTCGCCCCTCGTGCTCGAGGGGGCCGACCACACCTTCTACCAGAACTTCCTGAAGGCCATCGCCCGCAACGCCCAGCAGCTGGAGCGCGACCTGCGGCGGGGCGTGCCGCCGCAATGGCGCCTGAACGCCGCCGTGGCGCTCTGCTACGCCGGCCTGTGCTGCGACGGCATCCAGCCGATCCTGCGCCGAGCGACCCGGATCCTGTCGCGGGAGCTCGACCGCCAGATCCTCACCGACGGCGGCCACCGCTCCCGCGACGCGCGCTTCGCCATGGAGCTGCTGCTCGATCTCCTGCCCCTGCGCCAGAGCTATCTCAGCCGCAGCGTCGAGCCCCCCGCCGCGCTGCTGCGGGCGGTGGACCGGATGCTGCCGCTGCTGCGGCTGCTCCGCCATCCGGACGCCTCGCTGAGCCATTTCAACGGCATGGGCGCCACCGACGCCGACCATCTCGCGACGCTGCTGGTCTATGACGGCGCGCTCGCCCGGCCGATGATGCACGCGCCGAATTCCGGCTACGAGCGCCTGGAGGGCGGCCGGGTCGTGGTGGTCGCCGATGTCGGCAAGAGCCCGCCGCTGCCCTACGCGATCAATGCCGGGGCGGGCTGCCTCGCCTTCGAGATGTCGAGCGGGCCGCAGCGGATCGTGGTCAATTGCGGCCTGCCGGCCAGCGGGCCGGACCTGCGGCTGCTGGCCCGGTCCACCCCGGCCCATTCCACGGCGAGCGTCGCCCACGCCTCCTCCTGCCGCTTCCTCACCGTCACCGGCTGGTGGGGCGAGCGCATCGTGGCCGCGTGGCTGATCCGCCGCCGCGGCGCCGTGATCCTGCGCGGCCCGGCCGCGGTGGCGGCCGAACGTGTGGAGGAGGACGACAGCGTCGTGCTCGCCGCCCGGCATGACGGCTACGCACAGGATTTCGGCATCGTGCACGAGCGGCGCTGGCAGCTGTTTCCCGCCGATGCGCGGTTGGAGGGCCGCGACGCCTTCCTGCGCCAGGGCAAGGGCCGGGTGCGCGGCCACGATGTGGCGATCCGCTTCCATCTGCATCCCGGCATCGCCGTGCGCGGCGTGCCCGAGGGGCTCGAACTCGCGTCCGCGCTCGGCGAGGTCTGGGTGTTCCGGGCGTCCGGGGCCGAGATCGCGCTGGAGGAGAGCGTCTACTTTTCCGGTCTCACCGGGCCGCGCCGCACCGACCAGATCGTGCTGCATCTGCGCGTCTCCGAGGATGTCGAGGTGCGCTGGAGCTTCGCGCGCCTGGCCTCGGCGCCGATGCGGGGGGCGACGGCTCCCTGATCCCGGCTGGCCCCGCGCCCCGGTTCCATGCTACCGCGCGCCGAAATCTCAAGGTTCGGCAAGCAGCTATGGCGCACGATCAGGTGCGGGTCTCCCGCGCGCTTCTCTCGGTCTCGGACAAGACCGGCCTCGTCGCGTTCGCCGGGGCGCTGCACGCCCGCGGCATCGCGTTGGTCTCGACGGGGGGTACCCATCGCGCGCTCCAGGAGGCCGGCCTTCCGGTCACCGAGGTCGCCGACCTGACCGGCTTCCCCGAGATGATGGATGGGCGGGTGAAGACCCTGCACCCGGCGGTGCATGGCGGCCTGCTCGCGATCCGCGACAACCCCGAGCACCAGGCCGCGCTCGCCGCCCACGGCATCGGGGCGATCGACCTGCTGGTGGTGAACCTCTACCCGTTCGAGGCGACCATCGCGGCCAACAAGCCGGAGGCGGACTGCATCGAGAACATCGATGTCGGCGGCCCGGCGATGATTCGAGCGGCGGCCAAGAACCACGCCGACGTCGCCGTGGTCACCGACGTCTCGGATTACCCCGCGGTGCTCGCGGCCCTGGAACAGAACGACGGCGCCGTCGGCGGCGACCTGCGCCGGCAGCTCGCCCAGAAGGCGTTCGCCCGCACCGCCGCCTATGACGCCGCCATCGCCAACTGGATGGCGGTCCAGTTCGGCACCGAGGCGCCCGGCCGGTTCCGCGCCTTCGGGGGCACGCTGGCGCAGGGCCTGCGCTACGGCGAGAACCCGCACCAGGCGGCCGCCTTCTACCGGGCGCCGGGCAAGGTCCGGGCCGGGGTGGCGACCGCGCGCCAGCTTCAGGGCAAGGAGCTGTCCTACAACAACTTCAACGACACCGACGCCGCCTACGAATGCGTCGCCGAGTTCGACCCCAGCCGCGCCGCCGCAGTGGCGATCATCAAGCACGCCAATCCGTGCGGCGTGTCGGAGGGGGCGAGCCTGCTCGAGGCCTACGAGCGGGCGTTGGCCTGCGACCCGACCTCGGCCTTCGGCGGAATCGTCGCGCTCAACCGGACGCTGGACGTGGAGGCCGCGCGCCGGATCGTCGAGATCTTCACCGAGGTGATCATCGCGCCGGACGCGACGCCCGAGGCCATCGCCCTGGTGGGCGCCAAGAAGAACCTGCGCCTGCTGCTGGCGGGCAGCCTGCCCGACCCGCGGGCGCCCGGCGAGACCGTGCGCACCCTGTCCGGCGGCCTGCTGGTCCAGGGCCGCGACGCGATGGTGGTCGACGACATGCCGCTCAATGTGGTCACGAAGCGTGCGCCGAGCGCGGCCGAATCGGCCGATCTCCGCTTCGCCTACCGGGTCGCCAAGCACGTGAAGTCGAACGCCATCGTGTACGCCAAGGCCGGCGCCACCGTGGGGATCGGCGCCGGGCAGATGTCCCGGGTCGATTCCTCCCGCATCGCCGCCTGGAAGGCCGCCGAGGGCGCCAAGCGCCTCGGCCTCGCCGAAAGCCTGGCGGTCGGGTCGGTGGTCGCCTCGGACGCGTTCTTCCCCTTCGCGGACGGCCTGCTGGCCGCCGCCGAGGCGGGCGCCACGGCGGTGATCCAGCCGGGCGGCTCGATGCGCGACGCCGAGGTGATCGCGGCCGCCGACGAGGCGGGGCTGGCCATGGTGTTCACCGGGCATCGCCACTTCCGGCACTGACGGCGAAGCACTCGGGCCGTTCGGTCGGGGCGCGGCGCGGCGTTAACGCTCTGCGGAAAAACGCTCGCCCATGCGGGCGCCCGGACAGGTGTACCGGCCGCTCTGCGATCGATCTGTTATCGATCTATCGACTGCCGATCCGGCAGTCTTGCAGCGCCGATTTAACAAAACCAAATAATGGATAACTAAGAACACCGCACTTGAAGCGATTCGAGTCGGATCTGTGCAGGGCTTGATATTTTGACGCCTGCGCGGCATGAAAAATGTGCGGTTCGACGCAAGTTTGTCGTCGGGTCGCGCGATCTGTTCGTGGGTCGTATGGGCGGTGCCCGTGGCATGAGGCTTCGGAGCCCCTTTCGGGGATGTTGTTTTAGCGTCGTGCGCTGAACAACCTTGAGCCAGGTGACGCGATGTTACTCGCAGCAGTGCTGTTTGTGATCGGATTGTTGATCGGCTGGTTCTACACCATGCTGGTCATGATCGCGACGTCGTTCCTGGTCCTGGTCGGCGCGGTAATCCTGTTCGCGTTCGGCCCTGGGCTCGACATGCTCCATGCCTTGATCGTGCTGGGCTATCTCACCGCGCACCAGTCCGGATACCTGCTCGGCGCGTATTGCAGTGGGTGTTACGACGATAAACGCAACCGGCAGTCACCGTTACCATAACCAGATCGGGCCGCCGGCGACGGTGTAGATTGCAATCCAGACGGCAATCATCGTGACATTGGCGCCGATAACCAGAGATAGAGGCGGCTTGCTGCCGCTCTTGCGATGAAACTGCATCAAGGCATCGTTCACGTTTGATTTCCTGTCTGGGTGTAAATCGTTTCGAAGACGGTTGAGACCCGCTATCGGTTCCGCCAAAATTGATTTTTGATCGGCAACAAGAAGTTGTCGGGATACAACCTGTATGTCTGTATCGACCGACTTCGGCGCTGCCCGTACCATTGAACAAGAAATATTAATAGCCTTCGCGCGCCGGATTCGCGGGGGAATGTCAATCTTTGGCCGGCCATCGCTTCACGCTGACGCAGGATCGCCTTCGAGCGGGCAGAACAGCCGTATCCGCATTGGCGGGGGGCATGCGTGATGAAGCGCACCCGGGGCACGAATGCCCGGCGTGACGATTGCCGGCGCCGGATCCCGGCGCCGAATCCGGATCGCCTGTCCGCCCGTCTCCGCGCGTCACCCCGGAAATGGAAACACCCGGACCGCGCGGGCGGCCCGGGTGTCGTCGTGCGATCCGCCAGACGGCGTTCAGGTCTCGGCGAAGATGTCCCGATCCTTGGTCTCGGGCACGAAGATCAGCCCGATGATCACCGTCGCCACCGCGATCACGATCGGGTACCAGAGGCCGTAATAGATGTCGCCGGTCTGAGCCACCATCGCGAAGGCGGTGGCCGGGAGCAGCCCGCCGAACCAGCCGTTGCCGATATGGTAGGGCAGGGACATCGAGGTGTAGCGGATCCGGGTCGGGAACAGCTCCACCAGCATGGCGGCGATCGGGCCGTAGACCATCGTCACGAAGATGATGAGGACGAACAGGAGGCCGATCACCTGGGCGACCTGCGGCCGGAAGATGTCGAACGGGTTCGTCATCTTGACGATCTCGGCGTCGCCCGGCTTCGGGTAGCCCGCCGCCTGCAGCGCCGCGGTCACGGCCTTGTTGGCCTCGGGGGCGCCGCCCTGCGGATAGGCGATCGCGGTGTCGTTCACCCGGATTACCGTGGGCTGTCCGGGCGCGCCCGGCGCGGTGTCGTACTTCACCGAGGCTTTCGACAGGAAGTCGCGCGCGAGGTCGCAGGGCGCCGAGAACACCCGCGTTCCGACCGGGTTGAACAGGGTGCCGCAGGCCGCCGGATCGGCCGAGACGGTGACCTTCACGGTCTCGATCGCGGCCTGGAGCTTCGGGTTGGCGGTCGCGGTGATGCCCTTGAAGATCGGGAAGAACGTCGCCGCCGCGATGGCGCAGCCCGCCAGGATGATGACCTTGCGGCCGATCTTGTCCGACAGCCAGCCGAACAGCACGAACAGGCCGGTGCCGAGCAGCAGCGACCATGCGATCAGCAGGTTGGCGGTGTAGCCGTCGACCTTGAGGATCGATTGCAGGAAGAACAGCGCGTAGAACTGGCCCGTGTACCAGACCACCCCCTGGCCGGCGACGAGGCCGAACAGGGCGATCACCGCGAACTTGGCGTTCTTCCATTCACCGAACGCCTCGGTGAGCGGCGCCTTCGAGGTCTTCCCCTCGTCCTTCATCTTCTGGAAGGCCGGGGATTCGGAGAGCTGGAGGCGGATCCACACGGAGACGCCGAGGAGCAGCACCGAGACCAGGAACGGGATCCGCCAGCCCCACTCGGCGAAGGCCGCCTCGCCGGTGAAGGTCCGGGTCGCGAGGATCACCAGCAGCGACAGGAACAGGCCCAGCGTCGCCGTTGTCTGGATCCAGCTCGTGTAGAAGCCGCGCCGGCCGTTGGGGGCGTGCTCGGCCACGTAGGTCGCCGCGCCGCCATACTCGCCGCCGAGCGCCAGACCCTGAGCCAAGCGCAGGACGATGAGGATGATCGGTGCCGCGATCCCGATCGTGGCCGCGTTGGGCAGCACGCCGACGATGAAGGTCGAGAGGCCCATGATCAGGATCGTGACCAGGAAGGTATATTTGCGCCCGACCAGGTCGCCGATCCGCCCGAACACCAGGGCGCCGAACGGCCTCACGATAAAGCCTGCCGCGAAGGCGAGCAGCGCGAAGATGTCCCGGGTCGCCGGTGGGTAGGCGGAGAAGAACTGGGCGCCGATGATCGCCGCGAGCGAGCCGTAGAGGTAGAAATCGTACCACTCGAACACGGTGCCGAGCGAGGAGGCGAAGATCACCCGCTTCTCGGCCGAACTCATCGGCCTCGCGGCGTCCCCCGCCCGCGGGATCGCAGTTGCCACAGCCATGAACCGGTCCCTCCCAGACGACGCATGCGCGGCCGAGGGCGTCGACCGTCGTCCCTCGGATTGCGGGCCCTGCAGGACACGCGGATCAGGTATGCGTGACCGCAGGAATTGGGCGGGTCAATCGACAATGCGCGCGGGACCACCGTCATCAACATGGCAGCCTGCCGATCCTGAAACGACGAAGGGCGCGGCTCGCGCCGCGCCCCCCGGGTCTCGCAGTCCGCCTCGGACTCAGTGGGCGTGCGCGCCCACCGCGCCGATGCCGGTCTCGGAGCGCACGAACTGCGCCTCGAAGGCGGCGCGCTCGCGTTGCGCCCGGCGCGAGTTGTCGAGGCTCGACACGGCCCAGATCGTCACGAAAGCCAGCGGCATCGAGAACAGAGCCGGGTTGTCGTAGGGGAAGATCGCCGCGGCATTGCCGAACGTCACCACCCAGACGGCCTTCGAGAGCACCACCATCCCGACCGCCGAGATCAGCCCGACCAGGCCGCCCGCGAGCGCCCCCCAGGTGGTCGTGCCGCGCCAGAGGATCGACATGGCCAGCACCGGGAAGTTGCAGCTCGCCGCCACCGCGAAGGCCAGGCCGACCATGAAGGCGACGTTCTGGTTCTCGAACACGTACCCGAGATAGATCGCCACGATCCCGATCACCACCGCCGAGATCTTCGACAGGTTGACCTCGTGCTTCTCGGTGGTGCGCCCGCGGGCGATCACCTGGGCGTAGAGGTCGTGGCTGACCGCGGAGGCGCCGGCCAGCGTCAGGCCGGCCACCACCGCCAGGATGGTCGCAAAGGCCACCGCCGAGATGAATCCGAGGAAGTACGGGCCACCGACCGCGTTGGCGAGATTGACGGCGACCATGTTGGTGCCGCCGATCATGTCCTTCAGCTTGTCGAAGGTGCCGGCCGCGCCGAGCTTGAAGTAGCTCGGATCCGACATCAGCAGGGCGATGCCGCCGAAGCCGATGATGAAGGTCAGGATGTAGAAGTAGCCGATCAGGCCGGTGGCGTAGAACACCGACTTGCGCGCGGCTTGCGCATCCGAGACCGTGAAGAACCGCATCAGGATATGCGGCAGGCCGGCGGTGCCGAACATCAGGCCGACGCCGAGCGAGATCGCCTCGATCGGGTTCGAGACCAGGCCGCCGGGGGCCATGATGGCGTCGCCCTTCGGGTGGACCTGCACCGAGGCAGCGAACAGGGCCTCCGGGTTGAAGCCGTACTTGAACAGCACCGCGCCGGCCATGAAGGTCGCGCCGCCCAGGAGCAGGCAGGCCTTGATCACCTGGACCCAGGTGGTCGCCTTCATGCCACCGAAGGCGACGTAGACGATCATCAGCACGCCGACGATGATCACCGCGTAGAGGTAGGGCAGGCCGAACAGCAGCTGGATCAGCTTACCGGCGCCGACCATCTGGGCGATCAGGTAGAACGCCACCACCACCAGGGTGCCCACCGCCGAGATGATGCGGATCGAGGTCTGGTCCAGGCGGAAGCTCGCCACGTCCGCGAAGGTGAACTTGCCGAGGTTGCGCAGGCGCTCGGCGATCAGGAACAGCACGATCGGCCAGCCGACCAGGAACCCCGTCGAGTAGATCAGGCCGTCGAAGCCCGAGGTGTAGACCAGGCCGGAGATGCCGAGGAACGAGGCTGCCGACATGTAGTCGCCGGCGATCGCCAGGGCGTTGGTTCCGGCCGAGATGCCGCCGCCCGCGGCGTAAAAGTCGGCGGCCGACTTGGTGCCCTTGGCGGCCTTGTAGGTGATTCCAAGCGTCATCAGCACGAAGAACAGGAACATGCCGATGGCCGGCCAGTTCGTGGCCGATTGCGTGACGGCGCCGAGGTCGGGGCCGGCGGCATAGGCCGCGCAAGCCGTGATCGTGGCCAGCGTCAGGCCGAGGAGGATGCGGTTCATTGGCCGACGCTCCGCTTCAGGGCGGCGCTCAGCGCGTCGAAGCGGGTGTTGGCCCGGGCCACGTAGATGCCGGTGAGCGCGAAGGCGAACAGGATCACGAACACGCCCAGGAACAGCCCGAGCGAGGCGGTGCCGCCGCCGACCTTCACGGCCATGAGCGACTTGTCGAAGGCGATCAGGCCGATAAAGCCGAAATAGACCACCAGCATCAGGATCGTCAGGATCACGCCGAACCGGGTGCGCTCGGCGACGAGCTGCTGGAATTCCGGGGTCCGGACGATCCGGTCGATCTGCGGATCGACCGCCGCGGCAGCGTTGCGGGATGGTGGGGGTGCCGTGCCCCCGCGAAGGCCGAGTGTCGAGCTGCTCATGGCGTGTTCCTCCCGCGAAGGCGCTCCGGCCTTCCGGTTGTTCGTGAGACCGAGTTGCGTGGTTCTTGTTGGGGGCGGGCGCCGGATCGGCACCCGCCTCGTTGTTTCTGCGCGGTCAAACCGATCAGGGCCGGTTCTGCCGGTTCTCGATCAGGTCGTCGACTACGGCCGGCTCGGCCAGCGTCGAGGTGTCGCCGAGCGAGCCGAAATCGTCCTCGGCGATCTTGCGCAGGATCCGGCGCATGATCTTGCCGGAGCGGGTCTTGGGCAGGCCGGGGGCGAACTGGATCAGGTCCGGCGAGGCGATCGGCCCGATATCCTTGCGGACCCAGGTCACGAGCTCCTTGCGCAGGGCGTCGTCGCCTTCCTCACCGTCGTTGAGGGTGACGTAGGCGTAGATGCCCTGGCCCTTGACGTTGTGCGGGTAGCCGACCACCGCCGCCTCGGCGACCTTCGGGTGGGCGACCAGGGAGGATTCGACCTCCGCGGTGCCCATCCGGTGCCCCGAGACGTTGATCACGTCGTCGACCCGGCCGGTGATCCAGTAATAGCCGTCCGCGTCGCGGCGGGCGCCGTCGCCGGTGAAGTACTTGCCCGGATAGGTCGAGAAATAGGTCTGCTCGAACCGCTCGTGGTCGCCGTAGACCGTGCGCATCTGGCCCGGCCAGGAATCGGCGATGCACAGGTTGCCCTCGCAGGGACCCTGCAGGACCTTGCCCTCGGCATCGACCATCTCGGGCTTCACGCCGAAGAACGGCCGGGTCGCCGAGCCGGGCTTCAGGGCGGTGGCGCCCGGGAGCGGGGTGATCAGGATGCCGCCGGTCTCGGTCTGCCACCACGTGTCGACGATCGAGCAGCGGCCCTCGCCGACGACGTTGTAGTACCATTCCCAGGCTTCCGGGTTGATCGGCTCACCCACCGAGCCGAGCACCCGCAGCGATTGGCGCGAGGTCTTCTTCACTGGCCCCTCGCCGCCGCCCATCAGCGAGCGGATCGCGGTCGGAGCCGTGTAGAAGATGTTGACCTTGTGCTTGTCGACCACGTCCCAGAACCGCGAGGTCGACGGGTAGGTCGGGATGCCCTCGAACATCAGCGTGGTCGCGCCGTTGGCGAGCGGGCCGTAGACGATGTAGCTGTGGCCCGTGACCCAGCCGACATCGGCCGTGCACCAGTACACGTCGCCCTCGCGGTAATCGAAGACGTACTGGTGGGTCATCGAGGCGTAGACCAGGTAGCCGCCAGTCGTGTGCACCACGCCCTTCGGCTGGCCGGTGGAGCCCGAGGTGTAGAGGATGAACAGCGGGTGCTCGGCCTCCACCGGCTCGGCGGGGCACTCGTCGGTCACCTGCTCGGCGGCCTCGTCGTAATAGACGTCGCGGCCGGCCTCCATGGCGACGTTGCCGCCGGTGCGGCGCACGACGATGACGTGGTCGACGAGATCATTCCCCAGGCGCTTGATCGCCTCGTCGACATTGGCCTTCAGCGGCACCTTGCGGCCGCCGCGTAGGCCCTCGTCGGCGGTGATCACCACCTTGGACGTGCAGCCCTGGATGCGCGAGGCAAGGGAATCCGGCGAGAAGCCGCCGAACACGATGGCGTGGATCGCGCCGAGCCGGGCGCAGGCCAGCATCGCGTAGGCCGCTTCCGGGATCATCGGCATGTAGAGCGTGACGCGGTCGCCCTTGCCGACGCCGCGGTTGCGCAGGACGTTGGCCATCCGGCAGACCTGCGCGTGCAGTTCCCGGTAGGTGATGTGCTTGGCTTCGTCCGGGTTGTCGCCTTCCCAGATGATCGCGGTCTGGTCGCCGCGGGTCTCCAGGTGCCGGTCGATGCAATTGTAGGCGACGTTGGTCTTGCCGTCCTCGAACCACTTGATCGAGACCTTGCCGGGCTCGAAGCTGATGTTCTTGACCTTGGTGAACGGCGTCATCCAGTCGATGCGCTTGCCGTGCTCACCCCAGAAGGCATCGGGATCGGTGACCGACGCCTCGTAGAGCGAACGATACTGGGCGTCGTCGACGTGAGCACCCTCACGCCACGCAGCCTGAACTTCAACGACCTTGCCTTCCATGGCATTCCATCCCTGTTTGGTGCCCGATCGTATCGCGGCATCGGCCGCGCAGCCAGGACTTCCAAAGTAACGTAGCCTACATCGTGCGACGACGATATCGTCGCCGGCCCGCTCAAGCCGGGTCCTAGGATCCGGAACTCAATTGGGCGCAATGTAAGGCTTGATTGAAGCCGGCCCGAAGCGCTGTCAAGCGGAGCGCGGCGGCCGAACCGTCAGTGGCGGCCGGGTGTTTCCGAATACTTGTACGTCGGGTCGGTCGCGCCCTGGTTTCACCCGTTCGCGGCGCGGCGCGTCGGCATGATGATCTCCACCAGCGTGCCGTCCTCCGGGCGCGCCGACAGCTGGAGGCGCCCGCCATTGGCTTCCACCAGCGCGCGGGGTAGGGCGAGCCCGTCCTCGACATCGCCCGCCGGCTCGGACGCGGCCTGGGTCACCCCGGCGCCGGTATCCCGAACCCGCAGCGCCACCCCGGCGCTCTCGGTCGAGCCGGTCGAGACGATGACCTGGCCGCCGGCCGCGGAACGCCGGATCGCGTGCTCGATGACCAGACACGCCGCACGGCTCACCGAGCGCTCGTCGGCCTCGAGGTCGTCGAGACCGGTGGAGAAGCTCGTGCGGACCACGATCCGGCCCCGGGCGGCCTCGCCCTGCAGCCGGGCGACGCAACCCGCGACCACGTCGTTGAGCGCGATCCGGCGCGGGTCGAGCCGCAGGGCGCCGGCCTCGACGGTGGCGAGGTCCAGGAGTTGGCCGACGCGGTCCAGCATCAGCGCGCCCGATGTCCTGATCTGGGCGAGGCAGCCGCGATAGCGCACGTCCCCCAGGGGGCCGAACGGCTCCTTCAGCATCGCGTCGGCCAACTCGACCATGCCGTTGAGCGGACCCCGGAAGGCGCGGTCCAGGCGTGCGAGGGCGCCGTCCTGGCCGGCCCCGGAGGCGGGGGCCGGAATCACCTCGGCGGTCCGCGCGGTTTCGGCCGGCGCTGTGTTCAGCACGGCGACGCGGCGTCCGTCCTCCCGGGCCGGCGAGACGCCCATGGTCACGGCACGGCCGGCCACCGAGACCGGGCGGGGCTCCTTGGCCGCGCCGCGCAGGATGTCGGCCACCGCCAGCACGCAGTCCCGATCGAACAGGGCGACGAAGCGGCCGCCGACGATCTCCCGGGGATCGCACCCGAACAGCTCCGCGGCCGCCCGGTTCAACGCCACGATCCGTCCGGCGCCGTCGAGGGTCAGCACGCCGGCTTCGAGCGCGTCGAGGGCCGCTTCGGCCGCTTCCGTCCGCTCGGCCTGCGCCGCGCGGGCCAGGCGCTCGGCGGTGAGCGCACTCGCCGGGTCGGCATCTTCGAGGGGGCGGAGGACCAAGCAGGCGGCCGGCTGACCCGCCCAGATGCAGGGGCCGCCCAGCACCTCGACCGCCCGGGCGCTGCCGTCGGCGGTCTCGATCGCCGTCCGGCGCGTGGCGTGTTCGGGGCCGGCTGGCTGAGGCAGGCCGCGGAACAGCCGGTCGAGCCCGGCCTGGGTCAGCGCCGGAACGTCGGCGTAGCCAGTCGCATCGAGCAGGGCCTGATTCGCCGCCAGGATCGCGCCGTCGCGATGCACCAGCGTCGGCAGCGGCAGACCGGCCAGGAATTCGGCGTCCCGCGACGCGTTGGTGACCGGGGCATCGCGGGTCTCCGCGCTGCCGGCCTGCGTGCCGGGGAACGCCATGACCGCGCCGCCCGCGCGTGGTGCCGGCGCCTCGGTGGTCGCCTCGTCGCCGGCATAGCGGGCCCCGAGCGCCCGGGCGATCTCCCGGAACGCGGCATGCTCGTCGGTCGATAGCGATGGCTGTTCGACGCGTCGTGCGGCCGGAGGCTCCGGCTCCGCCGGCTCATGCGGCGGGCGCTCGACGAAGGCGGTTGCGGGCTGCGGCTCGGCTTGGGTCGAGGCGGTCGAAGCCGGGGTCTCGGCCGACATTGGCGCCGCGGCGGCCGCCTGTTCGACGCTTGCGCGTCCCGGCTCGGTTGGCCCCGGAGCGGGCAAGGCCGAGGCGACGGGCGCCTGCATGGGCTCGCGCGATGGCACGGGCTCGTGCGATTCCTCGGGAGCTGCGGCCGGTTCGATCGGGGGGGGCGCCTCCGTCGGGACCGGCGGCGCCGGCACGCTGCGCACCAGCCCGAAGCCGCCGAACCCGGAAAACGCTGCATCCCCCCGCCCCAGCGGCGCGCCGGACAGTTCCACCTGGAACGGGCCATCGCCGAGGTCGAGGCGGGCGGGCTCGGCCCGGAATGTGCCCCGGTCGCGCAAGGCCGCGAACATGCCGTCGGCGCCGGTGATTCGGCCGGTCTCGGCGAGGTCCTGCCAGCGCTGGCCGATGAGGCCGGCGAGACCCTCGGAACCGGTCAGCGTGGTCAGCGTGCCGGAGGCATCGCTGCGCCACAGGAAGCGATCACCCGTGTTCAGGGCCGGGATTGCCACCGGTGTGGCGGCGGGCGTCGATTCGGGCGCCGGTGCCTCAACCTGCGGAGCTGCCGGAGCGGTCGGCCGCGGGCGTGGCAGCTTTACCGGGGCCGTCGGGATCACGAGGACAGCGGGCCGGCCGTCGTCGCGGGTCCCGCCGATCACTTGGCACAGCGCGGGCGGGACAATCCGTCTGGCGTCGAGCGAGAGGCGGGCGAGCCGGGGCGCGGTGTCGTTCGGATTGGCCCAGGCGACCTGACGGGCCAGGGAAGCCGTGTCGACGCCTGCGAGCGCCTGCCCCGCCCGGGAGGCGAGCAGGACCCGCCCGTCAGCGGGATCGATCACGACATAGAACGCGTCCGGGTCGGCCAGGGCGGCCGCGAGGCCCGGCAGGCGCGCCCAGCCCGCGAAGGCCGCGGCCAAAGCGACCTCCGCCGGCCCGATGGTCGATGTCTGTGTCGTCTGCAAAGCCCGCGACCTCGAACCCACGCCCGATTCCTCGTCCCCGGCCCGCTTTGCCCGAGAAACACGCGCAACCGTACCCCTATTGTAAAGGCAGCTGCGTTGCGACGCTGGACTCTTGCGCCGACCGTCACACGTTTACGTCATGTCAACCTTAATGAACGCGGCGCGGGTGGCATATGGCGGCGAATCAGTTATTGTGCAGTGCACAAGGCGCCATCAACAGCCGAATATATGAGGAGACGAGCATGAGCACCCCCCCGAACTACGAAGTCCCGACCGAGATGCGTGACTTCGCCGAGAAGAGCGTCGAGCAGGCCCGGAAGGCGTTCGACAGCTTCATCGGAGCCGCCCGCCGGACCGCCGACACCGTCCAGGGGTCTGCCGAAGTCGCCCGCACCAACGCGCAGGACGTCTCCTCCCGCGGCTTCGAATACGCCGAGCAGAACGTGAACGCCGCGTTCGACCTGGCGCAGAAGCTCGTCCGCTCGCGTGACGTGCAGGAGGCGATGCAGCACCAGGCCGAGTTCGTGCGCAGCCAGTTCGCCGCCATCCAGGCGCAGGCCAAGGAGTTCAGCGGCATCGCCCAGAGCGCGATGCAGCAGGGCGCCGAGCGTGCCAAGACGGTCATGCAGCAGAGCGCCGAGGAGACCCGCAAGGCGATGGAGCAGGGCCAGGATGCCGTCCGGCAGGCGGGCCATAACGTCCAAGACGCCGCCGATCGCTCGACGCACTAAGCGTCACTTCATAGATCAAACCAGCGGCCCGCTTCCGGTCTCCGGAGGCGGGCCGTCTCGTTTTCGCCGGTATTGGCATCGAGAGCCGTCCGCGATGATGCGCGTTCGCCGAGCCCGAACCGGTCCCCATTTCGGCGGCGAGCGCGCCAGAGCGGGCATCATGAGCCTGCATCGCGCGAAAGGGTCAGGCATGCGCCTCCATACACACGGCCGAACCGGGTTGCGAGCCTCGTTCCGGCTCACCGTCGCCGCGCTGGCGCTCGCCGCCGTGCTTCCCGCCTCGACCGCGTGGGCCCAGTATGGTGGAGGCGGCTATGGCGGGCCGCCGCCCGGCTACGAGGATCCGGGTTACGAGCGCGGCTACCGCCCGGCGCCGCGCCGCCGGGAGAGCCAGCCGGTCGGCCTCAATTGCGATGCCGTCCAGCAGGGCCTGACCGGGCCGAAGCCGTTTTCCTGTCCGCTGCCGGGCCCGCGCCCGCTCGGCGTGCGTTGCTTCTGCGACCTCCCGATCGCCTCGTTCAGCCCGCCGCAGACCGCGGTCGGTCGCGTGGTGCCCTGACGGGCGCAGGTTTTCGGACTTGACGAGACCGAGCCGCTCAGCCGGCCGATGACCGGATCGGGTCTAGGATCTTCTGAGAGGCGACCGAAGCATCGGTTCAAGCGTGAGGATGCGCTGTCTTGATCCCGCTGGGGGGATGAGGATTGCGGCTTGCCTCGCGCTTCCGGCACGGCCGATGAGGTCCGTGCGGGCCTCTCCGTCGCTTGACGGTGAAGACGGCCTGATATCCAGTCCGCCGGACGCGGCCCTATGGGCTTTCCGGCCGATGATGTAGCCCTATCGCGATGGAGGGCTTCATGGCCGACGCGGCCCACCAGCATATTGTCGTCCGGTGCGGCCCTCGGCAGAACCAGACCTGCCTGACCGATCCTCTCGTGTTGGTGGAGGTGCTAACGCCCCCGACCATGGATTACGACAGGGGCGGGAAGCTCAAGTTCTACAAGTCCCTGCCGACGCTCCGTCACATTGCCCTGGTCTACCAGGACCAGACGCGCGTCGAACACTACGAACGAACGGACGAGGGGTGGCGCCGCGATGTCCTGACCGGGCCGGACCACGGCCTCCGGTTCGATGCGGTCGGTTTCGAGATCGACCTCGACCGAATCTACTTCGATGTCCCCGTTGTTTGACATGCGGCGGGCCGCGGAAGGCCGTAGAGCAGCCCTTATAGAATAAGCCGCCAGATCACGAACGTGACTTGGCGGCTTTTTGTCTTCCGGTCTTGCCTAACTTCCGAATTTCAAACCTCACCCCAAGCCTCACCTGAGAATGAGGGGTCGATTTGGAGATTAGGCAAAGTGTCTCGGTGCGATCAGTTCAGCACGACCACCTTCGCACCGACCTTCACCCGCTCGTAGAGGTCGGTGACGTCGTCGTTGGTCATGCGGATGCAGCCCGAGGAGACCGCCTGACCGATCGTGTCCGGCTCGTTCGAGCCGTGGATGCGGTACTCGGTGCTGCCGATATACATGGCACGGGCGCCGAGCGGGTTCTCGATGCCGCCGGCCATGTAGCGCGGCAGGTCGGGACGGCGGGCGATCATGGCCTTCGGGGGCGTCCAGGACGGCCACTCGCGCTTGGCGGTGATCGTGTTGCTGCCGCTCCAGCTGAAGCCCGGCCGGCCGACGCCGACGCCGTAGCGGATCGCCTCGCCGTTGCCCGTCACGAAGTACAGGCGGCGCTCGGCGGTGGAGACCACGATCGTGCCCGGCGCGTAGGGAGCGTTGAACGCCACGATCTCGCGGGGGATCGGCTGGACCTGGGCCTGCGGCGCGTCCTGCACACCCTGGCCGAAGCCCGGGGTGCCCTGGTAGCCGTACTGACCCGGATCCGAGTAATACTCCTCGGCGCCGTTGGCGCCGAAGGGATCGTAGGCCGGAGCTGCCAGCGCCGGGGCGGCAAGAACAGTTGCGGCGAGGAACGCCGCGAGCGCGGTGGCCGAGGTCTTCATGGGGTGCCTGCCTGTGCGATAACCTTTGCCATTACAAGCGTGAGCATAGGTTGGCAGTTCCACGCGCCGAAGAAGATTTTGCTTGACGTCGGAATACGTAAGGCGGTTCGCCCGTGCCGGTCTCCGACTGTCAAGCAACCTCGTCGGTATGGACGTCGAAGCGCGCCAGGTGGGCGTAGCCGAAATTGGTCGAGATCGCGCAATCGGTGGCGTCGCGCCCGCGGGCCATGACGATGCGGCCGATCCGCTGGCGGTTGTGCCGGGCGTCGAACGTGTACCAGCGCGGGCCGTTCGGACCGTCCAGGTAGACCTCGAACCAGGCCGAGAAATCCATCGGCGCGGGATCGACCGGTACGCCGATATCGCCGAGATAGCCGGTGGCGTAGCGGGCCGGGAAGTTCATGCACCGGCAGAACGCGATGGCGAGATGGGCGAAATCCCGGCAGACGCCCTCGCGCTGCATGAAGCCGTCATGGGCGGTCCGGGTGGCGTCGGCGCGCTGGTAGTCGAAGCGGATGCGCTCATGCGTGTAGGCGACGATCGCCTGGACCCGCGCCCAACCCTCCGGCGCGTTGCCGAACAGCGACCAGGCGGTCTGCGCCAGCTTGTCGGTGTCGCAGTAGCGCGAGCCGAGCAGGTAGACCATCACCTCGTCCGGCAGGTCCTGGACCGGGATCTGCCGGGCATCGGGGGCGACCTCGTCGAGCAGGCCGGAATCCAGGATCGTGAAGTCGGCCGAGATCGTCAGCAGGCCCGGCGGCGCGAGGATGCGGTGGCAAACGTTGCCGAACACGTCCTGATACTCGCGGGCCGGGATCCACGGATCGAAATTGATCACCTGCTGGGTGAGCAGGTCCGGCATCCGCGACGGGTGGACGCTCAGCATCAGGATCATGGGCGTCGGCTGGGTGAGGCTGAAGGCGATATCGTAACCGGTCCTGATCTTCATCGCGGCCACCTGTGTCCTCATGCCCCGGCGGGTCGCCCCGCATGTTCGGTCCGGATTTAAAGCCTCAACCCGCCAATATTGGCGAATGAGCCTGAATCCCACCTGTTTCTGCCTCTTCGTCAGGCAATTCGATCACGTCGACATCGACGCGCATACCGAGGTCGTCGCTGGCCAGGCCGAAGAACGAACCGTGCAAGGGCACGGCCTGTGCCGGATCGCGGGTCACCGCCACGCGGATCAGGTCGCGGTTGCCGACGATCCCGTTGGTCGGGTCGAACTCGATCCAGCCGGCGCCCGGCAGGTAGACCTGCAGCCAAGCATGGGTCGAGCCACCGCCGACATGGCGGCCCCGGTCGTTGCGCGGATTGTACAAGTATCCGGACACGAACCGGGCAGCCATGCCGAGCGCCCGCACCGCCTCCATCATCAGAACCGCGAAGTCGCGGCACGAGCCGCGCTTGCTGCGCAGCGTCGTCAGCGGCTCCTGCACGCCCTTCTCGGAGCGGGCGAGATAGGTGAAGTTGGCCCGCACGCTCCGGGTCATGTCGGCGAGCAGTTCCTGGGTCGGGATCCGGCCCTGGGCGGGAATGAAGCTGCGCGCCCAGGCATCGACCTCGTGGCGCGGATCGGGCCATTGCCGCTCGATCGACCGGGACAGGTCGGGCATGTCCTCGGCCCCGTAGCCGAACGGGTAATGCGTGGCGTGCGGCGCCAGCGGGAAGACCGGCGCGTGCTCGGGGGTGTGGTCGAGGGTGATGCCGCAATCGAAGGTCAGCGTCTCGGCGCGGACCCCGAAGGTCGCCACCGCGACGCAATTGCCGAACACGTCGAACATCCACCGGAGCGTGGCGGGCTCGGGGGTGATCTCGAGGGACGCCGCGATCAAGCGCTGATCGTAGCTGTCCCGGGGCCGGAACATGATCCGGTGCTCGCCGAAGGCGACCGGGCGCCGGTACCGGTAGACCGTGCGATGACGAACGGACAGGATCGGCAAAGACAGGGGCTCCTTGCGCCGATATGCCGGCGGTCAATGCAAGGGCCGGGCCCGTCGCCGCGCAAGCCGCCTCAGGTGACCGGCGGCGCCGGATCCGTGGTCGCCCGCTCGGCCTCGACCAGCACGTCGAAGGGGCGCCAGGGCTTGGCGATGAACACGGCCTCGCTCGGCAGGTCCGGCCGGCGGATGCCGTGGCCCGAGGTTACCACCAGCCGGGCCCGGGGCCATAGGGTCGCGACTGCCCGGGCGAGCTGCAGACCGTCCATTGCGCCCGCGAGCCGGACATCGGCGAAGACCAGGGCCACGTCGCCGCCCCGCGCCTGAAGCACGGCGAGGGCCGCCTCGGCGCTGTCGCAGCCGATCACGTCGAGCTCGGTCTCTTCCAGCAGGGTCTCGGCCAGCGCCCGGACCTCGGGATCGTCCTCGACCACCAGAGCGAGGCGGGAAGCGGGGCCATCGGCCGCAAGCGGGCTCGCCTCGCGGGGCGCGGCGGGCTCGATCTCGCTCTGCCGGACCCGGCGGACCAGGGCGGCGAGATGCTCCGGCACCCCCTCGGAGACCAAATCGTCGTAGATCGACGCGAGCGTCTGGCCGATCTGGTCGAGCGGGATGCTGCTCGGCGAGAGCGTATCAGTGAGCGGCGTGGCCGTGCTCGACAGAGGCTTTCTCAAGTACGCTCTCCGAAAGTCTCCGTTTCACGCCGCACGCGGACGCGGCGCTTGTGGACGAAAGTCGGCAGGACGCAGGGAGTTGCGCCCGGGGACGCGAATAGAGGCCGGCTTGCCGGGCTGTTACTGCGTGGCGACTCCGGTTGCAGCATCCGCGTAGGCCATGATCCCCGACACCGCCCGGACATTCTGGTAGCGCGTGCCGCGGGTGCTCATCATCGCCTCGAACTTCTCGTGGACCTGCGCCACCGAGAGGCTGGCCGGCTTGCGGTGGCGGCCGCGCCCGACGAAGCGCCCGGCGGCGAAGAAGATCGAGCGGTTGGCCCGGGCCGGGCCGGGCAGCAGCCCGGCGGCGGCGGCGGCCGGCTTGTTGACGACGTTGGCCAGGAACTCTCCGGCATCGTCGGCGCCCAGGAAGTGGGCGAGGTAGACCTCGCCGAGGGTGAGGTCGCGGCCGATCCGCTGGGCGATGCGGCCGGCATCGCGCTTGAGCATCTCGCCGGCCATCAGCGCCGACAGGTAAGGATCGCGGCGCAGCTCCAGCACCCGGGCGCGGTCGGCGGCGTCCGTGATCACCGGCCGGTCGTTGGCATCCGCCGTGACCAGAGCCGCTTCCTTCGCCAACCCGTAGCGGGGCCCGAAATCGCGGACCACGCCGAGCCAGGTGCGCTCGATGAACTGATAGAGGCCGGTGGCCGAGGAGGTCTTGGCCTGGACCGCGGTGACGAAGCTCGATTCCTTGTCGGCGACCGCCATGAGCAGGACGGGATCGGTCTGGACGGCCTGGGCCGCCCGCACGATCGTCTGCACCAAGTGGCGGCGGATCTTCATCGGGCCGAATTCGAGGATGTCGTTCGGGTCGCCGCCGGCGCTCTCCGACAGCAGGAAGTCGTAGGAGACGCGATCGACCCCGTTCGAGCCGATATCGGTGTCGAGGTCGTGCACGGCGGCGAAGCTCGCCGAGGCGTGCAGCGGCGTCGGCTCCAGCGCCTCGCTCAGCGCGACGGTGTGGATCCGCGGGCGCGGCATCGGCAATTCGGTGGCGGCCTGCGCCGAGGACACCGCCTGATTCAGGCCGACCTTCCCGAGGTCGATCCCCGAACCGATCAGCGTCGCGCTCAGCCCGCCGGCGATCAGCGAGACGGTGAGCAGCGAGCGGGCCAGCGCCGGAACGCTCCCGTGGGCGCGGCCGAGCATCGGCTGCGCGGTGATGGCATCGGCCCGGCCGGACCCGAACCGGCCCTGCTTGCCCGTGACGTTCCTCGGCGATCCGACCGTCCGGCCCTGCATCGTGTACCCGATTCCTCACGCGCCCTTGATGGCGCCACGGGTTCACCATCGCTTGACAGATGTGGCGACAACACGGCCGCGCTTGTGGCGGACGTGGGGCGGCGTCGGGTGTTTTCGCGGCGGCCCGCCCGTGACTCGCGTCGGAACCCTGCTTAAGAGGACGCCATGCGGGCCTCGCTTGAAACGGGTGGCGGCCCAGTCCTTTAAGCCTTCGCTAGAGTCAGCCCCGATGAGCGGCGTCAACGAGATCCGGTCGACCTTCCTCGACTATTTCGCCAAGGCGGGACACGAGGTCGTGCCGTCTTCGAGCTTGGTGCCGAAGAACGACCCCACGCTGATGTTCACGAACGCCGGCATGGTGCAGTTCAAGAACGTCTTCACCGGCGTGGAAAAGCGCGGTTACGACCGGGCGACCACGGCGCAGAAATGCGTGCGCGCCGGCGGCAAGCACAACGACCTCGACAATGTCGGGTACACGGCGCGCCACCACACGTTCTTCGAGATGCTCGGCAACTTCTCGTTCGGCGACTATTTCAAGGACCGCGCGATCGAGCTGGCCTGGACGCTGATCACCAAGGAGTTCGGCCTCAAGCCCGACCGGCTGCTGGTCACCGTCTATGCCGACGACGACGAGGCCGCGACCCTGTGGAAAAAGATCGCCGGCTTCTCCGACGACAAGATCATCCGGATCGGGACCTCCGACAATTTCTGGCAGATGGGCGATACCGGCCCCTGCGGCCCGTGCTCGGAAATCTTCATCGACCAAGGCCCGGCGCTTCAGGGCGGCCCGCCCGGCTCCCCGGACGAGGATGGCGACCGCTTCCTCGAGTTCTGGAACCTCGTGTTCATGCAATACGAGCAGCTGGAGCCGGGATCGCGCAACCCGCTGCCACGACCCTCGATCGATACCGGCATGGGCCTGGAGCGCATGGCCGCGATCCTCCAGGGCGTCCACTCCAACTACGACACCGACCTGTTCAAGGCGCTGATCGACGCCGTGGCGCATGCGATCGCGCGGGCGCCGGAGCCCGCCACGATGGCGTCCTACCGGGTGATCGCCGACCATCTGCGCGCCGCCTCGTTCCTGGTCGCCGACGGCGTGCTGCCGGGTAACGAGGGCCGCGGCTACGTGCTGCGCCGGATCATGCGCCGGGCCATGCGGCACGCCGAGATCCTGGGCGCCCGCGAGCCGACCATGTACCGCCTGGTTCCGACCCTGGTGCGCGAGATGGGCCAGGCCTACCCGGAGCTGATGCGCGCCGAGGCGCTGATCGGTGAGACCCTGAAGCTTGAGGAGACCCGGTTCCGCCGCACCCTGGAGCGGGGCCTGTCGATCCTCGATTCCGAGAGCCGCGAACTCAAGGAGGGCGACAAGCTCTCCGGCGAGACCGCCTTCACCCTCTACGACACCTACGGCTTCCCCCTCGACCTGACCCAGGACGCCCTGAAGGCCCGGGGCATCGGCGTCGACACGGAAACGTTCACCGCCGCGATGCAGCGCCAGAAGCAGGCGGCGCGCGAGGCCTGGAAGGGTTCCGGCGAGGCCGCCACCGAGACGGTCTGGTTCGGCATCCGCGAGCGCGTCGGCGCCACCGAGTTCTTGGGCTACGAGACCGAGGCCGCCGAGGGCATCGTCACCGCGCTGCTCCGCGACGGCGCCGAAGTGAAGAGCCTGGAGGCCGGGCAGACCGGCCTCGCGCTGGTCAACCAGACGCCGTTCTACGCGGAATCCGGCGGCCAGGTCGGCGATACCGGCCTGATCCAGAGCGCCGGTGTGCGAGCCCGCGTCACCGACACCGAGAAAAAACTCGGCGACCTGTTCGTCCACCATGTCAGCGTCGAGGAGGGCACGCTCGGCCTCGACCAGCCGGTGGAGCTGAAGGTCGACCATGCCCGCCGCAAGGCGATCCGGGCCAACCACTCGGCCACCCACCTCCTGCACGAGGCCCTGCGCCAGGTGCTCGGCGACCACGTCGCCCAGAAGGGCTCGCTGGTCAGCTCCGAGCGGCTGCGCTTCGACATCAGCCATCCGAAGCCGATCGAGGCGGAGGAACTGGCCCGGGTCGAGGACATCGCCAACGCGGTCCTGCTGCAGAACGCCCCGGTGGTGACCAAGCTGATGGCGGTGGACGACGCCATCGCGTCGGGCGCCCGGGCTTTGTTCGGCGAAAAGTACGGCGACGAGGTCCGCGTCGTCTCGATGGGCCTGCCGGTGGACGCGGACGGCGCCGAGACCGGTCGCGCCCGGCTCAAGAACTTCTCCATCGAGCTGTGCGGCGGCACCCATGCCGGCCGGACCGGCGATATCGGGGCGATCACCATCGTCGGCGAGAGCGCGGTCGGCGCCGGCATTCGCCGGATCGAGGCGCTCACCGCCGATGCGGCCCGCCATCACCGGGCCGAGGAGGCCCGCACCCTCGCCGCGCTGGCCGGCATCCTCAAGGCTCCGGTCACGGAGGCGCCCGACCGCCTCACGGCCATGATGGAGGAGAAGCGCCGCCTGGAGCGGGAGCTGGCCGACACAAGGCGCAAGCTCGCCATGGGTTCTTCGGACCCCGACTCGGGTCGTTCGTCACGTCAGAGCGAGGTCGGTGGCGTGGCGTTCCGGCGCTCGGTGGTCGAGGGGCTCGACATGCGCGACCTCAAGCCGATCATCGACGAGGAGAAGAAGCGTCTCGGCTCCGGCATCGTGGCGATCGTGGGCGTGTCCGCCGACGGCAAGGCCGGGCTGGTGGTCGGCGTCACCGAAGACCTGACCGACCGCTACGACGCGGTCGGGCTGGTCCGGGCCGGGGCCGGCGCGCTCGGCGGCAAGGGCGGCGGCGGTCGCCGCGACATGGCCCAGGCCGGCGGCCCCAACGGCGCCGGCGCCGAAGCGGCGCTCGACGCGATCGAGCAGGCGCTGACCGCAGGGGACTGATGCAAGGGGTCGGTCACAAAAAAGGGCCGCGCCGTCACCGGCGCGGCCCTTTCCATGTTTGGTGCTCGGCTTACTTCCCGCCGCCACCGCCCTGGGGGGCGACTCGCGAGGGCTGGTTGGCGTTGCCGGCGGCGGCGGAATCGTTGGAGATCGAATCCGCCGGCTGCCCGGTCGGCGAGTAGGTGATGGCGCCGCCATCCCCGGTCGAGTTCGATTGCCGCGTTACGACGCCGGGGGCACCGGGCGGCACGATCACTGCGGTGCTGGTCGGGGTCTCGATCACCTGAGCGAAAGCGGGCCCGGCCAGGAGGGTCGCAACGGTGGCAGCGAGAATCGTCTTGGTCATGAGAAGTCCTGTCTTTATCGGCACTCGACAAGGAACTTCGATCGCACGCAATAGATCCGGCATGGGCACGTAATTCACAGCATCGTGTGCGCTGTGACACGTCCAAAAAACTTGGAGATCCAAACTCGGAGGGGAATAATATTTTCTCTGAGCTTGATCGTGAGAGGGATGCTCACAGATCCATCGTGTCATTCCAGGGTTGCGCATCGCAGCGCGTCCGCACCCACCGGTCGCCCAAGACGTTGCACCACTTGCAAATCCGGCTCTCGGCCGGTTCGGCGACGCGCTCCTCCGCAGCACGCCGGACTGAAAGAGAGGGTTGTCGAGTTGTCGCCTGCATACCGGATAGAAGATTCGATCCGAGGTTCCGGGACAGATCTTGGAACAATCTTCTAAAACTTGATGCCGATGCTTCGGCGCGGTGTTGTGCCGCTCATCAATTCACCCGGGTCCAGGTCTGGCGCTTGCAGAACACGCTCATCACGCAGCCCGAGACTTCAAGCGCGTTCGGGCCGGTCAGCCGCAGCGAGCCGGAATAGGTCTTGCCGTCGTTCGGGTTGTAGAGCGAGCCGCTATAGCCCGATCCGTCCGCCTGCCGCGCGTCGAGGATCTGCACGCCGACGACGCTGCGGCCCCGCAGGGCCGGGTCCGGGTTCTTGGCGTCGAGGGCCTTGCCGGGCGCGCTGACGATGGTGCCGCAATAGCCGCCGCCGCAGGGGGCGACCTTCACCCGGGAACTGCCGGTCTCGGTGAGCCAGAGGCCGGCCGGATCGGCGGCCAGGGCCGGGCCGCAGATCGCCATCGAAGCGAGCAAAGCCAAGACCGCGCGACGCATCCTCGTTCCTCCCGAACCGGCCGTTTGAGGCTCTCTTACCGCGAAGCTTCCGGCAGCGCACCGCCCAGATAGGTCTCGGCGACCTCGCAGAACGGCTGGCCGGCGCCGGTCGACAGCACCGCGTCGATCTCGAACAGCGGGTCGTCGGGGCCGGGCGCCGCGGCCTGCAGGAACGGGCGGACCGCGATGGTCTGCCGGGTCGGCTCCAGCGGGCGCACGACCCGGCCGAAGGGGGTGCGTGTCCCCTCCAAGGTCGCGTTCATCTCGGGCGTCAGGCGCGCCGGCACGTACCAGTTGTCGGCCTCCGACAGGACCCGGTCGCCGCAGGCGAGCCGGACCCGGCGGTAGCGCACCGGCTCGTCGGGGCCGATCGCCAGGCGGGCACGCTGGACCGCGCTCAAGGGCTTGTCGGCGATGGTCATGCGCTGGGCGACGAGACGCGGTTCGCCGGCGAGCTTGTGGTCGGCGCACCAGCTCTCCAGCGCCAGGGTCGCGCTGTGGGCCGCCAGCACCCGACTCTGCAGCGACGCGATCAGGGCGGCCTGCGGCTGGGCGGCGGCCGGCGCCTCGGCCGCGACGGCCGACGGCCTCATCGGGATCCCCGCCAGCATCGCCGCGAGGCCGAGATGGAGCGCCCAGTCGCGCCGGACCAGGAACGCGACGCAGCGTCGGACTGCCCGCGGATCAAGCGCGCTGAAGGTGAGCTTTGGCATCGGAACGTCCCGGAACGGCTAATTCGGCACACCGCATCGTCTCGGCCCGAATCCCCCCGGGATGGAGGCGTCGTGTTGTTCTGCGGACGGGCCGGCGCAGCCGAGCCGTCCCCGGCCTCGCGGCAGCCGGTTTATCCAAACCGGGCCGCGGGGTCGAGACCGCCGCTAGCGCCGCGCCGGGGGCAGGTCGGTGCAGAGGCCGAGCGCGGCCTCGGCGGCCAGCCCGATGGTCTCGCCGAGGGTCGGGTGCGGGTGGATCGTGCGGCCGATATCGGTGGCGTCGGCGCCCATCTCGATGGCGAGCACGATCTCGCCGAGCATGTCGCCCGCGCTCGGGCCGACGATGGCGCCGCCGACGATCCGCTTGGTGTCCGCGTCGAACAGCAGCTTGGTCAGGCCGTAATCGGCGCCGTTGGCAATGGCCCGGCCCGAGGCCGCCCAGGGGAAGCGCGCCACCTCGACCGCCCGGCCGGCGGCCTTGGCGGCGGTCTCGGTGAGCCCGGCCCAGGCGATCTCCGGATCGGTATAGGCCACCGAGGGAATCACCGCGGCGTCGAACCCGGCTTTATGGCCGGCCGCCACCTCGGCGGCGACGTGGCCCTGGTGCACGGCCTTGTGGGCGAGCATCGGCTGCCCGACGAGGTCGCCCACCGCCAGGATGTGGGGCAGGTTGGTGCGCATCTGCGAATCCACCGCCACGAAGCCGCGCTCCACGGTCACGCCCGCCGCGTCGAGGCCCAGCGCGTCGCCGTTCGGGCGCCTTCCCGCCGCCTGAAGCACGAGGTCGTAGACGAGCGGCTCCGCGTCGCCCGCGAGGGTCACCGCGATGCCGTTCGGCGTCGCAGTGGCGGAAACGACCTCCGCGCCGGTCAGGACGCGGTCGAACCGATGGGCGTTGCGCTTGGTCCAGACGGCCACGAGGTCCCGGTCCACCCCCTCCAGAAGGTTCGGCAGGCGCTCGACCACGTCGACCCGGGCGCCGAGCGCGCTATAGACCGTCGCCATCTCCAGGCCGATGATGCCGCCGCCGATCACCAGCAGGCGGCGGGGCACGAAGGGCAGTTCCAGTGCGCCCGTGGAATTCACGATCCGCGGGTCGTCGGGCAGCATCGGCAGGCTGACCGGCGACGAGCCCGCCGCCACGATGGCGCTCCTGAACCCGACGGCACGGCTGCCGCCCGCCTGCAACATCACCGAGACCGCGTTCGGCCCGGTGAAGCGCGCGGTGCCGCGCACGACCTCGACCTTCCGCTGGCGCGCCATTTGAGTGAGCCCGTCGGTCAGGCGCCGCACGGTGCCGGCCTTGAACGCCCGCAGCTTGTCGAGATCGACCGTGGGTGCGCCGAAGCTGATCCCGTGCTCGGCGAGCCGGCCGGCCTCTTCCGTGACGGTTGCGACGTGCAGCAGCGCCTTCGAGGGGATGCAGCCGACATTCAGGCACACGCCGCCCAGCGTCGCCTCGCGCTCCACCAGGATCACGTTCTGCCCGAGATCCGCGGCTCGGAACGCCGCCGCGTAGCCGCCAGGGCCGCCGCCGATCACCAGCACGTCGCAGGATTCCTCCGCTGGCGCGACGGTGGGTGCAGCCACCGTCTCCGTGTCGACTTCGAGGCGGGCGATCAGGGTCCCGGCCGACACGGTGTCGCCGAGGCCGACCAGCATCTCCACCAGCCGGCCCGCGACCGGAGAGGGGATGTCGAGGGTCGCCTTATCGGATTCGACCACGAGCAGGGTCTGGTCGCGGGCGATTGTCTCGCCCGGCGTCACCGGGATCTCGATCACCGGCGCGCCGGAAAAGTCGCCGATATCGGGGACGCGGATCTCGCGGGTCTCGGGCATGGCGGCGACGATCACAGTCTAGGGGGATGGGCGGCAAGTGTTTCGGTTGCCACGGTTTTCCCCTCCCCCTTGCGGGGAGGGGTCAGGGGTGGGGGTGGTGCAGGAGGCACCGCTGCGCCTCTTCCGGCACCACCCCCACCTCCAACTCCTCCCCGCAAGGGGGAGGAGAGAGGGGCGTACCAGCCATCGCCGTCACAGCAGCGCCCGGCGCAGGTCCGACAGCACCGACGCGATGTGGCCGAGGAAGCGGGCGGCGGCGACGCCGTCCACGACCCGGTGGTCCCAGGACAGGCTGAGCGGCAGGATCAGCCGCGGCTGGAAGGTTTTTCCGTCCCAGACCGCCTCCGTGCGCGAGCGCGCCGCCCCCAGGATCGCGACCTCGGGGGCGTTGATGATCGGGGTGAAGCCGTCGCCGCCGATGCCCCCCAGCGACGACACCGAGAAGCACCCGCCCTGCATCTCGGCGCCCGACAGGTTCCCGGCCCGGGCTTTTTCCGCGAGCGCCGCCATCTCGGTGGCGATCGCGATCAAGCCCTTGCGGTCGCAATCGCGCACCACCGGCACCATCAGGCCCTTCGGGGTATCCACCGCGAAGCCGATATGGACGTAGTCCTTGAGGACGAGGTCGGAGCCCTCCAGGGAGGTGTTGAAGCGCGGATAGGCCTTCAGGGCCAGGGCGGCGGCCTTGATCAGGAAAGCCACCATGGTGACCCGCGCCGGCGGCGTGCGCGTCTCCGTGTTGAGCCCGACCCGGAACGCCTCGATCTCGGTGACGTCGGCCCGGTCGAAATTGGTCACGTGCGGGATCGTCAGCCAATTGCGGCTGAGATTGGCCCCGGAGATGGTCTGGATCCGCGACAGGGGCTCCCGCCGCACCGGACCGAATTTTTCATAGTCCACCAGCGGCCAGGGCGGCAGGCCGGCGCCGATGCCCGAGGGCGCGGCCGGCGCCTGGGCCGGGGCCTGGAGCGCCGCCTTGACGAAGGCGTGCAGATCCTCGCGCAGGATCCGGCCTTTGGGGCCGGTGGCGGGCACGCGGTCGAGGGTGATCCCGAGCTCGCGGGCGAGCTGACGCACCGACGGGCTGGCATGGACATCGCCCGACGTGACGGGCCGTTGATCGTCGTTCGATGGCGCGGCCGGGGCGCGACGGTCCCCCTCTCCCGTGCGGGAGAGGGTTGGGGTGAGGGATGCGCCGTGTCCGGAAAGGGCCGGTCCCTCACCCTGTCCCTCTCCCGCACGGGAGAGGGGACCCGTGCTCCGGCCGGCGCCGTCATGCTCGGCGCCGAAACCCGCATCGTCGCGCTGCCCCTCTCCCGACCCCCTCCGGGGGCCACCCTCCCCCGCAGAGGGGGGAGGGGGAGGCGCGTCGGCCGGCTCGACCACGAGGATCGGCGTGCCCTCCGAGACCTTGGAGCCCACCGCGACCAGCAATTCCCGCACGGTGCCGGCCACCGGGGAGGGGACCTCCATGGTCGCCTTGTCGGATTCGATGCTGAGGATCAGGTCGTCCACGGCGAGCCGGTCGCCCGGCTTCACCAGGAGTTCGATCACCGGCACGTCCCGGTAATCGCCGATATCCGGGAGGGCGATCTGCAGCGCGGCGCTCATGCGGGCGGGTTTCCGTGGCTTGTCTGGGGCGGACTGGTTTTTTTTGGGGGGGCGAGGTCCGGGGCCGGGCCTCGCGGCGTTCGTTCGCGCTCCGGCTCCTTCCCGCCCACCACCTCATCCTGAGGTGCTGCGCAGCAGCCTCGAAGGAGGGCTCCAGGGATCGCGTGGCCGGCTGGAGGGCTCCTTCGAGGCGTCCACGACGCGGACGCACCTCAGGATGAGGGTGCGGGATGGATGTCTCAGATCGTCCAGGGCGCCGGCGTGTCCGCGTCGATCCCATAGCGCCGGATCGCCTCGGCGACCGTGGCGCGGGGCACCGTGCCGGCCTCGGCCAGCGCGTGCAGGGCAGCGACCACCACGTGCTGCCGGTCCACCTCGAAGAAGCGGCGGAGCGCGTTGCGGGTGTCGCTGCGGCCGAACCCGTCGGTGCCGAGCGCCACGAACCGCGCCCCGACATAGGAGGCGATCAGCTGCGGATAGGCCCGGACGTAGTCGGTCGCCGCCACGACCGGCGCCGTGCCCGGCAGCAGGGCGGCCACGTGGCTCAAGGGCGCCTCGGCCTCCGGGTGCAGCATCGCCCGGCGCTCGGCCTCGCGGGCGTCGCGGGCCAGCTCGCTGAAGCTGGTGACGCTGAACAGCTCGGCGGCGATCCCCCAATCGTGCGCCAGCAGGCCGGCCGCCGCGATCACCTCGGGCAGGATCGCCCCCGAGCCGAGCAGCCGCACCGCGGCGGCCTCGGAGTCCGGCCCCGACAGGCGGTACATCCCCTTGAGGATGCCGGCCTCGGCCCCCTCCGGCATGGAGGGCTGGGCGTAGTTCTCGTTCATGGCGGTGAGGTAGTAGAAGGCGTCCTCGCCCTCTTCCATCATCGCCCGGGCGCCGCGATCGACGATCACCGCCATCTCGTAGGCGAAGGCCGGATCGTAGGCCCGGCAGTTCGGTATGCCGGCGGCGGCGAGGTGGCTCGAGCCGTCCTGGTGCTGCAGGCCTTCGCCGCCGAGCGTCGTGCGGCCCGCCGTGGCGCCGATCAGAAAACCGCGCGCCCGCTGGTCGGCCGCCGCCCAGATCAGGTCACCGACCCGCTGGAAGCCGAACATCGAGTAGTAGATGTAGAACGGCAGCATCGACAGGCCGTGGACGCTGTAGGCGGTGGCCGCCGCGGTCCAGGACGAGATCGCCCCGGCCTCGGTGATGCCTTCTTCCAGCAGCTGCCCGTCCCGGGCCTCGCGGTAATAGAGCATCGAGCCGGCATCCTCCGGCTCGTAGAGCTGGCCCTCGGGGGCGTAGATCCCGACCTGCCGGAACAGGTTGGCCATGCCGAAGGTGCGCGCCTCGTCGGCGACGATCGGGACGACGCGCGGCCCGAGATCCTTGTGCTTCAGCAGGTTTCCGAACAGCCGGACCACCGCCGTGGTGGTCGACATCTCCTTGCCGGCCGCCTCCAGGGCGAAGCCCGCATAGGTCGAGAGCGGCGGCACCGTGACGGTCGGTGCGGTCCGGCGGCGGGCCGGCAGCACGCCGCCCAGCATCTCGCGGCGCTCGCGCAGGTAGCGCATCTCGGCGCCGTCCTCGGCCGGCTTGTAGAAGGCCAGGCCCTCCACCTGCGCGTCGGAGAGCGGCAGGGCGAAGCGGTCGCGGAAGGCGCGGAGCGCATCCACGTCGAGCTTCTTGGCCTGGTGGGCGGTCATGCGCGACTCGCCCGCGCCGCCCATGCCGTAGCCCTTCTTGGTCTTGGCCAGGATCACGGTCGGCCGGCCCTTGGTCGCCTTGGCGGCGGCGAAGGCGGCGTAGAGCTTGCGGAAATCGTGGCCGCCGCGCTTCAGCCGATCGACGTCGGCATCCGACATGTGCGCGACCAGCTCGCGGACCTCCTCGTCCTCCCCGAAGAAGTGGGCGAGGTTGTAGGCGCCGTCCTTGGCGCCCAGCGTCTGGTACTTGCCGTCCACGGTGTCGGCGAAGCGGCGCAGCAGGGCGTGGTTGGTGTCGCGGGCGAAGATCGCGTCCCACTCCGAGCCCCACAGAACCTTGATGACGTTCCAGCCGGCCCCGCGGAACAGGCTTTCCAGCTCCTGGATGATCTGGCCGTTGCCGCGCACCGGGCCGTCCAGCCGCTGCAGGTTGCAGTTGATCACGAAGGTGAGGTTGTCGAGTTTTTCCCGCGCCGCGAGAGCCAGGCCGCCGATCGATTCCGGCTCATCCATCTCGCCGTCGCCGAACACGCCCCAGACGTGCCGGGCCGAGGTGTCGGCGAGCCCCCGGTGGCCGAGATAGCGCATGAACCGCGCCTGGTAGACCGCGTGGATCGGGCCGATGCCCATCGAGCCGGTGGGGACCTGCCAGAAATCCGGCATCAGCCAGGGATGCGGATAGGAGCAGAGGCCGTCGCCGGCGATCTCCTGGCGGTAATGCTTCAGCTGCTCCTCGGAGAGCCGCCCTTCCAGGAAGGCGCGGGCGTAGACGCCCGGCGCCGAGTGCGGCTGGAAGTAGACGAGGTCGCCGTCCGGGCCACCCTTGAAGAAGTGGTTGAACCCGACCTCGAACAGCTCCGCCGCCGAGGCGTAGCTCGCCACGTGCCCGCCGAGCTCGCCATAGGCCATGTTGGCGCGCACCACCATGGCGAGCGCGTTCCAGCGCATGATCGAGGTGAGCCGCTCCTCGATATCGAGGTCGCCCGGGTAGCGCGGCTGCTTCTCCAGGGGAACCGTGTTCCGATAGGGCGAGTAGGGCAGGGCCTCGTCGAGGATGCCGATCTCTTTCGAGCGTCGCTCCAGCCGGTCGAGGATGAACCGCGCCCGGGCCGCGCCCTCGGTGCGGAACAGCGATTCGAGGGCCGCCAGCCAATCCTGGGTCTCGGCCGGATCGTGATCGACCTCGGCGGACCGCGCGATCGTCGTCCTCGGCGGTATGGCGTTCATCGGCGCGGCTCCCGGCTTTTCATCGGAGCATACGGACTTAGCCGCGGGGCGACATGCCAGATTTTTGTTATGCAGGGCCGATAATTGGCATATTTTGCCGAATTTGCCGGTGAAGACGGGCAATCATGCCGCTACTGTTGAGGACGCATCCGCGCGCCTCCGATGCAACATCCAGGTAGATCGTCCCCCGCCGTCATTGCGAGCGCAGCGAAGCAACCCAGGGCGGCGCGCGATCTCAAGACGTAGCGCGTCCCTAGGTTGCTTCGCTGCGCTCGCAATGACGGTTGGCGCATGCAGGAACAGGCGCTCACTTCAATCGAAGCCAAAAACTTTCCCGCCGCCTCGCGATCACCGGCATGCTATGCCGCTGGAAAACCGGAGAACAAAAAATGGTCTCCCGACCGGCCCATCTCGACGCCGCCAGCCTGCGCATCCTCGAACGCCTGCAGCAGGACAGCGAGATCAGCATCGCCGACCTCGCCGAGCAGGTCGGGCTCTCGACCTCGCCATGCTGGCGCCGGGTCAACGACCTGAAGGAGGCCGGGATCATCCGGGGCTGCGTCGCGGTGGTCGATCCGATGAGCCTCGGGCTCGCCGTGAACGTCTTCGTCCACGTCTCCCTGGAGAAGCAGACCCAGGCCGCGCTCCAGGCCTTCGACGAGGCCGTGCGCAGCCGCCCGGAGGTGATGGAATGCTACCTGATGAGCGGCGAGGCCGACTACATGCTGCGGGTGGTGGTGGAGGATCTCGGCCAGTACCAGCGCCTGGTGCTCGACCACCTGACCCGCATCCCGGGGGTGGCCAACATCCGCTCCAGCTTCGCGCTGGGCCAGGTGAAGTACACGACGGCGCTGCCGCTCGGGCACCTGACCCGGTGATCCGGTCGTCCGCTGAATAAGGTGTTTTCAGATCCCCCGCGGGAACCGGCCTGGGCCGGCGTCGTCACGCTGAAGGGAGGATGGTGGAGCCTAACGGGATCGAACCGATGACCTCTTCCATGCCATGGAAGCGCTCTCCCAGCTGAGCTAAGGCCCCACTTTATCCGCCGCGGTTTGGGTCCCGCGGTGCTCGCCGTCCGGCTTGCGTCCGGCGAGGCCGGTTCTATAGGCGGCTCGCATCGCGGACTCAACCCCTTTTTTCGGCTTTCTTCGCGGGAATGCCCGACCCGCCCTGACTCGTCGCGTAGCCTTCGCAGGCTGGGCGCCGACGGGGTCCGAGTTTCTGCGCGGATCCGATGTCACCGTCGATCGGGCCGGAGACATCGTCGCCGGGATCCGCCGGATGACGCGAGCCGGTGCGCGTGTTAACCGCGCCGCCAGTTCACGGTCCGATTGCAGCTCCGCGGCGCCCCCGCGCGACGCGCCGGATCCCGGCCCACCTGAGATTTCCGAACGGACGCCCCCGTGTCGCACGATTCGCCTCCCCAGCCGCTCACAGCCGCACCGGGCACGCCGCTCAAGGGGCGCCTGCGTCCGCCGGGCGACAAGTCGATCTCGCATCGGGCGATGATCCTGGGCCTGCTGAGCCAGGGCGAGACCCGGGTCGAGGGCCTGCTCGAGGGCGACGACGTGCTGCGCACCGCCGCCGCCGCGAAGGCGTTGGGTGCCGGAATCGAGCGCCTCGGCGAAGGGCGCTGGGTGGTGCGCGGCGTCGGCATCGGCGGCCTCACCGACCCGGCCGACGTGCTCGATTTCGGCAATGCCGGCACCGGCTCGCGGCTGATGATGGGCGTCGTCGGCGGCCAGCCGGTCACCGCGACCTTCGACGGCGATGCGTCGCTGCGCTCGCGCCCGATGCGCCGCATCCTCGATCCGCTCACCCGCATGGGCGCGCAGGTCCTGTCCGAGGCCGAGGGCGGGCGCGTGCCCCTGACCCTGCGCGGCCTGAACGAGGCGATCCCGATCACCTACGAGACCCCGGCGGCGTCGGCGCAGATCAAGTCGGCGGTGCTGCTCGCCGGTCTCAATGCCCCCGGCACCACCACGGTGATCGAGGCGGCCGCCACCCGCGACCACACCGAGCGGATGCTGCGCCTGTTCGGCGCCGAGGTCCGTGTCGAGCCGCACGGGCCGGGCGGCCACGGCCGCAAGGTGTCGCTCACCGGGCAGCCGAGCCTGCGCGGGACCGACGTGGTCGTCCCGGCCGATCCGTCTTCGGCAGCGTTCCCCCTGGTGGCGGCGCTGATCGTGCCGGGCTCCGACGTGGTGATCGAGGGCGTGATGATGAACCCGCTGCGGACCGGGCTGATCACCACTCTGTTGGAGATGGGCGCGCAGATCGAGCGCGTGGCCGAGCGCGAGGAGGGCGGCGAGACCGTGGCCGACCTGCGCGTGCGCGCCAGCCGCCTCACCGGCGTCGACGTCCCGGCCGAGCGGGCGCCCGCGATGATCGACGAATATCCGGTGCTGGCCGTGGCGGCGAGCTTCGCCTCGGGCCGGACCCGGATGAACGGCCTGCACGAGCTGCGGGTGAAGGAATCCGATCGCCTCGCGGCCGTGGCGGCGGGGCTCGCCGCCAACGGCGTCCGCCACAGCGTGGAGGGCGACGACCTCGTGGTCGAGGGCGACGGCGCGGCGGCGCCCGGCGGCGGCACGGTGGCGACCCATCTCGATCACCGCATCGCCATGGCGTTCCTGGTGATGGGGCTCGCCACCAAGGACCCGGTCACGGTGGACGATGGCGCGATGATTGCCACGAGCTTCCCGAGCTTCCTGCCGTCCATGCAGGCCCTCGGCGGCCGGATCGGGGCCTAGCATCATGCCGCTCGTCATCGCGATCGACGGCCCGGCCGCCTCGGGCAAGGGGACGCTGGCCAAGCGGCTGGCCGACCATTACCGGCTGCCGCATCTCGACACGGGGCTCCTCTACCGCGCCGTGGCGCTGGCGCTGATCGATTCCAGCCTGTCCCTGGACGATCCCGAGGCTGCGTCCCGGGCCGCGCACGCCCTCGACGCCGACAGGCTGGACGATCCGCGCCTGCGCGCGCGCGCCATGGGCGAGGCGGCCTCGCGGATCTCGGCAGTGCCGGAAGTCCGCGCAGCCCTGCTCGCCTGGCAGCGGCGCTTCGCGGCCGACTCCCAGGGCGCCGTCCTCGACGGGCGCGACATCGGCACGGTGGTCTGCCCCGACGCCAGCGTGAAGCTGTACATCACCGCTTCGTCCGAGGAGCGCGCCCGCCGCCGCCATCTGGAGCTCGCCGGTCGCGGCGAGGCCGCGACCTTCGAGGCGATCCTGGCCGATATCGAGGCCCGCGATGCCCGCGACGCCTCCCGGGCCGCCGCGCCTTTGCGGATGGCCGACGACGCGGTCCGGCTCGACACCACGGCGCTCGACCCGGACGCCGCCTTCGCCGAGGCGAGGGGCATCGTCGAGCGCGCCCGCGGCGACGGGGCATAGGCGCCACCCACAACCCCGTGTTGACCCCCCGGCCCCGCTCACCTATTGCGAACGCGCCGTCCCCCTGCGGCCGCCTCCGGCGGCCCCGGACGCGAGCGCGTAGCTCAGCTGGTAGAGCAACGGACTTTTAATCTGTAGGTCCTGGGTTCGAGTCCCAGCGCGCTCACCAAAAACATTGCCAGAACAACAACTTAATTCGCTCCGCAAATTCGGTGCTACCCCGAAAACGGTCGGGGTTGCACCGGGGTAGCACGATCGTAAGGCGGCCTATTTCGGTACGGCGCCGCTCCGGGACGCCTGACGGCCGGTTAAGCCTGCTGCAGCATAGTGATCACCGGGCCGCATCGTGTGTCAGCCCACCGCTGGTGAGATCGGACGCTCCCCCGCCCCGTGAGCAGATCGGGGCGGGGCCGGGCGGCCGATGCTGTAGGGGGCGTGCCCATGCCGGTTGAGCAAGAGAGGAAGCTCACGGACGAGGAGCTCGATGAACTCGCGCGCGAGCTGTTCGCAGAGGTTCGGGGGGAGACATCCGAGGCACAGGCGGAAAAGGCGCTACAGAGCGCTGGCGAGGTAGCCGGAGAGGTCGTTCCCATCCTGCCCGATTGGCTCCTCGACGCCGGCGACGACGGTGTTGGGGGCGACAGCGGGGACTGAGCCGGCCGGTGCTTAGCAATCGGCTGAGCGCAACCGAGCGTGGCCATAAGCGTTCATGGGGAAGCTGCGCCGCTCGGCGCCTGAGGCTTCCTCCATGCTCCTGATCGCAACCCTCATCGCGGGCACGTTTGCGCTCGCCAGCGCCTTTTCACTGCTCGCTTTGGTTCTAGCTGATTGAAGCGCTGTGTGAGCGGCTCTTAGTGCCGCTCGCCCGCCAAGCGCTCCAACGCCTGCCGCACGCGCTCCTCGAGGTGCTCTGCCCCGACACCCCGTTCCAAACGGCTGAGAGAACCCTGGGCGACGCCTGCCAATCGCGCCAGCTGGTGCTGTGTCAGGCTGAGGCTATGGCGAAGATCGCGGATCGGGGGCTGGGACATGGCCGATACTCAACTTCCGTCGACACCTATGCAGCCAGCGGTAGCTTGATTACGACCGGCGGCATCTCAGCAGCCTGCGCTATCGCTGCGCGGGCACTCCATGTCCTGAATGCATCGAGCCGACCGGCGAGGATCGTTGTTTCCAAGACCGAAGGCAGTGCCGTCTGCGGGCGTGGGGTGGTTGGCTTCTGATCGGACATCGCGGTACCCGCTGCTACACCGGCAGGCGTGCGCCCGATTGATTGCCGAGATGTCTCAAATCGAAGACCACGCGCGGATGTGATCTCGGCCGAGATACCTGCCGGCGGCTTGGCCGGCTTCTGGCCGATGCGGCCGGTGTCCATCGTGTAGTCCTTGCCACCGCGCGAGACGGTGCGGGGGGCATCTGCGGAATTCCGCAGATGCTGTTGGCCAAGCTCCTCTCGCATCCGTGTGACGGTCTTGCCATCCACCACGCACTGGCGGCCGATTTCGCGATCAGACCACTGCGACCACTCCTCGTCATCGAGAAGCATCAGCACGGCGCGGCGCTTGTCCGCGTTTGTGCGGCGCAGGCCGTGGGCCGCGTTGGCGCCGGCGCTGTGCAGGATGGCGACGCGCAAGCCGCCCTGGCGCACGTCGCACGGCAGCTCGCCCAGGCCCGCGTGCAGGCTTACTTCTCAGCGGAAACGGGCGGGTGCGGGTGATCCAAACCAGGAAGGCTGCTCAGAAACGCACCCAGCTGATCCGCCCATAGGTCGGCGTGAAAAATGCCGGCATGCCCCCAGCCGCCCGGCAGCAGCACGAATTTGCCTGAGGCGAGGTGTTCCACGGTCTCGCGCGTAACAGGCAGCTGCGACGGGTTCACTTGGTCATCAGCGAAATTGACGGCCAGCATCGGCACCTTGATGCGGGTCACGTCGGGCGCGGGGTCGTAGTCGGCCGAACTTTCGTAGTCGTACAGTGCATCCCCGGCATCGCGACCCCTGTATTGTGCCGTCAGCTCGTCTTCGTAGGCCAGCGTCTTGGCACGGTCTGGCCCGGCGGCCTGAAGCCGCTCGGGCGTCCCGACCATAAGCGCGAACATCAGCGCCGCGCTACGCGTCCAGGCGGTCGGAGGGTCCGCACGGTCGTAGTCGCCACCGCTCCACTTCGGGTCGCTGCGCACGGCGTCAGCCACGATCTGGCGCCACATCAGGTTTCGGCCGCTGATCTGTATTGGCATGCAGGCGATCGACATCACCGCATCCATTGCATCCGGGTGCTGCTCGGCCCAGAGCCACGTTTGCATGCCGCCCTGTGAAATGCCGGCGACGAGCCGCAGATGGTCGATGCCCATAGCCTGCAACATGGCATGCTGTGCCTCGACCTGATCGCGGTAGCCGTAGTGCGGGAAACGCCAGTGAAGGCCGTCTGACGGCTTGGTAGAGCCGCCGAAACCGATGCCGTCCGGCAGCACGACGTAGTAGCGCTTCACGTCCAGCGGCTGGCCCGGCCCGAACAGGTGGTTGGCGAGGGACGGCACAAGAAAGGTCTTACCGGTGCCGGTCGTGGCGTGGAGCAGCAGGACCGCGTTGGTGATCTTGCCGGCCGCGTCGCGCTGCGGTGTGCCGAGCGCGGTGTAGTGCAGGCGTAGCGGGGCAAGGCGCTCCCCGTTGCCGAATTTGAACTCGGGCAGATCCACGTCGCCGTCGTGCTGTACGGCTGACAGGTTAGGCGCAGCAGGCGCTACCGGCGCAGCAGCTGGCGGATCCGCACGGGCAGGCAGGACTGGCACCGAAAGTAGGAGGGAGGTTGCAAGGAGGGCACAGCGGTGCCTGTTCCGATCGTCCATGCGGCGTCCCACCCGTAATTTTGTTGGCCGAGCCTCTTTCAGGGGGAGAGCAACTGCAAGCCGTGATTGGTCTGTGAAGGTAACAACGCGCGCACCTGCCCAATGCAGCCGCCTTGGTAGGCTCCTTGCCCTCGGTCAGCTGCTGGTCGAGCGTGCGGCGGATCACGCCCGGATCGGCCGCCTCGGCGTCGCGCAGCTGGCGGGCCTCGTGCACCTGCTTACGGGTGAGGCCCAAGTCGGTGACGGCAGCCCTCATGTTCCCGTCAGGAACATGAGTGGCGTGCTGCCCCTGGACAGCCACTTCGCCCCGCTCCTGCGCGGCGTCGTACTCATCCGCGAGCCGGCGCTTGGCCTGCGTTTCGATCTCCGCGGCGTCAGCCGTGTTTTGGCGGGCAGCGGCTCGTGGGGTCATTAATCGGCAAGGCTCGAGTTCCTGTTCGATGTGCGACGCCGTTTACGACAAGGTACTGTCACAGGAGTTTGCAGCCTACACAGGCAAATCTGCACCCGAACTTCGCTCCGGCAAGGTGGCGGGGTTTTTGCGTTTCAGCGCACCCAACTGGTGCGAGCCGGGCGATGCATGAGGTCAGTCGACCAAAAGCTCGATTGGTCGTCCGTGAACGTTCAGTACCCGCTCCGTCACCCGCGTAGGCCGGTACTCGTCTATGATTGCTTGCAGCGCCGCGGCGTTCCGCTCGAAAAATCGTGCCGCATTAGACCCCGGCGCATCGCCGCCCGTAGCCAGCAAGTACAAAGCCCGGGTCCTGATCTGCCCTATGAGCTGCGGGAACTCCGGCAAATCCTTGTAGGCGTTTACCAGGTTGTAGAGATTTTGCTTCACATCCTGATCGCTGTATCTCAACATGCAGTCGGCGTTCATCTCGCAGCTTTTGGTCAGGCCATCTGCTAGACCACCAAGAACGCGCTTCGTTGTTAATCGATAATACTTGACGATCTGATCGTCGGGAATGTTGGTAAAATTTTCGAACCAATAATCTACGCTACTTGGCTCGCCGCGCGTTATGTTGAGGCATGAAATGAGATTGTCGCGTTGATGATAGGAAATATATTGATGCCAAAAGAGGGAAGGCAGAGCAAAAAGCACGCATGCGTATAAGAAGTCCGCCTTGATACCCAATGAACTCGCGCCGACGATGAGTGCTGAGATGAAAAGCTGCGCGATGCCGTAACGCGCGTCCGTTCTCTGTTCGACCTGACTGCGAAGCAATTGCAGATTAAACCCGAAATGAGCTTCAGAATTACGCAGAATTGCGTTGTCTTTGTTCCACACCAGTGCCTTTGCTAGAAACAGCGCACCACCAAAGTCCCAGGACAAGCTGCTCGCAGAGATCCAATTGATGCTGCTCGGATCGAACTCAATCATCGTGGCGGTCCAGTAAGGCTCGGCGGCTCTCCTTGCACTTGTCTGCAAAAAACAAAAGCCCTGCTTGGCTTGAGGCGGGCTCGGCAGGGCGAAGGGAAGCGGCGATGTCGCCCTTCGTAGGTAACAGGACCGGGCGTCCCGGCGGCCGGGGTGTTCGGCAACCCCCAGTCGGTCTCCGCGTCGCGCAACTGCCGGACCTCGTGGATCGCCTTATGGGTCAGGCCGAGGTCCGAGACAGTGGCTAGGGGCATGTTCCCGCCCGGAACATGCCCTGCCGACCCCGGATTGTGCTGTCGGGTCTGCGCCTCACGCCTCTCCCGAGCTGCATGCTTCTAAACGGTCTCGCCTATGTCTAAGTTCATCGCGCACGATCTGGCCGGTTTGCTATTAGGGCGCTCGGCAAACGCGAACCAAGAATTACAACCTAAATGGATGCAGGTCTACGGGCGCCTCTCAATTATGGCGCCGCTGAGTTTTATTAACCAAAACGATTACTACATCGACCTAGTTTTAAGGAAAATGGAAGGCGAGCTATCCATCATAATAGAAGAAGAATTTAAGAATCCCGCTTGCAAATTGGCCGAAACATACATGATGGCGGGGATCGCCCAGGATACGATGACGAAAATGTGGGTTCTAAGTACATACGAGATAATACGCATAGCAAGGGCGTCTGATGCGGGAAAAAACAATGACAGACTTGATGAGCTATATAGATTGTTAACTTTGGTTCGGATGCCGCTCGCCAAGGGGGAGATCGCGGCAGAACGTCACTTGCCAGATCAGTTGGTGCTCGAACGCGTCGGCGACGGTTATACTCAAAACAGTCAGTATATCAAAAATTCGACAAAAAATTACATCCCGGCATCTTTCATCCGATCATTAACAGGTTCAATAGGTTGGCACGTCGTGCAGTCAAAACCACTAGCCAGCATCGAGATAACTCGCCGCGAATTATCAGATCTGATGCTGAATCTATTCGAAGAAGCCCCGGTTGATTGATTAAAATCTCGATTTGATAATCGTAATTTGCCCGCTCAAGTCACATCAAAAAGCGCAGGACAGCGGACGGCTCAATTGAGCTTGCGCGCCCGCCACTTCGGTGCGGATTCCTCGTAGCCTCTAAGTTGTCTGAAAAGGGAAAGCACGGAAATGTCAACGCCGAAGTATTACAATCCAGAATTTGATGGGCTGGTAAAGGCGATTGGGCGGGTCGCCAGTATGTATTCTGATGTCGAGTTCGCTCTTAGCGAAACGCTATGGCTTCTAATGAACGTCGAGCGAAAAATTGGGGCATGCTTGACCGCTCAGATGATTGGTCCAGGCCCACGCTTCCGCGCGCTAATGTCTTTGTTAGCGTTGCGCGATGCGCCGCCAGAGCTTTTGAAAGCAACACGGGAGTTAAAGGACCAGGTGTCGAGCATCGCGGCAAAGCGAAACCGTGTCGTCCACGATCCATGGGGACGAAACCCGGATGGCGACTTTCACCGCATCCACCTCACAGCTGATCACAAATTAGATTTCAGCTTCAAGACTGAAACGATCGCGGATTTGGACAAGTTGTACGACGACATTGTGCAGGTACGCAGAGGCCTGAGCCGCTATCGTCTCCTTCTCGAAAGGTTGCTTCCTCAGTGGCCGCGGCGCCAGTTCGACGAATCGCCCGGCATCCGAACCTACCTCATGGACGCGGAGGCGAACGGAGACAGCGAGGATTGAGCGCCCTTGCTTTTCTGAGGTGTTGCGCGCCGCCCATCGGCCCCTACGAGGTTAGGAAGCCCGCACCCGAGCCAACCGCCACCCCGCTTTCCGCCGACAAACCCTCAAGCCAATCGCGCTTAGCTTCGGCCTGAGGGCCTCCAGGGCAGCCCGTAGCGCTGCCTCATCGTCCCACCGGCCGGCCATTAGGGACGGCACGGGATGCCGTCCCCGGCCTACTAGGACCTCCTGGGTACGCAGGAGAGCCCCCCGCAGCCTACAGCGCCAAGAAGGCTGATTGGGAGCATGGCGGCCGGACCCACGGTGCAGAGCCGCCTGGCCGGCGGCTTTAGCCCAATGGGCACCTCATCGCAGACTCGATCGACCTCGCCCCGAGGCCGGGATCAGGGGAATGGCAGTGATGGACGAGCGCACCATCCACGAGTTGCACGGACTGGATTACCTGACGCTGGCGCCAATCAGCCAGTTGGATCTGGAGCTGGCAAGCAGCACATAGCGACCATGGATGCCTGCAACGCGCGCTGGGGCCGCGGGGCCGTGGTGCCCGCCCGGGCGGGGCTGGTGGCCAAGCGGGGGTGGAACACCAAGTTCGAGATGCGCACGCCGCGCTACACCACCCAGGTGGGCGAGCTGCCGGTGGCGCACGCCTGATGATGGCGGGCCGCATCCAGCCATGGTGTGGAAGCGCACCTGAGAGCTGAAACAGTACCACTTATGCGCGGGCCACAACCTACGGGCGGTTGTTCGCTGCACTTTAGGTGCATAGGTCGATGCTGTGGGACGGCGACGGCGTCGCGGTCCTGCAGCCCTCCCAAGGGCGTTTCCTCCCAAGACTTCGGGCCGCTCCTTCGGGGGTGGCCTTTTTTCTGCCCAGGCACCTGCTAAAGCAGCGCTTCCCCCGCTGATGTGCCCGAGGCGTTCGCGACACCACACGGTGCTGTTGCGGGTGGACACGCGATGACAGGTGATGTGCGGGCCAGTTCCTTGCGCCTCGCCCTTGAAGCCTTGGCCGGGCGATCGCGTGAGGGTTGGCGCATGCGGGGGAACTGGACACCGCGGGGCGCCAGCCCACGGCCTGTTATTGCGGCTGGTACGTGATGATGTTGGTGCAGATCAGCGCCGCAGCACCTCGATCCAGGCCTTCACCGGATCGACCACGAAGGCGACGTACGCTGCCCAAGTCCGTGCCCAGCCGTGAACGGACATATCGGCGTTCTCGGGGCGAGCCGCCATCAGGGCGGCCACATATTGATCCTCGTGGGCCTTGCAATCGTCCAGGGCGTTCCGCTCCCGGCCGGATCGGCTGCCTATCTCTGGCTGCCGGTCGTACGCCTCGCGCACTCAGCTGTGCCAAGCTTTCTCCATGGCTGGCAGGTCGGCCGGCTCGGCCGCCAGGGCTGAGGCCGGCCCGATACCCGCGAGGGCGAGAACCAGGGCCAAGCCCTGGATCTGTGCCGCCCAGTTATTCACCGGACGCACCACCCGACATGACAAAAGCCATGTCGCCCATAGCCCTCTGCAACTCGTTGTGAGCCGCGCTGTCTGCCAGCACCAAAAGGCTGACCAGCATGAGCGCGACGAGGATAGAGCGGCGGATGGTGAGCGTGGGGATAAGCATGGGGAGCGCCTCAAGGAGACGCTCGCACCGTAGCTGAGCCGCGATGCACTGGCTGCTACGCCTTAAGCACACCAGGTACGAAAAGCGAACGCCCGGCGCCTGGTCTCAGCTTACTGGCAGACGCGGACGCGACGAATGTGCTCATCGCCGTACGGGTCGATGTAGCCGCGGCGCTCGAAGTGGCAGACCGGGCCCACCTCTTCCTCAACGTAGACCGGGGCCGGCGCGCGGTAGACCGGGCGGCCGGGATAGTAGCCGTTGTTCGCCGAGGCGATCGCGCTGCCGGCGACGACGCCCCCGAGCAGGCCGAGTGCAGCGGCACCACCGACGCCGATGCCGTCACGGGCCTGCGCAGCTGGCTGGGCTCCGCACAGGACAACTGTGGCCAGGGCGGCCGTGCCGACAGTCTTTAGATATCCACGCATCATCCGACCTTCACGATGTGCAGGCGGCTCCGCGCGCTGTTGCTGCGCGGAGCCGCATCCACCGGGGCTGCCCGGTGCGGCCGCCGGATCGACGGCCAAGGTCAGGGTGAATGTGGGTCGTTAACGAAGCCGTGCTGGAAGGCGCGGTCTCAGGATCACGCTTTTGTGCGGGATGCCCCCCACGAGCCCAGGCACCACGATGGCATGTCCATGCTTCGTGTTTGTCGCCCGTGACCCAAAAAATATGCGCTGCGCATATGTTGCACACTAATCAAGTTATTATTAGTCTATCTTGATTTTAGATCTGCTGTCGCGATCTGTCTTACTTCATGTGCCATAAACACGGATCATGTTTATAACATTACAGGATTTTCGTTGTTGACTTGATCGGATAGTTATCGATAATATCCATAGTGCGGTAAGTGCAGGCTGTTAAACCGACACTGAGACTGTACGAGGGAGTACCATTGTTATGGATTTGCATAAAAGGCTGGATGTAACGTTAGAACTGCTGGCCGATTTGGATGCCGGAAATTATTGCGGTGACGAGGATCAGCCGATGCTCGATTTTATCGAGATCCTGAACGGCACGGCCCGCGATCCAATCGAAACCGACGATCAGTTGCGGATCCTACACAAGGGGATCGCGTACTTGATGCAGACCGAGTCTGATGCGCCCCGTTACTCGATAGAGGCCGCGTTGGACATCGCTATAAGGGAGGCCATCACCGGGGCGCCGAACCCGTTGCAGGGTGCCTTGCTGGCCCTGGTGCGGCACCAAATGCGCGGCCACCGTATCAATCCGCTAGACGCTTAAGGCACCCTCGCCAGCAAACGGTACGGGCCGGCCCCCATGAAGGGCCAGCCCGTCCGCCGTTCGGTCTCGGCATTGGCGAGGCCGGAGCGACGTACCATCGGACCACATCGGAGTAGATGCCGACACTCCTACCAAAGGCGTAGGCCGGTGCTCTTACCGCCATGCCGCGCCGCGCGGGACGGTTCAACCAAGCGATGATGCCAGTCAGGATCTTAAGGCGCGGCCCGGGCCCTCCAGGGGCCGGGCCGCCTGCCGCATGCCTTGATAGTCACCGACATCACCGGGGGCCATCGTTCCGGCGGCCTGACTTCACGATGATCGTTGTGGTCAGTATCCGACGCCTTCTGGTCGGCGTCGGCAAGACTAGCCGCGCTCGGATACATGGACGGTCTTGAGCCACGCGCCGGCAGACGCTACGCCAAGGGCCTGTGCAACTCGCGCAGGAGATGTAGCCCCCGCGGTAGACCCCCGAAAAGCAACGGCCCCCCAGTCGCCAAACTGAGGGGCCGTCAACCGATCTCAAGAGACCAGCGGCTCTCGCAATCCGACAGTCTCACGTGCCCCACCAAGGGTCAAGGCAGAGCGCCCGTTCTGCCATCGGTTCTGCTCGCCTGGATGCCCGCGCCGCGCCAAGCGCGCGGGCGCTGCCGCGCACCCCGAGGTGCGTGATCAATGTCGCTCGTCTATTTGCAACTGCGCGCCGCCGTTGAGGCGGCCGCGCCGAACAAGCTCGCCACAGTGATGTCGGCGATCGCGCAGGCATACGGCGCTGGCGGCCTGACGGATGATGAGTACGAGCAGCTGGATGGCCTGCTGGCCGTCCACCGGCGCGTAGCGCAGGCAGTACCCACCAGGGCGCAGCCCCTGGCGCTGGTAGTTGCCCAAGCGGTATCCGCAGCTGCCCCTCCCCCGCGACGGGAGGGGACAGCGCCTGCCCGCGCGCACTCCCGCATCGGATCACGGCCCCGCACCCCGGAGAGCAAGGCCAGGCGCCGGCACTGGGCGGCGGCCGGGTTTCTGCCCCCCAAGCTGGCCGCATCTTTTACCCAGGGCGAGCAGGCGGTGCTGGCGGTGGTGGGCAAGGAGATCGCCACCAAAGGGCGCTGCACGCTGGCTGTGGGGCACATCGCGGCCCTGGCCGGCGTCAGCACCACCACCGTGCGCCGGGCGATGCGCCAGGCCGCCCTGGTGGGCCTGGTGGCCATCGAGACCCGGCGCGTGACCGGCTTCCGCAACGACACCAACCGCATCACGATCGCCAGCAGCGAGTGGGCCAGCTGGCTGCGTCTGCGCCTGCCCCGCAGCGCCCGGGCTGATCTGGGTATAGCCTCGCAATTTGCGGTGGGCACGGATACCGGCGTTAGATCTAAGGGGGCTGCAGACCGATTTAGGCCGGCGCAGGGGCCCGTTGCACGTGCGCAGCGCCCCACGCGGCCTGCGGTGCGGGGTGCAGTCGCCTAGCCCGGCCGCTTGAGCCGCGGGAAAGGCCCGCGGCCGGTCCAGGCTCTTGGGGGTTGGAGCTCAATCCGGGGCCCGCGCGGCCAGCGAGACCGACCAAATGCTGCCGGGGGGCAGCGGGCCACCCCAGCCGCGCGGGTCGGTGAGAATCGTGCGCGGGTCGTACACCGCCCGTGGCCATGCCGTGGCATCATGCAGCCAAACGGTATGGCGAACGGGGGTCAGCATGGTGCCCAGCGAGTACATCGAGACCGTAGTGCTCCCGACCCTGCTGGATTACCTGCGCGCACCCAACGATCGGCGACTGGCCTACCTCTCGGCCATCTCAGCATACCACGTGATGGATTACGTGATGCGCACCGCCTCCCTAGCCGCCCGGCCCGCCCGGGACGCAGAGTACAACCGCATCCAGGATGAAATCATTGCGCTGTGCCCCGATGCCTTCAACATCGTGGAAGGCATCTGCAACGGCACAAAACACTGCGGCCGTGACGATCCCAAGAAGGCCCAGTTCACGCCGGGTGATGAGACCCTTAGCCGACCCTTTGGGTTCGGCCCGGGCTTCGCTGGTTTCGGGGAGGGGACGTTCGGGCCACAGCGGATCCTGGTCGAGCACAACGGCAGGCAACACGTCGTAGACGAGGCGGTCGTGCAATTCCTGCGCGCCTGCCAGAATGCCTTCCCCACGCATCTCGCCGGCATTGATCTATCCGGCTTGCATGTCTGAGCCTTGGCCGGCCGAGCCGCCGCCCTGGCGATCTTGGCCGCTCGGACACGGTTGAGGCGAGGCCTCCGCACGGCGACATGCGGCCCCTCGATGCGGGGCAGAGCCTCGGATGAGCGATATCGTGGCCGCTGTGCTGCTGGCGCTCACTGCCGAGAACGCTGAGCTGCGCGAGCAACTGGCCTCGGTCCCTGACATGCTGGTCGAGACCGCGATCGACGCCGGGAACATGCACGCGCTCGTAGAGGCCATGCGGACCGAACGCGATGCATGGCAGGCCGAGGCCGAACGGCTGGGGGCACGCACGGTGCTGATGGCGTGATCGGGGACAAGCAGGCACACGCCTGCTACAGCAGCGCTTCCCCCTGCTGATGTGCCCGAGGTGTTCGCGACACCACACGGCACTGTTGCAGGCGGGCACGCGACGACAGGCGCAACCGGGCCAGTTCCCTGGGGCTCGCCCGTGATGCCTTGGCCGGGCAGCCGCGTGAGGGTCGGCGCAGTGCGGGGGAACTGGACACCGCAAGCGCCGGCTCACGGCCCATTATTGCAGACGGCTTGATCCTGTGTTGGCTCTGATCCAGCGGGGCGAGAGAATGTCACCGTCCTCCGTGATGATCCAGGGCTGCGCGTTCTCGGCGTCTATGGCTCGAGCGGCGGCGGCTAATGCCTCTCGCAAGGTCGCGAACGTATACTCCTTCGCAACCTGAGCCGGATAATGGCTCGGCCAGATGGTCAGTTCAGCGCGCCTATCGAGATCAGCCGGCGTCATGCGTCCGTCAATTCAATTGTCGGGCACGCTCACTACCACTGTTGGCTCAAAATAGGCAAATTACCTATTCATACCCTTAATATCTCGGGTTTGCGCTTCAACAGCCGAAGGCAAAGTGGGCAATGCGTTCTTTCGTATTCGCAGTCTCGCCTTGCGGCGGCAGATCCTCAAGCCGATCGCGTCGAGCTTCGGTGCCAACCCAGCGAGGGCTTCGCGCAACGCCGCCTTATCCGACCATCCGCCGGCCGCCATCAGCACCGTGGGAAGGTGCCGACCGCCAACCGCCAGGGGCATAAGCGTGTGCATCACGCGCTCGCTCGTGCCAAGGCCGCCGGTCGGACCGCGCAGCACTAGGGCATCGAGGTCGGCGGCGAACAACCTCCCCGCCGGCGGCTTGAGCCCGGGCTGAACCTGCCCGCGCAGGACCCGGGCAGCCTCGGCTGTCCTGGCGGCCTCCTTGGCCTTGGCCATCAGGCGGGCAATGGTCCGGCTCGATGGCGGATAAAACGATCGGTTCGGCCGGCTGATCTGATGCCCGGATTACGCACCGGATGATGTGGTCGCCCTCGGCCGGGTCCGCCTGGGCGGCCCGGCCTACCGCCTAAACCAACGTGCCATAATCCCGTTGCCGCGCCATGGCTCGCTGGCTGTTCTCCATCGGTCTCATCCTCATTTTGATCGGTGTGGCTGTCGCCCACTGGGAGGCGTCGGCGCCTGCCCCGGGTACGGCGACTGGATCGACCCGAACGCCAGCCCGGGAGGCGAGCCCTAATCCTGGTGGGGATGCAGAGGCACCCACAGCGCCTGAACCGTAGACCTAGGGCGGCAGTGGGCAGTAGCCGCACCGCTTTTTACTGCAGTCCCGCTGGCCCGCGTTCATCCACCAACCGCTCCAGCGCGGTCACTACGCGGGTGCTATCGTTGCCGTCTGGGCTATCGCCTGGGGCATCCGCTTCCGACCCTTCTCTGACTTTCGGAACGTCTGCTTGCCGGCAGTCTGAGGGGCCGCGGATGACCTAATCTGGCCGAGAGCGACCCGTCCGCTTTCGGCGTTGGAAGCCAAGAAGCAGACCTTTGTTACGGCTCAGTTACTAGTTACAAATGATTCGACGCAGACATCGAGCCTGGATCATTCCGGACGCCGCTTTAATACAGGTACGCAATTGCTGTAATACGGCTGCATTCTGAACGGGCAGCTCGATGATTTAGCCATGCGGCCGCCGACGGCGTCCTGGGCCGGATCACAATCTGTGAGGCCGCGGCACCGTATTCGAGCTCAGTCTTACTGCTGGTCGGCGCGTCCGTCCTGATCCCAGTCATCCTGGCCTACTCGTATTGGGTCGTCTGCGGGTAGGTCGACGCCGTGTGGTATCACTGATGGGTGCCACCTCCGCTCCTCAATACGAAGCTCCGCTATGGCGCCGCTTGGTGTGGTTCGCCTCGCTGTGGGCCGGAGCGTCCTCTCGCTTGGGTTCGGCGCCGGCGTCCTGAGGGCTTGGCTGAAAGCGGGCTTACGTAGCGTCCTTTGACTCCGGCCGCTTCCCTCACCAGAGTTGGGCGTTCCATGTTGGCAAAGTTCGAAGCCGGATGGTGAGGGGATGAGGTTCGCCCTTGCACAGGGGGCTACCATCGCGATGGCCATGCTCTCCTTCGCGACGGCGCGGTTCTTGACTCCTGCCGGCTTCGAGCATGCGGCACGGGACTGCTTCCTGGCCGCCGCTTACGCAACCGTAATCATCCTGCTCGTCGCGCGCTAACGCGGGCCTTGTACGGAGACATCGCGATGCTGCGCATCGCTGCCGGCGCCGGCGCGTTGCACCATCGGAGAGAAGCCCGCATGGCTGAACCATCCTATGCCGAGCAGTCACCCATCGGGGTGGCGATGCGAAGCCGATGCCCGCGTTGCGGACGAGGCCATTTGTTTGACGGATTCCTCAACCTTGCACCCCGCTGCGATGTGTGTGGCCTGGATTACGGGTTCGCCGACCCGGCCGATGGCCCGGCCTTCTTCGTTATGATGACGGCTGCAGTTCCTGCGACGGCATTCGGTATTTGGCTCGAACTCACCTACTCGCCGCCCCTGTGGGTACATGCCGTCACGACGTTGCCCATCGTGCTGATTGCCTGCACGGTGCCGCTTCGGTTCTTCAAGGGCTGGCTCGTCGCCGAACAGTACATCCGCAAAGCCGAGGAAGGACGCATCGCGCGGCCCGGCGCCTCCACTCGCGATCCGACCTAGCCCAGGTCGAAGAAGGTAGCCACGAGCGCGATCAGGGGCTCAAGCTGTTCACTCAAGTCAGTGGAGCGTGGCTCAAATGTAGGTCGAGGCAAGAGCCGGTGAGCCTTCGAGCGCGTGGGCAAGCACCTCGAGGCCGTGCGTGATCTGCTGCCGGGTCGCGGGTCCGCCGAGACAGAGGCGCACTGCCTCAGGCGGCGTCCCCGCCACGCAGAACGGGTCGCTGCCGACGACGCCCAGGCCCGCAGACCGCCCTTGGCTGGCGAAAGCCGAGCGCGTCCAGCCCTCCGGTAGCGTGATCCAGACGTGGAAGCCGTGCGGGTCGGCGGTGTAGGTCCCGGTCGGAAGCAACGCTGCCACGATGCGTTGGCGAGCGGCGGATTCCTCCCGGACGAACTGCACGATGGCGTCCGCTGTACCGTCCATGATCCAGCGCGTCGCCAGCGTAGTCGAGATCGGCGATGCCATGACGGTCGCTGCGCGCAGGGAGCCTGCGAGCGGAAGGGCTGTGCGGGCACTCGGGGCCACCAGGAAAGCGAGGCGAAGCCCGGCTCCCAGGCACTTCGCCAGGCCGGCCACGTAATAGGTAATCTCCGGCGCCAACTCGGCGAAGCTGGGTGGCGGCGCCGGGCAGATGCGCGCGTAGGCATCATCCTCAATGATGCTGACGGCATAGCGCCGCGCCACCGCGATGATCGCCTCCCGTCGGGCTCGGGGTAGGCTCGCCGTGGTCGGGTTCTGCAGCAGGGGATTCAGGTAGATCGCTTTCGGCGCGACCTTCGTGCAGGCGGCAGCGAACGCGTCGGGGTCGACCCCGTGCCGGTCCATCGGCAAGTCGACGAGACGCAGTCCCAGATGCGCCGCGAGCGCGCGAATGCCAGGATAAGTGATACGCTCGGCGCAGATGGTGTCCCCCCGCCGGGCTACCTGGCCCAGCACGCTGAACAGGGCACTGTGCGCGCCCGGGCAGATCAGCAGACGCTCTCGCGTCGTGTCTATCCCGCGGCCCTTCAGCCATCGCAGAGCCGCTTCCTTGTCGTCATCGGTCCCGCCGAAGCCCTGATAGCGCAGCAGGTTAGCGAGGTCACCGGACAGCTCGGCGAACGAGGCTTGCATGCGCGCTTGCAGGGCCGGCGTGTCGGGCTCGGGCGGCAGGTTCATGGTGAAGTCGACCGGCCCAACCCGCGGCGCGCTGGCGCTCCCGCCTGAACGGGCAGAGCGGGCCGGATCGAACACGAAGGTGCCCTGGCCGACCCGCCCCTCGATCAGGCCGCGCTTGTGCGCCTCGACATAGCCGCGAGACACGGTTGTGAAGTTCAGGTCGAGCGCTTCGGCGAGCGCGCGCTGGGTCGGCAGGCGCGTACCAGGCGTCAAACGCCCCGTGCGGATGTCGTCCGCCAGCGCCTCCGCGATTGCGAGGTAGTGCGGCTTACCCCAGCGCTTCAGGTCCGGTGTCCAGGTCCCGAGGGCCAGATTATCGCCGCTGGCTCGCCCCACTCGTTCAGTCGCCTTCATCCGCTCCGCACCTTCGCCACCAACATGCGATCAATGTCTGATTGTATGGCTAGCAAGCGTCGTACCGCGACGTTACCTCAGGAACCGAGCTCACGTCATCCATACAATACGATCAATCTCTGAGCCTCAAATGTGCATTTGATGACTAGAAAATAGTCGCATTGTGCTATCTGTTCGAGCGTCGCCCCAGGGGCTGACGAGATCTTCGTCGACCTTATTGATCGCAAAATTGTATTCATCTCCCTAGCGAGGATTGATCGGTTCATTGATCGACGGCGTCTGGCACACCGCTTGCCATGGATGGCATGTGACCATCGATAGCTTCGCCTGTCGCGGTCCGGTCCTTCGAGGAGCGAAACAAATGCCTGCCGTGAACCGCGAACACCACAAGAAGGGCGACTTCCTGGTCGACTACGAGGAAAAGGTCTTCGAGGATGTGAAGGCCGAGCCGGGCCAGAAGGCGCTCGTCACCTTCCACACCGTCGCGTTCGAGGGCTCCATCGGCCTCGTCAACCTGCTCCAGGCCACCCGCCTCCAGCGCAAGGGCTTCGAGACCTCGATCCTGCTCTACGGCCCGGGCATCACGCTGGGTGTCCAGCGCGGCTTCCCGCGGCTCGGCGACGAGGCCTTCCCGGGCCACCTCAACTTCAACAACCAGCTTGAGAAGTTCATGGCTGAGGGCGGCAAGGTCTACGCCTGCCGGTTCTCCACTCAGGCCCTCTACGGCCACGGCGAGGCCGCCTTCATCGAAGGCATCCGCATGATCAACCCGCTCGACGTGCTCGACTGCATCCTTCTGCACAAGCGCGACAACGCGGTGATCATCGACACCTGGACCGTCTGACCGGCCGCGCAGTGCATCCGGCGGCCGCGCGTGATGCGGCCGCCGTTCCAGCCGGAGGATCATCCATGTCAGAGACTCGGATCGTGCGGGCCGCCGCCGTCCAGATCGCGCCGGACCTCGACCGGCCGGACGGCACCCTGGAGCGCGTGCTCAACGCCGTCGACGAGGCCGCTGCCAAGGGCGCGCGGTTCATGGTCTTTCCCGAGACCTTCGTCCCCTACTACCCCTACTTTTCCTTTGTGCTGCCGCCGGCGATGCAGGGGGCGGAACACCTGAAGCTCTACGAGCGGGCGCCGACCGTGCCCGGACCCGTGACCCAGGCAGTCGCGGCGGCCGCGCGCCGGCACGGCGTCGTGATCGTGCTGGGCGTGAACGAGCGCGACCACGGCTCGCTGTACAACGCGCAGCTGATCTTCGATGCCGACGGCTCGCTGAGGCTCAAGCGCCGCAAGATCACCCCGACCTATCATGAGCGCATGATCTGGGGTCAGGGCGACGGTGCCGGCCTTGCCGTGGTGGAGACGGCGGTGGGCCGCGTCGGCGCGCTCGCCTGCTGGGAGCACTACAACCCGCTCGCCCGCTACGCCCTCATGGCGCGCCACGAGGAGATCCACGCGGCCCAGTTCCCGGGCTCGCTCGTCGGCCAGATCTTCGCCGACCAGATGGAGGTGACGATCCGCCACCACGCCCTGGAGGCGGCCTGTTTCGTGGTCAACGCCACCGGCTGGCTCACCGACGAGCAGGTCGCGCAGGTCTGCCCGGACGAGCGCCTGCGCGGGGCCTGCCGGGGCGGCAACTGCACCGCCATCGTCTCGCCCGAGGGCAAGCACCTCGCCGAGCCGCTGGGGCCCGGCGAGGGCATCCTGATCGCCGACATGGACCTGGCGCTGGTGACCAAGCGCAAGCGCATGATGGACTCGGTCGGCCATTACGCCCGGCCCGAGCTCCTCAGCCTCCTCCACGACGACCGTCCGGCCTCGTTCGTGCAGCAGCCGGCCCGTTCGCAGACCGCCTCCCGGAGCCTCGACCATGAGCAGCAGCCCGCTTCTGACGAATCAACCCTTCTACCCGCTGGCCGTGGCGGGCCTGGTCGGGATGCCGACGGAGCGCCTGATCAACGCGTTGCAGTCCTACGGGGTTAGGCTCGCCGACAGCCGCGCCGGGGCGCCGAGCCGCCGCGGCGGGGCCGGTCCGTCGGACCACAAGGCCATGACCATCGCGGGCCGGACCGTGATGGTGCCGGTCCACACCGAGAGCGCCTTCGACTCGCCCTTCCTCGTGCGCCGGCCGGACGCGGACGGCGTGTCGGTGATCGAGCACGAGGGCGTCGTGATCGGCCAAGCGACCTTCCCGGGCAAGCCGCGCTTCTACGCGCTCTCGACCTTCGACGGCGTGCCCTACTCGAAGATCGCCGTGCTGCACGGGCGGGACGTGCTCGCCACCACCGTGCTCCAGACCTGCATTCGCTACGCCAGCCGCACCAAGACCTGCCAGTTCTGCTCCATCGGCCAGTCCCTCGCCGCTGGGCGTACCGTAGCGCACAAGAGCCCGGAGCAGCTGGCCGAGGTCGCCCGCGCCGCCGTGCTGCTCGACGGCGTGAAGCACATGGTGATGACCACTGGCACGCCGAACGCCACCGACCGGGGCGCCGCCGTGCTGTGCGAGAGCGCCTTCGCCGTGAAGGCGGCGGTCGACCTGCCGATCCAGGCTCAGTGCGAGCCGCCAGACGATGACCGCTGGTTCGAGCGCATGAAGGCTTCCGGGATCGACGCGCTCGGCATGCATCTCGAAGCGGTCACGCCGGAGGTGCGGGCCAGGATCATGCCCGGCAAGGCGGCGGTGCCTTTGGAGCGGTACTATGAAGCCTTCGAAGCCGCCGTTCCGGTCTTCGGGCGCGGGCAGGTCTCGACCTACATCCTGGCCGGCCTGGGCGACACGCCAGAGGCCATCCTGACGATGGCCGAGCGCCTGATCGGGATGGGCGTCTACCCGTTCGTGGTGCCGTTCGTGCCGATCTCCGGCACCCCGCTGGAGAGCCACCCGGCGCCAGGCCCCGACTTCATGCACGACATCCTGCAGCCACTCGCCGACATGCTGGCTGGGGCGGACCTGCGCTCGACCGACATCAAGGCCGGCTGCGGCCGTTGTGGCGCCTGCTCGGCGCTCTCCACCTACGAGCGCGCCGGGGTAGCGGCATGATCCTCGAACCCGTCCCGCCGTACAGGCCGAGCCACTTCCACGTGAAGTTCGCAGTCGCCCCCTGGGAGCGTCGCGCCTGCGCGGCCCTGCGCCGCCAGGTTTTCTGCACGGAGCAGGGCATTTTCGCGGACGATGATCGCGACGCCATCGACGCGCACGCCATCCCGATCTGTGCCCTCTCGACGTTGGGTGCTGACGCGGACGCTGTCGTCGGCACGGTCCGCATCCATGAGGTGGCCGAGCGGCCCGGAGAGTGGTGGGGCTCACGCCTTGCCGTCGCCAAGCCCTTCCGCGGCACGGCCGCTCTAGGTGCCGGGCTGATCCAGGTCGCCGTCTCCTCGGCCCACGCAAGTGGTTGCACCCGTTTCCTGGCCCACGTGCAAGAGCGGAACGTACCGCTGTTCCAGGCCCTGCACTGGGCGAGCCTCGATACGGTGGACCTGCACGGGCGGCTCCATCACCTGATGCAGGCGGACCTCGCGGCCTACCCGCCGATGCACGACCCCGAGCATGGGCTCGTCACCTTCCTTAAGGCCGCGTGATGACGGTCGGTTTCGACATCGAATCCCTGGCCTGTCAGATCCGCGAGGCGCGCGGGGTTGCCCACAAGCGCGACATCGACGCCGTGGTCGCGCGGCTCGGGGTAGGAAGCCGGCACGCGGCGGTGCCGGTCGGCGACGATTGCGCCGCCATTCCCGACGGCGGGGGCCACCTGCTGTTCGCCATCGAGGGCTTCCTCGACGGCTTCGTCGCGGCCGACCCCTACTTCGCTGGCTATTGCGGGATTATGGTCAACCTGAGCGACATCGCCGCCATGGGCGGGCGCCCGCTCGCCGTCGTCGATGCGCTGTGGAGCCAGGACGCGGCGGGGGCGGACCCGATCCTGGCCGGCCTGTCCGACGCCGCTGCGCTCTACGGCGTCCCCGTTGTGGGCGGTCACACCAATACCCGCGCCACCTCCGGCAACCTCGCGGTCGCAGTGCTCGGCCGAGCTGGACCGCACCTCCTGACGAGCTTCGACGCGGCACCGGGCGACGACCTCGTCGCGGCGATCGACCTGCGCGGCCGCTTCCGAGAGCCACACCCGTACTGGGACGCCTCTACCGGCAGTCCGGGCGAGCGCCTGCGCGACGATCTCGCGCTGCTGCCGGGGCTCGCGGAGGACGGACTGTGCCGGTCGGCCAAGGACATCAGCATGGCGGGTGTCGTCGGCACGGCGCTGATGCTGCTCGAATGCTCGGGGGTCGGCGGCGTCATCGACCTCGACGCGATCCCGCGCCCCCCCGGCGTCCCGCTCGACCGCTGGCTGACCGCCTTCCCGAGCTTCGGCTATCTCCTCAGCGTGCGTCCCGACCGCACGCCGTCTGTGCTCGCGCGCTTCGCCGAGCGCGGGATCGCTGCCGCCGGGATCGGGCGCCTTGACGCGAGCCGGGTCGCCTGGGTCCGTGGCGGCGCAGGGGACGAGGCCGTGGTCTGGGACTTCGTCGCCGGTCCGCTGATCGGCTGTGGCCAGGATAGAGCGGGGGCCGCCTCATGACGGCCCTGCGCATCGCCATCCTCACCCACTCCACGAACCCTCGGGGCGGGGTCGCGCATTGCCTCGCGCTGGCCGAGGCGCTGTGCACGCTCGGGCATGAAGCGGTGGTCCACGCACCTGACCCGTCCGGGCGCGGCTTCTTTCGCGCTGCCGCTTGCCCGACGGTATCGGTGGCCGCAAAGCCGATCGCCGGCACGACGGTCGAACTCGTGCGGGCTCGCATCGACGATTTCCTGCGCCACTTCGCGTCGCCCGCCGCCTGTGACTTCGACGTCTTTCATGCCCATTGTGGCATCGGTGGCAACGCCCTCGCGACGCTCAAGCACCGCCGCCTTATCCCGGGCTTCGTTCGCACGATCCACCATGTCGACAGCTTCTCCGACCCGTTGCTCGCGGAGTGGCAGGATCGCTCGATTCAAGAGGCTACGCGCCTGCTCAGTGTCAGCCGCGCGTGGGCTGACCGGATCGAGGACGGTTTCGGTACGAAGATCGGCGTTGTTGGCAACGGAGTGGACCTGTCAATCTACCGAGAGGCACCGACCGAGGTCGACGCGATCGTGCGGGAGCGCTGGGGCATCGGTGTCGGGCCGATCGTTCTGAGCGTTGGCGGCTTCGAGGAGCGCAAGAACACGGCCGGGATCATCGAGGCTTTCGCGCTCCTGCGTCGGCGCCACCGGCAGGCGCAACTCGTGGTCGTAGGCGGCGCATCGCTCCTCGACCACGCATCCTACGACGCCCGCTGCCGCGCCACACTAAGCGCATGCGGGCTTGCGGTCGGGCGCGGCGAGGCGGTGATCGCTACCGGTCCGGTCTCCCAGGACGAAATGCCGGCCTTCTATCGCCGAGCGGACGTTCTCGCCTTTCCTTCCTGGAAGGAGGGCTTCGGCCTCTGCGTGCTGGAGGCGATGGCCTGCGGCACCCCGGCAATCGTCTCTCGCATGCCGCCCTTCACCGAGTACCTCCAGAGCGACGACGCCCTCTTCGTCGATCCGGGCGATCCCCGTGACATCGCCGACGCCATGACGGCCGCCCTGGCACCGATGACGCGCGCAAGCCTACGCGCTGCCGGTGCGGCCCGGGCCGCCGCCCATTCCTGGCGCGCCTGCGCCGAGCGTCACCTCGCTACCTACGCGGCATGCGCCCGCGTCGAACGGGAGCCGATCCATGCCTGAGATGCACTTCCACGTCCGCTGGCCCGATGGGCGGCGTGAGGCCTGCTACTCGCCCTCCCTCGTCGTGAAGGACTTCCTCACGCCGGGCGAGAGCTATGCCCTCGACGACTTCGTCGAGAAGACGCGCACGGCCCTCACCATCGCCAGCGATCGGGTGCGGGAGAAGTACGGCTTCGCGTGCTCGTCGGCCCTGGACCAGCTCGCCCGCATCGAGGCCGCCGCGAAGCGGCAAGCTTCCGACGGCAAAGTCACCGTCGAGTCCTTCGAACCCTGAACCACGACACCCGGACACCCACGGAGCCAGAGCCATGACCTCTCCCCCCCGTCACGTCCCCGTCGCCATCGTCGGCGCGGGCCAGGCCGGCCTCTCGGTCAGCTACCACCTCAAGCAGAGTGGGATCGACCATCTTCTCTTCGAGAAGGAGACCGCAGCGCATACCTGGGCGAGCCAGCGCTGGGACACGTTCTGCCTCGTCACGCCGAACTGGCAATGCGACCTGCCGGCTCATCGCTACGATGGCCCGGATCCGGACGGGTTCATGAAGAAGGACGAGATCGTTGCCTACCTCAAGGCCTTCGTGGCCAAGGTGAACCCGCCGATCCGCGAAGGGGTCGCGGTCACCCGTGTCGAACGGCGCGACGATGGCATCTTCTCGGTCCAGACCTCGGACGGCGACTACACGGCAAACGAGGTCGTCGTGGCCTCTGGCGGCTACCACACCCCGATCATCCCGCGCATGGCCGAGAAGCTGCCGGCCGCGATCACGCAGATCCACTCGAACCAGTACCGCAACTCGGCCCAACTGCCTGAAGGCGAGGTGCTGGTGGTCGGCTCGGGTCAGTCCGGCGCGCAGATCGCCGAGGACCTGCACCTCGCCGGCCGCACGGTGCACCTGGCCGTGGGCGATGCGCCGCGCTGCGCCCGCTTCTATCGCGGACGCGACGTCGTCACGTGGCTCGCCGACATGGGCTACTACGAGATGACCGTCGACAACCATCCCCTGCGCGACGGCGTTCGCGACAACACCAACCACTACGTGACTGGCCGTGACGGGGGCCGCGACATCGACCTACGCCGCTTCGCTACCGAAGGCATGGCGCTCTACGGCGTGCTGGAAGACTACATCGACGATGCGTTCCGCTTCTGCGACAACCTCAAGCGCTCGCTCGATCAGGCCGACCGGACCTACAACGGCATCAACGCGGCCATCGACAAGTACATCGCTGAGAATGGCGTCGAGGCGCCAGCGCAGGAGCACTACACGCCCGTCTGGGAGCCGAGCGAGCCGGTGACCAGCCTCGCGCTCGAAGGGTCCGGCATCACCAGCATCGTCTGGTGCATCGGCTTCACCCCTGACTTCCGCTGGTTGGACGCCTCCGTGTTCAACGGTGCTGGCAGCCCTAAGCACAAGCGCGGCGTCACGAAGGAGGACGGGGTTTACTTCATCGGCCTGCCCTGGCTGAACACCTGGGGCTCAGGCCGGTTCGGTGCGGTCGGCCGCGACGCCGAGTACGTCGTGCAGGCGATCCAGAAGCGCCTTGGAGTTGAGCGGTTCGCCCTAAAATTCGCGGTTTGAACAAGGCAAGCGAGGCATCGTCCATGTCTCGAAAACACATTCAACAAAGGTGGGTCGCTGAGCCTTCAATGAGTTCAGCCACCCGACCTCGCTCTCTCGCCAGGAGAAGGTCGTTGAGCTTGCACATGAGACCGTACGGGGTTGGTTCGCCTATAACGGATGTAAGCCATTACATTCTGGGCATGACACATCTTTGCCCAAACGGGCTTTCGGAAGTCTGGCTCTGAAAAAGATTTAGGACATCGACATCGGAATTTGATTGCCAAAGCCCTGGACAATTCGGCCACCGGATTTGGCACTGCGGGCGAGCCGCCTGTCTATGCTGCGTTTCGAGAGATTGACTTAAACGGAGGCAATCTTGGCATCGTGAGAGAGAACGAAGCATTAGCCGTTCACTCGACGGTCACGCATCTATCGGAGACACGGGTCGTCAGCCGCTACATCATGGCGTGCCACGATCAGCTAGTCGCGGACGTAAGCATGACCTCCGTGTTCGTGAGGCGCCAGGCTGAGAACGTCAACGCTTCCATCCTCCGGGTCAGGATCGGTGATCGAGGAAAATTCTCGACCTTGATCAAGAACGCACCGCAGAACTCGGGACAAAGCGGACAAAAATCACCGCACGACAATCTCGGCGAGTTGGATTTAGGATCCATTGCCATTGAGACCTGTCCTCATGCCGACTTCAACGGCGCAGGACTTCTATGCTTCAGCACTTTCATTGCGGCGGTTGATCGCGCTGAATGACGTCTTTTCGGCAAGAGAAGACCGCTGTACGCAACCCAGCGGCGACGGGCCGTCTTCCATTCAAGTATCGAGGTCAGTGGCGACCTCGTCGTCAGGATCCTCGCCTTACGACAGGGGGCGACCTGCCACCATCGTGCCCTGCTCTGCAGATCAGCAGATGGCAAGCTTCTTGCCGAGGTCCAGACCCATCGTGCCGAATGATAAGCCACGGTAGTCGCTCGCATTGCGGGTCGCGGTCGTCAACGTCGCGGGCGCAGTTGCACGTCACACAACCGCTCGCGCAGAGGCCTTGTTTGCTCACGTCCCGAGCAGCTCGGGAGGCGCATGGCTTTTGTCACTCGGTCGATAGAGCCCTCACCTCCCCTATGTGTTTTTGTTGCAACATGGGCAGATCTTCGCGCCTCAATCACGAATTTGACAGTAGACTCAAAGTAATAACGTGGCACACTCATGAAGTCATAGGAAATGCGTACAAATTGATCGTGTTTCCATACAATCAAGACCGTGCGGTCCAACAACACAACCGACCGATACCTGCGTCGACGCCGCTCGACGGACGGGAGCGCTTGGCCCGCGTCCGGCAAAAAGGGGATTGAGGATGGTGAACAGGATCACGGCGACGCTCGCGGGAGCCGCGACCGTCGCTTTGAGTGCGACCGCGGCCTTCGCGCAGTCGACCACAGTTCCAGGCGAGCAGGTCGGCCTCGCCGCCGGTGCGCCGCTGCCCGAGGGCCTCTACGCGGTCGACACGTTCGTCTATCGCCGCACCGATCAGCCGTTCTCGCCCGACACCGCGATCAACGTCCCGTTTCTGCTCTGGTCGACGCCGCTGACGCCGCTCGGCGGCCGCATCGAGGCGCTCGTCGCTCAGCCCACGGTCTTCGCCTTTACGCGTAATGGCGCCGGCCAGCGTAACAAGGACATCTCGGTCAACGTCGGTACCTTGCTGGCCGGCATCTGGGCGTTCGATCTCGGCGGCAACTTCGGCGTGAGCTTCCTGGGCGGCGTTCACCTGAACGACCTCGATGCTGGCCGCGGCTCGCTCGGCACCGGTCTGAGCGGTACGCCAGTGCTGCCGCAGTTCTCCTCGAACACCTATCGCTTCGGCGTTGCGGGCAGTTACACCGGAGACGGCTGGAACATCACCGCCAACTTAACGGGGAACGTCTACGACACACCCGGCCGCTTCGGCGGTCCGGTCGGCGCCGCCATAGGCCCGATCCGCCTCTCGGACGCGATCCTGCTAGATCTGACCGCTACCAAGAAGTTCGGCAACTTCGAGATCGGTCCCATCGCCTACGGCACCTACAACTTCGACATCAGCCAGTTCAGCGCGGCGTACAATAACCGTGGTCGCTTCGCCGTCGGCGGCCTCGTCGGCTACGATTTCAAGGCTTTCACCGTTCAAGCCTATGTCGCTCGCGACGTGGTTACCGGCGCGCAGTACACGAACGCGTTGGGCCGGACACGCGACAACTACTCAACCGACGGCTTCATCCGGTTCATCGTTCCGCTCTACACGCCGCCCGCCGCTGCGCCTGTCGTGACGCCGCTGGTGCGCAAGGGCTGAACGGACACGCTTACGCGCCGCAGGCCGCCCATGGCCACGGCGCACACAGGATCGAAGTGCAAATCCTTCCCAGGGTCCATGCTTCGATAGGGGCCGAGCGGCCCGGTCTCAACAGCTAAACCCGCTCGGCCCCGCTTCTTGATGGCGAATTTCGGCGCTGATACTTCCGACGTCTTGATCGTGACCGGTCGCTGCCTGCGGGAACCGTTATGGCAGGCGCAGGGAGGGTGATATAGTTGAAGCGGCCGCCTCCGGGCCCGCTTGCGGTAACAGTTCAAGGCCGACGACTGCATCGAGAGCGGGCTAATGAGACGAGCTTGTCAGCGAGCGAAGTCAGCTTGAGTCAAGCGGGCGCGTCGTACTCATCCATTCTTTGCGCCAAGAGCCGATACTGTGTGACGAGCGGCCATTCTGTTGGCTTCATGCAATAGGCCGGAAGCGGTAAGATCCAGGCCTTTTATCAGGCTTGAGCTGATGTCCGCTTCGGAGAAGCCGCCAAACGCCATTGAATGGCCGAGATGGGCGCACTGCTGTCTGGCTGGTTCTGAAGCCCCTCGACACTGGAGCCGAGGGGCCAAGCGCTCAAATTTCAGTCCCCTCGGCCAGGATCAGTGCATCCTCGACGTCAACACCGAGGTACCTGACCGTGCTCTCGATCTTGGTATGGCCGTGCAGAATTTGGACAGCACGCAGGTTGCCGGTCCGCTTGTAGATCAACGACGCCTTCGTCCGGCGCAGGGAATGGGTCCCGTAGTCCTCGCTTCGCAGCCCGATGCCTGTGACCCACTCATCGACCAGGCGCGCATACTGCCGGGTGCTGATATGCGTGACGCTGTCGAGCCTGCTCGGGAAGGTATAGTCGTCGAGCGTTCCGCCTCTGGCCTCCAGCCAGGCCAGGATGCTGGTACGGGCGGGTTCTAGCAATTCGAACTGCACCGGTCGGCCGGTCTTTTGCTGGATGACGATGGCCCGGCTACGGACGCGCCCCCCGCTGACGAAGTCGCCGATCTTCAGCTTGACGATGTCGCAGCCGCGCAGTTTGCTGTCGATGGCAAGATCGAACATCGCGCGGTCGCGTAAACGTCGTTCGCGGTCGAGCCAGAACCGGATGGCCCAGACCTGCTGAGGTTTGAGGGCGCGTTTGGCGCCAAGCTTGCGGCCGGCGTTCCAGGCCGGTCGCCCTTTCGTGGCCGGATCGTGTGCAGAGTGTCCCATCGTCTGTCTCCTCGCCGGCCCTTTGCCGACAAGGCGAGGAGACACCCGAACCGAGGCTCTGGAGATGGAGGGCGTATGCGGACGGCCTGCTACCGACCCAACCCGGCCGCTTGGAGTGCCCTGGGGCGCTTCCCAGAAGCGGTCGCTCGTCAGCCGCCCAGCGACTTCGGCTCGGGGTGTGCAACGGGTGCTACTCCGGTTGCCTCTGCCCGAGTTGCTCGGCGAGGCGGACCAGATACCCGTCAGGGTCTTGAACGAGGAACTCCCGCTGGCCGCCCTCCACCGGACCTGTCCGATACCAAGCCTCCCTCGGCTCTTCGAACAGCGGCCACTGCGCGCGGTCGAGCGTTGCAAGGATCGGTCCTAGCCTGTCGACCATGATTTGAAAGTTCACCCCACGTCCGTAGGGACGATCCAGGGCACCCGTCAGCCAGCGACCATTGTGCTGACAAAGCATGATTTGAGCGCCGCCCCGTTCTATGTAGGCGAAGCGCGCAGCCGGTCGATCAAAAGCGATCCTGAAGCCGAGCAGGTCGCACCAGAACCGCAAGCTCGCATCAAGGTCGCTGACGTCCAGTTCTGGCGTCAGAGCCGCAAAGCCGCTTTCCGGTGGGTGACCGGAGCCGGAGGAGCGAGCGCGTTCGGCCGGATTTGCAAGCGTTTCCATGATGCGGATGAGGTCATGGTCTGGCGGAAGCGGTCAAGGGCGGAGAAGGATCGCGTCAAAACCAACAATGACTTTTCAGCCCGGCTCGTGGCAGACCACACATAACTTGTTGCCGTCCGGATCGCGGAAGTAGGCTCCGTAGTAGTTCGGGTGATAGTTCGACCGAAGCCCAGGCCGTCCCTCGTCCTCCCCTCCGTTAGCCAGCGCCAAGGCATGGCAGCGGTCAACCATTTCACGTGACTGCGCCAAGAACGCCGTCATAGGCCCGTTGCCTGGGTCGAGGTGCTGCTTGTTCCAGGGCCAGCCGACGATGAACAAGGGGCGCTCAGCATCCCTGGGCTTCCAAGCGATCCATCCGTCCGCCAGTTCGATGTTGCGGATTTGGAGGCCCAGCTCACGTAGCAGCGGCCCGTAGAAGTCATGAGCTCTCTGCAGATCCGACACGCCCACATGAATATGTGACAGGAAGGACATGCCACGGTCTCCGAACGCAGTGCTCGTTATCGCTCGGACAGGTTTCGGCCGCAAAGGGTCACCAGCGAGCGCGGGGAGACGTCCGCTTTCATGCGTTGCCGCCCGGAAGTTGACCGTCGCAAATCCACTCAGAGCGGTCATTCCGCTGTCGACCCAACCCGGTCGCCGGAAGCGCTGTCGGCGTATCCACAAAGCGGACGTTCGTCAGCCGCTCGGCAACTTCACCTCGGGGTGGCTTTCGGACGTTGGTCATCCGGCGCGAAGCGGACGTACCGCATCCGATCCTTCTCGGACCGTGCCTGCTAAGCTAAGAACGAGGGCGGCAAGCGGATCTGATCGTGGCGTTCAAGAAGATCATCGACGGCGCCTACCTCGTGCCGATGGGCAACGCCAACGCGGTGCTGCTCGACGCTGAGGGAGATCTCGTCCTCATCGATGCGGGGTTCCCCGGTAAGGCTGACCTCGTGCTTCACGCGATGAGCAAGCTTGGGCACAAGCCCAGCGACCTGAAGCACCTCGTCTTCACGCACGGCCACCCTGATCACATCGGCAGCGCCGCTGCGCTCGTGCAGGCGACCGGCGCACGGACATACATGCACGCAGCCGATGTACAGCTTGCCGAGAGCGGCGGTCCGTTCCGGCCGATGACGCCAGGACGGGGCTTGCTGCCGTCCATCCTGTTCCGCCTCGTGTGGAAGCCCGACGAGCGCATGGAGCCTTTCCGCATCGACCAGCACATCGCCGATGGGGAGACGCTGCCGCTCGCAGGTGGGCTGCGGGCCGTTCACCTCCCTGGCCATTGCGCGGGTCAGGTTGGATTTCTGTGGCAAGGACAGCGGCTGCTCATCGCCGGGGACGTGTTCATGAACAACCTCGGCCTCGACGATCCGGTAGGCTTTGAGGACGAGGCGGAGGGGCGGCATAGCCAGCGCAAGCTTGCCTCTCTCGCACCACAGGCGGTCTGCTTCGGCCATGGCAGGGCTATCACGAAGGATACGATCGCCCGGCTTGAACGCGCCGTGGCCCGACGCTGAGGCCGCAAGCCTCCCTTCAACGGAGGTCCCTAAACCACCCGTGCCGGTCGTTAATCCTTGCCCTACTGAGCGGCCAGCAAGGGGACGTTCCCAGCTTCTGCAAAGGGTCGTGAGCGGTCCCCGCGGCTATGTCTCCTTCGATGCATCCGCTCTCTGGAAGCGGATGGGCAGGAAACCACCCATCCCGGTCATAGGCCTCTGCCTCATCGACGACTTGGAAGCGGACCTCCCCAGGACGCACAATGGCTCGCAGACGACCTCGGAACGTCACGGCGCGTCTGGTTCCGGAGCGTGCCCTTATGCGAACGATCTGAAGGCGGGTCGCTTCGGCGTCGCTGGCAGGGCCGGGGCCGACCGATTTCGCTGCAGCAGGCGCGGTAGATGTTCGACCCGGGCAAATTCTAAGGGATGCTGCGCGGCGCGGGGGTGCGAGGCCAGGTTCGCGGGTCGTAGGTCTGGCCGTGCTGCGCGGGCATAGGTTTAAGGTGGCGGGCGGTGGCGTATGTCGAGACGGACCCTCCCGTCTGATCGGCACGTTGAACCAGATGCACGCCCAGCCCTCGTCCAACCCTGATCGCCTCGCCCTGACGGAGTCGGCCCTCGCGGCCGCCGATAGCGTCTGGCGTGCAGAGATGCGCCGGAACTACGGGCCGGATGGGGTCCTGACCTACGCCTACGCTCCTGAGGGCCAGGGAGAACTCGGGACATCGCTCCGGCAGACCTATGAAGCTCGGCGTGTCGCTGTTGCGCTGTGGCGGCACGAGCGCCACCGAGGCTGAGCGACGGATAGCATTGCGAGGCTATTGCGGGGCCTCTACAGCCCGCCGATGTCCGACAAGCTCAACGCCCTCCTCGAACGCCTAAAGGCGCATCAGCGCACGCTCATTCTGGCGATGGCCGAACACGATGGGCTGCCGGCCGGAAGCGCCCTGCGCCAGGTTGCTGAGCTGGAGAATGTTATCGCCGCCGTCGAGGCCGTTGCGGGTGAGGAAGCAGATCGCGTCCGACGAATTTGATGCCCTCGCTGGCCGACGCTGCAAGCAGGCTCACGGTAGACCACGGCAGCGTGTGATCATAGGCTCGGTCGGGCCGTGCGAGCTGCAGCATCGCGGCGGCCAGTCCCGGCCTGTCTGATCATGCTGCTTTCCGCTTCCTCAGTTGACGCTCGGCTTGACCACCAGGGCGCCCAAGGCCAATCGCCTTCGCGAGAGCCGACCGCTTTTCGGCATAGCTTGGGGCGACCATCGGGTAGTCAGCCGGCAAGCCATACTGCTCGCGGTAGCCCCGCGGGTCGAGGCCGCGGCTGGTGAGGTGACGCTTGAGCGTCTTGTAGGTCTTGCCGTCGATGAAGCTGACGATCCCGTCGGGGCGGATCGACTTGCGGATCTGGGCGTCGCTCGGCTTCTCAACCTCGGACGCCGGCACTAGGCCGCCCGGCTTCAGAGCATTGAGGGCCGTGTGGATGCTCTCGATCAGCTTCGGAAGCTCGACGGCGGGGACTGAATTCTTCGTGACGTAAGCGGAGACGATTTCGCCGGTAAGCTCAGCCAAATTCGAGCCGACATTCTGAATATCTTCGATCATTGCGGCATACTTTCATTTTTTTATTGGACACTCCTCATCACAAATTAGTTTTCATAAAAAATTATGCTAATAAACGCGACTTACGACCGCATGTATCGGCTAAAGTGACGCATCTGTCGAGCTAAATACTCTCTTGCAGACTGGAAGCATGATCGAGGGCCGCACGGCCGCGATGGCCCGGATTAGGTGCACAGGGCAAGGCACAAGCTTCTATCGTTCCGAGCATGATCGTCAGCGCTCCGGGTGCCTGCATCAGCCGCTGATAAGGAGTAACGGCGGAGTACATGGGTCAGCGGTTAGCAACTGACTGCAAAGTGTATTACTATCTGTGGTTATCAGCTGAGCTAATCATCTCCGTCAATGCAGGTTCGAGGGCCGCTCGTCGTCCTGCAAAAGTGCGAGTTCTTGACCAATCGCCAAGAGCAACTCATCCATCTTTTGCCGAAGGAGCGGCGAGCCGTGCTGCAAGATCGCCTCACGGGCCTCTAAACAGCGGTCTGCGGCTTGGATGATCGCGTTCTCCTCGTGCACGGCAGGGCGGGCGACATACCCCTCACCCGCGTCACCGGCCTCCCGGCTCTCAGTGATGTCGATCATGATGCCTCGACAGCGTAGGGGTCGCCCATCTTCCCCACGATAGATCCGACCTCGGCAAAGGAGCCAGCGTATGCCTAAGTCCGGGCATACAACCCGATACTCGGTCAAAAACAGGCCACCGCTTAGCGTCTCAAGGATCATGTCGCGCATCATCCACTCGCGATCTGCAGGATGGACGTTGGCGATCGCTGCGTGCCCCCTCACGGGATGGCCGGCGAGGCTACGGTCACCCGTGTGCAGAGCCGCAGCTTCCTCATCATAGTACACGCAGCGGTTTAGAAGGTCCCACTCCCAAGTGCCGACGACCCCCGAAGCGACAAGGCTGGTTCGCAATTCCTGAGGACGGGCCAGGTTCTTTGGGGCGGTCCGCTTGGGCATCCAGTGCGCCTCCTCAGGACCGACATCATCGGCCGCGCACAATCAGGCTTAGCTGAGGCCATGCACCCGTGTCGATTGCAATTTAGTTTATGCTTGCAACCAGTGGGACTTATGGGCCAGATGCCGGCAGGATCGATAGCCGAGGAGCATCATGGGCAGGAAGGCTTGCAAAGCTGCGTCTCAATGCCTTGGCGAGACTAGCCCTAAACCCAAAGGCTCTGTCTCTTCGGCAGCTGCTGAGCGCTTGAAAACTATCGCATCATCTCTGAACATGCCAGTCGAGACGTTCCGAATGACACATTCGGTCGCACAAATTCCCAAGAATTTTAAATCATTCCATGAAGAAACTGAAGAACTTCTACGTCTATATTTTGCCATTGATGATGTGGCGTTACGGTTGAATTTTTTAGAAATACTTAAAATCGCTCCGTCAACGACAAAGGCCGTCAAATACTAATTGTAAAGCTCACATTAATTAATCGCATACCTCACAACATTGCATCCTGCTCTGCCGGTGAACCGAACGGCATTTACGCAGTTGACCGTCATGCGTTGCTCATGAGGGTCGCACGTCTTGCAAGCCATTCGCATTCTCGCCCCGTGACAGCGCTCGAACTGATCCGGGCCTTTGGCCACGATGCTGCGGTCGGCATCGTCGTCACGGAAGTGACGATCGATCCCCCTGGCCCGATCATCCTCTATGCCAATCCCGCCTTTTCGCGGTTGGTTGGACGCGACCTCGGCCAAATCATCGGGCGCAGCCCACGCTTCATGCAAGGCAAGGAGACACGCGAGGAAACGCTCGATGTCTTTCATCGCGCCTTAGCGGCCGGCGAGCGCTTCCACGGCTACCTGACCAACTACCGCGGGAATGGCACCAAGTACCGTGCCGAGATCGATTGTCGTCCCTTGTGTGATACGACAGGTAGGATCGAGGGCTTCGTCGCCTTCGAGCGGGAGGTGATCAGACGCGTCGGTCGGCCCGCTTCCGGTGCTGCGGGTCGCTATGAGCCCGTCGGGGTAAGCTCTGATCCACTGGCCGGTGTCCTACAAGCGCTCTCGGTGTTCGGGGAAGCGTAAGCGGAATGCTGGTGGGCTGGCCGACGCTCTCGGCCACCTCGCGGCCTTCTGCCAGCGCTGCCACATGATCCACGACGGGCCAGAGCACCAACGTCGGCGGCGGCGCACGCTGTTCCGACGCAAGGCGATGGGCGACCTGTTCGGTGGTCCCTACGCCTGACACCGAGTCTTCTTCAGGTGGTCGCAGAGGGATGGGCACCGCGGTGGGTGCAGAGGTCCTGATACACCTTCAGGATGTTGTAAAGTATCAAGGTTTTTCCGGCACAGTGGCGGGCCGTTTGTGTTAAGGAACCCGATGATGCATTGGGCTGCCGTTGTCCTCGCCGCCTACGCCGTCGGCTGTGTCGAGTTCTGGCGCATGTGTGAAACTGCGCCGACTTCTGAGGAAGAAGTAGGCGAAACCGCTGCTTAGGCCGCGCGAGTTTGCATCTCCTGCGACACGGCTTACAGTGGCTCTATCCGGACCCTTCGATTTGGAGCCAATCGAGTTGATGTCGTGTGCCAGAGCCGCTTAGGCATCCGGCATACCCGGATCGCGGCCGCGACGACATTCAGGCCTTGCGCGTCTTGCCATGCAGACCCTGCTTATCGGCCTCTGCCGAGCATTCTTTCGACTTGGCCGTGCGGGCCGCTTTGGGTGCATCGGACTTCATCGCCGGTACGGACGCAGCCGCGCCGGGCACCATGCTAGGTGTGTTCGTCGCCCCTTGCGCATTGGCGGGAGCGACGAGGAAAAGACTGCTCGCGACCAACGAAACGGCGAGGGTGAGCTTCATGATGGAATGCTCCTGTAAGCCGCCTGAAACAGCTTCACGATAACCTGCGTTCCGCCACACACGGATCAGTGATTGGTCACTTGATCCATACTATCGCGCTCGACGGGCGCTCGGCTTCGGACTCCCAGAGGTTTCGCTTGGCGCGAGTCTTACTCGCAACAGCGAGATCGCCGCCGCGGTCGCGGATCACAACCCAAGCGCGAAAATCTTCTGAACCTTCCACCTCAAGCGCTATTAACCCAGATCAAGAGTGGTTCGAGGGCCACTCACTTTCCCATCAGGTTCAGACCCGCGTTCCGCATGCGAACTGTTGACCCGTACACGCCTTCCGTCGGCTCCTCACATGATCCGGTACTGCACGGTGTAGCCTCCGGATTGGCGGATCTATTCCCCCCAGTCGACCACCCTGTAGGCTTCGCGGACGGGTCTCAGGACACTCCCAACGTCACCGCAGAGCCAACTTCGATCTTGGAGGATACCTCAGACGGCGGGATGTGACCACACCGCTACCGACCAGTCCCCGTTGACGCGCTGTTAAGCACCAAGCCGCAGCATCGATGCGCGACCGGGCCCTGCGGTTCGAACGTCCACAGAGCAGCGCTACGGCTCCCAAAACAGGGCTTCAGCGCGGCCTCGTGAGCGTCGTCGCATAAGGGCCCGCCCCTGGCCCCCGGGGCGGGCCTTTGTCGTTCTCTATCACCGATGATCTGGGGGCCTGAGCCGGCGCTTCCGGTGTCCAGCTCTCCCATGCTTTGCCAGGCTGTCCCTGCCTATGCCTGCCCTCGGCGTGACACGGACTTCGTATTTTCAGCGATTGGTTGGAGAGAGGCAGTTTGCACGTAAGACGAGTGCGCTTGGCCCCCTCGTGCTGACTTCGGACTGCTGATGCCCCTCCTGTAGGGCTTAGTAGCGGTTCTGGCAGCATGTGCTGCGTAAAGCATGATCTGTTTTAGCTGGCGTATCCCACTCCCAAAGGGTCGATATAGAGGTGCCATCTCTAGACAGGCGCTCGCGATCCGAGGAAGCTCAATCCAACCTTCTTATTGCGTGGAAAAGAGTTGGACATGGATCCTTGGGTTGCGTTCGTCGATGCTCTCTCGGGACGGTTTCGCCGCCGCCGCAGTCGTGTGCTGCGTGAGCGCTGCCCGGATTTGCCGCGTCTGCGCGTGCTCGACCTCGGTGGATCACGCCATTTCTGGGAGCAAATGCCGGAGGACATGATCCCGGCGGATCTGACGCTTCTAAACATCGAGGACGATGGCTCAGCTCGCAGCCACACCGGTAGGCTGCAGGCCCTGAAGATCGAGCTCTACGACGGTACCCGGATCCCATATCCAGATAGCCATTTCGACGTTCTGATCTGCAACTCGGTCATCGAGCACGTGCCGCCCGAGCAGCGGGCCCATTTCTGCAGCGAAGTGCGTCGCGTCTGCAAACGCTACTTCGTCCAGACACCGGCCTACGCGTTCCCGATCGAACCACACTTCGTTCTGCCGGCGATCCACTGGCTGCCGCGTCCTTACGGGCGGCGCTTCATCCGCTTCGGCCTATGGGCGCTGCTCAGCCGGCCGACGCCGGAGAAGATGCAGTCCTACTTCGACAACACCCATCTGCTTCGTGCGCGGGATATGCGGGCCCTACTGCCCGACGCCCAACTCGTGCGCGAGCGCCTGTTCGGCTTCACGAAGTCCTATACAGCGCACGGCCACGGCCGCGGCGCTCTCCAGGGCGCCTGACCTGAGCTGGCTCACGACCACCTTCAGGGGCGGTCGCGAGCCGGTTCACCGGGAACAGGACGATCAGCATCAGGGCGAACTTGGCCAGCATCGTGGTCTTGCCGGCTAGGCCCTCGAAGGTGTTGACCAGGATCACGAACGCCAGGATCGGCAGCCAGACCCCACGTCGGCACCCTCGGGCGACCTCGGCGAGGTAGAGCCCGACAGCCAGGACGAGCAACGCCGTCACCAAGACGCCGTGATAGAGCACGTCCGAGATGATCGAGTTCTCGATGCCCCATTCCAAGCCGTAGATCCGCCGCAGGGTGCTTACCTGCAGGAGGTCGGGTGCCAACAGCAGCTGCCGGAACGGGATAGCGTCGAAGATCGCCAGCATGTCGACCCGAGCCTGGGCGCTGCCGCCGTCGGAGACAAACCGGCTTAGAAGGGTGTCGAAGAAACCCACGGTAGCCAGGATAGCCACGAGCACCGGCGCCATCGTCAGCGCAAAGCATGCGCATGCCGCCCCAGCCAGCGGGATCCGATTGTTGCGTAGCGTTCGGTTGAGGGTCACGAGCCCAACCATTCCACCAAAGACTAGGGTTGTCACCGTGGCTGCCCGCCCACCAAACGTGACGAGGGCTACGAGTTGCAGGGCGATCATCGCGGCCCGGAAGGCTGGCGCGAGCCTCCCGCCGCCCATGGCAAGGGATAAGACGTAACAGGCCGTCACCGTCGCGTTGGTAAGTGGGTGGCCCTGGAGCGCGGCCGAGCGCGTGTCGGTCTCAAACGCCATGCCATCCATGCGGAACGGAAAGAAGCGCTGGCCGCTGGCGAACTCAAACAGTCCCAGCAGGGCATTGGCGAGCATGACGAAATGAAAGACGTTCTCCAGCCGTCCCAACGTGGCGGCATCGCGATCCATGAGCAGGATCGGGACGAGACCGGCCAGCACGAAGGTATCGATCGAGCCAGCCAGCCCGGTTCCACCGCGGGCTGCGATCAATACGAGGAGCAGCACGCCGCAGATTGCCAGCAGCACGCAGGCCGGCTTGCGGTTTAGGGCCTGCACCACAGGGATCACGGGATTGCCGGCGCGTAGCATGCCCCAGCCGCACATGGCGATCGCCAGATAGGTCGTCGGGTGGATCTTCGATGTGGGCGATCCGGTAATCCCCTCGTAGTTGAACCCCAGCGTCCACAGCAGGCCGCCGGACAGCCCGACGAGTAGCAGCGTGAAAATCACGAACGTCAGCGGTTCGGCGCGCGTGGCTCCGCGTAAGGTTGTTCTCGATCGCGACCACGACGCGCGCCGACGCGCGAAGCCGGCGGGTTGGGCAGTCCTCACGCGCCAAGCCTTCTTGGCATGAGAAGCCCGGAAACTGGCGCGAGTTGGGCCGCGACAGCGCTGTTATGGTCGATCAGTCCCACGATCAGTCACCATCGTATCCAGCCGAGCGTATTCCAGCGGCCTCTACCCGCTTCCGGAATAGCCGCTTAGACTGATGGAAATCCCTAAAAACCGCCCATGGGGTGCAGGTATCAGCGGCGATCACTGGGTATCTGGTAAACGCTCCGCAGCAAATTCCTCTTCAGCGTTGGCGGTTATCAATCTTGTTACCGATTGGTCGGTAGAGCGCACCCTTAGCCGACATTCGGTGGGTTGAAGCGCTAAGTGGAGACGTGCTCATCATGCATGTGAGAGTTCGTCTGGACGGCGCGCGATCACGCCGTTGGCACACCGCGCTGTTGCAGCGGATCTCTGATACGCCCGGAGTTGAGGCTGTCAGCGTCGATATCGCCACAGGTCCAAAGGGTTGGCCCTCCAGCGCCGATCTGTTGTTCCGGCTTGAGGCGCTGGTCTACGGGCTAAACCTGGGCGGGTCGTTGAACCTACCGCCGGCCGATTTGGCAGCTTGGGCCCGCCCCATGGCCGCCGATCTCGTGCTCGATCTTTGTGGTGATGCAGTCGCCGCTTGTCCCGTGTGGCGCCCGGCCTACGATGGCGGCATCGGTGAAAACGGCCTGCTTATGAGCCTCCTCGCCGGACGTGTGCCGCAGCTTGAACTCATCCAAGACGAACGTGTCGTGGCTTCCGGCATCCTGGGGACGGACCATCGAGGCTCGATAGCCATATCCTTCGAGGACGCTCTAGCACGAACAACTACGGTGATTACAGCCGCGCTTACGAACCGGCTGAGTGGCCGTCCCGAAGAGGGGATTAGGGCGGATCTGGTTCAGTGTGTCGCCCCCGCCCTTCCTGCCAGAGCTCTTGGTAGGCGTTCAGCCCGACTGCTTGCTAGGAACGTGGCCAGCCGGCTGTACAGGCTCTGCTACAATGCTCCGCATTGGCGTACCGGATGGCGCCGCCTCGACGGTCCAGACTTATTTGACCTCGGCCGTCATCCCGATACCGGCTGGAACACCTTGCTGGATGACGCGCGTCGGTTCTATGCCGATCCCTTCCCGCTGGCTTTCGCCGGTAGCACGCACGTCTTCGTGGAGGAGTTCCCGCACGCCACGGGCAAGGCGATCATCTCGGCCGTCCGCTTCGGCCCGGATGGCCCAGAGGGCACGCCGGTTCCGGTGCTGGAGGAGCCCCATCACCTATCCTACCCGTTCGTGTTCGAGCGCGACGGCGAGGCCTGGATGGTGCCAGAGAGTTCCGCGGCGGGCACGGTCGATCTCTACCGGGCGACGCGCTTCCCCGGAGGCTGGGTCAAGGAAGCCACGCTGCTCTCGGGCGTAGTGGCCAGCGATGCAACTCTGGTCGAACATGCCGGCCACTGGTGGATATTCGCGACCGTGCGAGATGCTGGTCCGAGCGCCCCGCTTGGGTCGGGGTCTTACCACGATGCGCTCCACATCTGGTCGGCGCCCGATTTCCGCGGCCCCTACACAGCTCACCCGGGCAATCCCGTATTGATCGATCCCTCGACCGCTCGCCCGGCTGGACGGATCGTCGAACGTGGCGGTCATCTGATCCGCCCTGTACAGGACTGTTCTCAGGGCTACGGCCGAGCTCTGGGTCTGGCACGGATAGACCGCCTCGACCCTGACGGGTTCGCGCAGACCATCGTCAGCCGGATCACACCCGGTCCGGCCTGGCCAGGCAACTGCCTCCACACCCTGAATGCCGGTGGCGGTATCGAGTGCATCGACGGATCGGCCCGCGCTTCCCGTATCAAGGCGATGATCGGTGGCAG
>NZ_JAKSYL010000246.1 GCF_022829515.1 Methylobacterium sp. J-048
CGGTGAGCTCGACCACGCCCAGGCCCGAGCCGAGATGGCCGCCGGTGATCGACACGGCGTCGATCATCTCGGCCCGCACCGCGTCCGCCACCGCCTGCAGCTCGGATTCGGGCAGCTGCCGAAGCGCGGCCGGCTCCGGGATACGGTCGAGAAGCGCGCTCAGCTCGGGGGAAATCGCCACGGCATCAACCTCTATCGGACGGGATCGGTCGGACCGCCGAGCCTCAGGATATATCGAGCGGCGCCACGCCCTCGGGCCGCCCGTCGGCACCGAGGGTGATCCGCTGGATCCGCGCCTCGGCCCGCTTCAGCAGCGCCTCGCAATGCTTCTTCAGCACCTCGCCGCGCTCGTAGATCGCCACCGACTCGTCCAGCGGGACATCGCCCCGCTCGAGCCTGCGCACGATCTCCTCGAGTTGCTCCAGCGCCTTCTCGAAGGGCAGGTCGCCGGCGGCCGGGGCCACCTCGGGTCTGCTCGCGTTCATCCCACACACATCCTTTGGGTCGGTTCTAAGGCGGCAGCCGGTGCGGCCACAACCCAGGCGAGGGTGGGCCCGGGCCGATCCGCAGCGTTTTGGTGCGGCGCGGCGGCGTTTGCGCCACACTCCCCGCGCCCTGCGGAGCGCCTCCGGGACGGCTGCGCGCAGGCGCGGCCGCTGCGACAACCGGAAGTTTCGTGATCGGCCGTCACGTCAGCGCGAGGCAGAACGGCGTTCCCTCGAACGCCTCGGCGCCGCGGCCGATCCGGGCGATCGCCGCGACCATGCGGCCGTCGCGGTCGAGCATCCGGTCGGCGATGGCCACGAACAGGGGATTGGGAGTCGCAGACGGGGAGGCGGCCCGCAGGGCATCGGCGATGGCACCCTCGTCGCGCTCCGGCGCCAGGGCGCAGGCGGCGATGTAGGCCGCCGCGGTCGAGCGGCTGATCCCGGCATAGCAGTGGATCACCAGCGGCTTGTCCCGGGGCCAGGCCCGGGTGAAGGCCAGGATGCCGGCCACGTGTTCGTCAGCCGGCAAAACGTGACCGTCCCGGGGTTCGGCGATGTCGCTGACCCCGATGATGGCGTGATTCTCCGCATCGATCAGCGCCGGCCGCTCCAGCGGCGTGCCGACATTGACCAGCGTGAGCACGTGGCTCGCGCCGGTGGCGGCGACGGTCTCGGGCAGGCGCGAGAGCGGACAGACGTGAAGGGTCGGCATGAGGCGGCCCATGGCCCGGGATCGTGACGGATCGAGGGCGGAGGTATCGGATCTCAAGCCTGACACAGGGCGTGGAAGCGGTCGAGGAACCGCGCCTCGGCCTGAGCGGTCGGCCACGGTTCGGCTAGCGCCAGGATGGGCTCGGGCAGGTCCGGGGCGGGTCCGAAATACAACTCGGCTTCGTCCGGAGCGAAGCCCGCGAGCTCCACGGCCTCGATATGGGCGGCGATCCGGTCGGCGCGCTTGACCAAGCTGCCGAGGGCGGGCTCGGGCTCGGCCAGGCCGAAGCGGCGGCGCACGGCGGCGAGCAGGCGCAGCTCGACCCCGCGATAGGCGTCGCCGATCGCGGCCTTGAGCGGCGAGATGATGTCGCCGACGACGTATTCCGGGGCATCGTGCAGCAGCAGCTCCAGCCCCTCCGGCTCGGTGCAGCCGGGGGCGATATGGCGTCCGACCGCCTCCACCAGCAGGCTGTGCTGGGCCACCGAGAAGACGTGCGGTCCCCGGGTCTGGCCGTTCCAGCGGGCGACCCGGGCGAGCCCGTGGGCGATGTCGGCAATCTCGATGTCCCGGGGCGCGGGATCGAGCAGGTCGAGGCGGCGGCCGGACAGCATCCGCTGCCAGGCCCGGGGCGCCGGGTCGCGCGCCTCGCTCATACCGGCCGCCCCAGTTCGGCGCAGGGTGCGTGCCGGTGGCAGCCGACGAGGTGGTCGTTCACCATCCCGACCGCCTGCATGAAGGCGTGCACGATGGTCGGGCCGCAGAAGGAGAAACCCTGCGCCTTCAGGGCCTTGCCGATCGCCCGGGAGACCGGCGTCTCGGTCTGGATCTCGGCGCGGCTCCTGGCGCCGCCCTGGATCGGTTGTCCGTCGACGAAATCCCACAGGAACGGCGCGAAGCCGGGGCCGCTCTCCTCGATCCGCAGCCAGGCCCGGGCCCCGGCGATCGTGCCCAAGATCTTGGCGCGGTTGCGGATGATGCGGGTGTCGGTCATCAGCCGGGCGACATCGGCCTCGTCATAGCGGGCGATGGCCTCCGGGTCGAAGCCGGAGAACGCGTCGCGAAACCCGTCGCGGCGGCGCAGGATCGTGATCCAGGACAGGCCGGCCTGGAAGCCGTCGAGGATCAGCTTCTCGTAGAGCGCCCGGCCGTCGCGCTCGGGCACGCCCCATTCGGTGTCGTGATAGGCGACGTAGAGCGGGTCATGGCCGGCCCACCAGCAGCGGGGGCAGCCATCGGGATGGTCGATCAGGCCGGTCTCGGACATCCCGCCGGTTTAGCGAGAACAGGAGCGGAACGCCATCGCGGTCCGCGACCCGATCCGTGCTCAGGCCACCGGCAATCCGGCCGCTTCCGGCATCGCGAAGGTCGCGTAGGCCGGCTTCTCGAAGGTCACCGGCCGGTCGCCGGCCAGCGGGGTGGCACCGGCCGCCAGCGCATCGGCCAGGCGGTCGAGCCGGACCAGCGCGAGGCCGCGCTCGCCCGCGGCGCTGCCGGAGGTGCCCAATCCCTTGCCGCCGGCGGTGATCTCGGCGCCGGGGGGAGGGGCCTCGCCGGTGTAGCGGGCCGCCAGGATCCGGGTGCGGGCGGTGCCCCGGTGCTGCATGCGCGAGACTACCTCCTGGCCGACGTAGCAGCCCTTCTTGAAGTCGACGCCGCCGAGCTGGTCCATCATCGCCTCGTGGGGGAACGCGTCCCCGTAGGCATAGTCGCGCCCGCCCTCGGGCACGGCGAGCTCGATGCGATGGCGGTGGTACTCCGCCTCCGAGGCGTCGGCGGAAAAGGCGGCCTCGGCGGCGTAGAGCCGGGCGCCGAGATCGACGTGGCGGGTATCGGCTACCGTGCTGGTCTCCACTGCCGGGGAAGCCCCGGCCCAGGAGACCGCCACCGCCACGGTCGGATCGACCGCGATCGCGACCTGTGCACGCAGCCGATAGAGCGTCAGCCGCTTGGCGAGGTCGGCAGCCCGGTCGATGGCCGTGTCGAGCCGGAACCCGTCTGGGATCCGCGAGATCAGGAAATCGAACAGGATCTTACCCTGCGGCGCCAGCAGCGCGCCGAGGCGGGCCTCGGCCTCCTGCAGGGTCTCGACGTTGCAGGTCAGCACGCCCTGGAGCAGCGCCGTGGCCTCCGGCCCGGTGACGGTGACGAGGGCGCGGTCCGGCAACAGGGCGACGGGCATGGCAGGCAGATCCTCACGCAGAAATCGTCACGCGGCACGCGCGATCCGGTCCTCCGGATCGCGTGGCCGGCAGGTAGGTGCTGCGCGCGCCCGCCTCAACCGTCCGCCGTCGCCGGTCTCCTCAATGCTGGAGGGTCGTGGTGAAGGCGCCGCCGCGGATGCGCTCCGGAAAGCCCTCGGCGTAGCGGGCGGTGGCCTCCTCGCCGTAGGTCATCACCAGCTCCTGAAAGGCCGCGAACAGGGCGGCCTGGGCCATGCAGTCGCCGTCGAGCCCGTCGAGACAGCCTTCCGCGAACGCTTCCGAGACGTAACTCAGCGCGACGCGCTTCTCCTCGACGTCGACCTCAACCTCGATGGGGGCGGTCTGAGAGATATGCTGCATGGGCCCGATACTTCCGTTGCGCCGGGCACGAGACCCGGCGGACCAACGAATGATAGGTGGCTCCCCGCGGCTCGGCCAGCCGAGAATTTCAGATCGGTTAACGCAGCCGCTCGAAGTTGATGCTTTCGGGGGATGCGTGCCGGGTGTGTTCCCTCTGCATCACCCGCCGAAGCGGCCGGCCAGGGCATGCGACAGCCTGTCGCCCTCGGCGACGTAGCGGGCGGCCGCCTCGTGCGCGGCCGGAGTGCAGACCCGGTAGGTCAGCGCGTAGCCGCGATAGCCGCGATTGTAGGCGCCGGCCAGCCGGTCGCGCCGAGCCGGGGTCACGCCCTCGGATTCGATCAGTGCCTTCATGCGAGCCGGCCATTCCGCGGCGTCGGGCGCCGCGCAGAGGCCGCGCAGGAAAGCCAGGGCCCCGATGATCTCGGACATCCGCAGCAGGTCGCGGTCGTAGGGGGCAGGCACGTCCGCAGGAGGCGCTGCTTCCTTCGGCGCCTCCTTGGCCGGAGCGGGCGGGGGGCGGGTGCCGCGCTGCTGCGCCTGGGCCGGCCCGGCGAGAGCCGCGGCGAGGCACAGGATGACCGGAAGCCTCACGCGCTCGCCTCTCTGCCGCGCACCCGCGCAAACGCCTCGTGCAGGGTCTCGATCAGGCCCGGCGTCGTCGCCAGCCCGGCGACCTCGTCGAGGGTCGCCCAACGCACGCCGAGGGCCTCCGGGCCGGCCACGGGTTCGCCGCCGCACCACAGGGCGGCGTGCGGGTGGACAACGTAATGATGGCGGGCGCGGCCGGCCTCGTCCCGGACGATGATCTCGGTGGGCGAGAGCACGCCGACCACCTCGGCCGTGAGGCTGACCTCCTCGGACAATTCGCGCAACGCCGCCGCGGCCAGCGCCTCGCCGGCCTCAACCAGGCCGCCCGGCAGGGTCCAGACGCCGCGCATCGGCTCGTTGGCCCGGGCCGCCAGCAGGACGCGCTCGCCGCGGATCACCGCGATCGACGCGCCCACATACGGCCGGGTCGGGAACAGGCGGCTGCCGCCATCGGCTGTGCCCTCGGTCACGGCTTGCCTCCGTCGGGCGCGATGACCGCGACCCGCCCGTCGGCGAGGCCGACCAGCAGCCGCGTCGCCGCGCCCTCGCCCAGCGCCACGATGCCGGTGGTGGCCGCCGCCGGCAGCGGGACGCGCAGGCGCTCGTGCGGCGGTCCCTTGGCCTGGACGAGGGCGATCTCGGCGCGGCCCGCCACCGGCAGCACGAGTTCGGCGGGACCGATGGCCGGGACCGTGACGGCGAGATCGGCATCGCCTTCACCAGCTGCGTAGCCCGGCGCCTCGCCGGCCAGATCGATTTTTTCCGGGGTTAGGTTCCAGAACTGGAGCAGGCCCCGGGCGCTGATCGTTGCGGCCTGCATGCCGCCGGAGCCGGAGAAATCCGCGATGCCGGCGATCTTCAGCGGCGGCCCGGGCTGCAGCGGCGTGCGGGCCGTGACGCTCCAGGCCGACTGACCGTCCGGGCGCCCGATCAGGACGAGCCCGCCCGAATCCGCTCCCGCGAGGGTCGTGGCCAACAGGGCCGGACGGCCGGCGAGGCGCAGCAGGCGCGGCCGGAGCGGCGCGAACACCGCCTCGCCCCCCGCCAGCACCGTGACGGTGGCGACCGGCACCGGCTTCGGATCGGTGCTGACCGCCATCGGCTGGCGTTCGCGGATCGTCAGGACGGCGGCGGCCTCGCTGCCGTCCGGAGCCCGAGTACGGCCGGTGAGGTAGGCGCTCAGAGGGCCGGCCAGGACCCGGCGCGAGCCCGGCAGGGCGCCCCGCGGCGTCTCGGCGGCAGTCAGCCCCTCGACCGCGTCCCGGCCAATCGGCCGGACCGTGACGGTGCCGTCCGCCAAGCCGAGCACGGCGCCGCCATCGTCGCCCCAGACCACGGCGATCGGGGCGCTCTCCTCGTCACCGGCCGCCGGGCTGGATTTCGCGCCGGCGATCGGCAGCAGGCCGGAGGTCGCCACGGAGATCGCGGCCTCGCTGCGCGGCCCGCGCAGCGCCCGCACCTTGAAGGGCAGGTCAAGGATCCGGACGTCCGGTGCTTCCGCGCGGGCGGAGACGAGCGGCGTGCACAGACTCAGGCCGAGGAGGATCGCGAAGCTCCGCCGTCCGACGGCCGGAGGTTGGCGCATGGCGGCCACCCGCCGCCCGGATCGCCGGGTCAAACGTGCTGGCCGCCGTTGATGTGCAGCTCCGCCCCGTTCACGTAGGACGAGGCATCGGTGCACAGGAAGTAGATCGCCTTGGCGACCTCGTCCGGGGTGCCGAGGCGCCGCTGCGGGATCTGCTCGACGAGCTTTTCCGTGCCGGGCGACAGGATCGAAGTGTCGATCTCGCCGGGCGAGATCGCGTTGACCCGCACGCCGAGAGGACCGAAATCGGCGGCCATCTCGCGGGTCAGGCCGGCGAGCGCCGCCTTCGATGTGCCGTAGGCCGCGCCCGCGAACGGGTGGACCCGGGAGCCCGCGATCGAGGTGACGTTGACGATCGAGCCCCGGGCCCGGGCGAGCTCGTCGCGCAGGCCGCGGGCCAGCAGGATCGTGGCGAAGACGTTGACCTGGAACACCCGCTGCCAGCCGTCAAACTCGGTAGCCAGCGCCCCCAGGCGCTCGCCCGCCGGACCTTTCGGCGAGATGCCGGCATTGTTGACCAGCGCGTGCAGCACGCCGCCCTCGGCGTCGAGCCGGCCCCGGACCTCCTCGATGGCGCGCATCGTGTCCTGCGCGTCGGCGAGATCGACCTGGAGGTGGTCCTCGGGACCCATCTCCCAAGGGCAGTTCTCGGGAAACGCGTGGCGCGAGCAGGTGATGACCCGCCAGCCGGCCGCCGAGAAGCGCTTGACCGTGGCGTGGCCGATGCCTCGGCTCGCGCCCGTGAGCAGCATGATGCGCCGGCGTTCGTTGACGGGGAGGGCCAAAGCCGTAAGCCTCGCTGGCGGGGTTTCGGATCGCGTCCGGATCGGGCGCGGGGCGTCCCTGTGAGCTTGAACGGTCTAGGCTGACGGGGATCGGAAATCCAGAGTGCGTCACGCGCGTACGGTACGAGAGCACGGGCAAGCCATGACGGGTACGGACCGCCTGCCGGAGATCCCGGCCGAGACCCTCTCGGAGGCGCAGATCGCGGCCGCGGAGGCGTTCAAGGCCGAGCGCGGGGTTCCGGTGTTCGGGCCGTTCGTTCCGCTGCTGCGCAGCCCCGAGCTGATGCTATGCGCCAGCCGCATGGGGCTGTACCTGCGCTACGGCAGTGCCCTGCCGCTGCGCATCAGCGAGTTCGTGATCCTGTTCGTCGCCCGGCTTTGGAATCAGCAGGTCGAGTGGCAGATCCACCATCCGATCGCCCTCAAGGCCGGGGTCGCGCCGGAGACCGCGCAGGCCCTGGCCGAGGGCCGCCGTCCCGACACGATGAGCGACGACGAGGCGCTCGCCTTCTCGTTCTCGACCGAGCTGCAGCACAACCGCGCGGTGAGCGATGCCACATACGCCAACCTGGTTGCGCGGTTCGGCGAGCAGGGCGCGATCGATCTCACCGGCATCAACGGCTATTACGCGCTGCTGGCGATGACGATGAATGTCGGCCGCACGGCTTTGCCCGAGGACGGGCCGCCGCTGCCGCCGCTGGTGCGATAGCGCCCGCGCCGCTTGTCGCGCCGGCCGCTTCGGTCTAACCGTCCCACTCTCCCGTGGGCGCCCGATGCGCGGCGCCCCGCCAGCCCCCGAAAAACCGACCGGACGCAGCCATGGTCGCCCATACCCGCGCCGCCACGGCGCCGATGCCCGCAGACCCGGCGCTTGCCGGCGCCCGCATCCTCGTCGTCGAGGCGCGCTATTACGAGGCGCTCGCGGACGAACTGCTGGCCGGCGCCCTGGCGGTGATCGAGGCGTTTGCCGCGCACGCCACCGTGGTCACGGTGCCGGGTGCCCTGGAGATCCCCGCCGCGGTGGCGATCCTGGCGGACGACTACGATGCCGTGGTGGCACTCGGCTGCGTGATCCGCGGCGAGACCGGGCATTACGACATCGTCGCCGGCGAGAGCGCCCGCGCCCTGATGGACCTCTCGGTCCAGCGCCGGCTGCCGCTCGGCAACGGCATCCTGACCGTCGAGACCGAGGCGCAGGCGCTGGAACGCGCCCGGGTCGCCGAGATGAACAAGGGCGGCGGCGCGGCCGAAGCCGCGCTCGGGGTGCTCGCCCTCAAGCGTGCGGCCGAGGCGGCGCGTCCGCGATAACGAGAACCGACATGACCGGGACCACCGAAACCAGACCGGACGCCGCCGCCCAGGATGCCTCCGAGGAGACCGCCCGGGCGATCAGCCCGCGCAGCGGCGCCCGCCTCGCCGTGGTGCAGGCGCTCTACGAGATGGACATCTCCGGCAAGGGCGTGCTCGACGCGCTCGCCGAGTTCGAGGCGTTCTGGATCGGCCAGGAGGTCGACGGGATCCTGCATCCCAAGGCCGAGACCGCCTTCTTCCGCGACCTGCTGCGCGGCACGGTCGAGGAGCAGCGTGCGATCGACCAGAAGCTCGACCAGGCACTGGCCCAGGGCTGGCCGCTCCGGCGCATCGAGATCGTGCTGCGGGCGATCCTGCGGGCGGGCGCCTACGAGCTGCTGTTCCGGCCTGACGTGCCGGCGCCGGCGGCGATCTCCGAATATGTCGACGTGGCCCACAGCTTCTACACCGCCGACGAGCCGGGCCTGGTCAATGCCGTGCTCGACCGAGTCGCCCGGGAGGTCCGCCCGGGCGAGATGAGCGCGCCGAAGGGCGGCGGCAACAAGGGAAGCGGCAAGCCGGGCTCCGGGAAGCCGCCCGCCAAGAAGGTCTGAACCATGGCCGGGCCGGATCGCGCCTCCGAGGAGGGGCTGATCGCCCGCTACTTCGCCCCGCTGGCGGGGCCGGGGGCGGACGGGCTCCGGGACGACGCCGCGACCCTGACACCCACCCCCGGGCACGATCTCGTGGTCACCGCCGACGCGGTGGTGGCCGGGATCCACTACTTCCCCGACGATCCCCCGGCCTCGATCGCCCGCAAGGCGCTGGGGGTGAACCTGTCCGACATCGCCGCAAAGGGCGCGGTGCCCCGCGGCTTCCTGCTGACCCTGGCGCTCCCCGACGACTGGACCGAAGCCTGGCTCGCGGGCTTCTCCGAGGGGCTCGGCGCGGCGGCGGCGGAGGCCGGCTGCCCGCTGCTCGGCGGCGACACGGTGCGCTCCGGCGGGCCGGCCTTGATCGGGGTCACGGCATTCGGCGAGGTGCCGGGCGGCGGCATCGTCCGGCGCGGCACCGCGCGGGTTGGCGACCGGATCTGCGTCAGCGGCACCATCGGCGACGCGGCGCTCGGCCTGCGGCAGCGCCTGGAGCCGGACGCGGCCTGGGCCGCCGCTCTCGATCCGGCGCAGCGCGCGGTGCTGGCCGACCGCTATCTGCATCCGCGCCCGCGCCTCGCCTTGGCGGGCGCGATCCGCCGCCACGCCTCGGCGGCGATGGACGTGTCGGACGGGCTCGCCGGCGATCTCGCCAAGATGCTGGGCGGGGGCCGCAGCGCCCGGATCGCAATCGGAACCGTGCCGCTCTCGGAGGCCGCCGCCCGGGCGCGGGATGCGGAGCCTAGCCTGATCGAGCCGATCCTGACCGGCGGCGACGATTACGAGATTCTCTGCACGGTCGCCCCGGAGGGGCTCGACACCCTTCTGGCCGGGGCGGCGGCGGTCGGGATCCCGCTCACGGCCATCGGCACCGTCACGTCAGGCGACGGCCCGCCCGGCTTCGAAATGGGCGATGGCACTGCGCGCGTGTTCGCGGCTGGGGCGTTCAGCCACTTCTGAGGCGGGGCCGGGGCTGGTCCGGCCCAGCACGATGTGGGTGACGCCTTCGGGCTGGCGGCCGATCTGGCGGCGGACCTCGTCCATCATGCCGGCCGCCACGATCGGCATCCACAGGGCCAGGTCGCCGGGCGTCAGCGCGGAGCGGCCGGTGACCGCCTCCTCCGGGCGGGGCGGGGTCGAGAACGCCCGCTGCAGGATATGCAGCAGGTCGCCCTGGGCCGCTTCCGGCTGGGCCGAGACCCGCTCGGCGATCAGGAAATGCACCGCCCCCGTCAAGACCTCGATCGTCGCCGCCAGCTTGGCGACCTGGTCGCTGCTCATGTCCAGCCCCATTCGGTTATACAACCGGAAGTAGAAGGCGGTATGGTTAACTACGGGTTAAGGCGGGCATCCCGTCGAAGAATCGGGTCCCATCGCGGGCCGTTCCGTCGAAGAAATCGCGCCCCGCGATCCGCATCCCGTCGCGGGCTATTCGCAGCAAAGCCGGGTCTTCAAACAATGCAGCGCAGCATTCGGATGCCGCAGTGCCAACAACCCCGGGTGCGGCGTTTGCGCTCACCGGCGAAGTTTGGCAACTAGAGCCGGTTCGATCACGCCATGATCAGTCCGATTCTAATCCTCTGCTGAGACGCGCCCATCGTCGCCGAACCGGTCTCCACAGCGGCGGGGGCGCGCCAAGACGAACCTTTGGGAAGGAATGCCCCGAATCGAGCGCCACGTCCCATGATCGTCGAAACACGGTCAAGCTCGACAAGAATCACAAGCCCCCGCCAGGCACCATAAAAATAAGGACGGTAGAGAGCATGATCCCCTTGAGCTTGATCATCGTGGGCGGGCTCTGTGCCATCGCCTACGGCATCGTCACGATCCTCGACGTGATGCGGCGGGACGCCGGCACCCAGCGCATGCAGGAGATCGCCGCCGCCATCGCGGAGGGCGCGCAGGCCTATCTGAAGCGGCAATACCTCACCATCGGCCTAGTCGGCGTGGTGCTGTTCGTGCTGCTGGCGGTGTTCCTCGGGATCAAGGTCGCGGTCGGCTTCCTGATCGGCGCGGTCCTGTCCGGGGCGGCCGGGTTCATCGGCATGAACGTCTCGGTGCGGGCCAATGTCCGCACCGCGCAAGCCTCATCGACCTCGCTGGGCGCCGGCCTCGACATGGCGTTCAAGTCCGGGGCGGTGACCGGCATGCTGGTCGCCGGCCTCGCCCTGCTGGGCGTCGCTCTCTACTATCTGTTCCTCACCCGCGGCGCCGGGCTCGACCCGTCGAGCCGCGAGGTGATCGACGCGCTGGTGGCTCTGGGCTTCGGCGCCTCGCTGATCTCGATCTTCGCCCGGCTCGGCGGCGGCATCTTCACCAAGGGCGCCGATGTCGGCGGCGACCTCGTCGGCAAGGTCGAGGCCGGGATCCCGGAGGACGACCCGCGCAACCCGGCCACCATCGCCGACAACGTCGGCGACAATGTCGGCGATTGCGCCGGCATGGCCGCCGACCTGTTCGAGACCTACGCGGTGACCATCGTGGCCACCATGGTGCTGGCCGCGATCTTCTTCTCCGGCCCCACCGGCAGCGGCCGGGCCGTGCTCGAGCCGATGATGCTCTATCCGCTCGCCATCGGGGCGGCCTGCATCGTTACCTCGATCGCCGGTACCTACGCGGTGCGGCTCTCGGCCAACCAGTCGATCATGGGCGCCCTGTACAAGGGCCTGATCACCGCGGGCGTGCTGTCGGTGGTGGCGATCGCCATCGTCAACCTGACCCTGCTCGGCGGCTTCTCCACCGCGTTCACCACCTCGACGGGCGTAACCTTCACGTCGGGCGGCCTGTTCGGCTGCGCGGTGATCGGGCTCGCCATCACGGCGCTGATCGTGGTGATCACCGAGTACTACACCGGCACCAACTACCGCCCGGTGAAGTCCATCGCGGACGCCTCGGTGACCGGCCACGGCACCAACGTGATCCAGGGCCTGGCGATCTCGCTCGAATCGACCGCGCTCCCGGCCCTCGTGATCGTGGCCGGCATCATCAGCACCCACGCGCTGGCCGGCCTGTTCGGCATCGCCATCGCGGTCACCGCGATGCTGGCGCTCGCCGGCTTCATCGTGGCCCTCGACGCCTTCGGGCCGGTCACCGACAATGCCGGCGGCATCGCCGAGATGGCCGGCCTGCCCCCGGATGTCCGCAAATCGACCGACGCGCTCGACGCGGTCGGCAACACCACCAAGGCGGTGACCAAGGGTTACGCGATCGGCTCGGCCGGCCTCGGCGCCCTGGTGCTGTTTGCCGCCTACACGTCGGACCTGAACTACTTCATCGCCAATGCCAGCCCGACGCAGTACCGGTTCTTCCAGGGCGTCAGCGTCGATTTCTCCCTGTCCAACCCCTACGTGGTGGTCGGGCTGCTGCTCGGCGGCCTGATCCCGTTCCTGTTCGCCGGCATCGCCATGACGGCGGTCGGCCGGGCGGCGGCCGCGGTGGTCGAGGAGGTCCGGCGCCAGTTCCGGGAGAAGCCCGGGATCATGCAGGGCACGGACCGGCCGGATTACGGCCGCGCGGTCGACATGCTGACCCGGGCGGCGATCAAGGAGATGATCGTCCCGTCGCTGCTGCCGGTACTCTCGCCCGTCGTGATTTTCTTCGTGATCCAGCTGATCGCGGGCAAGAGCCAGGCCTTCGCCACGGTGGGCGCGAGCCTGCTGGGCGTGATCCTCACCGGCCTCTACGTGGCGATCTCGATGACCTCGGGCGGCGGCGCCTGGGACAACGCCAAGAAGTACATCGAGGACGGCCACCACGGCGGCAAGGGCTCCGACGCCCACAAGGCCGCGGTGACCGGCGACACGGTCGGCGACCCCTACAAGGACACCGCCGGCCCCGCCGTGAACCCGGCGATCAAGATCACCAACATCATCGCCCTGCTGCTGCTGGCGGTGCTGGCGCATTACTGAGAGGCGGCCGAGGCGGCGATCCTGCATGGGGCCCGACGCTTCATGCGGGATCGAACCGGCGCTCCGTCATCGGACGCCCGACCAAGAGGCTGAACGCACTCAGCAGAGCCAGGGTGGTGTCTGAGACGGGTGGGTTTCCGCCGGACCGCTATCGGGCGCCGGATCCCGAAAGCGGACCCTCGCTTTTCGGCGGTTCCCGCTGCCAGTCCGAGGCTCGAAGTCAGCCAATCCGTTCAACCCATTGCGAACGTGAATCTCCCGGAGCGAAGGGATCGCCGAAATATTGCGTTTCCCGAACGACTTCCCCGTCACGAAACTCCATGATGCTCACCGTGTAGGACGGCTTGCCGTCATACGTGAGCACGTACTCCGTCACCCACAGATCTCCAGAGCCGACGATCCGTCGCACAGCAAACCGTTTCCTGTTGGGTTGCGCCGTACGAGATGCCTGGATGTTGCGCCGCCCGCTGATGCGCTCGCCGGATTGAGGATATTCAAGCACGGCGTCGTCGCGATAGATCTGGTGTTCTTCCTCGAAATCGTCAGTGTCCGAGGCGGCCCAATGCCGGTCGAGAGCGTGTCTGATCTCCTGATCGTTCATGGAAGACCTCCCTCGTCTCTTTCAGCTTAACTCCCGCTTCGAGCGGCCTGCCGTGGAAGCACGCGCAGTCAGCCGCCGAGACCGCAGCGCTACACGCTGCTGCTTTGGAGCGTCTGGCAAGCCACCACCAACGTCATTTTTGGGTCGGAAGCGGGATGGCTGCTCGGGATGGATTTGCGACGGTCCGCTGTGGGGCGAGACTTGATAGAAACAGACACCGCCGTTGCGCCCGCTTCCGACCCTTTGCGGGCCTTGGGAACGTCTGCTCTCAGGGGGGCACCCTGGAAACGCGGATCAGGGCTCAACCTGCTCCATCTGCTCGGCATTCATCCGACCGCCTTGGAAGGGGTGCGAGGCTAGGGTGGTGGCGATCTCACGTAGATCGTCCGGGGTCAGCACGACGTCAGTGGCACCTAGGTTCTCGACAAAATGCTTGATGTTGCGAGTGCCGGGGATCGGAACGATGAAAGGCTTCTGGGCCAGCAGCCATGCCAAGGCGATCTGAGATGGCGTCACCCCCTTCCTCGCCGCAAACTCCTGCACGAACGCGGTGATCGGTCGGTTCGCCGCCAAGCTCTCGGGGCTGAAACGGGGAAAGCCGGATCGCATGTCTGTCTTCGGATCGAAGTGGGACTTCTCGTCGATCTTTCCGGTCAGGTAGCCCTGGCCCACCGGCCCCCAAGGGACGAAGCCGATCCCCAGTTCCTCGCAGACCTGCAGGACCCCGTTGCGTTCGGGGCTTCGTTCGATGAGCGAGTATTCGGTCTGGACCGCCGCGACGGGCTGGACCGCATGCGCCCGCCGGATGTTCCCGGCGCTCGCCTCCGACAGGCCGAAGTGCAGCACCTTCCCCTCGGCGATCAGATCCCTGACCGTGCCGGCGACGTCCTCAATGGGCACGTTCGGATCGACGCGATGCTGGTAGTAGAGATCGACGTGGTCGGTCCGCAGGCGCTTCAGAGACCCTTCGATGACGCGGCGGATCCGCTCGGGACGGCTGTCCCGACCGATGGTGCCGTCGATGGCGAAGCCGAACTTGGTGGCGATCCTGACCTTGTCGCGGAAAGGCTCAAGCGCCTCGCCGACGAGTTCCTCGTTCACGTAAGGGCCGTAAACCTCGGCCGTGTCGAAGAAGGTCACGCCCTTTTCGGACGACGCGGCCCATGACGGTCGGGCCACGACCATCGCGGCGGCGGCGAGGGAGGCGTAGGCGAGGAGGTCGCGTCGGTCGGGCGCGCGGCGGCCACCCGTAGCGGGGTCGTTCGTGCTCATGGGTCGGACCTCGGATACTGGGTCAGTGGGCGACGAAGCCGCCGTCGACAGGCAGCGCGACGCCGACGACGAAGCTTGCTCCTGGGCTGCAGAGCCAAAGGACGGACGCGGCCAGCTCCTCGGGTCTGCCGAGCCGGCCGATGGGCTAGTCGCGCATGATCCCCTCGATCTGGTCGGCATCCATGCCCGACGACATCGGAGTGTCGATCACACCGGGGCAGACCGCGTTGATGCGGATGCCGCGGGGCGCGTAGTCCATCGCCGCGCTCTTGGTCAGGCCGACCACGCCGTGCTTGGTGCCGTGGTAGGCCGCACGGCCCGCCTGCCCGACGAGGCCGCCCAGCGACGAGCAGTTCACGATGGAGCCCGAGCCTCGCTCCCGCATGTGCAGCAGCTCGTGCTTCATGCAGGCCCAGACGCCGCGCAGGTTGATCGCGGTCACCGCGTCGAACGCCTCCGCGGTCTCGTCCGCCATGTCGCCGTTCGGCCCGACCACGCCGGCATTGTTGAATGCCATGTCCAGCTGCCCGAACGCCGCGACGGTGCGGGCGACCATGGCGGCGACCTGGGCCTCGTCGGTCACGTCGCAGTTGATCCCGAGCACCCGGTGGCCAGCGGCCGTCAGGCCCTCGCTCGCCTTCCGCAGCGCGTCGGGATTGACGTCTGCCATCGCCACGGAAGCACCCGCCTCGGCGAATGCCCTCGCGGTGGCGAGGCCGATGCCGGTGCTGGCGCCCGTCACCAGAGCGACCTGGCCCGTGAAGTCATAGGTCGGGTTCATCGTTCGGCCCCTTGCGCGGGCGAAGGCCGGGTGTCCCCTGCGATCGCCTACGTGCCCGTCGTGCTCGAAGGGAACCTAAGGGGTGCGTGGTCATACGATTAGGTGGTAAAACCTGCATGCACCTATAGACAGGATTTATGAATGGCGCGGGAGACCGTCACCGACCTGATCGCGTTCCTGGCGGTCGCGAGGGAGCGGAGCTTCACCAAGGCCGCTGCCCAGCTCGGGGTGTCCCAGCCCTCGCTGAGCTACACGATCCGCACCCTGGAGGCCCGGCTCGGCCTGCGCCTGTTGACCCGGACGACCCGCAGCGTCGCGCCGACCGAGGCGGGGGAGCGGCTGCTCCTGACGGTGGGTCCGCACTTCGATGGGATCGAGGCTGGGCTCGCCGACCTGACGGCGCTGCGCGAGAAGCCATCGGGAAGCCTGCGCATCACCTCGGTCGAGCATGCCTCCGACACCATCCTGTCACCGGCCTTGGCGAAGCTCCTGCCGGACTACCCGGACATCAAGGTCGAGATCACGAACGACTATGGGCTGACCGACATCGTCGCCGACCGCTTCGACGCCGGCGTGCGCCTCGGCGAGCAGGTGGCCAAGGACATGATCGGGGTCCGCATCGGGCCGGACTTCGAGCAAGCCCTCGTCGGGTCGCCGGCTTACTTAAAGAAGCGACGCCGACCTCGCACGCCGCACGACCTCTCCGACCACGACTGCATCAATCTGCGGCTGCCGACGTCGGGAGGGGTCTACCTCTGGCCCTTCGCCAAGCAGGGGCAGTCCGTGCGAGTTCGGCCCGAGGGGCAGCTTACGTTCAACACCATCACGCTGATGCGGGACATGGCGATCGCCGGCCTCGGCCTGGCCTTCCTGCCCGAGGACGTGGTTCGGGAAGACATCGAGGATGGACGCCTCGTTAGGGTCATGGCGGACTGGTCGCCGACCATGCCGGGATACCACCTCTACTATCCGAGCCGCCGCCAGCCCACGCCCGCCTTCACCCTACTGGTTGAGGCACTGCGCCATCAGTCCTAGGCGTCATCTACGTCCGCTTCGGAGCCCAAGGCCAAGGTCTGGTTTTCACCCGCCGCGGACATCGCCCCGGCCAAGCTGATTGCGTTCAGACCCTCGCGCATCGTCCGGGTTCCGATATCCAGGACGATGCGCTAGCGCGCCTGCCAGGCCCGCCGCTCGACGGCCCGCCTGAGGATGCGCGACAGGTCGGCCACGGAATACGGCTTTCGCAGAAGCTCGAATCCGTGGGTGCCCTGCGCGGCGAGCACGTCGCTGTAGCCCGAGGCCAGCACCACCGGCAGGTCGGGCCGGCGGCGGCGGAGTTCGCGCGCGAGGTCGACTCCGTTCATCCCGGGCATCACCACGTCGGAGAACACCACCTCGAAGCGGTACGGGATGCGCTCGAACTCGGTGAGCGCCTTCTCCGCATCCGTCGCCCAGACGGTGCTGTAGCCGAGCTCCTCCAGCGCCTGCGCGGCGAAGGCCCCGACCTCGTGGTTGTCCTCGACCAGCAGGACACAGGTGCCGTGCCCCTCGGCCAGGTCCGCCGGCTCTTGCGTCGCCGCCTCGGGGATGGCGGCGGCGGTGGCGCGCGGCAGGTACAGGGTGAAGGTCGTCCCCTCACCCGGGCGACTCTCGGCGATGACCTCGCCGCCGGATTGCTTGGCGAAGCCGAACACCTGGGACAGCCCGAGCCCCGTGCCCTGGCCGACGCCCTTGGTGGTGAAGAACGGCTCGAAGATCCGTTCGAGCACGCCGGGGGCGATGCCGGTGCCGGTGTCGGAGACCGATACGGCGACGAAGTCCCCGCGCAGGGCCGGATGGGCGCGGACCGCGGGAACCAGGCCGACGGGCCGCACCCGGATGGTGATGCGCCCTTCGCCAGACATCGCGTCGCGGGCGTTGACCACCATGTTGACCAGGGCCGTGTCGAACTGGCTCGGATCGGCGTCGACGAGGCAGGGGCCTTCCCGCCCCCGCGCGTCCCGGAACGGCTCGACATGAGTCTCGACCCGGATGCGCGAGCCCGTGAGCGTGCGCACCATGTCCGAGACCGAGGCGACGCCGCGCCCGATATCGAACACCTCCGGCTGGAGGGCCTGCCGCCGGGCGAAGGCCAGCAGCTGGCCCGTCAGCTTGGCGGCGCGGTCGACGGTGTCCGAGATGGCGTCGACGTAGCGGGTCCGGCGCTCCTCGGCGAGGTTCGGCCGCTTCAGGAGGTCGGTGGACGACTTGATGACCGTCAGCAGGTTGTTGAAGTCGTGCGCGACGCCGCCGGTGAGCTGGCCGACCGCCTCCAGCTTCTGGCTCTGCCGAAGCTGCTCCTCCAGCGCCTTGCGCTCGGTGACGTCCCGGCCGGCCGCGTAGAAGTGGTCGCCGCGCGGGATCGCGTACCACGACAGCCACCGGAAGCCGCCGTCGCGCGTCCGCATGCGCACGTCGAGGCCGTCGAGGACGATGCCGTTCAGGAGGTCCCCGAAGACCCCCTGCACGGCGGCCTTGTCGTCCGCGTAGATGAACGCATCGAAATGCGCGTTGACCAGCTCGTCCTCGGACCAGCCGAGCGTCTCGGTCCAGGCCGGATTCACCGCCCGGTAGCGACCGTCGAAGCCGCAGACCAGGAACAGGTCCCGGCTCGTGCGCCAGACCATGTCGCGCTCGTCGGTCCGGTCGCGGGCGGTCTCCTGAAGGATCCGCTCGGCCTCGCGCCGTTCGGTGATGTCGTTGAACAGGATGGCGACCCGCCGCCGGGCCGGCTCGCCGATGCGCAGGGCGTGAACGTCGAACCACCGGCCCATCGCCACCGCGCCGCTCTCGAAGCGTGTCGGACGGCCCGTCAGGGCGACCTCGCCGTAGGCATCCTTCCAGGATTGCTCCAGGTCGGGCACGACGTCGCTGATCCAGCGTCCGGCCACATCCCGCAGACCGGTATGGCGCTCGAAGGCCGGGTTCACCTCGACGAAGCGGTAGTCGACGGCGCGCCCCGCAACATCGAAGCGCATCTCGACGATGCAGAAGCCCGCGTCGATGGCCTCGAACAGGGTCCGGTAGCGGGCCTCGCTGTCGGCGAGCCGGTCCTCCTCGGAGCGGAAGCGTGTGACGTCGAGCTGGCTCGCGAAGAAGTAGCGCAGGCGTCCGTCCGGGTCGAACACCGGACTGACGTAGAGTTCGTTGCGGAACGGCGTGCCGTCGCGATGGTAGTTCAAGATCTCGACGACCACGTCGCGGCGTGCCGCGATGGCATCGCGGACCTTGGCGACGTCGGCCGGGTCCGTGTCGGGTCCCTGCAGGAACCGGCAGTTCCGTCCGATCAACGCGTCGGCGCTATAGCCGCAGAGTTCCTGGAAGGCGCGGTTGGCGAAGACGATCGGGTTGTCGGGCAGGTTCGGGTCGGTGACGATCTGCGGCATGCGGGTCTTCTCCGCCGCCGTGAACAGCAGGTCGGTCCCGGCGGCCGAGGTCCGCTCGTTACCGCTCGGCGCATGCACGTGCCCTTCGTTCCGTTGCCGCAGCCGCTCGATCTCGGCCTCCGCCTCTCGGAGCCGCCGCCGGAGCTCCTCCGTTTCCGTCCCCATGTCCTTTATCCCGACCCGGCGCCCCCGAAGCCGGAACGCCCGGGTCACAACGGCCGGGGGGCGCTCCGGCTCCATCGGCATAGAGCTGAGCCAAGCCGATGCCGCTCCCCGACGCTCAAGCCTTTCGGAGGGGCCGCCTGAGCCAGAGCCCGAGCTTGCAATCCTCGACCCTGCGCCACCAGACCGCGCGCCGCCGAAGTGGATAGCGGTTCGTCCAGGCAAACGCTTCCTCCCACCGGGCCGCGTGGTCGTCAAAAGGCCGGCCGGTAGGCGCCTCCACAATCTTGAAGCGATTATAGGCAGCCTCCTCTGCCGCTCCTGGTTGCCGGACGACGCTTGACGCTGCGTCATTGGGCGTGTCCTCGTGGGGGCAACAAGAATTCGCCTCGGAGGACGGTCGGCCATGGCACTGATCCGGTGCTGCATCGTCTCAGCTGCGATCAGCCTCGCCGCCATGACCGGGCCGATTTCGGCCGAGCCGATCCGCGTCAAGGTCGGTGTCCTCAACGACATGTCCGGGGTCTATTCGGACACCGGCGGCAAGGGCTCGGTCGTCGCGGCCAAGATGGCGGTCGAGGACTTCGCCCGGACCAACAAGGACGTGCAGGTCGAGATCGTCTCCGCCGACCATCAGAACAAGCCCGATGTCGGCGCCGCCATCGCCCGGCAATGGTACGACCGGGACAGCGTGGACGCGATCCTCGACGTGCCGACTTCTTCGGTTGCGCTGGCCGTGAGCCAGGTGACGCGCGAGAAGAACAAGATTTTCATCGACTCGGGCGCCGGAACCACCGAGCTGACCGGCAAGCAATGCTCGCCCAACACGATCCAGTGGACCTACGACACCTACGCACTGGCGCACGGCACGGCCGGCGCCATGCTCAAGCGCGGCGGCGACACCTGGTACTTTCTCACGGCCGATTACGCGTTCGGCCTCTCGCTGCAGAACGAGGCCGCCGCCGTGATCGACAAGGGTGGCGGACGGGTGCTCGGCGCCGCCCGCGTCCCGTTCCCGGCCAACGACGTCTCGTCGTTCCTGCTGCAGGCACAGGCCTCCGGGGCGAAGGTCGTGGGGCTGGCCAATGCGGGCGGGGACACGATCAACGCGGTGAAACAGGCCCATGAGTTCGGGCTGACCGACGGTGGCCAGAAACTCGCGGCGCTCCTGATCTACGCCGTCGACGTCCACGCGATCGGCCTGCAGACCGCGCAGGGGCTGGTGCTCACGGAATCGTTCTACTGGGACCTCAACCCCGGGACGCGGGCGTTCTCCGAGCGGTTCTACAAGCGCCACGGCGACACCATGCCGACGATGAATCAAGCCGGCGTGTATGCCAGCCTGCTGCATTACCTGAAGGCGGTGGCCGCGGTGAAGTCGACGGACCCGCAGGCGACGATGGCCTGGATGAAGGCGAACCCGACCGACGACCCGCTCTTCGGCACAGGCTCCATCCGGGCGGACGGGCGCAAGGTGCACCCGATGTACCTGTTCGAGGTGAAGACGCCGTCCGAGTCGAAGGGCGCGTGGGACCTGTACAAGCTCCTCGACACCATTCCGGCCGAGCAGGCGTTCCGTCCCCTCGGCGAGGGCGGCTGCCCGCTCGTGAGCAAGGGGTAGAGGCTGGCGGCCGGTCACATCCGACGTGCCGCGCGCGGGACCGCCGCGCCCCGTCACGGTCTCGGGCCGCCGCAAGGCGTAGAGGATCGCCTGCCCGGTCGCGGACCACGTCGCCGCCATGCGGGCGTACCACCGGGACTTCCGTCTGCACGGCCCCCTCGGCGAGGGGGAAGTCGCCTGTTGTCCTGTGCCGACCCAATGTCATCGACGCCCGACCGCCCGTAAGCAGCCGGGCGCGTCTGGTCGGTCAGGCGACCTTCTGAGCGGGCGAGGTCAGGCCCAGCTCGGTGCGGAACAAAGCCTCCATCTCGCGACGGACGCGGATCGCCGGGTGGTCGGCGTCGTAGGCGACGTCGCTCCAGCGGACCGCGCGGCCGGCGGGGACGTCGTTGGTCAGGACCAAGTTGTGCGCCAGCCCGATCGGAAGGGCGTCCTGTGCCAGCGAGTCGGCCGTCGGCATCAGCTTGCCGTAGACCGTGAAGCCGCCCTCGCCGTCGAGGCGCTCGCCGGCCTTCAGGGCACGCTTGGCCGTGGCGGCCACGTCGCCGCGCCATTCGCCGGTCGCGCCCGTGGCCTCGCCCCGGACCGCGATGGAGGCGACCGAGATCCCGAGCTCGAGGCCGATCAGGTGGTAGGGCTTGTAGGTGGCGGCGTAGCGGCCGCTGGGGTCGGTCTTCAGCCCGTACTGCGCGAAGCATTCCTGCACGTAGCGGCCCGGCGCCGCGAACACCGCGAAGACGCCCCAGCGCAGGTCGCGGAACACCGGGCGCCCGTCCCGCTCCAGGGAGGACACCACCTCGACGGTGCCGCGCTCGGTGAGGATGCCGCCATCCGCCACCGGCCGCAGGAGCGTGGGCAGGTCGTCGACCCCGCAGGCCGGGAAGGCCAGCCCGTCGCGCGGCGGGGTCAGGTCGCAGGCATTGGCGACCGCGGCCATCTCCAGGGCCGACTTGGTGCCGTCCAGAAAGGAGTTGAACATCTGCGGGTTGAAGTCGCCGCCCGCGACCTGCTCGGCGCTGAAGCCGTAATGCCCCCAGACCGTATCGGGGGTGGAGGCGTGATAGGCCGGCAGGTACTTCGTGCCCTTGCCGGCGCAGACCACCTCCAGCCCGATCGTGCGCGCCCAATCGACCAGCTCGGCGATGAGCGCCGGCTGGTCGCCCGAGGCCATGGAATAGATCACCCCGGCCTCCGCGGCCCGGCGGGCGAGCAGCGGCCCGGCGAGCACGTCGGCCTCGACGTTGACCATGACGATGTGCTTGGCGTGCGCGCAGGCCCTGAGCGCGTGGTGGATGCCGGCGGCCGGGCTGCCGGTGGCGTCGATCAGGATGTCCACGAACGGGCTGGCGATGAGAGCGTCGGCATCGTCGGTGACGCAGGTCGTACCGGTCCGCGCGGCCTCCTCCAGGCTGGACGCCGCGAACCGGGCCTCGTCCCAGCCCACCCGGCGCAGCGCCTGGCGCGCCCGGTCGGGCGAGAGGTCGGCCAAGGCGGTGAGGTGGATGCCGGGCGTCCGGGGCGCCTGCGACAGGTACATCGAGCCGAACTTGCCGGCGCCGATCAGGCCGACGCGGACGGGGCGACCCTCGCTGGCGCGGCGCTGCAGCTTGGCGAACATGGACATGGGCGCTCTCCCGGCGTGTGGCGCGGTCGGTCGGACCCCGGGGCCGTACCCGCCGCGTTTGCACAGTGACGTGGGATCGGAATTATCATGCGTTTCCGCGCATGCCCATGCGGCGACGGATGCGTTCCGCGACGGGCTGGCGGTGCCTAGCCTTCGGCCCGGCTCTCTTGCTCCTGTTCCAGAAGCCAGCGGCGGAAGGCCTGGATCTTCTCCAGATCCCGGTCCCGTTCGCGGTAGCAGATAAAGTGGAGGTCTCGGTGCAGGCTGGCGAGGCGGCCGTCGCCCAACCGCACGAGCTGGCCCGCACCGAGCTCGTCCTGGGCGAAGCGGAGGCTCTCCAGCGCGACCCCGAGCCCCTGGATTGCCGCCGCGATCACCAGGGAGCCACGGTCGAACGCCGGCCCGGACGCGGCGGCCGGAGCCGGAAAACCGTTCTGGGCGAACCAGTCCGGCCAGCGCACGGGGCTGAACGACGAATCCAGCCGGGTGAAGCCCTGGATGGTGGCGGGCGCGATCGGCCCGATCGCCCCGGCGAGGTCCGGCGTGCACAGGGCCGCGATCTCCTCGGGACCCAGGGACTCGACCGCCAGGCCGGGGCCGCGCGGCGGGCGTCCATAGGCGATCAGGATGTCGATCTCCGCATGCCGACCGAGATCGATCGGGTCGGCGTTGCTGGAGAGGCGGATGCCGATACCGGGATGCGCCGCCACGAAGGCATGCAGCCGGGGCCCGAGCCACTTGGCGGCGAAGCTCGGCGTGCAATGCACCGCGAGCGACGAGGGCGGCGGCGGGCTCAGTTCGGCGCAGAGGGCCTCGATCGCGTCGAAGGCCTGCCCGAGGCCCGCGCAGAGGCGCTCGCCCTCGGCGGTCAGCGTCGCCTGACGGTTGGCGCGCCGGAACAGGGTGCGCCCGAGGGTCCGTTCGAGCGCGCGGATCTGGTGGCTCACCGCCGAGGGCGTGAGATGCAGCTCTTCGCTCGCCCGGGCGAAGCTGCCGAGGCGCGCGGCGGCCTCGAAGGCCCGCAGAGCGGGGAAGCTCGGGATCCGGCGCATCGAGCGATCCATGAATTGGATTCACGAAAACCGTGAAAAATCGTCGTTTGTCAAGGCAAGCCAACGGCACGATAGTGCCGGTCACACCGCGAAGACGGCCGAAGACAGAGGAAACGCACCCGGTGGCCCGGCGGCACAGCCCGCCCGAGGGCCCGGTCGCCAGCCGACGGCCCTCACGCCGCCCGACGAAAGGACACGCCATGCTCGACGATCATGCCCACGGCAGCGATATCGCCATCGACCTGCCCAACGACAGCGCCGGCCGCAAGCGGACCTCGATCTACCAGCCCGAGCAGGCGGGGCTGATCTTCCCGGAGATCCCGCACTTCGCCAACCACGCCGAGGAGCGGGAATACCGCAAGCAGCACCTCGTGGCGGCCTGCCGGGCCTTCGCGATGCACGGCTTCGATTACGGCTTCGCCGGCCACCTCACGATCCGCGATCCCGAGCGTCCGGAGCTGTACTGGACCAACCCGATGTGCGTGCACTTCTCGCAGGTGCGGATGTCGAACTTGATCCTCGCCGACCACAAGGGCGACGTGGTCGAGGGGCGCTACGCGATCAACCGCGCCGGCTTCGTGCTGCATGCCGCCGTGCACGACGAATATCCCGACGTCATGGCGATGTGCCACGCGCACACGACCTACGGCACCGCCTGGTGCGCCACCGGCCGTCCGCTGGACATGATCAGCCAGGACGCGGCGGCCTTCTACAACAGCCACGCGGTGATCGGCGCCTCGGCCGGTGCGGTGGCGGTCGAGAAGGAGAGCGGCTCGTCGGTGGCCAAGCAGATCGGCCGGAACCGCGGCGTGCTGCACCAGAACCACGGCCTGCTCACCTGCAGCCGCCACAGCATCGACGACGCGGCGTTCTGGTTCATCGCCCTGGAGCGGGCCTGCCAGCAGCAGCTCCTGGTCGAGGCGACCGGAATCAAGCCGCAGGTGGTCTCGGAGAAGACCGCCCGCTACAGCCGCGAGCATGTCGGCAGCGATTATATCGGCTGGCTGCACTTCCAGACGCTCTACAGCCACATCGCCGCGACCCAGCCCGACATGTTCGACTGAGACCCGGCCGGCGGGGCGCCGGTCGCGATCGCAAAGACGCCTGACAGAAGGGCCGGCTGCAAGGCCGGCCCTTCTGCTGTCGGCGGCCGGGCGATTTGGCTGTCGACAACTCATCAAGCCGGAAACCTTCCAGCCCGGCGATCGTCGTCCCTGCGGCGCGGGTCGATAGGAAAGCCGTCATGATGGGGTTGGGCGTGTTCTGCGTGGTGGCCGGCACCAGCCTGGCGGTCGCATCCCTGTGGGCGCCCCGGTACCGCGCCCTCCTCGAAGGGATGGGCGGGTGCCTGTTCCTGGCCGGGCTGGGCTGCGCCGGCGCCGATCTGGCGCTCGCATCCTGATCCCCGGCGATGGGCCAGGATGATCCCGAGGGTTTTCGACCGATGGGGTTGCCAAGCTTGACCATATAGGCCAGCCTGTACGTAAGTAATTCGTCTGGTTTGGAACTGACTGGGAGTGCCAATGCTGGTCAATCACGAGCGCCGCCTGCTCAACAAGGCCGCCGGGTCCGGTGATTATCGGATCTCCATCCAGCGGAATCCGGATGCGTCCTGGCCCGGCGATCACAGCAGGCTCACGGCCCTCGAGAGTATCGGCCATCTCGAGCGGATCAGCCTCGGCGACGGGCTGGTGACTTGGCAGATCACCGCGACCGGTCTGACGCAGCTTCAAGCCCTCGCGGGCGGAGACGCCTGATGGCCTCGATCAAGATCCGCGCGACCGATGACGGCACCTTCGTGGTCTATCGCGATGGCACGGCCGTCACCTCCGGGTTGACCCGCGACCAAGCCGAGCGCTGTGCGTCGATCCTGGGTTGGATCGCGCCGCGCCTCTGAGCCGCTGTGCCGGTAAGAGGCCGTTAACCCTGTCGGCCTACCGAGGAAGCACCAGCCGATCGCTGGCCTTCCACGCCCATCCGATTTCGCCCCTCAACACGGGTGGGCGTGGAAGCCTGACTTCCGTCAGAGCGCGCGCGCGTAGCCGGGACGCAGATCGATCGCCTGTGCGGTGGCCTGCGAGAGACGCACTTCGGTGAGGGTGACCTCGGCACCGTCCTTCACGGCTGACCTGACGATCTGGACCCCGCTGTCGGGATCGTCCGCGATGACCGCGTAGAAGACCGTCAGCAGGCCGTCCGGGGTATCCTCGTCCCGGCGCGCGACCTTCACGATGAAGGCGGTTTGGTTCGGCTCGATCATGGCAGGCGTTCAGTTCCGTCCTGGGCCGCCGCCAAGGCGGCCGTCGCCGGAGGCAAGAGCGCTCCGGCGCATGAAATGGTATCCCGACGGGGATTTGTCGCCCGGGAGGGCGCGCCGGTCAGGCCGCCGCGGTCAGGCGCTTGGTGTTGTGTGCCACATGCTCGCGGTAGCGGGCGATGACGGTCTCCGGGGAGCCGCCGGTCATCAGCGTCGTCATGGCCTCGCCGGCGG
>NZ_JAKSYL010000252.1 GCF_022829515.1 Methylobacterium sp. J-048
GTTCCGGATGAGGCGCAGCGGTGCCTTCTGAACCACCCCCACCTCCAACTCCTCCCCGCAAGGGGGAGGAGAGTGCGCACGTATCCCGGAGAGGCGCGGGTCCCCTCGCCCGCACGGGAGAGGGGGCGCGTTGCGGCTTTCGCAAGCCGGCGCGTGAACACCGTAGCTCTCATGCGAGAGGGCATCCGTGCCCTGTCCAGCCATGCGTGAGTCCGATCGCCGCCTCTGGGGCCGGCTCCGGCCGCGGCTCCTCCTCGCCCTGCCGGTGTTGTTTGGCCTGGCCGCCCTGGGCTTCGGCGTGTCCGCCTGGCGGGCGGATGCGGCCAACCGGAGCATCGCGGCGCTTGAGGCCGGCACAGATCTCGAGGTGGGCGCGGGGGCGCCGGCGCCTGTCCTGGTGGTGCGGGTCGGCTACCTCGCCGGGCACGGGCGGCTGGAGGAGACCGAGCCGCTGGTCGCCGCCCTCGACCGGGCGGGCGCCTCCGACGCCGCGTCCCGCGCTCGCTACCGGGTCGCCAACGCAAGGATGCGCGAGGCCTTCGGGCTCCTGACCCGCGGCGCCCTCGACAAGGCCGGCCCCCAGGTGACCCTGGCCCGCCAGGATTACCGCCGGGCGCTGCGCGACCGGCCGGATTTCTGGGACGCGAAGTTCAACCTCGACGTCGCCTCGCGGCTGATCCGCGATTTTCCGGAGTTCGACCGCGCCAGCGGCGACGAATTGCGCACCGAGCCGAAGCAGATCTGGACCGACATCCCCGGGCAGCCCCGAGGTGGCCCATGAGCCAGCAAACGGTTTTGAAAAGCCTGCCGCTCGCGCGCAACCTGCGTGGGCGCCGCTTCCAGGCCCTGGCCCTCGCGTTGGCGCTGGTCATCGCCGCCCTGGTGGTACCGGCCCTGCCGGTGACGCGCGCGGGCGTGGCCGTGCTGGCGGTGGTGGACATCACCGGTTCGATGAACGTGCGCGACTACGCGGCCGACGGCCGTCCGGCGAGCCGGCTGGACACCGCCAAGGCGGCCCTGCGCCGGCTGGTGGCGGACCTGCCCTGCGGCTCGCGGGTCGCGCTGGCGCTGTTCACCGAGCGAAAACCGTTCCTGCTGTTCGAGCCCGTGGAGGTCTGCGCCGATTTCGCGCCACTGGACGGCGCCCTGGCCGCCCTCGACTGGCGGATGGCCTGGGAGGGCGACAGCCGGATCAGCGCCGGCCTCTACCGGGCGATCGAGATGGCGGCAGGGCTCGGCACGGACCTGCTGTTCGTCACCGACGGCCAGGAGACGCCGCCGCTCCCCGCCGGCCAGGTGCCGCCCTTCGAGGGCAAGCCGGGGGCGGTGCGCGGCCTGATCGTCGGCGCCGGGGCCTACGGCCTGTCGCCGATCCCGAAATTCGACGATCGCGGCCGCGAGAGCGGTTTTTACGCCGAGACCGACGTGCAGCAGGAGAACCGGTTCGGGCCGCCGCCGGCCGATGCCGAATCCCGCGCCGGCTACAATCCCCGCAACGCCCCGTTCGGCGCCGCCGCCGCCCAGGGCAGCGAGCACCTCTCGTCGGTGCGCGAGGGCCACCTGAAGCAGCTCGCCGCCGCCACGGGCCTCGCCTACGCGCATCTCGACGGGCCGGGCGGGCTCGACCGGCCCCTGATCGCGGCCGGGACGCCGCGTCCGCTGCCGGGCCGGATCGACCCGCGCCCCGCGCTGGGCGTCCTGGCACTCGCCCTCATGCTCGGTACCCTGCTGGCGGAGCCCCTGCGCGGCCTTGGCCGCCGCATCACCCCGTTCACCTCCACCTACCGCCTGCGTTTCCGGAAAGCCTGACCATGCGTCGCGTCCTCGCCACCCTCGCCATCCTGTTCGCCGCCGGCACGGCCTTGGCCCACGGGCCAACCCCTCAAAAAGTCGACCAGACCATCACGATCCGGGCGACCCCGGACGCGGTCTGGAAGGTGGTCGGTCCGTTCGGCGGCATCGGCGCCTGGCATCCGGACGTGGCCAAGGTCGAGGCGACGGGAGGCGACGGCGCGGGCGCCGTCCGCAAGGTCACGCTGAAGCGCGGCGGCACCCTGGTCGAGGGCCTCGACGAATGGAAGGGGGCCGAGCGGACCTACTCATACCGTATGTCCGACCCCGATCTCGACGCCCTGCCGGTCTCGTCCTACTCCGCGACCGTCACGGTGACGCCGGACGGCGAGGGCGCGAAGGTCGAGTGGATGGGCCGCTTCTACCGGGGCGATACCGGCAACGAGCCGCCCGAGAACCTGAACGACGAAGCCGGCAAGGAGGCGATGAACCGCTACTTCGCCGAGGGCCTCAAGGGCCTGAAGGCGAAGCTGGAGAGCGGGCCGCAGCGATGAGGTTCGCGCGGCGCCTCGTCTGGGTCGTGAGTCTCGCGCTCGCCGCCGGGCCGGCGGCGGCGGGCTCCGTCTGGGTCGCGAGCCAGCAGGGCGCCCGCGCCACCCGGATCGAGCGGCCGGACGGCGCGCGAGTCGCAGAGGTTGGCGCCGCGGTTGCGGTAGCCTCGTCCCCGGCCGTGGTGACGGCCGCTCCCGGCGGGCGGCTCTATCTCAGCCATCCGGACGGCCGCGCGATCACGGTGATCGCCGCCGACGGGGCGAGCCGGCAATGGCCTGTCCCCGGCCAGCCCTTCGGGCTCGCGGCGGATCCGGACGGACGCAGCCTCTATGTCGGCGACTGGTCCGGCAACCGGGTGCTGCGCCTCTCGGCCGAGACCGGCGCGGTCGAGGCCGAAGTCGCGGTCGGGCGCGACCCGGCCGGGCTCACCCTCGGCGCCAACGGCCGGCTCTACGTGGCCGAACGCGAGGGCCGCAGCGTCGGCGTGGTCGACACCGCCCGGATGGCGCGGATCGCCGGCATCCCGGTCGGCGACGGACCCTTCGCCCTGGCCTACGACCCGGTCCGCGACCGGGTCTACGTCGCCAACGTGCGCAGCAACGACCTCAGCGTCATTGATGCCGGCGCGCTCAAGCCCGTCGCGACGGTGCCGGTCGGGGCGAGCCCCTACGGCGTCGCCATCAGCCCGGACGGGCGGCGCGTGGTCGTCACTAACCAGCATGCCGGCACCGTCTCGATCGTCGACGCGGAGGCGCTCGCCGTCGCCGCCACGGTGCCGGTCGGGCGCTATCCCGAGGGCGTGGCGATCCTCGGCGACCGTGCCTACGTGGCCAACTGGTTCTCCGACGACGTCTCCGTCATCGATCTCGCGACGCTGAGGGAGACGGGTCGGATCCCGGTGGCCGAGGGGCCGCGCACCCTGGTGGCGGATCAGCCGGCTATCGGGGAGGCCGGCCGGTGAGGCGGGCGCTCGCCAGTTTGATCCTCGCCGGCCAGATGGTTGGCAGCCTGTTGCTCGCCGCCTGCGACCGACCCCAGGACTCCGGCTCGGAGGAGGGCCAGGCGGTGGTGGCGCGGACCTCGGAGACCGAGCTGCCCGCCTGGCTGTCGCCCACGGACGGGACCGACCCGGCCCGCTGGCTCGCCGGCCGGGAGGTCGGCCACCCGCTGCCGGCCGGGACCGAACCCGTCCGGACGATGCAGGAGGCGCTCACGGAGGCCAAGGCCGGCTTCATCGAGGATCCGCGGATGATCGCCAATCGCACGGCCCAGCTCGGGCTGATGCTGGCCGAGATCGGCAGGACCGAGCGATACGCGCGGCTGCTCACCGGGTTCAGCACGGTCGCGGCCCGGCGGGGCCGCCACAAGAGCCTCTACGGGGAGATGTGCCAGCACTACTTCAACACCCGCGCCCGGGGCGTCGACCATGCCGCCGCCCTGGCGCTGCTCGCCGATAGGTTCGCGCCCGGCCTCAGTACGGGGGAGTCTCCATGAGGACCCCGCCATGAGGGCCCCGCCATGAGGAGCCCGCCATGAGCGCCGCGCCGCGCCTGGCCGAGCCCGCGTCCCGGCAGTCCGCCCGGCCGCGCGACCTGCTGATCGTCGACGATCACCCGATCGTCCTCCAGGGCTTCCGGCTGCTCGCCGAGGAGGCCGGGATCGCGCGTGTCCACGAGGCCCGCGACATCGTCGGCGCCTACCGCACGTTCCACCGCCACCGGCCTTCCGTGGTGGTGACCGACCTGAGCTTCCGGGACGATGGCCTGTCCGGCCTGTCGTTGATCCGCCGGATCCGCGCGCTGGCGCCGGGCGCGCGGATCCTCGCGCTCAGCATGCACCGCGACCCGGTCATCGTCGCCCGCGTGCTGGAATGCGGAGCCCTGGGCTTCGTGGTCAAGGATGCGCCAGCCGCGTCCTTCCTGGATGCGCTGGAAGCGGTCGCCAACGGCCGCTCCTATCTGCCCCACGACATCGCCATCGAGATCGCGATGCTGAATGCCGGTGCTCACGACCGGCCGCTGGCGAACCTGAGCAGCCGGGAGATGCAGATCCTGGTGCTGATCGGGAAGGGCAAATCCTACGACGAGATCGCCGGGATCCTGACGCTCAACTACCGCAGCGTCGTCAACGCCACGGCCGCGCTGCGGTCCAAGCTCGGCGTCGGCAGCATGGCCGAACTCATGCAGATCGCCGCGTCGCAGGCCCGGACGCAGCCCTGAGGCCCCGCGCTTCCGCCGGCCGAGACACCCGACATCGCGGCGCGCTTGCGGTCGTCGCCGAAGTCGTGCCCGCGCATGAGCTTCTGCGTCGATCGCCGGGGCTCTGCTGCCGCTCGGCGGATGGGCGCCGCATCTCTGGCGGATTTCCGGCCATGAGGCGTTCTCCGAGGTGTTCGGTCACCTGCTCCGGGCTTGGTCGATCGAGATCGTCCGGCGCGACATGATGGGTCCGCGCCTGAGCGCGAGACGGACCTGATCGGAAGCGCCGCGCGGCGTTACGGGGGCAGGGATTCCGCCATAGCCGCCACGCGCGCGACGAAGCGGGCGCGCGTTTCGGGGCTGGCCCCCAGCAGGTAGGCCCGCACCAGATCGAGGAGGATCGCGACGTCCTGCGTGTCGTCGTCCCTCGGCACCGCCGCATCCGTGCCCGATCCGAAGAAGCTTGAAACCGGAACGCCCAGGGCCCGCGCAATCGCGCTCAGCGGGCTTCCGGGCGAGGTCGTTCGGTCTGGCGTGCCCGACGGTTTGGAATCGTCACACATGATCGGTTCAACGCGGCTTGGGATCACTTGTGCGGGCCCCCGCAATGGGGCCTGCCGTTCCAACGGCCCTGCGGCATGAATGCGTCCCGATCCGATCATGAAATTTTCGACAGGATCCCGGAAGAAATGGTACGCTCCCGCACCAAATCGTCCTGACGCGGCCAAGCGGGATCAACACGATGGGACAGCGCTCGAAGACGCCGGTCAACGCGATCGACGGCTTCAGTGAACCGCTCGACCGGCTGCGCGCTGCGCTCGAAGCGTCCTGCGTGGTCGGTGTCTGGGACTGGGACATCGTCCGTCACGTCGTGGTGTACGATGCCGGTGCGGCGCGCTTGCTGGCCGGCGATCCCGCGCTGGCCGAGGTCGAACTCGACGCCGCCGCCGCCATGGGCGCCGTCCATCCCGCGGACCATGCCTGGCTGCTCGATCATGTCCAGCAAGCCTCGAAGTCCGGCGGGCTCGCGATCGCGGAGTACCGGGTCGTCGCGCAGGACGGCATGGTGCGGTGGCTGCTCAGCCGCGGGCGCACGTTTCTGGATCCGAACGGGCGTCCGGTCCGGTCCCGCGGCATCATCATCGACATCACCGAGATGCATCACGGCAGCGAGCGCTACGTCTTGAGCGACGGGTCGGCGCCGGTCGATTCCCTCGAGCGGGCCGCCGACCTGGCCATCGCGCTGAAGCGCACGCTCGACGCCGATACGCCGGCCGAGGTTCGCGCCGCCGCGGATGTGCTGCTGATGAGCCTTGGTTGCGCGATCGCGCGAACCAGCGGCGATCGCTGAACGGCCCGCTCACGCCCGGACGATCATGAATGCGCCCGGGCGGGGATCGCGCGCGGGAACATGCCTCGGTCCTCCCGTCTTGGCCCTCCACGGATCACCCAGGAGGATCACATGGGACAGGATGTCGACGCGGCGCGCGAAGCCTTGGGCACGGTGCCGCCGGCCCGACCGGCGGGGGCAGTGAAGACGCCCGACCCCGGCGCGGGCGGGAGCGGCCCGCACGCGCCGGGCAGTCCCGAAGCGTCGGTCGATGCGGCCCCGGAGAGCGGCGGCTACGACACGCGCCCGCCCGTGCCCCGGCCCGACAACCGCAAGGGCGGCTACGGCGCCGGATGACACGTAATCCGTTTCGGCGGCCGCCGCACTGGCGGCCGCCCCGAGCCGACGAACTTGGGAAGCCTGCGCTTATTCGTGGATATAATTCTAATATTTTTCGGAACCAAACGGGTTTTAGCGTCTGCAAAATTAGATCTTGTTCTGTAGATCTCTAAATCGTGGAACGTATGTCACGCCAGGGGGATTGATGGGGTCGGGAATGATCCACGGAGACCATCATGCGTACCCCCTTGGCTGCCCTCGTCGTCGTCACGCTGTTCGGGTCGAGCGCCCTCGCCCAGACCACGGTGACCGGTACGCCGGCTGCCCCCGACGCCAAGACGAGCCAGCAATCCGGCGGGCAGGACAGCGTTACCCGGCCCAACACCGACAAGATGACCCCCGACGGCGGCGGCACCGCGGCTCATGCCAACGTCCAGTTGGAGAAGGGTGCCAACAGCTTCACCGAGGGTGAGGCCCGCTCGCGCCTCGAAAAGTCCGGCTACGCGGACGCCAAGAACCTCATGAAGGACGAGGACGGCATCTGGCGCGGCACGGCCGCGCAGGGCGGCAAGCAGGTCAAGGTCGGCCTCGATTTCAAGGGCAACGTGTCGGCGCAGTGATCCGCGGCCTGCGCCTCTCGCCCTGCACACAGGAGATTTCTCATGACTCAGCAAACCATTACGGCCCTCTACGACCGTTACGAGGATGCCAGCACGGCTGTCGGCAAGCTCGAGGCCGGCGGCATCCCGCACGGCGACATCAGCCTCGTCAGCAACAATGAGGGCGACCGTCACGCCGGCCGCACGGCGACGGACGGGATCCATGTCAGCGCCGACACCAAGGAGAAGGCCAAGGATGGCACCGGCACCGGCGCCACGCTCGGCACCGTGGTCGGCGGCGCGGCCGGCCTCTTGGCGGGTCTCGGGTTGATCGCGATCCCGGGCGTCGGGCCGGTCGTGGCCGCAGGCTGGCTGGTCGCCACGCTGACGGGCGCCGGGATCGGCGCGGCGGCGGGCGGACTGGGCGGGGCCCTGACCGGTGCCGGCGTCAGCGAAACGGACGCGCATGCCTACGGCGAGGGCGTCCGTCGGGGCGGGACCCTCGTCACCGTCCGCGTCGACGACGCACGCACCACGATGGTGCCGATGATCATGGACGTTCTCGAGGAGCACGGCTCGGTCGATCTCGACCAGAAGACCAGTGCCTGGCGTGCTGACGGCTGGGAGGCTCCGGCTCCCGCGGCCGGCGCCCCGGTCGCAGGAGCGACGGATGGTCGGACTCGGGTCCGGACCTATCCGGGCACCACAAGCCTCTGATCGATCGCTGCAGGCGACCGGTACTTGCCGGAGCACCTTATCTGTCCTTCGGCGGCCGGGACCTGCGTCCCGGCCGTTTCCTGTTCGGCCCTCCGATTGGTGCGCAGAGCCGATGATCCGCTGGCTAAGATTTCGCTCCGGTGCAGCCGAGGAGGCTGACGGCGCGAACAAAATAGCGTTGAAAGCCGGATTTCGTGTGTTGAATCTCTTGTCGTTCCGAAACAACAAGGGGGTGTTGCACGACCAAAAGGGACCAATATGAGCGTGGCATCCTACGAGAAATCTTCCAACTTCACCGATCTGGCGGTTGATCTTGTTGCCGCTTATGTCGCGAACAATCCTGTTCCGGCTACCGAATTGCCGATGCTGATTGCTCGGGTGTACGGTGCAATCGCCAGTCTGGAATCCGGCACGGCGCCGGCCGTGGCCAGCACGGCCATCGCCGTCGACAAGCCGAGCCCCGCCCAGATCCGCAAATCGGTCCAGCCGGACGGGATCGTGAGCTTCCTCGATGGCAAGACCTACAAGACCTTGAAGCGGCATCTGGCCGCCAACGGTCTCAGCCCGCAGAGCTACCGCGAGCGCTACGGCCTGCCGGCCGATTACCCCATGGTCGCCCCAAGCTACGCCGAGCAGCGTTCCGCCCTCGCCAAGGCGATCGGACTGGGTCAGCCCGGTGCCATGGCCAAGCGCAAGGGCAAGGCTGCCTGAGCCCGGGGCGAGGACCCATCTTCGATCGACGGATCGGTTCGCTCGCCCCGCCGACCGCGCACCGCGACCCTGATTGGGCATCCCGGTCGTGGCTTAGCGCGGACTTCAGCACCGCGCGCCCGGCATCAGGCCGATTGCCGCAACCGGCAGGACGGATCTCCACAGCCGGTTCGTGCGGTCACGCGTGCATCCGGACCCCGTTCGCACTAGAACATATAGCGAACAAAATCCGTGGGTTCGGTTCGGCCGGCTGTCCCGATGCCGCGGCCGCGAACTGTTCCGGAGGGCTGTCGATTGATCGAGGAACGGCCGATGCCGACGAGGCTCTACCGCTTCCACTGCACGGACGGGCACGAGCTGGTGACCGATCTCAAGGGCCGGCGCTTGCCGAACATGGCGCAGATGCGCGCCCATGCCGAGCGGGTCGCCCTCGGGCTGATGGAGCGGGTCGAGCGGTTCGACTGGTTGGGCTGGCAGGTCGAGGTCTACGACGCCAAGGGGCGGCGCGTCTGGATCCGGGCGTTCGTCGACGTGAACGTGGATGTGCAGGCCGCGTGAGACGCGACGGCTTGGAAATTAGGAATAGGGAGACACCGAGATGGCGTTCAAGCCGAAATCCGCCGCGGAGACCAAGGCGCGGGATCTGGGCCTGGCACTGGCACGGATCGCCGAGGGCGACGGCACGCCGGCGAGCATCGGGATCGACCAGCTGCGGCGGGTGAGTCCGCGCCTCACGCCCCTCGCGATCGGCCAGATGGTGCGCAAGGAACGCGCGATCGTCGAAGAGACCCTCGCCGAGCGCGGGCTGGCGCTCGTCGACTATGCCGATCAGGGGCCGGGCCGCGGCATGGAATTCGTCATCGACGCGGCGGGATGATCCGGGCGGTCCGATCAGGCGACCGCCGGACGACCCCGCAGCAGACGTCCGGCCAGGCGGAACGGCAGGAGCGGCAGCTTGAACAAGGCCGTAAGGGCCAGGACCGCGATGACGGTGAGGATCGCCAGGAAAGAGTTGAGCAAGCGGTGCGCGCTCCCATGAAGGGCTGCCCTCGCGGGCTGATGGCGACAGGTGGCGCCCGGAACGCGGCGAGACTATGGACGCCACAGCCGTCGATTGCATGTGTGCGCGGCCGGCCCCCGTCGCTCGAGGCGCGGAAACGGATGGCCGTTCAAAGGGTTTTCCCTGGTGCGTGACGTTCGTCTGCCCCGGTCCCGGCGATCCGGCATCCGGCCCGGCGACACACGGCCGCAACCACGGATCAGGACACGCGAGATGATGGGTTCGACATGAGCAAGCGCGCTGCAGCCGGGGCCGGCCTCGTCCTGGCCGCGATGCTGCTGGCGGCCGCACCGGCCGCTGCCGAGGTGCAGGTCCGCTACGCCGCGCCGGAACGCTTCACCGACGCGGAGAACCGCTTCGCCTCGGGCCAGCCGCTCCGGGTGACGCTGGCCGAGCTGACGCGGATCCTGGTCGATCTCGGCCAGGCCCGGCTTCGCCCGGACGAGCGCCTGGACATCACCGTCCTCGACATCGATCTCGCCGGGTTCGACCGCCCGGGCTTCGCCTCGCCGACCGGCGTCCGCGTGGTGACCGACGCCACGCCGCCGCGCATCCGTCTCGCCTACGCGCTGCGCCGGGGCGGCCGCATCGTCGCGCAGGGCGAGGATACGGTCACGGACATCAACTTCCTGCTGACATCCAACCCACGCTTCTCCACCGGCGGCCTGTATTACGAGCGCCAGCTCCTGCGCGACTGGTTCGCGAAGCGGTTTCCCAGGGGCGCGGAGCGGGGTTGAGTCACCACCCCCTTCGGGGGCCCCCCTCCTTCGCAGAGGGGGGGGAAGGGAGAAGCGCGCGCTTTTATATTGCGCCCGGCATCTCCGGACAGGCTCGTTCATAGGATGGCATCGGCAACTGGGATGGCGCTTCGCACAATCCGAGCCGTCCAAGGCCCCGCACGCGACAGATCGACCAAGATCACTCGGCGGCGGTGCCGCTCAAGGCCTGCCGGGGCGCGCTGCGGGAGCGCGCGGGCCGGGTGCCGTTGGAGGAGCGGGCGGCCTTGCCGGCGGCGAAGAGCAGGAGGGCCGCCAAGCCGAGCAGGACGAGATCGACCCCGACGAACAGCGGATCGACCGGGTCGCCCGCCCCGTAGGCCCGCTGCATCCGCCCTCCATCGGCCGCGGCGGCGGCCGCGTACAGGGCGGCGGCCGCACTCAGGACCTCTGGCCAGGCCCGGCGCTGGGGACGCAGCAGACCGATCGCGGCGATCAGCACCCAGACGGCGAAGAACCCGCGGATCTCCCAGAGCGCCCGGTCGGGCAGCCCCACCGGCAGGATCCGGTTGGTCAGGAAATAGCCCGCGATGGCCGCCGGAAGCCCGGCGATGGTCGCGATGTTGAGGCCCCGGACGAGGCGCAGGCCCGGATGCAAGGCGGTCCCGGCCTTTTTGGGCAGGCGCGCCACCGACCACAGCAGCAGGCCCGTGGCCACCATGGCGCTGCCGGCGAGCCCGCACAGGAAGAACAGCACCCGCAAAGCCGGCCCGGCGAAATGCGCCTCGTGCAGGCCGACCATCGTGGTGAAGGTCTTGGCCGCCGGCTTCAACCCGCCCGCCCGGACCTCCACGATGGCGCCGGTGGTGCCGTCGAAGGCGACCTGCGGATGCTCGTGCGCGAGCCCGTGCGGCTCCTCGAACACGACCACCACGGTGGCGTTCGCGTCCTTCGGGTTGGCGATCGAGATCCGCTCCAGGGGCTCGTGGATCGTCTCCTGCGCGCGCGCCAGCATCGGGCCGACGGGCGCCAGGGTGCCGGGCCGGCCCGCGGGCGGGCGCGGTGCGGTGATCTGGCCGGCCTCGGCGAAGAAACGCTGCGTGTCGCCCCGATAGGCCGTGGTCACGCCCCAGGGCATGTACAGGAACGACAGGGTGACGAGCCCCGTATAGGTGATCATCAGGTGGAACGGCAGGGCGAGCACGCCCGTGACGTTGTGGGCGTCGAGCCAGCCGCGCTGGGCGGACTTGTCCCGCCGGAAGGTGAAGAAGTCGGCGAAGATCCGCCGATGGGTGATGATGCCGGAGATCAGCGCCATCAGCATGATCATCGCGCAGATGCCGACGACCCAGCGGCCCCAGAGGGGCGCCATGTTCAGCTCGAAATGGAAGCGGTAGAGGAAATTTCCGCCCCGCGTGTCGCGGACCGCCGCCGGTGCGCCGCTCGCCGGATCGAGGAAGACGCGGCTCGGCGGCTGGCCCGGCGCGGTCCGCCAGAACAGTTCGAACAGGGGCAGGTCCGGGCGGGGCGGCGTGATCGACCACGCCCGGGCCTCGCCCGCCTGTGCCTGCAGGTAGGCGACGCCGCGCTCCACGGCGGCGGCCGTCGCTTCGGGGCCGAGCGTGGCAACGGCCTGGAGTTCGGGCCGCATCCAGCGCGAGATCTCGATCCGGTAGTAGCTCGCGGTCCCGGTGAAGAAGACCGTAAACAGCACCCAGCCGACGATCAGGCCGGACCAGGCGTGCAGCCACGCCATCGACTGCCGGAAGCTGTTGCGCATCAGGCTATCTCACCAGCGATAGCGCAGGGTTCCGTAGACCGTGCGCGGCAGGCCGTAGAAGCAGGCCGAGTAGGAGAGGCAGCTCGAGACGAAGCGCTCGTCGAGCAGGTTCTGGACGTTCAGCTCCGCCGTGAGGCCCGCCAGGCTCGGAGCGAAGTGCCGCATGTCATAGGACGCGATCGCGTCGACCACCACGCTCTCCGGCACCTGGAAGGTGTTGGCCGGATCGCCCCAGGACGGGCCGAGATAGCGCACACCGCCACCGATCCCGAGGCCCAGCAGGGGGCCGTCGATAAAGCGGTAGTTCGCCAGCAGCGAGATCGTCGTGTCCGGCACCTGTACCGGGCGCCGCCCCTGGAGCGGCACCGACAGCCGGGTGAGGTCGTTCGTCGTGTTGCCGGTATCTCGCACGTTGCGGATGTCGAGGAGCGAGACGCCGCCGATCAGCGTCAGGCCCTCGGCCAGATTGGCCCGCGCCTCGAACTCGACGCCCTGGGCGCCGACTTCGCCGGTCTGGACCACGAAGCCCTGGCGCAGGGGATCCGCGGAGGTCCGGTTCGACTGGCGGATGTCGAAGACTGCGGCGGTCAGCAGGATGTCGGTGCCCGGCGGCTGATACTTGATGCCGGCCTCATACTGGTCGCTGCGGACCGGATCGGGCACGCGGCCCACCGACCCGAAGGCGCTGTCGAACACGCGCCCGCTCACGATCGGCTCGAAGGCCTGGCTGTAGGACACGTACGGCGCCACGCCGCTGTCGAACTGGTACAGCAGACTCGCGCGATAGGTCAGGGCGTCGGAGGGCGCGTCCTGGAGCGTCAAGGTGCTGGTGTTTCCGGAAAAACTGCGGGTCGGGCCGGTCTGGCGGGCGACGTCGTAGCGCCCGCCGAGCGTCAGCACGACCCGATCGAACTTCGCCTGGTCCTGAAAGTACACGCCGGTCTGCTGCGCATCGACCCGCGCGGTGGTGTTGAAGGCCGGGAAGGCGATGTTCATGGCATAGTTCGGCGCCAGGATGTTGAGGTCCGGGGCGCTCGGGAACGGGGTGCCGCTGGTGCGGGTGCTGAAGGTCCGATGATCGACGCCCAGCAGGGCCGTGTGTGCGATGAACCCGGTATCGAACTCGGCGATGACGTTGTTGTCCATCGTGTAGGCTTCGGCCGCCACGTTGGTGCCGATGATCGAGCGCGCCAGGAGAGGCCCGCTGGCTGTCGGGCCGTTCCGGTCGTTGAAGGCGCCGTAGACGCTGCGGTAGTCGCCCTGGTTGCGCAGGTAGCGCCCGGCCGAGTGGAACCGCAGGTTCTCGCCGATACGCTGGTCGAACAGGTACTCGATCGAGGCCTGGGTCCGGTCGGAGCGCTCGATGTTGCGATCGCCGTCGTAGAAATTCACCGGCAGCCGTCCGAACAAGCCGCTGCCGAAATTGCGCGGGAACACGGTGCCCACCGCCGGAAAGCCGCCGTAGAAGCCCGAGAACGGATCACGCTGGTAATTGCCGATCAGGGTGAGCGACGTGTCGGTGGATGGGCGCCAGGTGATGCTCGGGTTGATGAAGGCCCGCTCGACCTTGGTGGTCGCGGCCGGCCCGTCGCCGTTCCAGCCGAGCCCGATCACCCGGTAGGCGAACTGGTCGGCCAGGCCCGGGATGTCGGACGCGATCGGGCCGCCGACGTCGAAGCCGCTCCGGACCTCGTTGAAACCGCCGCCCTGTAGGAAGACCTCGCCGTGGTGGACGAATTGCGGCACCTTCGAGACCAGGTTGACGATGCCGCCCGGGCCCGACTGCCCGTACAGGACCGAGGCCGGCCCCTTGATGATGTCGATCCGCTCCAGACGGTAGACGTCGATCGACGTGTTGGCGTCGCGCCCACCGATGACCGCCATCTGATCCAGGAAGACCGGGGCCGTGAAACCGCGGATGTTGAACAGTTCCAGGCGGGTCGAGCCGGCACCGCCGCGCGACTCGGCGAAGACGCCCGGGGTGTAGCGCAAAGCCTGGGTGACCGTCAGCGCGTTCTGGTCCTCGATCTGCTGGCGGCCGATGACCGAGATGGATTGGGCCGTCTCGAGGATTGGGGTGTCGGTCTTCGTGCCGACCGTGCTGCGGCTGGCGACGTAGCCGGGAACCGCGCCGACCGCTCCGCGGGCGCCGTACAGGTCGCCGTTGAGGATCCGGCCGCTTCCCTCGCCCGTCACGCTCAATTCGGAGAGCTCGATATCGGTCGCGGGCGCGGTCTGCTGCGCCCGGGCCGGGCCGGGCGCGATCATGGCACAAGTCGTGGAAAGCAACGCAAGATACAGGGATCCGGCCAGCGACCGTTCGATTGCGCTCCAGGTCGGTTCAGCCCGGGACCGGTTCATCTTGATGCCTCTAACGCGAGCACAAAAACGACCGTGCTCTCTACGAAAACCGCAGCCTCACGCGGCCGTGATCGTGTTGGCATCAGAGTATTGGTCGAAGCAACCGCTATGTTGTAGATCAATTCTAATATAACTTGGATCCATTCCAAGTTGAGTTCGATCTTGCCCGATGATCCTCGGGATCGAGGCCAATCCTCGGTCCCGGCCGCCTGCTGCGGATCAACACTTCGCGCGTTCCGGTCGACGACGCGATGACGCGGTGGCATCGACGCGCCGATACGGCCAAGATATGCATGTTGCACAAGCGAGGGTTGCATGGCGGTGCGAAACTCAATCGTGCGCGATGCAGTTAAGCAGCCTGTGGATTGTGGTCGACCTCGACCCCACGCCGTGAGAGACCGTTTCGACATGACCACCGTGACCAAACCGAAGCTGGCGACAGACGCCGATCGCGCGATCGGGAGCCGCATCGCGGCCCTCCGGGCCGCGCAGGGCCTGAGCCAGACGACGCTCGGTCACGCGATCGGCGTGAGCTTTCAGCAGGTGCAGAAGTACGAGAAGGGTCGCAACCGTGTCGGCGCGAGCCGCCTCCAGATGATCGCGGACCAGCTCAAGGTGCCGGTCGAAACGTTTTTCGCAGATAAGTCGCCGATGGATGCAGGCGCTGAGCCCGTCCAGGCCCTCTTCGACGATCCCGAGATCATGGATCTCGTGGCGGCGTTCCGGTCGATTCCCGACCAGACCACGCGCACCGGCGTTCTGTCCATCGTGAAGGCCGCCGCCGCGCTCCGTCAGGGCGGCACCGATGCCTGACCGGAACGGGTAATCGATCCTCAGATCTAGTTGGCAAGCAGGCCGCCCACCGTGGTCTCGATGTGATGCGCGATGTCGGGGGCGCCGGTCATCTCGCCGAAGCTGCCCCGGGTCATCGGCCCGAACGCATAGAGGCCGGGCCGGGGCCGGCCCGTGGCATCGAGCACGCGGCTGAGGCGATCGACGGCAAGGCCGAGACCGACCGCGTCGAGGCTGGCGGTCCCATCGGCGATCAGGGCGGCGACCAGTGGGTTGCGGGTAACGTCACGCTCCGGCCCGGTGCACAAGACCACCGCGTCGAACCGGCGACGCTCGGTTTCGCCGCGGCTGGGTCGCAGTTCCGCCTCCAACCGCCCGTCCGGGCCGAGATCCAGGCCGGTCACGGCGGCCCGCTCCACCGTCAGGCGGCCCTCCGCCCGGGCGCGCGTCAGCGCCGCTTCGATCTGCGGCGCGATGCGGAAGCGATGGACCTCCCAGAACGGCAGCAGACGTTGAACGACACGCCGCTTCTCCGCGGCCGGCAGACCGGACCAGAGATCGGGCAGAGCGACGCGCAGGGAATCGACGACCGGGTGCCAGCCCAGGGCCGGATCGATCGCGGCGACTTCCCGCCGAACCAACCGGAGCAGGTCCAGCGCCGTGCGGGGCGGCTGTGCGCCGACGACATCGAGATCCATCCGGAAGATCCCGTGGGCCTTCGGCAGGAGGCCCCGCCGGGATATCGCGGTGATCGGGCCGCGATGACCCCCGGCATCGAGGCTCGTCACCACGTCCGCCATGGTCAGCCCAGTGCCGACCACCAGAACGGAGGTGTCCGGTCCGATCCCGGCGAGCGCATGGGCTGCCCAGGGATCGGCGACGAAGCGGCGAGATTCCGCGACCCCGGGACCGAGCCGGCAGGGTCGTGCAGGCGTGGCGTGACCGAAGCACAGGGCGACGCGGTCGGCCGTGATCCGCTCACCCGATCGGGTGACGATCATCCACGCCCCGTCCACCGCCTGCACCTCTTGAGCGGTCGTGCGCAGGTGGTGCAGGCGCACACGGTCTGACGAAGTCGCGAGGGTCTGAGCCAGGACGGCGCCGATATAGGATCCATACGCGGCCCGCGGCACGTAGGCACCCGTCTCGTCCTCGCAGGCGGGATCGGGCAGGACGCCACGGGCGTACAGCCAAGCGGTGGCGGCCCCGGACTCGCCCGCGGCGATGTCGAGACGGTCGCTCGGCACGTTGATGCGGTGGGAATGGTCTCGGGTGCTGTAGGCAACGCCGCGCCCGAGCTCCGCCCGGGGCTCCAGCACGGTGATGTCGAGAGGGCCCGTTGAGGCCGGCACAGCATGGATGCATAGGACCGCGCCGGTGAAACCGCCGCCGATGATGGCGAGGCGCAGGGCGCTTGAGGTCGGTGGCGTGGCCAAAACGTGTCCCCGAAGATTGCGGGACATCTTCGAAACAGGCGGACGCCGTCGGCGCAACCCCGAAGTGAAAGGCTGCGGCGCCGATCACGATCGGCGGGCGGCGGATCCGGGATATACCCATGCACCACGCCATCGGCGGAACGGCTTTGTCTCGATCTCCGAACGCCCGGCTTTGGTGAGAGGCCGATCGCTTGATGCCTGCACGTACCCGTCCGGCCTGAGCCGGAGCCGCGGAGCGGCTCTGCCGATGATCCTGGGAGGAAAAAGCCAGACCCGATGTTTCACGAGAAACATCGCGCCAGCATGCTCACCGCCTCGATGCGGAAGGCTCGCGACGTTGGTAGCCCGCTCGTAGCGCCCGGATCTAAGCCGCCACCGGACTAAACTGCAGGAAGGCACTCGCGAAGGCCGCAACGCCCGACAATGCGCCGGCTGCACGGTAGGCATTCGCCGGCAGCCGACGTCCGGATAGGGTCAAGCTCAATGCCGGCAACGCGACCAGATTCACGACGACGCCCGCCAGCACGGCCGCCGCAATCGCCCCGAGCGGCAGATACAGGGCGCCTATCAGGACGTGCCGGGTATCGCCCAGGCCGGTGACCATCCGAATGCCGCCGCCAGTCAGGAAGCCGATCGCCGCCGCCGCGGTGATCGCTTCGCGAAACATCGGGATGCTCGGCCTGGCGGGATAACGGATCTCGATCGCTCTCATGTCGACCCTTACGCAAACGTGCGGACCGATGGTCGCCGATCGCATTGTTGATTACAATCGTGAGTTGTACTTAGTGATCAAACTACACGCTGAGGGCCTGGCGAGATGGTTAAGCGGCCGGCGACCGGTGCCGTGCCCATCAAATCCGAACGTGGCGCACATGGGGGCGGAACGGCTCCCTACGGACCCTGAGCCTTCGCCCGAAAGCCTCCGATCGCCGCGACCCGAAAGCCGCCGCGATCGGGAATCCGCTTACCAAGCGGCCTGCAGGCCGGCAGAGAAGACCTGAGCGTTGGCGCCGGGTCGGACTTCGCCCGAGTAGCTCGCCGAGAGGGAGAAGCCCTCCGCCACCGGGCCGGACAGGCTCACGCCCAGCACGGCCCCGTCCTGGGCCAGCGCGCTCGTGCGGGTCGAAAACGGCGCCCCGAACAGGCTGGAGCGCACCAGAGCCGCGGTGTCGGCCAGCTCGTGCGCCCAGTACGCTCGGGCTTCGAGGCGCAGACCCGCGGCCTCGTCCACCGCGAGGCTGGCGAGCCGGCCGCCGGCCAGGAGCCGCGCATTCTCGAGCGCCGCCGTGGTGAAGGCCTGCGCGGCCAGCCCGCCGCGCTCGGCCACGCGGCCCCGGCTCAGCCGGTCGTAGCTGAAGCCCAGCTCCGGCACGAACTCCACCGGCAGGCCGGTGCCGATCGCATAGCCGGCAAATCCGGACAGGCCGAGATCGGCCCCCCCGGGCGCGCCGCTGGCCCGCACCAGCGCCGAGCCCAGCGTCACCGTCCGGTTGACCCGGCCATCGGCATAGGCGCCCCCGGCCGTGCCGCGCAGCACCACCGCGCCCAGCCGGGCGCGGCCGTAGAGCGTGCCGCCGTAGCTGTCGGCGCTGAACGTCCCGAGCCCGATGCCCGCCCCGCCGTTCCGGGACGCGCCGGTCTCGCGCAGGTAGCTGAACGCGCCGCCCACGACCGTGTCGCGCCCGACCTGACGGTCGACCCCGAGCAGCAGGCCGCCGGCATCGAGATCCGCCCCGCCCGCGGCGCGGTCGCCGCCGCGGCTGCCGAAGCCGTAGAGGGCGTCCGCCCAGATCCGGCCCTCGCCGGTCGCCAGCGGCTGGTCGGGGGCTCCCGCGCCGCCGCGCAGGTCGAGCGCGGTGCGGTTGGGTCCGAGCCCGGCGCCGCCGGCGCTGAAGCTGGCACTGCCGCCGCCGCCGAGGGTCAGGTGCCGGTCGATCGTGGCGGTGACCAGCCGGCGCGCCGTCAGGTCGGCGACCAACGCATCGCCGTAGCTCTGGCCCGACAGGCTCGCGAGCCCACCCGCCAGGGTGGCGGGGGCGGCGGCGTAGAGCGGATCGAACACCCGCGCCCGGGCCGCGTCGGGCCGCGTGCCGGCATCCGGCCGGGCCAAATCGAGGGCCGCGCCCACCGCCCGGGCATTGCCGGTCTGGGCCAGGCCCAGGGGGGCGAGGTTGCCGTAGGCGGCGGGCGTCACCACCAGGTCGAGGCCGGTGGTACCGTAGAGTGCGTCGAAGCGTGTGGCTGCGGCCAAGCCGGCTGCCGGCTGGGCCAGGCTGCTGAACGAGCCGCCGAGACCCGCCTGCGCCACCAGCACCGAGAAGCGCTGGCCGAGCGCCGGGGTGAAGGTGTTGCCGGCATTGCCGGTGATGCCGCGCAAGCTCGGCACGAGGGGGCCGTTGGCCGCCACCGCGCCGCTCGGGCCGAGAGCCAGCAGGCGGGAATAATTGCCCGCTCCGGCGCCGGTGCCGGTCCCGTCGATGTCGAGCCCGAAGACGCTGCCGGGGGCGAAGCTCACCGGGCCGGCCACCGTCAGGGTGCCGGGCGAGTTGCCGGGCCGCAGGGCGCCGGCCACCGTCACCGGGGCGGCGACCGTGCCGGTGCCGCGCAGGGTCCCGGCTTGCGCCACCGTGACGGGCGAGGTCCAGAAACCGTTGAGCGACAGCGTACCCGCCTGGATCGTGGTCGGGCCGGAGAAGCGGCCGGAGCCGGTGAGGTTCAGCGTGCCGGTGCCGACCTTGGTCAGCGTCGTGGCGCTGCCGCCGTCCACGATGGTGCCGGCATAGGTCGACGAGCCGGCGCTGCCGACCGTAAGCCGGCCGTTGCCCAGGACGGCTCCGGCCGAGCCGGACAGGTTCGCGACGCTGAACGCGCCGCCGCCGAGGTCGAGCGGGCCGGAGGTGGAAAGCGCGGTGATCCCGGTGATCGAGCCGGTGAACAGCAGGGCGCCGGTGTTGCTCAGGGCACCATTGAGCTGTCCGGACAGGCGGGCGGTGCCGGTGTTGGACACGGGGCCGTTCAAGGTGCCGTCGCTGACCAGCAGCCCGGCATTGCCGATCTCGGCGGCCGACAGGCTCGCCCCGGAGGCGACCGCGACCGTGCCGGCGTTGCCGAGCGCGCCGGCCAGGCCGTAGGCGCCGCCGCCCGCCACCGCCAGGGTGGCGCCGGCGGCGTTGGTGAAGGCGCCGTCGCTGGCGACCGTGCCGGTGACCGCGAAGGTGCCGGCGGCGTTCCGGATCGCGCCGTCGACCCGGCCGGCGCTGGCGACCAGGGTCCCGGTGTTGATCACGCCGCCGGAAAGCGTGCCGCTGGTGGTGAGGATGCCGGTATTAGTCACGCCGCCGCCGATCGTGCCGGTGTTTGCGGTGTAGCCGGCATTCGCGAGGCCGCCGGAGATCCAGCCGCTGCTGGTCAGCGTGCCGGCATTGGTCACGCCGCCGGTGATCGAGCCGGTGTTGGTCGTGTAGCCGGCATTGGCCAAACCGCCGGAGGCGGTGCCGGCGTTGAGGAAAATTCCGGCCGTGCCGACGGTGATCGGTGAGACGAGGCTGCCGGTCGCCGTCAGCGCCAGCGTGCCGGCCACCACCAGGGTGCTGCCCGTATAGGTGTTGGCTGCCGACAGGCTGGCGGTACCGGGCCCGGTCTTGACCAGCGCGCCCGGCCCGGTCCCGTCCGCGATCACACCAGCGAAGCTGGAGGTCCCGGTATCGATCTGGAGCGTGCCGGTGCTGTTCAGCGTCACCGGTCGGGCGGTGGCAAAGCCGTCGGCCAGCACCTCCAGGGTGCCGCCGCCGAAGCTCAAGCCGCCGCTGGCCGCGCCGAGGTTGCGGTCGGCCAGCACGCCGAGGACGCCGCCGTTGATGGTGGTGCCGCCCGCGTAGCTATTGGTGCCGGTGAGATCGAGGATGCCGGCCCCGGTCTTGATCAGGCCGCCTGGCCCGGAGATGTCGTTGGCGAAGCGGCCGTAATAGCCCTGGGTGTCGACCGTCCAGGTGGAGGTGAACTGGCCCGGCCCGTCGATCGCCTTGCCGAGGTTGAGCAGGCCCCAACCGTAGATGTAGGCCGGCCCGATTGGGGTGGCGGTGGTGAACATCGTCTGGGCGATCTGCGGCGCCGTGAGGAACGGGAAGGCTTGGCGCAGAACCGCGGCCGCGCCTGCGACGTGCGGCGCCGCCATCGAGGTGCCGCTCATGAGATCGTAGCCGCCGGGGACGGTCGAGAGGATGTTGAACCCTGGCGCGGCAATGCACCAAGCGGCGGTGACGCCGCACCAATTGCTGAACCAAGCGATCGCGTTGTTGCGGTCGGTGGCGACGACGGAAACGATCGAGCCGGCGACACCCGAGAAGTCGATCCAGCTCTGGTCGATCGGGTGACCCGCATCATCGTAGAACTGGTAGACGTCCCTGTCCGCGTTGCCGGGACGAATATAGGGATACAGAGCTGCCCCGCTCGGGTTCACGGAGATGACGGGTTGATCACGGCGATCGTTGCCGGCCGCGAACACGAGCAGCATGCCGCTGTCGGCCGCCCTCTTGATCGCGTCGTACTCGCTCTTCGTTTGATCGAGTCTGTATTGTTGACCTTGAAGTTCCACGTAATTCGGATTGGGAATCCGATTTCCCTGATCGTCTCTGATGTAGAGTTGGGGCAATGCGGGCCCATAGCTGCCGTTGAAGATCCTCGCGCCCTGCCGGGTCGCGTGGTCTATGGCCCCGGAGCCATCCACGTCGAGGTCCGGTATGATCTTCGACGCGCTGGAGGGCGGCAGCGTGTAGAGGGTCAAGATCGTGCTGTCGTAGGCGACGCCCATGGTGCCGAAGCCGTCTCGGGCCGCGCCGATCGTGCCCGACACGTGCGTGCCATGCCCCTGCGTGTCTTGGACGAAAGCGGGATCGAAGATGATGCCGGGGGCCGAGAAGAAGTTTCGTGACGCAGGCGAGATTCGCCCGGCGAATTCCGGATGATTCCGATCGATGCCGGTATCGTAGACCGCCACCAGCACGCCGCGGCCGGTGAAGCCGCGTGCATAGGCGGTCGCGGCGTCGATCTGGGCGAGGCCCCAATCGGCCCGGTACTCGGGCGTGTCGAAATCCGCTGCCGTCAGGCTCTGGAATGAGGGCGAGCGTCTCGTGACGCTTTGAGCGCCCGCCGGCTCCAGAGGCGCAACCAGCGCGGCGAGGGAACAGCCGAGCAGGAGGCCGCGCCGCGCCCGGCCGTGCCGATGTCCGGCGCGGAACGCTCGCATGACAGAGCCGCCGCATTCGCCCACATGGCTGATGGGATCATGCTGGTCCGACATGAGAAGCGTCCGTACAGTCTTGATGAAGGCGAGATTTCGACCTTAAGCCGGCGCGCGTTCTACAGGCTATGACCGCACCGCCACACGATGCGTCGCACGCGCGCTTTGGCATTTCCTTCACCCCTTTTGAGACATACTGCATGCCGCGGAGCCACTCGGCGAGCGCTCTCGATCCGGATCGACCGGCACGAGAAGTCGCCGAGAGGGCCTGCCGAGATGTGTCGATCCGAATCGGTACGCATCGGTGTGTTCATTCGATCCCGTACGATAAAATCTATCGAAGACCGGCGTTCATCGATGGAGACCGGGATCATTGCGGATCCGATACTATGCGACAGCGCAGAACCATCGCCATCACGGATCCGGACGAACGCCGGCGCGGCTCGATCGTGTCCCCGGCATCCGATGCAGGCGCGGGGGCATCCCGTCCGCCCGAAGCGGATCCCGAGATTCCGGCCCCCGGCATCGCCTGCCTGCACTTCGAACCGCCCGACGATCCGGGCGCGCGGGGCCGGGCTTGGCGGGAGCACCTCGCGCCGGTCTTCGCGGTCAGCTTCGGACCCGAGAGCGATCTCGGCGTCCCGATCGCGATGCGCAGCTATCACCTCGGCGAGCTGCTGGTCGGTGACGTGATCGCGCCGGCCCACATCCTCGAACGGTCGCCGGAGATGATCCGCCAGCAGGGGCTGGATCACATCCTGCTGCAATTCTACCGGCGCGGTCGCAGCCTGGTCGAGACGGACCACGCCGCCGAGCCGGTCACCGAAGTCCAGTGCATCGTGTTCGATCTGGCGCAGCCCGTGCGCATCGTCGCGGACGCCGTCGATGCCACGAACGTGCTGATCCCCCGCGCCCTGCTGGAGAAGCAGGGCTGTCGCCCGGACGCCCTACACGGCCGCCCCCTGGACCATGACGGCGACCCGTTCGGACGCCTGGTCCACGGCTTCGTCGCCAACGTCGTGGCCTGCGGCGACCGCCTGGACCGGCGCGAAGCCCTGGCGGCCGCCTCCGCGATCACCCAGCTCTGCGCGACCTGGCTGCGCGGCCGCGAGGCGGGGAGTCCGGCCCAGCATCAGGATGTGCGGATCCGGGTCCGCCGTTTCATCGAGACGGAACTCGGTAACCCGAAGCTCTCGCCGGCCCTGATCGCCGCGCGGCTCGGCCTGTCGCGCTCAAGCCTGTACCGCGCATTCGTGCCGAACGGCATCGTCAGCTACATCCGCGACCGCCGCCTGATGCATGCGATGCGGATGCTCATGCGGGACGACGTGCAGCCGGCGCGCGTCTCGCGGATCGCCTACGCGGTCGGATTTTCGGATGAACGTACCTTCCGGCGCGCCTTCAAGCGCCGCTTCGGCTTCGTGCCGAGCGACGCGGCGCAGTGCCTCGGCCCGCGTCGCGGCCCGGAGCCGCTCTCGATCCTGCAGAACTGGATCGAGAGCCTCTGAGGTATCACACCGGGTGCGGCGCGCGCGGCCTGATCGGCCGCCGGTCAGGCCGGGGGGCTGACGCCCCGCGGATGCCCTGTCGGTGCGGCCGGCCGCAGGCCGTGGAGCGCCATGCCGATCAGCATCGCCACGACGAAGACCAGGACCGGCACCGCCCCCGTGGACAGGGCCGCCACCGCAGGGCCGGGGCAGAAGCCCGAGAGCCCCCAGCCGATCCCGAACAGGGCGGCGCCGAGGATCAGCGGCGCGTCGATCCGGTGCCGGGTCGGCAGGTCGAACCGGGCATCCAGCACGGGAGCAGGGAGGCGCCTGCTCAGGAGGTAGCCGAGCCCCGACACTGTGACGGCGCCCCCGAGGACGAAGACCAGGCTGGGATCCCAGGCGCCGGCCACGTCGAGGAAGCCGCGGACCCGGGCCGGGTCGAGCATGCCGGAGAGCGCCAGGCCGAGCCCGAAGGTGAGGCCCGCGGCCAGGGCCGCGAGGATGCGCAGGGCCGCGCTCATGCGAGCACCCGGACGGCCGCGACCGTCAGCATGCCGGTGGCGAGGAAGACCAGCACCGCCGCGATCGAGCGCGGCGACAGCCGGGCCAGCCCGCACACCCCGTGCCCGGAGGTGCAGCCGGAGCCGAGCCGGGTGCCGAAGCCGACCAGCAGGCCGGCGAGCGCCAGGACCGGCAGGCCCGCGGCGATCCGCATCGCCGGCCAGTGCCCCGCCAGCAGCGCGAAGGCCGGCGGCCCGAGGATCAGGCCGAGCAGGAAGGCGGCGTCGGCGAGCCAGCGCGCGCCCCCGGGCCGGCCGAGCCCGGCGACCAGGCCGCTGATCCCGGCGATCCGGCCGTTCAGCAGCAGGAGCATGGCCGCTGACAGGCCGATCAGCAGGCCGCCCGCGAGCGGCGGAAGAAAGGTGCTCATGGAGGTCCCGTGTCGTGGTCTCGTATCGCGACTCGAAAGGCCGCTCCGGCGGCCCCCGGCCATCGGGTTAGCCCTCGGGGCTTTTGGGAACAAGCCTTGCCAAACGCCGTTGAACCAGTAATTATCAAGCAAGTTCAGTGGGTTAGTGAAGATCATGCTCTTTCTGGAGCAATTCGCGAACGAAACCTTCTCCTCCGACGTGGAGCAGACGGAAGGGCTTTCTTGGGACGGGTCGGTGGCTCGCGAGGCCGCCTTCGGACACCGGAATCAGGCCGGCACGATCGGCTCTCGCAGGGACGACAGCGCGAAAGGTTCAGCAACGATGGCGCAAGGTGATCAGGTGGTGTTCCAACGACTCGACCTCGCGGAGATCCTGGGGATCTGGCGCCATGCCAGGGGTCGGATCGTCGGCATCCACCAGCAGAGCGGTCACTCAGCCACGGTCGACGTGAAGTTCGAGGGGCACGAGACGCTCGAACGCTACTTGGCTGACCTGTTCCAGCTGGTGCATTGATGGCGCTCACGATCAGGATCCGTCGCCGGACCCACCGGACGTGACCGCCTCGGCCGCGATCCCGTCGCCGCGCGCCAACAGCCGCGGCACCGTCGAGGGCGACCTGTGGGCCGAACTCCGCGCCGAGGCCGAGGCCGTCCTGGTCGAGGAGCCGCTCTATGCCGGGATCGTCCAGGCGACGATCCTGGACCAGCGCAGCCTGGCCCAGGCCTTCGCGTACCGCCTCGCCCATCGCCTCGGCGACGGCGACCTCGCGCGGCTGTCGATGCGCGACCTCTGCCTCTCCGCCTTCGAGGCGGATCCGCATGCCGGGGCGAATGCCGCGCGCGACCTGATCGCCATCCGCGAGCGCGACCCGACCTGCCGCCGCTACCTCGACCCGTTCCTGTTCTACAAGGGCCTGGCGGCGCTGGAAGCCTACCGAGTCGCCCACTGGCTCTGGCACCAGGGCCGGGCGACGCTGAGCCTGCATGTCCAGAGCCGCATCTCGGAGGTGTTCGGCTGCGACATCCACCCGGCCGCCCGGATCGGCTCCGGGGTGTTCATCGACCACGCCACCGGGGTCGTCATCGGCGAGACCGCGGTGGTGGCCGACGACGTGTCGATCCTCCAGTCGGTGACGCTCGGCGGCAACGGCAAGGAGAGCGGCGACCGGCACCCGAAGGTCGAGCGTGGGGTCCTGCTCAGCGTCGGGGCCAAGGTGCTCGGCAACATCCGGGTCGGCGAGGGGGCCAAAGTCGCCGCCGCCGCCGTCGTGCTGCACGACGTGCCGCCCCACACGACCGTGGCGGGCGTGCCGGCCCGGGTGGTGTCGCGCCTCGCCGCGGGTGAGGAGCCGGCGCGGAGCATGGACCAGTCCTTCGGCTTCGGGGACGGGATCTGATCCAGGCCGGGATCTCATCCAAGCAAGGAAAATTTTTCTCTAGAATAGCATCGCTAATCCTTGAGGATTGGCGATTTGACGAGAACGCAATTCTCTCATTGGGGCGCATTGCGCCGGCTTCGTTCTAGGATATTGGCGTTTCGGGGCGATGCCTTCCACGAAGCGCCGATAAATAAGAAAAATCGTTTCGTTGACCAGGTGCAGAATCAAAGCCTACCTTGGCTTTGCTGGTTCACCGAAGCGGTGAGCAGTGTCGCGCCGGCCGACGACTATGCGGCTGCGCGACGAAGCGGATCCCATAAAGGCGGCGCGGCCATCCGGCCCTGCCGGAATCAACCAAACCTTGCGCCCGGCCCGCACCTGACGGTGGCGGCTTGCCGATGCACGGGCCGATGCGGCGCGCCCGCAATCGACATGAAAGAGGACGAACGATGAGTGGACCGGGTCTGAGCGTGAGCGCCACGGCGGCACGCAATCTTGCGACAGCCACCGTCACGTCGGTCCAGAACGCGGCCAACACGCCGCGCTGGCTCCTCCGACTCCTACCCTTCGTGGATGTCGCGGGCGGCGTCTACCGCGTCAACCGCCGCGCCGTCGTCCTGGCCCGGCCCGGCCGCGTTGACCTCGTCACCGAGAGCAAGGACCGGGCGATCCGTCCCGCGTCGTTGCGGGCGGTGCCGCTGTTCAGCCGGCTGGGCGATGCCGAACTGGCCAAGATCGCCGAGCGCTTCACCGAGAGCAAGCACAAGGCCGGCAAGATCATCCACGAAGAGGGCGCCGGTGCTCGTAGCCTGACCGTGGTGGCGGACGGCACGGTCGAATTGACCTTCTCGGGGCCCTACAAGGGCCGCCTGCGCCAGGGCTTGGCCACCCGCGGCGACTATTTCGGCGACGGCGACATCCTCAGCGCCGGCGCGCCCGCCCCGGCCGTCAAGGCGCTTTCGGCGGTCACCCTCCTGACCCTCGATCCGGACGCCCTCGAGAACGACGAGATCCGCGCCAAGATCGCGCAGTACCGGGACGAGCAGGAGCGGCTGAAGGGCCATACCAGCTCGCACGGCGAGCAGGGCATCGAGCTGCTGGCAGTCCATACCGGCGAGCCGCGCCTGCCGACCACCTTCGTCGACTACGAATCCCACCCGCGCGAGTACCACCTCTCGACGATCCAGACGATCCTCAACACCCATACCCGCGTCACCGACCTCTACTCCAACGAGATCGACCAGCTCCGCGAGCAGATCCGCCTCACCGTCGACGCGGTGAAGGAGCGCGAGGAGTGGGAGCTCCTCAACAACTCGCAGTTCGGCCTGCTGGGTGAGGTCGGCCCGCGCCAGCGCATCCCCACCCGCGGCGGCCCGCCCACCCCGGACGATCTCGACGAGCTGCTGACCCTGGTCTGGAAGAAGCCGGCCTTCTTCGTCGCGCATCCGCGCGCCATCGCGGCCTTCGGCCGGGAAGCCACCCGCCGCGGCGTGCCGCCGGTCGTCGTTCACCTGTTCGGCGCGCCGTTCATCACCTGGCGCGGCGTCCCGCTGGTGCCGAGCGACAAGCTGCCGATCGACATCGATCCGGTCACCGGCGCCGAGACCACCTCGATCCTGCTGCTGCGCGTCGGCGAGGGCGAGCAGGGTGTGGTCGGCCTGCAGAAGACCGGCGTGACCGGCGAGATCGAGCCCGGCCTGTCGGTGCGCTACGCGGGCACCAACGACCACTCGATCGCCTCGCACCTGGTGACCCGCTACTTCTCGGCGGCCGTGCTGGTCGAGGACGCGATCGCCCGCCTCGATAACGTCCTCCTCGGCAACTACCATGACTATGCCTGAGGGACTGGCCTTCGGTCGACCGGAGGCGAGCCCGGCCGAGCTCGCCCATAGCGATCTCATCGGGCGCCTCGCCCGTGAGATCTACCAGCAGGGGCAGGCCGCGAGCCAGCCCCTCGCCCCGACGCTGCCCGCGGGACCCCAGGTCCCGCAGGCCCTCGAAGGCCTGCCTCAGGGACCGGGCGGCGCCCCGTTCCCGAGCGCGGCGACGGGAATCCCCTCGGTGCCGGCCGGGGGGCAACCCTCCGGCCTGCAGCCGGACGCCTCGGCGCTCGGAGCCCGCTCGTTCGGCGGGCCTGCTCTCGGCGTGCCGGGCCTCACCGGCCCGACCGTGCCGAACCTCGCCCCCGCGAGCCCGGCCTTCTTCGACGTTGCCGCGATCCCGCCGGTCCATCCGGCGAGCCCGCGCCCGGTCCTGCCGGACTTCGCGTTCCCGGGTGGTCCCGACCTGCAACGCCAGGTCGCCGGGGATCATCCCCGCGCCAACGCCTTCGCGCATGCGGTCGCGCCGCAGCTGGTGCCGGCCGACCCGTCGCGGTCGGGGGGGGACGTCGCCCAGGAGAGCTTCGCGCGGACCGGGCACCTGTCCCGGGCGCCCGAGGCGCCGGTCTCCGACTACTACTTCCTGAATGCCGGCCCCGGCCCGGCCCGCAAGGCGCCGGCCAGCCCCCGGGTCGAGCCCGCCCGCTATCCGGGTCCGGCGCCGCGGCTCACCGCGCAGGGGGCGAGCCCGGTGGCGGCGCCGTTCGACGTGGAGCATGTCCGCCGGGACTTCCCGGCCCTGCACCAGAGCGTCAACGGCCACCCGCTGGTCTGGCTCGACAATGCCGCCACCACCCACAAGCCGCAGGCCGTGATCGACGCGACCTCCGAGTTCTACGGGCGGCACAACTCGAACATCCACCGGGCCGCCCACACCCTGGCGGCGCGCTCCACGGACCTGTTCGAGGGCGGCCGCGAGGCGGTTCGGCGCTTCATCAACGCCCCGTCGAAGGACGACATCGTCTTCCTGCGCGGCACCACGGAAGCGATCAACCTCGTCGCCAATTCCTTCGGGCGGGCCAATATCGGCCCGGGCGACGAGATCATCGTCTCGACCATCGAGCACCACGCCAACATCGTGCCGTGGCAGCTCCTGTCCCAGGCCACCGGGGCGACGCTGCGGGTGATCCCGGTCAACGACCGGGGCGAGATCATCTTCGAGCAATACGCGGCGCTGCTCTCGGGCCGCACGAAGATCGTCTCGATCACCCATGTGGCGAACGCGCTCGGCACCGTGAACCCGGTTCGGGAGATCATCGCGCTCGCCCATGCCTACGGGGTGCCGGTGCTGGTCGATGCGGCGCAATCCTCGCCGCACATGCCGCTGGACGTGCAGTCCCTCGACGCCGACTTCCTGGTCTTCTCCGGCCACAAGGTCTTCGGGCCGACCGGGATCGGGGCGCTCTACGGCAAGACGCATCTGCTCGCGGCGATGCCGCCCTGGCAGGGCGGCGGGCACATGATCGAGGACGTCACCTTCACCCGGACCGTCTACAAGGGCGCCCCGGAGAAGTTCGAGGCGGGCACGCCGGACATCGCGGGGGCCGTCGGCCTCGGTGCGGCGCTCGACTATCTGGAGAGCATCGGCCTGCCGGCGATCGCCGCCTACGAGCACGACCTGCTGGAGTATGCGCAGGGCGGTCTCGCCGAGGTGAAGGGCCTGCGCCTGATCGGCACGGCCCGCGAGAAGGCGAGCGTGATGTCCTTCGTGATCGAGGGGCAGGAGAACGAGGCGGTGGCCCACCATCTCGACGCGCACGGCATCGCGGTGCGCTCGGGCCATCACTGCGCCCTGCCGGCCCTGCGCCGGTTCGGCGTCGATCAGTCGGTGCGGGCCTCTCTGGCCTTCTATAACACCAGGTCCGACGTCGACGTGTTCCTGAAGGCGCTGCACACCCTGCCGCGGCACTGAGCCGGACCGCGACGGGACAGACTGAAACCAAGACCGGTCGGACCTCAAAAGGTCCGGCCGGTCTTTTTGTGTGTTCCGGCCTGTGCCGGGGGACCTGGGGTGTGAACCCGATCTATTGGACGGGATCACCGTCCGCTTCCGCCCCTAGCGGACCTGCGAAGCGGATTGAACGGTCGCCTGGAGGGCCGCCTTCATCACGGCCAAACAGGGCTGCCGTCCAGCCCCGCGGTTTCCGGCAGGCCGCAGATCAGGTTCGCATTCTGCACCGCCTGGCCGGCCGCTCCCTTGCCGAGATTGTCGACCACGCCCATCGCGATCACCAAGTCGCGCTCTGGATCGGCCGCATAGCTAACGAACGCGAGATTCGAGCCGGTGGCCCATTTGGTCTGCGGCGGCTTGTCGGTCACGCGCACGAACGCCCGCCCGGCATAGAAGCGCCGGGCCGCATCCAGGCACTGGTCCGTGGTGGCGCGGCCGCGGCAATAGATCGAGACGAGGATGCCGCGGGTCATCGGCACCAGATGGGGCACGAACACAAGCCCGGCCGCGCTGCCGCCGCTCAACCGCTCGATTGTCGCGGCGATCTCGGGCATGTGGACGTGCTGGAGCAGGCCGTAGGGCACCAGGTTCTCGTTGCTCTCCGCGTAGCCGAACCGGCTGTCGCCGCCGCCCCGGCCGGCGCCGGAGATGCCGGTCTTGGCGTCGATCACGATGTTGCCGGGCTCGATCAGCTTATCGGCTAGCAGCGGCGCCAGCGCGGTCAGCGTCGCCGCGGGGAAGCAGCCGGGGTTGGCAACGCGGCTCCGACCCGCGATCCGGGCTGGCCAGATATCGGCCAAGCCGTAGGCCCAACCCTCGACGTAACGGTGATCGCCGCCGAAATCGACGATCTTCACGGTCTTGGGGACGCGCGCCAGCGCCTCGGCCGAGGCGCCCGTGGGCAGCGACGCGAACAGCACGTCCAGCTTCGGCAGGGTCACGGGATCCCACTTCTCGATCACCAGGTCGGCCAGCTTGGCCGGCACACCGGGGAAGCGGTCCACCAAACGGCTGCCGGCGCTGCCCTCGCCTGCGGCGTAGATCAGCTCGAAGGATGGGTGGTTCGCGACCAGGCGCATCGCCTCGCCGCCGCCAAAACCGCTGATCCCGACAATGCCGACGCGGAGGCTCATGGTGGTGTCCTTCTGGGGTTCGCGCAAAAGAAAACCCCCGGAGCCGGGGGCTGCGGGGGTTCAGGAACGCGGGCCGGGATCGCTCCGGCGGCGGGACCTACGGTAAGGCCGTCACCACGCGGAAGGACGCTGACCGACGCGCAGCCCGAGGAGCCGCCGCTTGGGTGCAGCAGCGTCGGCGTCGGTCACAAAGGGTCAGGTTCCTGGGCATGTCCTGCGACACTGCCGCTCCCCACATGAATCGTCAACCAGAATGTCCACCGGCCGCCGAAAGCAGCCATTGGTATAATCAAGCCGACTGGGTTCTGGGCCTATGCACGTTTCGTAACAATGCTCCGCGATTTAGCGTCCAAAACCTGCGATCCGTCATAACTTTAGACGGGTGAAGCGTTGGCCTGCCAACGCGAGCCCGCTCAGTGCAGCGCCTCGCCCGCGATGGTGATCCGGTGCATCAGCCGGCGCTCGCCGTGATAGTCGTTGAGGGCGAGGTGCCAGGTCGCCCGGTTGTCCCAGAAGGCGATCGAGCCCACGCGCCATTGGAACCGGTAGGCGAATTCGGGCCGGCTTGCATGCTCGTACAGGTAGCCGAGCAGGGCAGCCGATTCGGCCTCGGTCCAGCCCTCGATCCGCAGGGTGAAATTCGGGTTGACGTACAGCGCCTTGCGGCCGGAATCCGGGTGGGTGATCACCACAGGGTGCACGGCGTCCTGGGTGGCGGCCTCGGCGTTCAGGATGCGGCCCTTGAGATCGCTGGTCGCCAGCGAGCGGCTGGCTACCCCGAAGACATGGCGGCTCGAATGCACCGCCCTTAACGAGGCCAGCGTCGCCTTCAGCCCGTCGGAGAGGGCGTCATAGGCCGCGTACATGCTGGCGAACAGGGTGTCGCCGCCGACCCGCGGCACCGCCCGGGCGTACAGGATCGAACCCTTGGCCGGTTCGGCATCGTAGGAATGGTCGGTGTGCCACTGGCCGCCGATATTGGCTGCCTGATGCGCCTCCTTGCGCACCTCGGCGATCTTCGGATGACCGTCCACCGCCTTGAAGAACCGGTTCACGTCGATCTGCCCGAACCGTTCGGCCAGCGCGATGTGCTGCTCCGGGGTCAGGTTCTGGCCGCGGAAGAACACCACGCCGTACTCGGCCAGGGCCGCCGCGATCGTGTCGCGCGCCGCGTCGTCCAGGGGGACGGCCAGGTCGAGGCCGGCGATCTCGGCGCCGACATGCACGCCCAGCGGCGTGACAGACAGGTCCGCACGCGGCGGCGCGGGCGGCAGCCAGGTGTCGGCGAAGCTGTGGATCTGGCTCATCGTTTCCGTCCTGTCGTCGCGCTCCGCACGGGCGCCTCAGCCGCGAAACCGTGTTCCGAGGTCCGGGCCGGTGCCGGTACGGCGCCGGGGCCCGTCCGATTGTCGGCTCGCCCGCGCCCGCTCAGGTTCGGCCGATGATCCATCGCGGACTGGGTGCCTGAACATTCAAGCGCGGTGCGGCCAAGTCAACGAAACCGCGTTCTCAACTTCGGATCATCCGGGAAAGAACCTTCGCCAGCTTATCCGAGCCCGGAGGATATTTGACAGGCCCGCCCGGGCCGGCCGCCGGGCGATGCTGCGAGACGCCAGCACGCTCGGCAAGACAGAACGCTCACGATCCGCGAACGAACAATCACGTTCTTCTCGAACTGTGCTGGATACGGCGAAGTCTTGTTCTGCCGCGGGGCGGATATTCGAAAAACGCTTTCGTTGACCCTGCGCGGCCCCGGGCGGACGATCGCGAGCCCCGCTGCAGCCCCCATAACCCTCGCTTGCCTGCCATGACCGTCGCCGTCCCGCCGCCCGACATCGTTCGCAGCTTGGCCGAGCGTTTTGCCGGCCGCGCGGCCGGGCACGACCGGGCCGGCACCTTCCCGCACGACAACATCGCGGCGCTGTGCGAGGCCGGGCTCCTGGCACTCACCGTGCCGCGGCGGCTGGGCGGCGGCGGCGCCGGGTTGGCCCGGGCCGCCGAGGTGATCCGCACCCTCGGGGCGGGCGATCCGGCGACCGCCCTGGTGCTGGCGATGCAGTATCTCCAGCACGCCGTGATCCACCGGGACGACTCGGCCTGGCCGCGCGCCGTCGCCGACGCGGTCGGCAGGGCGGCCGTGGCGAATGGCGCGCTGATCAACGCCCTGCGGGTCGAGCCGGAACTGGGGACGCCCGCGCGGGGCGGGGTGCCGGCGACTGTCGCCCGGCGCGACGGCGATGTTTTGCGCATCACCGGCCAAAAGATCTATTCGACCGGGGCGCCGGGGCTCGCCTACGGGGTCGTCTTCGTCCGGACCGACGAAGCCGAGCCGCGGATCGGCAACGTGCTGGTGCCGTTCGATGCGACGGGTGTCCGCATCGCGGAGACCTGGGACCATCTCGGCCTGCGCGCCTCGGGCAGCCACGACGTTCTCTTCGAGGATGTGCCGATCCCGGCCGCCTACGCCGTCGATCTGCGCCCGCCGGAGGATTGGCAACGCCCGGACCCGGTCCAGCAGGCCTGGAGCTGCACCCTCCTGGCTTCTCTCTACGACGGGGTGGCCGGGGCGGCGCAGGATTGGTTCGTCGGCCACCTGCGCGACCGCAAGCCCGGCAGCCTCGGGGCGCCGCTCGCCAGCCTGCCGCGCTTCCAGGAGGCGGTCGGCGAGAACGAACGCCTGCTGCATGGGAATGCCCGGCTGATCGCCGGGCTGGCGGCCGAGGTCGATGCCGGCTGGCCGCCACCGCCGCGGGAGGCCGGCTTCGTGAAGCTCACCGCCACCGACAACGCGATCGCCGTGGTCCAGCGCGCCGCGGAGTTCTGCGGCAACGCGGCGCTGACGCGGGCGAACCCGCTGGAGCGGCACCTGCGCGATGTCCTGTGCGCGCGCATCCACTGGCCGCAGGCTGATGCCGTGCGGGTCGCCGCCGGCAAGGCCGTCCTCGACGCCCGATAATCCGACACGGAGATTTCTCATGAGCCTGCTCCCCCCGGAGGCCGTCGAGTTCATCGGCTACGTCGCCCCCCGCCACACCTCCGAGATCCACCCGGCCGAGGGTCCGTCCATTGACCGGGACTACCTGAAGCTCCTGGCCAAGGCGCATGAATGGGGCGGGTTCGACCGGGTGCTGATGGCGTTCCATTCGACGTCGCCGGACGCCCTGCTGCTGGCCGCCCAGGTCGCCGCCGTGACCGAACGGCTCGGGCTGATGATCGCCCACCGCACCGGCTTCACGGCGCCGACCGTGGCGGCAAGGCAATTCGCGACGCTGGACCAGCTCACCGGCGGCCGAGTCGCGATCCACGTCATCAGCGGCGGCGACGACCGGGAGCTCGCCCAGGACGGCGACCGCCTCACCAAGGACGAGCGCTACGCCCGCACCCAGGAGTTCCTGGACATCGCCCGCCAGAGCTGGACCGCCACCGCGCCGTTCGACTACGCGGGCACGTTCTACCGGGTGGAGCGCGGCTTCTCCGAAGTGAAGCCGGTCGATGCCATCCCGGTCTATTTCGGCGGCGCCTCGCCGGCGGCTCTGGCGGTGGCCGGCCGCCACGCCGATACCTACGCCCTGTGGGGCGAGACCCAGGCCCAGGTCCGGGAGCTGATCGGCCGCGTCCGGGACGCCGCCGCGCCGCATAGGCGTAAGCCCCGCTTCAGCCTGTCGGTCCGGCCGATCCTGGCCGAGACCGAGGAACAAGCCTGGGCCCGGGCGGAGGATATCCTGGCCCGGACCCGCGCCGCGCGGGCGGCCAGAGGCGTCGGCGCGGCGGCCGCGCCGCAGAACGAGGGCTCGCGCCGGCTGCTGGCGGCGGCGGCCGCGGGCTCGCGCCTCGACAAGCGCCTGTTCACCGCCATCGCGGCCGAGACCGGGGCGGCGGGCAATTCCACAGCCCTGGTCGGGACGCCCGAGCAGGTGGCCGAGGCGCTGCTCGACTATCACGACCTCGGGGTGCGCACCTTCCTGATCCGCGGCTTCGATCCGCTGGAGGACGCGATCCAGTACGGCCGGGACCTGCTGCCGGCCTTCAAGGCGGCGCTTGCGGCCCGCGGCCGCGCTTCCGAGGCCGCCTGATGCGCGCCGCGTTTTTTTGGGTTCTCGCCCTCCTGGCCGTCGGGCCGGCCCGGGCCGAGGATGTGCTGCGGATGGGCGACCAGCGCGGCAATGCCCGCGCCCTGATGGAGGCGGCGGGCGTCCTCGAAAGCCTGCCCTACCGGCTGGAATGGACCGAGTTTCCGGCCGCCGCGCCGCTGCTTGAAGCCCTCAATGCCGGGGCGATCGACGCGGGCGGCGTCGGCGACGCGCCCCTCACCTTCGCGGCCGCCGCCGGGGTGCCGGTGAAGGCCTTCGTGGCGTTCCGCACCCGGCAGGACGGGCTCGCGATCTTGGTGACGCCGGATTCGCCGATCCGCACCGTGGTGGATCTCAAGGGCAAGCGCGTCGCCACCAATCGCGGCTCCATCGGCCACCAGGTGGTGCTGGCCGCCCTGGAGGAGGCGGGGTTGCCGTTCGACAGCGTCGTGTTCAGCTTCCTGCCGCCGGCGGATGCCAAGATCGCCCTCGCCTCCGGAGCCGTGGATGCCTGGGCGACCTGGGAGCCCTACACCGCCGCGGCGGAAGTCGCCGGCCTGGTCCGGGTGGTCCGTAACGGCAACGGCATCACCCCCGGCCTCACCTTCGCGGTGGCGCGCGACAGCGCCCTGAAGGACAAGCGGCCCCTGCTCGCCGATTTCGCTGCGCGTCTCGCCCGGGCCCGGGCCTGGGCGCTCAAGGACCCGGCGCCCTACGCGGCGGTCTGGTCGAAGCTGATCGGCCTGCCGGAGGCGGTGCCGCTGCGCTGGTTCGGCCGCGCCCCCTATCGGACCGTGCCGATCGACGCCGACGTGATCGCCGACGAGCAGCGCACCATCGATCTCTACGTCCGCGCCGGCCTGATCCCGAAGGCCCGCGCGCCGCAGGCGGCAGCGATCTTCGACACGGGGTTTTCCCAAGCCTTGTTGGAAGCTCCGGCGGCGGTGCAATGATGCGGTGGTCCCCAGGATGGAGGTCCTGACGATGCACGACACCGGCGACGGCCACACGCACGAACATGGCCACGATCACGGCCCGGGGGAGGGGGCACCCGAGGCGCCCCGCTGGAAGCACGACGGCGTGCGGGTGATCCCGGGCGACCAGCTCGACAGCAACACCGCGCAGACCCCGGGCATGTTCCGGCAGGCGGCGATCAACGCCGCCCGGGTCGGCGCCCAGAAGATCTGGGCCGGCACGGTGGCGATCCAGCCCGACGCCAAGACCGGCGTGCACCATCACGGTGCCCTGGAGAGCGTGATCTACGTGGTCTCCGGCCGGGCCCGGATGCGCTGGGGCGAGCGGCTCGAATACGTGGCCGAGGCCGGGCCGGGGGATTTCATCTTCGTGCCGCCTTTCGTGCCCCACCAGGAGATCAACGCCTCCACGGACGAGCCCCTGCACTGCGTGCTGGTGCGCTCGGACAACGAGGCCGTGGTGGTCAACATTCCGGATGTCGAGCCGGTGGAGCGGCCCGAATCCGTCCACTGGGTCGACCCGATCCACAAGCACCCGTGAGTACCAGCGGAGCGCAGCCATGAGTCGAGACCGCCAGCTGCATCTCGGCGCGTTCATGCGCCCGGTGGGGATCCATACGGCGTGGTGGCGCTATCCCGGCGGCTACCCGGACGCGAACTTCAACTTCGAGCACCTGACCCATTTCGCCCGGCGGCTCGAGGCGGCGAAGTTCGACGCCTTCTTCATGGCCGACCATCTGGCGGTGATGAACATGCCGGTGGCGGCCCTGCGCCGCTCGGCCACCGTGACTTCGTTCGACCCGCTGACGCTGCTGCCGGCGCTCGCCGCCCTCACGTCGCGGATCGGGCTGATCGCCACCGCCTCGACCACCTACAACGAGCCCTACCATGTGGCCCGCAAGTTCGCCTCCCTTGACCACATCTCGAAGGGCCGAGCCGGCTGGAACCTCGTCACCTCGGGCAACCCGGACGAGGCGCTGAATTTCGGCCGCGACGCGCATCTCGACCACGCGGTGCGGTACGCCCGGGCGCGCGAGTTCTACGACGTGGTCACCGGCCTGTGGGATTCCTGGGCCGACGACGCCTTCCTGATGGATCCGGAGAGCGGCCTGTTCTTCGATCCGGAGAAGCTGCACGTCCTCGACCACCGGGGCGAGTTTTTGAAGGTGAAGGGCCCGCTCAACGTCGCCCGTCCGGTGCAGGGCTGGCCGGTGATCGTCCAGGCCGGCGCCTCGGAGGCTGGAAAACAAATCGCGGCCGCCACCGCCGAGATGGTGTTCGGCGCCAGCCCCACCCTGGACGCCGCGCAAGCCTATTACGCCGACGTGAAGGGCCGGATGCCGGCGCTGGGGCGGGATCCCGATCATCTGAAGATCCTGCCCGGCGCCCTGGTGATCCTGGGCGAGACCGAGGCCGAGGCTCAGGCCAAGCGGGCGCGCCTCGACGACCTGGTCCATCCCGATAGCGGGCTCGCCAACCTGTCGGTGCGGCTCGGGGTCGACGCCTCCGGCTTCGATCTCGACGCGCCGCTGCCCGAGATCCCCGAGACCAACGCCAGCAAGACCAGCCAGGCGCAGATCCTAGATTACGCCCGCCGGACCGGCGCCACTGTGCGCGACCTCGCCCGCAAGGTCGGCGCTTATGCCGGGCTCCATTTCGTGGGGACGCCCGCGCAGGTCGCGGACCGGATGGAGGAATGGCTGGAGGGTCGCGGCTGCGACGGCTTCAACGTCATGTTCCCGTTCGTGCCCGAGGGGCTCGACGACGTGGTCGACACGCTGGTGCCGGAGCTGCAGCGGCGCGGCCTGTTCCGACGCGACTATGCCGGCACGACCCTGCGCGACCATCTCGGCCTGCCGCGCCCGCCGAACCGGTTTTTCCCGTCCGAGACGAGGGGGGACGCGTAACAGAGAGCCGCGTCCGCGACGCTCCGCGCGGGTCCTACCGCTTGACCTTGGCCTTGCGGGCGGCGAAGCGCGCGTCGCGCACCGCCTTCTGCTCGGCGGCCAGAGCGGCCTGCCGCTCGATTTTCTCGGCGGCCTGGCGGACGATTTCAGCCGCTGAGCGCTCTTGTTCCGCGAGTTCTTCCGCCGCGCGAACCGCCTCGGCGGCGGCGCGGGCCGCATCCCGCTCGCTCACCCGCACCTCGCGGGCCTCGGCGACAGCCTGGCGCTCGGCCTGCCGGGCGAGGACGGCCGGATCGTCTGCCGGGGGGCGTGCACGGAACTGAGCCAGCCGCTCCTCCTTGGCCTTAGCGCCGGCCTCGAGACGATCGGAAAGCTGCGTTTCTTTGAATTGACCCACGTAGACTCCTCGCGCGCCGGAGCGCCCGTATCAGAAATAGAAGAAGCCGCTCCACACAGGGAACGGCTTCGAAACGCATCCTCGAAAGAGGCGCGAGGTTCAGGCGGCCTGGAGGCTGCCGGCGGACTGCTTGCCGCTGCGACGGTCGGTTTCCAGCTCGTAGGAGAGCTTCTGACCCTCGATCAGGTTGCGCATGCCGGCGCGCTCGACGGCCGAGATGTGCACGAACACGTCCTTGCCGCCATCGTCAGGCTGGATGAAGCCGAAGCCCTTGGTCTCATTGAACCACTTAACGGTGCCGATGCTCATAAATATTCCAACTGCTTCAGAGCACGATGCGCGAGCCGGGATCCGGACCGCCGAAATCACCGTGCCGTAACAAAGATCCAGATCAAGCTGCAGCTGCACTGCAGCGGCGGCAAGCTCTGGACGATCGAAGAGGGCAAGCGCGTGCCTGAGCCTGCGCCCGTCCATGGTCGTCGAAACTGGGAGAGATGCAGAGCGCTCGCCCTGTTGAGGCGAGACGGCCGAATATCTGGCCAAAGATCGATTTATGTTCTCTAGCGCATCGGCGCGATAATCACAATCGTGAAACGCGCCCGACGAGACATTCGATGCCGGTCGTCGTTGAGGCGCGGTTTTTCGCGATGCTAGTCTGATGTATAAAAGCGGATACTGACGCTGCCAATTGCGGCGCCCTGACCGGACGGATGCCAGGTCCGAGGTGAGTATCAGGTCGAAGCGTCGGCGCGACCACCTTCGAATCTCGGCCGGTCCGAACAGGACGGACCGCGCCCGAAAAAATTCCTCTGCGGCCCATCGACCGTGAGACGCGTTAGCACTCTTGCGCATTGAGTGCTAAGACGGCGGCCGACCCGGGGCGGACGATTCGGTCTGCCGCCGCCTTTCCCGCACGGGCTCCGTCATGTCGACGCGAGGCCCGCAGGCGGGACGAACAGGATGCCAAACATGAAGTTTCGCCCGCTGCACGACCGCGTGGTGCTCCGCCGTATCGAGGGCGAGGAGAAGACCAAGGGCGGGATCATCATCCCGGATACCGTCAAGGAGAAGCCCCAGGAGGGCGAGGTCGTCGCCGTCGGTCCCGGTGCCCGGGATGAGGCCGGCAAGATCAATCCCCTGGAGGTGAAGCCCGGTGACCGCGTGCTGTTCGGCAAGTGGTCCGGCACCGAGGTCAAGATCGATGGTCAGGACCTTCTGATCATGAAGGAATCCGACATCATGGGCGTCGTCGCCTAAGGGCGTCCGCCCGGCCCAAAGCTCCTCAAGCCCTTCGAGTCGCCCGCTCCGGCGCGCCTCAGGGCCGAACGACAACAGAAGAGACACTCCATGTCAGCCAAAGACGTTCGTTTTTCCGTCGATGCCCGCGAGAAGATGCTGCGCGGCGTCGAGCTGCTCGCCAGCGCCGTGAAGGTGACGCTCGGTCCCAAGGGCCGCAACGTCGTGATCGAGAAGAGTTTCGGCGCCCCGCGGATCACCAAGGACGGCGTCACCGTCGCCAAGGAGATCGAGCTCGCCGACAAGTTCGAGAACATGGGCGCCCAGATGGTGCGCGAAGTCGCCTCGAAGTCGAGCGACATCGCCGGTGACGGTACCACCACGGCCACCGTGCTCGCCGCCTCCATCGTCCGCGAGGGCGTCAAGTATGTCGCCGCCGGCATGAACCCGATGGACCTGAAGCGCGGCATCGACCTCGCGGTCGCCGCGGTCGTGAAGGACATCAGCGAGCGCTCGCGCAAGGTCGCCTCCTCGGAGGAGATCGCCCAGGTCGGCACGATCTCCGCCAACGGCGACAAGGAGATCGGCGAGATGATCGCCCACGCCATGCAGAAGGTCGGCAACGAGGGCGTGATCACGGTCGAAGAGGCCAAGACCGCCGAGACCGAGCTCGACGTCGTCGAAGGCATGCAGTTCGACCGCGGCTACCTGTCCCCGTACTTCATCACCAACGCGGAGAAGATGGTCGCCGATCTCGAGGATCCCTACATCCTGATCCACGAGAAGAAGCTGTCGTCGCTGCAGGCGATGCTGCCGGTGCTCGAAGCCGTGGTCCAGACCGGCAAGCCGCTGCTGATCATCGCCGAGGACATCGAGAGCGAGGCCCTGGCCACGCTGGTGGTGAACAAGCTGCGCGGCGGCCTGAAGGTCGCGGCCGAGCATGTCGAGGGTCACGTTCTCGAGCTTGATGCCCAGATCCTCGGCGATCATCTGGCCCTTGGTCAGGATCGCGATGTCTTCCAGCATCGCCTTGCGGCGATCACCGAAGCCCGGCGCCTTCACGGCCGCGACC
>NZ_JAKSYL010000253.1 GCF_022829515.1 Methylobacterium sp. J-048
ACGAGGCGCGGTGAGGCGTCCCGCGGGCGCGACGATACCGCGCCCGCGGGACGCGGCAGGATCGGCTTAGGCCTGATCCAGGCTCTCCAACCCAACCCCCCTCATCCTGAGGTGGCGACCCGCACCGGTGCCCTCGAAGCAGCCCTCCAGGGATCTGTAGCTGGCTGAAGGGCTCGTTCAAGGCTCCCTTCGCGCACGCCTCAGCATGAGGGGGTTGGGTTGGAGGAGCCCCGATCAAGCGTCGTGGAGCGGAGCCGTAGCACGTGACCGGCCTCATGTGTCTGTGATGGCTTGAAAAAACGCCCTCCTTCCCGCGCCCCCGATCCTGCC
>NZ_JAKSYL010000265.1 GCF_022829515.1 Methylobacterium sp. J-048
CGGGTGGCCGCGCAGATCTGGCGTAGGTGGTCCTTCACGTTGCCGAACAGCGCAGCGCCGCGAGGGAACTTGTTCTTGGATAGCGCCTCGGTGTCGATGTAGCCGAGAGCCACGTCGAGCGCCTTCATCGGCTCGAAACAGGCCATCACGCGGTCGTTGTGCGTGTGACCAGCCGATAGGGTCTTGTTGACGACTGCGTAATTGCGCGCGGTACCTTTGTCAGTAGCCAGGATCGCCAGCACTTTGTCGGTCACGTCGGCGCGCAGATTGCGTGCCTGGATGATCTCGCCGTCAAACAGCACGTAGGAGTTGCCGGTCACATAGCCGGCGCTGACCTTCACCCGCTTGCCGACGAAGAACGCCGGCTGCGTGCTGCTGTCCTTCAGATTGTAGATACCGATGCGCGCGACGTTCGGCGTGCTGGTGTCCTTCATGGTGATCTCGAACGTCATGCGCAGGCCCTGCCCGCCGTTCTCGTCACCGCGGTAGGTCCAGGTCGCGCCGCCCTCGATCTCGACGGACATGTTGCGCAGGTATTGGTCAGTCATCGCTGCCTCTACCCACCAATGTTGCCGCGGGTGATGGTATAGGTGAAGGAGCGACGGTAGCTGCCTGTGTCGATGAGAGGCTTTGTGCCTGTCCGCCCGCGCCGGATCCGGGCTTTGATCGTGCGCTCGGCCAGGGGGGCGAAGGCACCGTCCGTGATCTGCTCCTGCACCGCGCTCACACCCATGAGCCCGATGACGTTGAGAGCTTTCTCCGGCGCGTCGAGGTCGCCGAGGAACGCAGCCTCGGCCGCTTTCTTCAGCCGGGCGGCGATCTGTTCTCGAATGCTCTCGATGCCCGGCACGAGGTGGGGGCGGGCGGGCAGGTTCTTCTCCGGGTCGCCGGTCTCGAAGCGGTAGCCCAGTGCGGAATTGCCGATCGGTGTCTCGCCCTTCTCAGCCGGGTGCATACTGTCAGCAGGGATGCCGACCAAAACCCGTTTCGACAGTTCGCGCAGCACCGACCGCGCGAACGGGTCGAGATTACCGGGCGTGACCGTGAGTTTGGATGTGATGGCCATGGCACAGTCAGGGAGGATTAGGTTGTGTGTTGCCGGCGCCGGCTCCGAGACGGGACCGCGCCGGCTGACGGGGTTGTTGGTTCACGACACTCGCCGCCTTGTCGCGCCCGACCCATGGAAGCCGGGAACCACGCCAGGGGAGGACTCACCCGAGCGCGGCATTCGGATTGGACGCGAGCGCCTTCAGCAGGCCGGACCACGCCTCGAAGTGCTTCTGCCGGGGGCCGGACTCAGGCGTCTCAGGGAACGCGGGGCCGAGCATGCCACCCTGACCGAGACGCTGCATCGTTGGACGCGCGCGGATCGTGCGGGCTGCCCCGGTACCGCCCATGTCGTAGACGACCCGCGAAGCCATCCGGGCCTGCTCATAGACCCGCTGTGCCTCGGCGCCCCTGACCGCCATGTCCTCGATCATGGCCGAGACGACCTCGCCGGCCGCTTGGGTCACGGCGCGCTCGGCCTGGTCGGCAACAGCGCGCTTGGCGTGCAGGTCGATCTCAAGGGCCCGGGCTGCCTGCCGAGCGGCATCAGCATGGACACGAGCCTCGATCTGATCGCGCCGGGCGTCCACGCTGTCGGCATCCGGCCCCAGGTCTGGGCGGGCGCCACCCGAGGTGGCCCACAACAGGATCTTCTCAGCGAGCGTGTCGGCTCCGCGCATCTCGACGGTACCGCTGGTGGCGGCCTTGGCTTCCGCATCCGCCTCGACGGCCTTGGCCTTCGCCATAGCATCCGCGGCGATCGTCACGGCCTGCTGGGCTGCATCCCGAATGCGGATGGCATCCGCGAGGCGGGCCCGGGCTTCGGTCTCATTCTGCGGGGGCAGGACGGGCGGTGGCTCTTTCGGCGGGGGCGGAGGTGCCGCGGCGGCGCGACGGGCTTCCTGAGTAGCGTGGAGGACCGCGAGAGGCGAGGCCGTGCCGGACGGCGCAAGAGACGGTGGGGCGACGGGCGCCGCGGCTGCGACGGCGCTGGCTGTGCTCTCCCGGCGGTCGCGTTCGGCCTGCTGCGTCCGCTCGGCAATGAGGGCATCCAGCTCGGCGCGGTTACGGGGCGAGCGGTCGAGCGGAACGACGGTCGAGGCGGGCTCGGGCTGCTCAACGCGAATAGATGGATGGTGCGGGTGATGCAGGCGGCGATCGACCTGAAGCGCCGGCTCGGCCGGGCGGGCGGAAGCCGGCGACGGGTTGCTCGGCGCGAAGTGGTGCACGGGCTCGGCGCTCATCGGCCAGCCCTCCCGTAGAACTCGGCGGCCCTCTTGTTCATGTCGCGGAGCTGCTGGCGCTGATGCTCAGCCCGAGTGGCCCAGGCATGATCGAAGGCGGCCCGATCACGCTGCGCCTGCGTTGCGGCATCCCGGGCGGCGCGGTCCCGAGCGACAGCACGGGCTCGGGCGAGCTTAATCTCAGCCAGCTTCTCGCCGATCTCATCCATCATTTCCATGGTGCCGGACCGGTCGATGGCGTCCTTCATCAACTCGCCGAAGCGCTTAGTCGTAATCTGGACCGGCTTGGCCGTGTCCTTGAACTTGATGCTGATGGTGTCGGCCATGATGGCAAGGCTCCTAGTGATGGCGGGTTGTGCGGCGATAGGCTCGCCCGGCAGGAGCAACGGGTCGGAGAACCCCATTCTCGACTGCCGGGCTTCGCACCGAACGACAGGACAGGAAGACCGTCGCTCGATCCGGGGAATGAGGTTGACCTCGAATGGGCTGGTGGTGAGCGCGCTAGCCATCGAGAAGCCTCGCCCACATGTCGGGGTCGTAGTCCCCGGGCTGCTTCTGCAGGCTCACCAGCACACCGGCAGCGGCGTTCGCGACGTCGTCGTGCGCGCCCTTCATCTGCGGGTGGTCGATGATGTCCTTGCCGCTGCCACGGGTGGTGCGACGCTCCAGCGACACGAGCTGCTGCTGAAGGTTCGGGACGTTGAGCAGCCGACACCGCAGGCTGTTCAGCAGGGGCAGGAATTCGCGGTAGATGTCGGACTTCGACCGCTCCGAGACCTCGTAGGTGATCCCGCGGGTCTGGAACCGCTCCCGAGGCCACTCGCCGGCATAGCGGTCGCCGACGACCCGATCGATGCCGTAGGCTTTGCAGAGGCCTGAGAACTCCTCGACAATGCTGTCGGGCGAGACCGAGCGGATCTCGCGCACCGCATCGAGGATCGCCAGGTCGCCCTCGCTGTGCCCGATGGCCAGCGTCATCGCATCGGCGCCACCACCGGCCAGATCCACGAAGGCGCTGTAGGTGGTGCCCCCGATCGGGCCGATCTCGCGCAGATCGCCCGGCACGCAGGCCTGCACCGCCTCAAGGCTGACGAAGGCCTCTACATCCCGGCGGAACTCGGCGCCATACTCGGCCGAGGCGGCAGCCGGGTCGCGGGTGTAGGCCCGCTTCACCACCGCGGGATCCAGTCCCGGGTTCATGGTCTGCGAGGGGGCCCGCAGCACCAACACCGTCGGATCGCCGTCGGTACCGTAGTCGCGCTGGTAGGTGCGATACAGTTCGCCCTTCCGAGCATAGGGGCTGGACAGGACGCAGAGCGGGCCGCCAGTCGTTGCTAACCCAGGACGGATGGCGTCGAGGATCTCGGTGTCCGGATTGGCGCTGTTCTCCAAGTGCCAGAACGCCACCTCGTCGCAGAGCGCCGCCGCCAAGGTCTCGCCGCGGATCGTCTTGTAGTTTGCGGGGCGGACCTCAATGTCGACGCCGGCCTTCAGCCGGATGGTGTCGACTGTGGGCTCGCCCTCGACCATGTCCCGCATCTCATCCGAGTGCGTGAACACGCCCAGCACGTAGGAGAACACCTTCGCGGCCTGGACCGTGGTAGAGGCCATGATCGGCAGCTTCACCCGCTCGCCCGGGGCAGCCAGGGCGGCGTAGTCCACTAGCCCGGCGAGGTAGGAGCCGAGCACGCTGAAGGCCCTAGACTTGCCGCCGCGACGGCCCACGATGCCCCACAGCTCGTCCACGGGATGATCGGGCTCGCGCTCGCGCCCTGTCAGGGCCGTGAAGATCACCCGCTCGTCGTTGGTCAGCGGCTCGCCCCGAGAGGCGATCAGGATGGCGCGCCAAGGCGCCCAGGTCTCTCCGGGCAGGATCTCCCCGAAGATGGCGGGATCGGCCAGAGCCTCGCGCATGGTGCAGAGGGGGCGGCAGGCCGAGTTCATGCCGGGCGCCTCGCATAGCGCTCGCGCAGTCCAGGCCGCTCGGGAGCCTTCGGAGGCCCCATGCGGCGGGCCTGGCGGTCCATGCGGTCGCCGATCTGACCCAAGGCCTCCAGGTCGACGTTCTGGCCGCTGGCCATGGCCGCGTGCAGCTTGGCCATCTCGACAGCCAGCCCGGCATAAGCACGGGCGGCCTCGCGTGCAGTGACCGACATGGCCGCCTTGCCGCCGCGCTCGGCCTCCACCTCATCCAGCACGGATTTGTAGTGCCTAGCCGCCTCGGTGCTGCCCGGCACGGTCACGAGGAACGGCCGGCTGCCGTTGGCGAGCGCCGAGCGCTGCTTGGGCGAGCGAGTGGTGGCAGGTTGAGCTTGGAGCGACATTCGACCGACCGGTTATGGTCTGTAAAATATAGTCCCAGTCTAATGCTTTGTCCAATATTGATCTTTTCCGTTCCCGGACGTTCGCTGTCGTTCCCCGGCGTTCGCCTGTTCTTCTGTCTGGCCGTTCGATATCTGGATTCGGAGGGGCGGTAGCCCGGCATTGGACGGTGGTCTGTGCCGTGCATGAGCCGAACGCCAGCGGGAGGTGGACGTGGCGGACGGCTACTTGATCCGAGCCTTACTCGGCGGAGCGAAGAAGGACTTCCGGTGCGCCTCAGCCTGGATAGCCTTCGAGCAGCACAATCGCCTGGTCCGGCAGGGCTGGAAGGTGCACATCTTCAATCCGGCTCGGGACCAAATCACCGCTGACCAGCTTGAGGCCGCGGCGCAGGCTGAGATCGGTACCGCCGTGAACAGTGAGAAATCCGGTTAGAAATGCCCGTGATCGTGGGGCGGGATGTGGGTAGCAGATCTGGCATAAAACTAATGCACTGATGTTGCTATGTTTTCAGTCCTGCGAGGCGGACGGTGTATCCGCCGATAAGCGTTTCTGAGATGAACCATCCCAACCGAACGCCGTAGGTCAGCTGACCGAATTGATCCCCGGTTCGGAATTCGGCGTGTAGCAGAACCCTGAGCGGCATACCTCCGCGCAGATTTCCGCTGCGTTGCCGATGCCCGCCACACCAGACGATGTTACCATATTCGCGGGGCTCATCGTTGCCTGATGAATCCAAGCGCTCGCACCGCCTGGAAGGTTTGCTCCGTCTTTGTGGATTGAAGCTCCAATTCCGCTTCCGTCTCAAGATCTGAAAGTGTGAACTTCGAACATCATGGCTTCTCCCAGGATGGGCGGCGATCGAAACCAGTCACCGTTCCTCACGCATCCTGCCACCGCTCTGAGGCGCTGTCCCGTCACAACTCAGCATCGCGCGAGCCTGCTTGGCACTCAAACACGCAATTTTTCACGAGGCCCGGTCAATCCATGGTCTTAGCGTTCGACCGCACATTCCGCATATTTTCATCAACGAAACAGATCCAAACTCGCTAAATCTATGAAATCGACGATGCCCCTTCTCATCAGCTTCATCGCGGGAGCACATCCGGTACCTCTCGGGCTCATTGTCCTAACCGAATTGGAGGCCAGATGGTTGGTGAATGTCCTTTGGCTATCTTGATCTTACGGCATAAGGCGAAGCTGCGGGTCGATGCGTGGGATTGGTAGGAGGCGCCGATTGACGCCGGCGTTAGACATCCATGTCATGCTCGGAATTGCGCAGATCGGCTTCGGTTGCGCGCCAAATCACACTGTCCCCATCCATGAGGATCACGGCTCTTGGGAAGGCTAGGGGTGGGTTGTTGCTGGCAGCCTGAAACCGGGCGGTCTCATAAGCTTGGGTGGCCAAATCCTCGGCATCACGGCGGTCCTTCGCATCCGGCAGCTCGTGCTCTTCGAGAACGTCACCGCCGTCGGCTGCCGACATAAGCTTGTAGCTGTAGGGCACTGGTTGCCTCCTGCCTGAGAGGGGCAAGATAGGGCGGAGGCAATCAATCGGTGCTCATCAGTGCCCGAATAGGGCGACAACCACCGCCACCAGCGTCCCGCCCGCGATCGGTGCGAACAGCCCGAGGATCGAGATCAGGATGATGAGAGTGACGGCGGCGTTCTCGGCCCGCTTTGCATCTCGTGATGGTTTCCGCGGCGGCTCCCATGGTGGCGGGACGGATCGCTGTTCAGGTGGGACGAACACCAGCGATTCCTTGAAGCACGGGCCACGGGCTTGCGCTGAGGCTATGCGTGAACCGGCGGCATGTCACCGCGGCGGACGCGCGCTGCCTAATCGCATTCTACCGCGTTGCCCCTCCCGAACCTGTGGAGGTGAACCATGGCCTACGTGACCATCGAAAAAGACGGCGAGCCGTGGATGTTCTGCCACGCTACGCATGATGACGATCTTGAGCGTCAGATCGATGCTGCCCGAGCGGATGCTCCGAACGCCACATTCACGCACCGGCTCTCGACACCGATAGAGAGCCAGCACTGCGCCGACGCCATGGATGCCGAGGGCGGGATCGTCGAGGATACGTTCAAGTTCTTCGCCGTACCGGTGGTCGACGACCAAGCCACCTGATCGTCCGGCCAACAACGAACCCGAGGTGGAGTGGGACATGGACTCGTCCCTTGTGCTGTTGCATGTCCAAGAGGGACAGAGCCTGCTGGAGCTGATCGCGTCCCTGCTGCCGGACGATGAGGCGCCGGCGCACGACGAGGTCACTGTTGTCCGATCGCCCAGCTTCTTGTCTCGGTGGATCCCGAACTGGCAGAATTGACAGACAGGTCGCATAATTCTCATTGCAACCGATTAACTGTCATGGCTGAAGTCAATTTCTGTCTTCCGGTCGCTTTAACACCCTTTTAATCGAGGGTCGGCAAGCTGAGTAGGACAGGAGCCGAACGCCATGATCAGCGTCTCGTCCAACAACTACTTTGCCGTCGTTCGCGCCGCAGAGAACGAAGCGATCCGAACGGGGTCGCCGATGGATGGCAAGCAGTCCGTCGCCGTCGCGGTCGACAAGACGGAGCCGCCACCGGCGCCACCCGTCACGGACGCCTCTGCCACAGGGCGGGTTGTCAACGTGATGGTCTGAAGTAATCGGTGGTTCTGGAGACCCGCAGCTACAGTGCAATGTTATGCTAATTTAAGGCTAGTGATTAGAGAAGACCACTGCCTGTATGGAGCCAGTGTGGGGGATGTTGATGCCCAAGAACTCGGCTTTTGCCGTTGAGGACTGACAACGCATCATCCTGAGGTAATCCGCCCGCTCTGTCAGGCTTTCAGCTACGATGCTGCCGGGCCGGCGCTTGGCAAGGACGTGTGCCGTCGCTTCCATCGTGTCGGGCTCCGTGCCCCACTGAAGCTGGTTTTCGGCAATCGCAAGCAATGTCCAAAAGGGAATGAATTCGTCCGACATCAGAATATGCCTTGGCGCATGAGGGCTTCGACATGCTCCAATGCAATTGCCGAGCCCTGATTAATACAATCGGTCGCCATGGTTAATCATGCGTTAACCGACCTCGCGGAATGTGCATCTGCACGTCCGAACGACCAGGTTTGATACCTGGTGCAAGGTCCGGTGCTAGGGTTGGCTCAGAATTGAGTAGGAGGCGCACGTGCGGCACACCTACAAAATCGATGCGGCACTGAAAGGCCGAGGGCGGAAGACCCTACGCTGCGCCTCGGCCTGGGTAGCTTATGAGCAGCGTGACCGCTTGGTCCGACAGGGTTGGACGGTAAGCATCCTCGATCACGCCATGAAGCCGGTTGCGGTCGACCAGCTGGCAGCCGTTGCACGGGCCGAGAGCGGCGGCACGATGCGAGGCGCGTAGGAGCCAGGTAGTCATCGATTCGACGGAACCGAAAACCAGCGTATCCTCGCACCAGCCCCACAAGAGGGCCCGGGAGGAACGAATGTCCGCAAATTGGAAGCTGGTCAAAGACGATCTTGATTGGAGCTTGAACACCGGGGAGGATGTGAAGGGTCGAGCAGAGCTGAAGGAAGCTTTTAACAAAGACGATGCCAAATATGTAGGGTCCGCTATTGAGGCCTACAAAATAGGTCAGCGCGACAATCATAAACTGTCAAATATTTCTCGATGTGCGCAAGAGGACGACAAGCGGCTGTATAACATGGGCCGAAAACTCATCGGCCTAAAGGCTCTGTAGACATCGAGCTCTCAGCGCTAGTCCGGGCTGCCGTCGCTCAGACTTGCGCGCAATTGCAGCCGCGGATAAATCATTCGACTTTTGACTTGCAGTATTCGAGACAATCTGATGTGTGATGGATCTTCTTATATAGTTGTTTATTCTCAGCATCGCTTAGTCTGTCGTTTACTTTGTTTCTGAGTTTTTCCAATTCGTTCTGATAAAATTTGATTTCTATTTCCCACTGGTTATTTGCGCGGTTCTGGGCGTTGATAATCCGCGACTCTTTGTTCGGCGACGACATTGGTTCGCTCCAAGGGCTCATCGTTCATGTCCGCTAACTCGGATTGAGCGGGATGCGTCGGCTTATGCCCTGTCAGGTGCTTGCGCGGAACGGTCGACCAGCTGAGCGCCTAGGTTTCGCTGTCACCCGCAATGCTGCTGACGTCCCCGCTTCAGGCGCAAGCTTCCGTTAACCACACCGGGTTCCTGTGGATGGGCGTGGCCGTATCGAGCCGCGATCGATTGACCTGTCGGCGAGGGAGACCAGCGATGGACCAGCAAGCCGGGGATGACCACGAAGACCGCGCGCAGATGGAGTGAGCTTCCGCACGGCGCAGCTTCGACGAATTCGCCACATTCGGCGGACAAGGAGCGCGCCATGATCAGCTTGTCCAAACGCCTCGCCGTTGCCACGCCCGCCGCGCTCGGCATGGCGATGACCGCCGTCCTCATGGCCCACAGCGTCCTGACCTCGATGCACTGATCGCCGAAGCGGGGGCGGCATCGCCAACCCAGCGAGCAGCTAGGCACTCTGCTCGGCGAGCGTCATGCTCGCTGCCCCTCGCGCTGAGTTGCCCACGCACGGTCGCGTTCGGCCTGCAGCGCCCGCTGCTCTGCCTCGTAGGCGGCCTGCTCGGCGAGTTCCTTCAGCAGCCTTCGATCCGCCGCAGCGGCTGCCCGGCGCCGTTCTACATCAGCAGCAGCTTTCTGCCGAAGCACCTCCTCCAGGGTCGGCGGCTTCACGGGCCGCTTCGGTTTCGCCCTGGGCGGGGTCCGACGTGCCGTGCGGGGTGGTGGGTGCGGCCAATCCATTCTTGGCGGCGCTGGTCGAGAGCATCCGACGGCAACCTTAGCTTCGGCCAACGTCATGCCGGCCGAGGCAGCGACACGCTCGGCGGCGGCGAGACCAGCGGTGCGCTCACCAGCCGTCGCACCGCGCTTGGCCAGGGAGAGGCACTTCTCGAAGCGGTCGCGTTCGGTAAGCGTCATGGCAGGGCTCCGGAACCTTTTCGATGCTGCCGAGTGCTTGATGGAAGAGGAAGGCGCGTTCGACGCCGTCTTTTTGAGGGAATCCAATGAATACTAACAAGGGTTTGTTTTCGAAGATCGTCGCTTTTTTTACATTCAGACCAAGTGCGTCCGACAACAATCAGGGTTATGAATCGCGAAATTATGAAATCTACAATTCGAATTCCGGTAATATGTCGGCTGATTTTGACGGCGACTATCGCAGCGCGACGGCTATATTGAGGGAGCGCATGAGTAAGCGCTTCCCAGATAACTTTTACGCACGGGTGGGATCCGAGATGAACAGCGCGCGCGACTACGGTGACGAGCGTGCTAGCGCAATCGATACGGTTTCGGCCGCCATAGCCGCAGCACTCCGCAAAGGTGCAACGGTTAAGCAGGCGGCCGATGCAGGGGCGGCCAGCGTCGGTATCTGAATGGTGGTCGGTGGGCGGCTAGAGTCGCACCTCTGCTGCCCGCCGCTTCCGATCTTCCTGAACATCTCCGATAGCGATCACGATATCGCTGGCCGGCACATTCTTAAGCCTTGAGATGTTCTCCTTGGCCTGGGCGAGCAGCCGGCCGCACTCGGCGGCATAGCGGGCGCCCTCACGCTTGGCAGCCTCGGCACCGGCTTGGGCCGCGTTGACGGCGCTGGCGATATTGGATCGGGTCATCACGGATCCTTCGTTGCTAGTGAATGGTGCCAGGCCGCGGCCCGATCGCGGCGATCGTTTCTTCCAGCGCCAGCCGCTCGGCCTCGGCGCGGTCGAAACCGCCCTCAAATTCCCGGATCGCCGCGCGTTCTTCGAAGTAGGCGAACCAGTCCTCGGAGTCGTTGCCCGGAGCTGTCACACGTTCTGTCACTACCTCCGTCACACCCGGCGACGTGTGACGCAAAACTCTACCTGCTGCTTTTGTAGGTGTGACACGTGTGACAGGTGTGACACGTTGTTTTTGTTGATCTTTTTCGGGTGCCAAACGTGTGACAGCAGCGTGTGACGGCGTGTGGCCGGCGGGCTCTGTCACACGTGTCACACGTGTCACGCGCTTTTCCGCAGCAGAGAGGGACTTCGTGATCTCACGGAGCCGGAGGCGGAGATCAGGGCGCATCGGAGCCTCCATCGAACACGGCCGCCGTGATGACGTAGACCCGGAGGGTGGCGCCGCCCGGGGTTCGCTCAGACCGCTGCAGCCTGCCGTTCGGGTCGCGCTTCAGCATCCCTCGCTCGGCGAGGATCTTGGCCGTCGCAACTGGGTCGAGGCCGGTGCAAACCTCCGACTTCCACATCTCCGGCAGTACGAGCCAGACACGCCCGTCGCCGTGACCGCGACGCCAACCAGCACGGTTCGGAACCGGGCGGGCGTCGGAGTCGTCCACCGATTCGAAGCGGCTCTCACCGTGCGCCTCGAAGAAGCGTCGGGCCTGGGCGATGGCCTCATGGACCTCAGCTGGCTCGGTGCCGCCGCGCGACCCGATCCAGTCCGCCAGCGCCCGCGCCGCAGCAGCCTCGGCCTCACCTTCCTGCCACGGCACGATGTTGAAGGTTCGGGCCAGTTCGCCCGCCGCAGCGATCATTCCTAGCCGCGCAGCCGCCCGCCGGATCTGCCCGTCCGCGTCGGCTGGCGCATGCTCCATGACGAAGCTGTCCACGAGTTCGACGACGATGGCACGGGCCTCCTCCTGGCCCATGTCCATCAGCGCGCGAACGAAGGCGGGACCAGCCTCGCCGTAGGCCGACAGGGCGGCCTTCTGCAGGGCTTCAGCTAAACGGGCAGGATCGCCGTCGGGGCCGGCATTGTCGAACAGGCCATAGCCGCGGCCGGCATCTGCGGGCACGTCGAGCAGGCGCACCGCCTGACCCGCGTAGGCCTTGCGCTGCTTATCCTCCGCGATCTTGGCCGCCATCGGCAGCTCACCGGTCGAGAGCGTCAGCACCCGCCACGTCATTGGCGCGCGGATCGAACCGTCCCGGGCGGAGCGGCCTTTCCCGACGCCGCTGGCCAACTGATAGACGGCTGCGGCCGCGTCCCTTCCTTCCGCCACCCCGATCTCGTCGAGGCAGAGCAGGGTGTCGGTGACGACACAGGCCGTGGCCTCTTGAGCGTTGGCGGTCGCCCGCCAAGACCGGACGAACCCGGGACCCGGGCGCTTATCGGCCGGGATCGGCAGGACGATCGTCTCCGCAACCGGCTCGTCCGCCGGCTCGGGTTTCGTGGTCTCACCGGAATCCTGTTTGCGCACCCGCGCCGACATGCGCTTGATAATGGAGTCGTCGTTGGCGTTCTTGGGCTCCCAAGGCGGCAAGCCGATCTTCGAGCGCGCGTAGTCCTTGCACGCCATCTTGTCGTCGTTGGCGAAGCTGTCGACCGTGATGTCGTTGCCATCAGAGGTAATCCAAACCGTCATGCTCCGGTCCGGAGCCGAATGCCCCGGTCCTGGTGCGCGGACCTTGTCCCCACGAACCTCGCCACCGAGAGCGCGAGCGATACCGTCGAGGCTCAGCATGATGCGCCGCCCTCCTGTGCTTGAATAAGAGCTTGGATGAGGTCGGGGAGGCGGTCACGGCCCAAGCAGATGCCGCGCTTAGTCGGCATCGGCTCGCCGCCGGCACCGATCAGCCGCGCGAAGGTCCGGATGTCGACGAGGTTGAAGCCGTTGAAGGTGGTCAGGCTGACCCTGACCTCCTCCGTATTGTTCTTCGTGACCGTCGCGATGAGGGTAGGGGCGGTCATGCACGCCCCCAACGATCGGTGGTCGTGAACGCCAGTTCGGCGACGAGGTTGGCCACGGACGGCGTTAAACCGAAGCGGGCGGCGAGGTAGTCTTGTCGGAGCGCTTGGGCTGTCGTATCTCTCTGAGTGTCGACCTGGCAGAAGACACCTTTAGAGACCCGCCGCAGCCCGCGCTGTGCGCGGGTTTTCTGCTTCATGGCTTAGGCGCCCTCCTTCCCGGTGGACACGGAGAGCCCGAGCAAACGCTCAAAAGGCGCCACCGGTACGCGGTACAGGCGACCAATCTTGATCGTCGGGATCTCGCCGCGCCCCACGGCCTCGTAGGCGGTGTTTCGGCTCACCCCAAGCCACTTCCCTGCTTCTTCGACGCTGATCGTCTTTGCTCCTGTGCGCATGGTCTCACTCATCGACATGTCGGCGTCCTCAATTAAATGCGCGTGTTTTCGCGTGCAATTACATGAGATGGCGAGGCACGCCTTGTCAAGTAGATGCACGCAGGATAGCGTGCGCTAATTCGATGGGACGGAACTCGATGACCAGCGACGCACCGAAACGACGGGGGCGCCCTCCAATCGCGGAGGAGGACCGGAAATCCGGAAACCTGACATTCCGAACTCGCGGCGATCTTCGTTCGCAACTTGAAGCATCTGCTCAACAATCTGGAAGATCAGTTAGTGAAGAGATTGAGTACAGGCTCCAAGTTAGCTTCGATCGAAGATCAGTTGCGCTTCAAATGTATGGCGGAAACAATTCTGAGCTCATGGAAGCATTGTATTACGTCTTAGCTTCCACAAGATGGATGCCTGACTTTAATAATCATGCGGCTTCTCTTGCTGCTATAACGACTTTGTTGGCGTATTCTGGATGTACATATGGCGAATTGACGAGAAAAAACTTCGATCCCGCTATTTGGATGTTCCTAAGTCAGCTTGGAATTGCACGGGCATGTGGCTTGGATGCCGATGCCGCCCAGAAAGAAGCCGAGCGCATTGTTCCCGAGATGGCCTCTGCGATGCTGGACCAGCGAGTCGGTGAGGAGATTCTCCGGCGATCAAAAAAGGTGAAGCCGACATGAAAGGCCACATTCGCGAGCGCTCGCCGGGCAACTGGGCGGTCATTCTTGATGTTCGGGATCCGGAGACAGGCAAGCGCAAGCGAAAATGGCATTCGTTCAAAGGAACGAAGCGAGGCGCACAGAAGGAGTGCGCTCGGCTCATCACCGAGATCCAGAACGGCGGCTATGTGGAGCCGAACAAGATCCTTATGAGCGACCTGTTGTTGCGCTGGATCGACCACGCGAAGTCGCAGGTGACGCTCAAGACGCACGAGCGCTACACCGAGGTGGTCAAGAAGAATCTGATCCCAGCGCTGGGCGGAGTGCTTCTCACTAAACTCAGGCCGGCGCAGATATCCGCGGCCTACACCAAGGCACTTGTGAGCGGGCGCCGCGACGGCAAGGGTGGTCTTGCGCCGGCAACCGTAGTGCTCATGCACCGTCTGTTGAAGAAGGCTCTTAAGCAGGCCGTTCGTTGGGAGCTGACGGCTCGCAACCCAGCTGAGGCCGTCGATCCGCCTGTGGTTGAGCGCAAGGCGATGAACACCTACGACCTCGATCAAACAGTCGTTCTCTTGGATAACTTGGAGAAGTCCCGGCTGCTGATCCCGGTGATGATCGCCGTCCTCTGCGGGCTGCGGCGCGGCGAGATCGTCGCGCTCCGCTGGCGCCACATCGACTTGGCGAATGGGAATCTGACGGTCTCGGAAAGCATCGAGCAGACCAAGGAAGGCGTGCGTACCAAGGTGCCCAAGTCGGGCAAGGGTCGGGTTGTTACGCTGCCGGCGATGTTGATTGCTCGCCTCCGGCTGTTCCGTGTCCAGCAGGCCGAGGAGTTGCTGGCGATCGGTGTGCGCCAGACCGAGGCGACCCACCTCTACACGCGTGAGGATGGCGAGCCGATACAGCCCCGCACCCTAACGCAGGCCTGGCGCACGCTCGCGGCATCGAGCGACCTGCCGAAGATCCGGCTGCACGATCTTAGACATGCCCACGCGACCCACATGCTCGCGAAGGGCGTGCACCCGAAGGTGGCTTCGGAACGGCTCGGGCACTCGCGGGTCGGCATAACCATGGACCTCTACAGCCACGTCCTGCCGGGGATGCAGGAAGAGGCCGTCGCCCGCGTTGACGAGGCCCTATCTCTGGCGCTAGAGAAGCGCCCACGGAGTGTTGGGTAGCAATCCGGTAGCAAGCAGGGTTTACAACCGACCTGCAAAAGCGCCGATTTTGCAATAATCTCAAGGCTTTGGAGAGGTGGCAGAGCGGTTGAATGCACCGCACTCGAAATGCGGCATGCCTGCAAGGGCATCGGGGGTTCGAATCCCCCCCTCTCCGCCACTTACCTTCCCGTAGCCTTCCGCTACAGGCTGCTAAAACCCTCAAATCGCTAGGTAATCAGCAACCTGCCGTCCGCGGCGGGCCCTTGGCGTCTGCCCAAATCCGCGTTTATGATGTGGATAGCGTCATGGGTGCGAATACCATGCAGGGTAAGCTGACAGCGCTGGGTGTGACCCGTCTGAAGACCCCGGGCATGTACGGGGACGGCGGCGGCCTCTGGCTGCAGGTTTCCGGCAAGGGCGGGAAGAGCTGGGTCTTCCGCTACACCCTGAAGGGAAAGTCCCGGGAGATGGGGCTCGGCCCGGTGAGCACCTTCTCGCTGGCCGAGGCGCGCGACAAGGCCCTGACCTGCCGGAAGCTCACCTACGAGGGCATCGACCCGATCGAGGTGCGGCGTGGGCAGCGCCAGGACGCTGCTGTAGAGGCTGCAAAGGCGATCACCTTCCGCACCTGCGCCGCCGGCTACATCGAGTCCCACAAGGCCGGCTGGCGCAACGAGAAGCATGCCGCGCAGTGGACCGCGACCCTGGAGACCTACGCCTACCCGGTGTTCGGCGACCTGCCGGTGCAGGCGGTCGACACCGGCTTAGTGATGCAGGCGCTGGGGCCGATCTGGGCGACGAAGCCTGAGACGGCGGCCCGGGTGAGGGGCCGCATCGAATCAATCCTCGATTGGGCGACGACCAACAGCTACCGGCGCGGCGAGAACCCGGCGCGCTGGAAGGGCCACCTCGCCAACCTGCTGCCGAAGCGGTCCAAGGTCCGGAAGGTCGAGCACCATGCCGCCCTGCCGTTCAAGCACGTGCCGGCGTTCATGGCGCTGGTCGCCGAGCAGCCCGGCACGGCCGCGAAGCTGATGACCTTCACGATCTTGACGGCGGCGCGCACCGGCGAGGCGCTGGGCGCCCGCTGGTCCGAGATCGACATAGAGTCCGGCATCTGGACCATGCCGGCCGAGCGGATGAAGGGCGGCGCCGAACACAGGGTGCCGTTGTCGGAGCCGGCCTTGGCTATCTTGGCAGAGATGCAGGGCCTCGATGCCGAGTTCGTGTTCCCCGGCGGCCGGCGCGGCAAGCCGCTGTCCAACATGGCCATGCTGGTGCTGCTCCGGCGGATGGAGCGCACCGACTTGACGGTTCACGGCTTCCGCAGCTCGTTCCGGGATTGGGCCAGCGAGACCACGCACTTCCCGTCCGAGGTGGTGGAGATGGCGCTGGCGCACGCGATTGAGAGCAAGGTCGAGGCGGCGTACCGGCGCGGCGACCTGTTCGAGAAGCGGCGCGAGCTGATGATGGCTTGGGCCGCCTTCTGCGCTTTGTAGGCGAGAGGCGTCGATGACCGATGACGAATTCAGAGAGGAGTTTCTGAAGCGGCATCGCGACGAAACTCGGATGATGGTCACAGACGCACTAGTGCAAGGCTTGGATCAGCGGATCGCGAAGCTATCACAAATCATCAGAGAGGCCGCCGACAAGCCTAACATCCATCCATCTGAACAGCATGTATTGAGCAATGCTCCATGGAAAATCATCAGCGGGTGGAGCAACCTCCGCGATCATATGAAGTTAGTGCGGGCCCGAGACTTAGATGAGTATGAGTTTCTTGCCGAAAATATTCGAGATCTGATGCTCGGGCTTATCGACGGTGTCGGCAAGGGGACGACATCTCGAAGCGCTCTCAAGTATCATCAAAGGCGGCCGCGGGCGCTTGGCAGAGCAAGGAGAGCCGAGAAAGACAAACCGCGCGTCGAGTTGATTGCTGACGCAGTGCTGAAAGCTGCTCAGGAGGTAAAGCCGAATGCGAAAGCTTCCTCCATGAAGAACCTTGCCGAGTCGCTCTACCCGTCCGTGAAGAAGCTGCTCAAGGACACCGGGATCGAAGCTGGTCCAAAGGCGATCCGCACGCGCCTCGAACAACTCATTGAAAAGCAAACGCTTTCGCGTTCCGCTCTTATAGAACGCACCCCAAATTCATCGACAGCGGACTAAAGGTCCGCAATCATCCGCATGTCGCCGCACAGATCGGTGCGGACACAAACATCAGGTGCAGTCATGAACTACAATGTTCAGGCGGCGCAGGGAGACCTGCGTCAGTCAACGGGGAAGCTTTTGCATCGTCGCAAGGACGTGCAGGACGCCCTCTCCATCGGTCACGACACGTTCTACAAGCTGGTAGCCAGGGGAAAGCTGAGGACTGTCAAGATTGGCGCCGCAACCCTAGTACCCGACGACAGCCTGCGCAGCTTCCTTGCCTCGCTTGAGATGGAGGCCGCGTAGAAGAATGGCTTCCAGAAAAGGTGAAGCCCGCACGGCGGTGGCACGCCAGCGGGCTTCGGAATTGTCGTATCGCATCGACCCTTCCGATATAGCGCCTCACTCCCTCGCGGTCCATAGGATCAGCACTCGCTACGGCGTCTCACCGTCCCTTGCGGTGGTGCTTGCCGAACTCGCGTTCCCTCAAGTAGACACTTGGAGGGCCCGCGCATGATCACGGCGGCCAGCCCCATCCATACCGCCACGATCAACGGTGTCACGGTCCGCTTCTTTCGCGGGCCGGCCAATGGTCCTGACATGCCATGGCATGCCCATGAGGAGTTGCTGGCGGCACTCGCGCTGCCACGCGACCTGCGCCGTGCCCTGAAAGCGGCGCTCCTGAAGAGCTGGAAGGAGGCCTGCCACACGGTCGAGGTCGACGGCGAGCCGGTGCTGATCGCACCGCACTTCGTCGCGCAAGGCCTGATCGGCATGGCCCAGGAGGTCGGAAAGGGCATCACCACCACGCCCGATCTCGTCGACCGTGAGTACGCCCGCGCCGGTGTTGCCGCAATGAATGCCCTCACCGCGCACATCCCGGCGGCAGGGGACCGTTTCACCTGGGCGATGCAAGCCTTCCGTAATCAGGGAGGCGCGGCATGAACGCACCAACCCTCACCCCGGCTTATGATGCATGCTCTATAAAGCGGTCGCGCCGGTCCAAGTCCGACGTCTCCGACCTCAAGCAGGCCATCTACGATATCGTCGCCGCCGACCAGCCGATGACAGTGCGGCAGGTGTTCTATCAACTCGTCCACCGCGGACTGATCGAGAAGAGCGAGGCGCAGTATCAGCAGACGGTCGTGCGCCTGCTGACCACCATGCGGATCGAGGGCGAGCTGCCGTTCGCCTGGATCGTCGACCACAGCCGGCGCCGCCTTGTCACGGCGACCCAGACCAGCATGGCCGAGGCGGTGGAGGACACCGCCCGGTTCTACCGGAAGAGCGCGCTTCGGGATGCGCCCGCCTACGTCGAGATCTGGGTCGAGAAGGACGCCCTGTCCGGCATCATGTGGGACGTCACGTCCGTGTACGACGTGCCGCTGCTGTCCTCGAAAGGCATGCCGTCGATCACCTTCCTGCACACCACCGCGGAGCAGATGAAGTGGGAGTGGGAGGTCCGCGACCGGCCGACGTACCTCTACCAGTTCGGCGACCATGACCCGACCGGGGCGCTGATCCCGAAGACCATCGAAGCGCGGCTGCGGGAATTCTGCCCCGACGTCGAATTCATGATGGAGCGGGTGGCGCTGACCGAGGCGCAGATCACCGAGCACCGGCTGCCGACCCGGCCGACGAAGCGGGAGGGCAACCGCCACGCAAAGGGCTTCGAGGGCGAGAGCGTGGAATTGGACGCACTGCATCCTCGAACCCTGAAGGCGATGGTCACGGAGGTGATTGAGCGGCACATCCCTGCCTCGGCACTCGCTGCCCTGCGCGTCGCTGAGGAGTCCGAGCGGGAACACCTGCGCGCTTGGGGTGCCCGGTTCAGCGAGGGAGGTCGAGCATGAGTACGCCTCCCGAGATCTGCATCGTGGCGATCGACCCCGGGCTCACCGGCGCCGTCGCCTTCTACTTCCCCGCCTACCCGGAGCGGGTGTCCGTCGACGAACCTCGAGGATCCGCTCGAAGAGATTGAGCGCCGCGTCGTCGCGATCTGCCTGCACTACGGGATCAAGCCGGCCGAGATCGAGGGGCGCCTGTTCCTCAACTCCGGCCGCACCACCAGCATCGTCATCGCAAGCACCACCCGGGAGGGGACCAAGGTTGCCGAGCCGGTGGTGGAAGGCCTGACCCGCGCCATCCTCGACAACCGGATCGACGTGCTGGTGATTGACCCGTTCGTTAGCTCGCACCGCGTCACCGAAAACGACAACGCCGCCATCGACATCGTGGCCAAGGCCTGGAACCGCGTCGCGGAGGAGGGCAGGGCGGCCGTGGAGCTGATCCACCACGTCCGGAAGGGCCAGAGCGGCTCCACCGGCGAGTACACGGTCGAGGACGGCCGCGGCGCCGGCGCCTTACTCGCCGCCGCCCGTAGCGCCCGGGTGCTCAACCCCATGACCAAGGAGCAGGCGGACCGCGCCGGGCTGCCGACGAACCGTGGCTACTTCCGTGCCGACAACGGCAAGGCGAACCTCGCCCCGCCACCAGAGCGGAGCGAGTGGTTCCACCTGGTGCCAGTCGAACTCGGCAATGGGCCGGCGGACTCTATCGATGGAGGCGATCACGTCGCCGTCGTCGAACGCTCGCCGTGCCCTCTTGGCGCGCGCTGCCGATCAAGCCCTGAACGAATACGCACCGGGCGATCCTGAGCGCAACAACGCCAGCTTGGGTATGCGCATCACCTCGGCTCCACATTCGCCTTGCCCGTGGGCCGAGGCCAAGGCCCGGCTGACCAACGACCCAGATGCCGTCCTGCCGATGCCGGCGGACATGTAGCAGACCCCGCGCAGCAGACCGTGCCCGCCATAAGGGTCCGGGTATCGGTGCGCGCGGCTAGTGCGGGGGCTTTCGTGCTTCACCCCGCACGGCGCCAAGCCTTCGAGTGGCGCTCCCGAAGTAACCGATGGCAGGCGGGGTTGGTGATCCTGACCGGCGACCCGCCCCCACCAAAGCTCCCGGCGCGTCATGCTCCGTGCCGGGAGCGCTCAGCAGAAGGCACCGGCATGACGTTCGCGCGCAAGAACCTCGACGTGCAGTTCCAGCTCGCCAACGGTCAGTTCGATGGCGGCGGCAACTCTGCGTACCTGAAGGGTCACCGCGTCTCCGTGGTGATTGAGCAACCAGGCTCGCCGGATCAGGCCAAGGCCGCCATCGCCATCTTTGGCTTGCCGCTGTCGATGATGAATCAGCTCACCATCCTGCCGAGCCAACTCAACCACGTCGGCCAGAACTACGTGACCGTGCTGGCTTATGAGGAGGGCACGTCACCTTCCACCGTTTTCAAGGGCACGATCATGGCGGCCTATGTCGACGCCCGCGTGCAGCCGGATGTCGGCTTCCGTGTCGAGGCGCTGGCGGGGCTCTACACCGCCGTGGCCCCGGCCAAGCCGACCAGCGTGCGGGGCTCGGCCGACGTGGCTCAAACCTTCGAAATGATCGTCAAGGCCTCGGGCTATCGGTTCGAGAACAACGACGTGAACTGCAAAGTTCAGAACCCCTACCTACCGGGGGACGCCAACTCTCAGATGCGGTCGCTAGCCGAGGCGGCCGGCATCGAATGGGTGATAGACCGGGACACGGTGGCGATCTGGCCCCGCGGCAAGTCTCGGCAGGGTGCAGCCACGAAGGTTTCGCCTGACACCGGGATGCGCGGCTATCCGGCGTTCACTTCCTCCGGGGTCGAGGTGACGACGCTGTACAACCCGACCCTCCAGTATGGCGGCACCATCGAGGTCGAGAGCCAATTGAAGCCGGCCTGCGGCAAGTGGAACATCAACAACCTCGCGCACGAGCTTGAGAGCGAGTTGCCGAAGGGCAAGTGGTTCACAACCATCTCAGCTTCAAAGATCGCGGTCTGAGGAACGGAAGATGGGTGTGATCGACCATCTCCTAGCTGACGGCGCGGTACAGGCCGCGATCCGAGCGCAGCGCGAGGCCGAGCGGCGCTGGGTGCTGGCAGACGATAAAGACCCCGACCCGCAGCTGTGGTGCGCCGTGATGACGGTGGTCGCCTTCGCGCGAGCGGGCGGCAACTGCGAACTAGTACGCAACCTAGCCGGTGCGGCCGAGCGCGCGGAGCGCCGTGCCCGGGGCCATCTCACCGTCGTGAGGGATTAATCATGCCAACCGTCATCGATGCCCTCGTGGTGACCCTCGGGCTCGACCCGAAGGATTTTACTAAGGGCCAAAAGGATGCCGCCACCGCCTTCCTGAAGACGAAGGAGGCCGCGACCCGGACCGGCAAGGACATTGAGAGCGCCAGCCAGAAGGCTGCGGACTCGATCGACCGCATCGCCCGCAACGCTCTCAAGCTGTTCGCCATCTTCACGGCCGGGCGGGCGGTGAAAGACTTCGTGCAGGACATCACCAGCGCCGACAGCGCTATGGGGCGGCTGGCACAGCGGATCGGCTCGACCCCGGAGGCCATCTCGGGGCTCGCTAATGCGGTGGCTCGCAACGGCGGCTCGGCGGACGCGGCAGCCGGCTCGTTCCAGAAGCTGTCCGACACCATCATGGACCTGAAGACCACCGGCAATTCAGGTGCGCTCCCTTGGTTCGCCAAGCTTCAGGGGCTGAGCGGTCAGCAGATCCGGTTGAACACCGACCTGACCTCGACGTTCGGCGACCTTGCCGACGCAGCCAAGGGCACCGCAGACCGGGCCGGCGCCCCGATGGCGAACTACCTGCTGCGGCAAGCTGGTGTGGACCAGGACACGGCTGCGTTGCTGATCCAAGGCCGCGCCAAGCTGATGGAGGCGTTGGCGAAGTCCGGCAAGGTCGGACTGGTGCGCAAGGAGGACACCGAGGCGGCGCAGCGGCTTCAGACCTCGATCGAGACCCTGCGGCAGACCTCGGAGAGCTTCGGCCGAGCGATCATGACCCGGGTGACGCCGGTCATCGTCGACCTGATCGAGCGGTTTCAGCGCTGGATTGAGGCCAACAAGGATTGGATCCAGTCCGACATCGTCGCCAAGCTGGAGGAGTTCGCGAAGGCCCTGCGCGAGATGCCGTGGGATCAGGTCGGGAAAGGCATTCGGGATTTTATCGTTGGTGCCAACGATGCGGCCAAGGCAGTCGGAGGCTGGAAGACCGTCGCGGAGGCGTTCTTCGGGCTCTGGGCTGCCACCAAGGTCGGGGCCGTGCTAGCGCAGATCGCTATGATCCGCGCCGCTTTGGTCACGGGCAACACCTCTCTCCTGGCAGCCATGCTCCGGGTGGGTCTGCCGGTCGCCATCGGTGCGGTTGCGACCGGCCACGGCTATCAAACGCCGGAGCAGGCGGCCGCCGACCCGGATCAGGCGCAGTTGCAGCACGACGGCATCGACCGTCGCGAGCGCGTGCGTGGTGCCATCAGCCGGGGCTGGAACCGGGTGAAGCGCATCTTCGGCGGTGGCGAGGCTGAGGCGGCCGATGGTGGCGCCGGCATCCGCACCAGGGCGCATCGCGCCGCCCGCGGCGACCAGTCCGGCGGCGTGGCGGCCAACCCAGGCGCCTACAAGGATGTGCTGGATCATATTGCCCGCTCAGAGGGTACCGCGAGCCAACCCGGCGGTGGCTACAACACCTCGCTCGGCTACGGGCGGTACCTGCCTGGCGGCAAGGAGCAGAACCTCACGGGCAAGACGCTCGACGAGATCCTGGCCCTCGGCAACCACATGCGCCGTCAGCCGGGGAACCCGAATTCGTCAGCGATGGGACGCTACCAGATCGTCGGCGACACCCTTCGGGATCAGATGCGCAAACTCGGGCTCAAGGGTAGCGACCTGTTCGACGAGAAGACGCAGGACCGGATCGGGGCCAACCTCGCCCGTCAGCGCGGAGCGAACTCCTACGGCCTCCGACAGGAATGGGCCTCGCTGATTGGGGCTAAGAACGCCACCGCCGTAGCTCTCATGCAGAAGGTCGACCCGAAGGCGTCCACGATGCCGCTGCCGAGCCAGCGGGAACAGGACATCGCCACCATCCAGGCAGCGGCGAAGGACTTGCGTCCCGCCACTTCGGTTGCGCGCCGACCGGATATCCTCGCCGACCCGAAAGACGAGCGGCGCCAGGTGCCGGCAGCAGCGCCGGCTCCGTCAGCCTGGAACGGCTACCCGCAAGCCAACCTGTTCGTGGCCCAGGCTCAGGCCGCCCAGGCAGCTCAGGTCGCCAACACCACCAACGACAACCGGCAGTCGAGCACCCGCACGGACACCACACACATGCACGGCGACGTGATCGTCAACAGCAGCGCGTCGAATGCGGATGGCCTAATCGGCGATCTGAAGCAGAGCCTGAAGGGCCGCGCCTATGCGATGGCGGCCAACAGCGGACAGGCGTGATCAGTGCGCCGGGCTGAACTTCGTGCCATTCCAATAGAGGGTGGCGCCACACGGTTCTACTCCGGCCTTCCCACAGGCCGAGCCGTGTAGGCCGAGCAGCATCGCAGACCGTCCACCTATCTTTCGGAACCGGACCTCTTGGACGTTCTCGTCCAGGACCTTGATGAAGCGGCCATCTGATGAGGCAAATATCTGCATGGTGCAGCCTGCCGAGCCGCACCAGTATGTGATGTTATCCCCACATTGGAAGCGACCGTAGTCGAGGATGAAGTCGGGTACGCCGTCGCCGTTCACATCCTGTCGCTTGATAAAGCCGGGCTTGAGTGTGGTCGGGTCCGGACTGCAGGTTTTCTTCGCCTCTGCGATGGCTACCGCCACGGGCGGCGGAAGATCCTGTGCCACGGATGCAGTGGCTGCGACTGCGAGGATCACGGCGGCGAGGGTGTAGCGCATTTCGACAAGATAACCGCTAAAGCTAGAGTATCGACAACTGTATGATACGATATGCGTCTCTGTCCGACTAATTCGACAATTTATCTTTTTCGCCTTTTAGCCAGGCGATTTACCGCTTGATTTTGTGAAGTCTTTGCAACTCGGGGCTGTGTTTTTGCATTTGCATTCTCATCTTTTTTGACAGCAATGGTCTGCCGGCCAAATGTAAGAAATGCGGCTACGACAGTCGCTATTGATGTCGTTGCAATAGTAGCAGCTGAAATAGGATAGCCAATATGTGCTATATAAGCCGACAGCGCTAAAGCCCCAAATGTATATACTCCCGCAAGCCACTGAGATAATCTACGTTCGCCACGAATAAAGCCCAACTGCGTTTTTTGCAGATCGAGTCGATCTCGATCCATTTGTCGCCTATGCTCGGCTTCAAGTTCGAACTGCCTAAAAACTCGCTCGGAACCGTCTGCGACTGCCCGACCATAACCTTCAACAAAGCTAGGAGGCGGCAGCGGCCCCTTCCAGCCAGCGACAACGCTTGTTACTTGATTGCTGTCCTCTTCTGGAAACGAGAACGCCGGACCTAAGGCCGGCGCTCTATCCATCACTGGCGCAGCACGGCTTGGATCAGTCGTGCTCGGTAGCTTCGCCATTGATCCTATCGACGCTCTTCTTCATGTCTTCGCCCAATCGATACCAGTCGCCTACTAGGGCTTCCATGTCCGTTCGTTCTGGCGGCTGCTCAACCTCAAATCCTGACAGCGAGGCATCAGGCGCGAAGGATCCATAATCAGCTAGCCCCCCAAGGAATGAGCCTGGGCGTAAACGGTGAAGGTTCAAAAAATGGGGCTTTCTATCTTCCTGAGACATCCGGGCCTCCCTCGGTTTCGGGCCAGTACGCGGTGCCTAACGATCACATGGTATCGCTCAGTTGGGGGTTAGCAAGGTGCTTAAGCGCACACTTCACCTCAATCGTATCGGGGGGGGCGGTTAACGCTGAGCGAACCAGAAGGGATGTGCAACAACCGAGCATGGAAGGGCCAGTCGATTCCGGCAGCCATCCATGACGCTCCTACGACTGTTTCGTCTTCAGCGCCTCTTCCACGAGGCGGGGGATGGGGTCAGTGCCGCGTGCTGATGGGCACGGCACCGAAAGATGCGATGCCGTCCCGCTCCACGGCCTCGGCGAATGCACAGTAGGCGTCTTGCTCGGTTGCAAAGCGCTCCTGCCATTCGGTGCTGCCGCTCGACATGTGAATGACAGCCAGCTGCCATGGATCCTGCGTGCCGGCGAACCGATAGATTTCCACGTCGACCGTCTCACCATCGCGGCTAAAAGAGCCGGATAGTGGGGAGTGCTCGAACTCGCGATCGTCGTCTTCCACGATCAGCCCCGTCAGGATTGCTTCGCCTTCAACGCCTCTTCCACGAGGCGACGGATGGCTTCCGGTCGCGATGGCTGCGGCTCCGGTTGAGCCTCGATCCAGGCATCAAGGGGGCTGAGCTGATCGGCATGCATGCGGACGACGATCTGCGTCCCCTTACCCGTTGGGGCCGGGCCGCGCCGTTTCTTTGCTAGCAAGGTTTCTTGCATCCACATACGAACCGTGATAGCACAATAACGAGCCGACCGGAAGGTACGAACTTCCAGCCGGCCCTGACCACCAACCGCACCAGGAGTGCTGTTCATGGCTATCCACCACCCTACACCGCCCATCGGCGGCGGTGAACGCCCGCGCTTGCCTTCAGCACAGGTAGGACCGGTTACACAGGCCATCAGGGCGATGCGGGCGGTCGATCCCGCAGATCAGGCGATTGCTGATCTTCAGGACGGACTGGACCGGTTCTTCGAGGATTCGGTCAAATCCCGCACGGTGCGGTTTTCGCCGCGCGGCACGGCGCAATTCACCCACGGCATCCGCGCCCTGTCCCGCACCGAGGTCGAGAACCTAGTCGAGGGGCTGATCGATCTCCTCGACGGCTGGGACGGCGACGCCGACCGCGAGCCGGAGACTGACCACGAACCAGATGTGGATCGTGAGCCCGAGGAGCAGGACGGCTGTGCGGCCGAGTGGACCGGCCGGGGTATCCACTACTTCAACCGGGGAGTCGCGGCATGAGCGCGCCTGTTTCCCGCCGCGACAACCTCGCCAACGTCATCTTCGACATGGAGACGATCGTCCGCGACTGCGTGAAGTGGGGCGAGGCCGTGCGCGACCTCGGACTGTGCGAGAACGACGTGAAGGCCAGCGGCCTCTGGGTCATCGGCAACGCCATCATGGAGAACGCTCGGCAGGTCGAGGCCGAATGGGAGCGTTGCTTCGATCTCTCCCGTTCGCTGCGGGAGGGCGCTCGATGACCGCCTCCACCCGCCGCGCCGCGCTCGGCGCCATCCTCGCCGCCCCGCTCACAGGTGGGGCCGTCATGGCCCTCCCTCTCGGAGCGGTAGCGGCGCCTTCCGACCTCGCTCAGGCCTGTGATTGGGCGATCCACCACCGAGCCTGGATCAACCACGGTTCGGATGCTGAAGACTGGGACGACGACCGTATCGGCTTCGAGAGCGATCGGCACGAAGCGGTGGTGGTTCGCGCTGCGAGCGAGCCCTCTAGAAGCCCGGCGGATCTAGCGGCGAAGGCTCGGCTGCTGCTCGACGAGTGGGCTAGCACTGGCCTGCTGAAGAGCACCTACGGTGACGAGCGGCTCGCTGCTACGATCCTGCAGGAGGTGATCAAGCTATGCGCCTGATCAGCCCATTCATCATCGCGGTGGCGTGGTGGCAGATGCGGCGGGTCCGCCGTGCCGGTGACGACATGCGCCGGGCCAGGGAAGGCCTCCGCCAAGCGGATTACCTCGCCACCCGCGCTCTGCGGACCCTGATCGCAGTCGGTCAAGGCCCGGTCCCGCGCACGCTCAGCGGCGTGCCGGCGATCCCACCGATGCCGGTGTTGTGTCGGTAGGGTGGGGGACGCGTCCCCCACCTTGGGGAGCGATTAAGGCATCCACGCCCGCCTGCCACCGTCGAAGTGAAACCGAGGCGGGCGTGGAAGGTCGGAGGGGGCCCCGACGAGCTAGACAGTACAGGCCAACCTTTACCAGTTGATTTCCGCAGCCCCTGAATGCCGTCCACCCCGGTACGCAGCTGACCGGACAGATCCGCCATGTCTTCGTGGATATGGTCGTGGGTAGCTACCAACATCTAGGAGCTAAGTATCTGATGAAAAACAACGAAATTACGCCGTCGGGCGGACCCCCTCTCCGCCATTCGGTCCCTAAACACCTGCAATAGCGGTATCTTTTTGGTATCGTAGGCTTTTGAGCGCGCTCCTGCTACGAAGGAGTGCTACGAAGCCATGAGGTCGATGGTGGGTCTGGTCCAGCGCCGGGGCATCTTCTATTACCGTCGCACCATCCCGGAAGCCCTGCGGCCGGACATGCCATTCGTGCTCGCGTCGGCCGCGCCGGGCGTGTTCAGCGAGGCCGCGCCTGTCACGTTGAAAGGGAGCCGAGCCGGCCGGGAGTTCTGGGTCAGCCTCGGTACGCGTGACGCCGACTTGGCTCGCGAGAGCGCGCGCCACCTGGACAGAGAGGCGGACGCGCTGATCAGCCTCACCAGGCGTCGTTTGGCCGTTCACACAAAGCCAAAAATCTCACACCTCGACGAACTGACGATCAAAAGTTTGGTCGCGACGTTTCGGCATCGCAAGCTAGCCAACGATGAGAGCCGACGCCGTGGGACTCAGCCGTTGAGCCAAGCCGAGTTCACTGCGTTGGGCAGAGAGATCGAAGCCCGAGAGGCGGAACTGCGCGAAGCGAACGCGCGCGGCGATTGTGGGGCGACCCATTTCGATCTCGATGCAATGACGACGGTCTTCGAAGCGGGCCTCCATCTCGAGTTTGGGTCCCAGGCGGACCGAGGTGTCCACTTAGCGTTCGTCGAAGCCGAGCTTGATCTCATGACGATCATCAAGGATCGGCAGAACGGTGCGACCCGTCCGACACCGTCGTTTATCCCGACGGAAACCATCCCAACGACACAGGATTTCGCGACTACGCCGCCAACTCAGAAGCCCGACGCGCCAACCGTTGAAACGATTCTGGAGGGCTGGAGCCGCGACCACCAACCAGTGGAAAAGACCGTCTATACATTTTCGAGCAAGGTAGAGCGGTGGGCTTCTTTCCTCGCAGAGCGAGGCGGCTCGTTTCAGACTGCGACGTTGTCGGACGCGTCGGACTGGAAGCTTGCATCCCTCGCCACTCGGTCGGCAAAGAGCGTGTCCAACGACATTTACGCCGTCAAAGCGATCTATAGCTGGGCAGTGGCAAACGGAAAATGTCTAAGACCCCGTTTCATAAGGCTCTGGCGAGCCGCCTGACGAGGATCATGGCCGCGGCGAGCACGAGGAAGGCGAGAGCGGAGGACGGGGTCGCTTCGTGGTCGCGCGCGAGCCTGCGGCAGCGGCTGATCCAACTGAATG
>NZ_JAKSYL010000267.1 GCF_022829515.1 Methylobacterium sp. J-048
GCCGCGGTGCGGTAGGGATGTGCGCGAGGCCGGGATGCAGCCCGACGGTTGGTCCCGGCCGGTCGCCTCAGGCTGGCTTACAGACCCTTCTGGCAAGGATCTGGTTGCGCAGCTCACGTCCGATCCTTCGGATCAGATGCCGGCATACCAGGCGTAGCCCTGGTCCTCCCAGTAGCCGCCCTTGCCCTCGCCGATCTGGGCGAAGCTCTCGACCACCTCAATGCGCATCACGTACTTGGCTTGCTTGTAGCCGAGGTTGCGTTCGACGCGTAGGCGTAGCGGGGCGCCGTTCGAGACGGGAAGCACCTTGCCGTTCATGTCGTAGGCGAGGATCGTCTGCGGATGGAACGCGTCGACCAAGTCGATGCTCTCGTAGTACCGGACCGGCGATCCGCCACCGGTTGCGGTACCCTCCGACGCCTGCAGGCCGCCGGAGTCCTTCCTGCTTTCCCCGCCGCCCGACTGCTTGGTCATGGCCGGGTTGGCGTTGCCCGCAGGGACTTCCTCGTCGGTGCCGTCATCTTGCGCGGTGTCAGCCCCGCCGCCGTCCTCGCCCTGGTCCATGGTGTCGGCGCAGTGGAACACGACGTAGCGCGCCTCCGGCTTCAGTTTGGCCCGAGTCAGGAGGTCGGCGAGCGGTACGCCGGTCCACTTGCCGATGGCGCTCCAGCCCTCGACGCAATCGTGCCGGGTGACCTGGGTGCGGGACGGAAGCTTGCGCAGCTCGGCCAGCGACAGCTTGAAGGGCGCCTCCACGAGCCCGCCGACCTCCAGGTGGTACTTGGCGAACTTGCCCCTCGCCAGGGCCTTGTAGCCCTTGTCGGGCGGAGCCTCTGTGCCGTTCGGCTTGAACCACGGCGAGATGTCGGCCTCGGCATATTCCGGTGCCAGGCTGCGTTCGGTAAGGAGCAGGCGCTGGACGAACAGGTTGGCGTCCTCGCCAGTCTTGAGCGTGCGCTGGAACCACACCGCGTTACCCAGCCGGTCGCACCCGCCGAGAACTGCCGCCGCGGCCATGGCGGAAGCTCCTGTTAGGAGGGCGCGTCGGGTCGGAAGGAGGCTCATGGCTGGGGCCCTCCAGCGGCGGCGACCGGCTCGACCTTGCGCTCAATCACGAACCAACCGGTGATCATGCCGCGCATGTTGTTCCAGAACCCAGAGAGCAGGACCAGCGCGACGTGCACGATCACGAACAGGACCAGCAGCGCCGCCACGACGAAGTGGACCGTGCGGGCCGATTGCCGTCCATCGAACAGCGTCAGGAGGAACGGGAACGCCGCATCCATCGCCGGCGACATCGCGAGGCCGGCCAGGACCTGCACGGGCAGGAGCACAAACAGCACGACGAGGTAGGTCAGCTTCTGGATGACATTGTAGCGCTTGGCCTCGTCACCTTGAGGGAAGCGCAATGTCAGGTGCTCCCAGATCGAGGCGCCGAAGTGCCGGATCTGATCACGCGACGGGATCACTCGGAACCGAAGATGTCCGCTGACCAGCCCGTAGAGCAGGTAGGCGAAGCCGTTCAGCACGAAGGCCCAGGCGAAGAAGAAGTGCCAGCTGCGACCGCCGGTGAGGTCCTGATCGCTTGGCAGTGTCAGCCAGGCCGGGAAGCCGCGGTCGGCCGCCTCGCCGTCCGCGCCTACCGAGGAACCGAGCCAGCCGGTGGTATCGAAGGTATGCCCGAGGACCGTCGTGACGCCCTTGGGCGGATCGTCCTCGGTGGAGGACATCGCCATCAGAGGCGTGTCGAAGGTCGAGACCTTGCCCCAGTACAAGGCCGGGTGGGCGTTGAAGATCTGCAGGCCGCTCATCAGCAGGACCAGTAGGCAGACCACGTTGACCCAGTGGGTCAGGCGGATGACGGCAGGGTGCCGGAACATCCAGCGGCGGCGCTCGACTTCGGCTGTGTCGGGTGCGGAGCGCGTCAGGAATGTGCGGGGCAAAGTGGGGAGCTCGTCGACGACAGCAGCGGGTCGCGGTGGAAGGGCCAAGGAGGCCCTTCCGAGGTCGCGGTGACCGCCTCACATGCGGTTCATCATGCGGCGCTTCATCATCCGCTTCCGCATCATCCGCTTCTTCATCATCATCCGGTCGCCGTGCATCAT
>NZ_JAKSYL010000269.1 GCF_022829515.1 Methylobacterium sp. J-048
GCTCCTCCGATACGTGCGAGCGCAGCGCACGAGCCCGCCGACCATGTCGGCACGGTGCCGGTGGCCGCCGAGGAACTCGCGGCCCCGGTGCAGGGGATTGGTCGGCAGGTCGACGGTGCCGCGGAGCTCGCCCGGGGCGCGGTCGCCCAGGCCGGGCAGACCGCGGGGCTGGTTCAGGAGCTGCGCGAGGCCGCCGGCCGGATCAGAGACGTCGTGCGGCTGATCTCCGACATCGCCGGCCAGACCAACCTGCTGGCGCTCAACGCGACCATCGAAGCGGCCCGCGCCGGCGAGGCCGGCCGGGGCTTCGCCGTGGTGGCGTCGGAGGTGAAGGCGCTCGCCGCGCAGACCGCCAAGGCCACCGACGAGATCACCGGCCAGGTCGGCCGGATCCGGGGCGCGACCGGCCAGACGGTGGGTGCCATCGACGGCATCGCCGGCCAGATCCGCGAGATCGACGGGGTGGCGACCTCGATCGCGGCCGCCGTCGAGCAACAGGGCGCGGCGACCCAGGAGATCGCCCGCAACATCGCCGAGGCTGCCGCCGGGACCGGCTCGGTCACCGGCACGATCGATGCGGTCGCCCGGGCCGCCGACGAGACCGGCACGGCCGCCACCCGGATGCTCGCCTCGGCGGCGAGCCTCTCGGCGCAATCCGAGGCCCTGCGCCGGGAGATCGGCGATTTCCTGCGGACGGTGCGCGCCGCCTGAGCGCTGCGCGTTCGCTCAGGCCACCGCGGCGAGGTGCTTGACCTCGGCGCGGGCGACCACCTTGCCGACTGGCGCGGCCTTGCCGCCGCTGTCTTTCTCGGGGGCCAGAATCGGGGGCGACACCCAGCGGCCGGCTTCGAGCTCGGCGATCCGGCCGTTGATCTCGCGGATCACGTAACGTGAGAACGGGTAGACGTGCAGGTAGATCACCATGTTGGTGACCACCGCCTCCAGGGCCGCCGGATTGTGGCGGGCGGTCTGCAGGAACACGCTCCAGAAATGCTTGGCCAGTTCCGGCCGCCGCACGGTCATCCGCCAGCAGATCCGGAGCAGCGACCCCAGATCGCGCGCGACGTGCCGCCAGTCGAGCTTGTGGGCCGCGAATTTGGGCCGCTTCACCCGGCGGGAGATCTCCCGGACGCGCTCGAAGAAGTTCGGCGGGTCATAGATCTCCGCCAGCACGTCCCGGTAATCGGCCAGCACGTCCTGCTGCGGGCGCAGGGTCACGAAGTTGAGCCCTTGCGTGCAATGGTCGCCCTGCTCGGCGGTGGTGTAGGCGAAGTTCTCGAACAGGCGGCCCTCCTTGCGCAGGCGGCGCGAGAGCTGGGTGTTCGGCATCGCGTAGAGCAGGCCGACCATCGAAATCGGGATGCCGGTCTGGCTGATGCACAGGGACATCGCCGTGCTGATGCTGTCCTTCTCGGTGTCGAAGCCGACGATGAACCCGGCGGTGACGAACATGCCGTGTTCGTAGAGCTTGTGCACGCTGTCGGCGATCGAGCGCTTGGTGTTCTGCTTCTTCTGGGTCTGGATCAGCGTCGCCTCATCGGGCGTCTCGATCCCGGTGAACAGGGCGAAGAAGTTCGCGTCCCGCATCATCCCGAGCAGCTCGTCGTCGTCCGCGAGGTTCAGCGACGCCTCGGTCGAGAACTTGAACGGGTAGCCGTGCGCCTCCTGCCATTTGATCAGGTGCGGCAGGAACAGCTTGATCGCCTTCTTGTTGCCGATCAGGTTGTCGTCGACGAAATCGACATGGCCGCGATGGCCGAGGCCGTAGAGCCGGTCGAGCTCGGCCAGCATCTGCGGCGTGGTCTTGGTCCGCGGCGAGCGGCCGTACAGCTCGATGATGTCGCAGAACTCGCAGGTGAACGGGCAGCCGCGCGAGAACTGGACGCCGATATACAGGTAGTGGCTGAAGGTCAGGAGATCGAAGCGAGGAATCGGGCTGGTGGTGACGTCCGCCTTGAACTTTTCCGCCGTGAACCGGCCACGGCGCGCACCGGATTCCCAGGCCTCCACGAAGGTGGCGAGGATGCCCTCAGCCTCGCCGAGCACCAGGAAGTCGGCCTTGTCGTAGATCTCCGGGGTCGAGGTCGGGGCCGGGCCGCCGACGCAGACCGGGACGCCGAGCGCCAGGCATGTGTCGATCACGACGAGGCAGTCCGGCTCCTGGGGCAACATGCCGCCGGTCATCACCAAGTCGGCCGCCAGGATCTGAGCGTCGCTGAGGTCTTCGCAGTTGCGGTTGACCAGGGTCACCTGCCAGGCCGGCGGCAGCATCGCGGCGAGCGTGATCAGGCCCAGCGGCGGCGCGGGCGCCCGGGCGCCCTGCAGCTCCATGGCCTCCTTGAAGTTCCACATCGAGTTTTCGTAGAACTTCGGGAACACCATCAGCACGCGCGGGGCCCTATTCGCATCCGACATGCTTGTTGTCCTCGTCGCGCCGAAATGAGCCGGCTTAAAAACCGCAGGTCCGAACTCACGATTACGGTCTAACGTGCGGGAGAATTGAGGCCGTTTTTCGCCCCCGCGGCATGCCGAATCGGTTTCGGCGCATGGTCACGGCCCGACGCGGAAACGCTCCGGCTGGGCGCCGTCGGCATCGGTGAAGCCGTAGATCCGGGCGAGATCGCCCGCATGCAGCACCGCGCCGGCCCGGGCGGCGACGTCTGGATCGGCCGCCAGCGCGGCGAGCGCGCGGCCGGCGTAGAGTGGTCCCTCGGTGGCGCGCCCGTCCTGCCCGAGGTCGCGCGCCCGCTCGGTGGCGACGAAGCCCGGCGAGAGCCCGAGCGCGGTCACGCCGTAGGGCGCGAGCTCCCGCCCGAAGGCCAGCGCCAGCCGGTTGGTCGCGGCCTTGGCGGAATCGTAGAACACGTCGCCGAGGTAATCCTCGGTCCCGAACGAGACCAGCGCGATCAGGCCGGTGCGTGCCGCCACCATGGACGGGGCGACGGCGCGGGCGAGCAGCAGCGCCGGCAGCGGCCCGGCCTGGAGGAAACCCAGATACGGCTCGGCCGAGCGGCGCCAGAACGGCGTGCCCCAGCCGGCCCCGTCCGGGTAGCGCTCGCCGTCATAGCCCTCGTTGCCGCCCCAGACGCTGCAGGCCGCGACATCGATCCGCCCGAACCGGCGCAGCACCCAATGCACCAGCGTGTCCGTGGCCCGCTCCGAGCGGTGGTCGCAGAGGTAATGGTGGCCGCGCCCGCCGGCAGCGTCGACCAGGCGGGCGGTGTCCTCGATCGATTCCGGCCGCATCTCGGTGCGCGGGCCGGTCTCGCTGGAACGGGCGGTGACGATCACCGTCGCCCCGGCCTCGCCGAGCGCCCGAGCCAGGCCCCGGCCGACGCCCCGGGAGGCGCCGGCCACCAGGCAGATCTTTTGGGATAGGTCGGGCGTGCTCACGCCGTTGAGGCGGGCTTGGCGCGCGCCAGGAAGGCGGCGAGCCGCTCCTGGGACTCGGTCGAGCGCAGTTGCGCATCGAACGCCCGCGCCTCCGCCTCCAGGGCCGCCTCGACCTGCGCCTGGTCGCCGCGGATCAGGGCGCGGGACGCGGCCAGCGCCCCTGGTGGCAAGGCGGCGAGCTTGGCCGCCTGGGCGATGGCCTGGTCCAGCAGCATGTCGGCCGGCAGCACGGCGTTGACGAGGCCGAGCGCCAGCGCCTCGTCGGCATCGAGCAGGCGGGACAGGAGCAGCAGCTCCGTCGCCTTGAGCCGCCCGACCCGCAGGGGCAGCAGGTAGCTCGACGCCGCCTCCGGTACGAGGCCGAGTTCCACGAACGGCATGCGCAGCCGCGCCGCCGGGCTGGCATAGACGAGGTCGCAATGCAGGCTCAGCGTCGCGCCGATGCCCACCGCGATCCCGTCGATCGCCGCCACCATCGGGGTGCGGGTCCGGGCGAGCTGGCGGATGAAGGCCAGGGCTGGCGAGGCGCTGAAGCCGCCCGCGGCGCCCCCCATGAAGTCGGCGAGGTCGTTGCCGGCGCTGAACATCCCGGGCTGCCCGGCGAACACCACGGCGCCGATTTTTTCGGACGCATCGGCCCCCGCCAGGGCCTCGCGCATCGCATCGTACATCGCCCCGGTGAGCGCGTTCTTCTTCTCGGGGCGGTTCAGGGTGATCAGGCGGACGCCGCCTTCGAGATCGGTGATCGTGACGGTCTCGGCCATGTCCGTTCCCTCAAACCGCCAGCGCCAGCGCAGCATCGTCGGTGAAAGCACCGCCCTCGACGACGCTCTGTTCCAACCCGGCCGCGGCTACCAGAAGATTCTCGGCGTAGAACCGCGCCAGCGCGATCCGGGCGGCGTGGGCCGGGTCGGTCGCGCCGGCCTTCAGGGCCGCCGAGGCCGCGAGCGCGGAGCGGGCCAGGCAGGCGCCGCCGAGCGCCAGGCCGAACAGGCGCAGATACGGGGTCGCGCCGGCCAGGGCCGCGTTCGGGCGGTTGGAGGTCAGGGCCGCGAGCTGGTGGCTCGTCGCCCGGTCGAGGCTGCCGATCCCGTCGCGCAGCCGCGCCGCCATGTGGCCGAAGGCGGGGTCGGATGCCTTGAGCAGCCCCTCCGCGGCCCGCCGCATCCAGGCGATCTGCGACCGGGCGGTGGCGCCGCCGTTGAGCGGCAGCTTGCGGGCGGTGAGGTCGATGGCCTGGATGCCGTTGGTACCCTCGTAGATGCCGAGGATGCGGGCATCGCGCATCAGCTGGGCCGCCCCGGTCTCCTCGACGAAGCCCATGCCGCCATGGACCTGCACGCCGAGCGAAGTCACTTCGTTGGCGAGATCCGTGGCGAACGCCTTGGCCACCGGGGTCAGCAGGGAAGCGCGGTCGAGGGCGCCCTGCCCTTCCGGGCCCCGGGACGCGTCGAGGGCGGCCGCCGTGAGGTAGCAGATGCCGCGAGCGGCGGCCGTATAGGCCTTCATGGTCAGCAGCATGCGCTGCACATCCGGATGTGCGACGATCGGGCTGGTGGATTCGGCGGCCCCGACCGCCCGGCCCTGCCGGCGCTCCTGCGCGTAGGCCAGCGCCCGCTGCGTCGCCGCCTCGGCGACGCCGACGCCTTGGAGGCCGACATTGAGCCGGGCCGCGTTCATCATCGTGAACATGCAGGCCAGGCCCTTGTTCTCCTGCCCGATCAGCCAGCCGGTGGCGCCGCCGTTGTCGCCGAAGGCCATCGAGCAGGTCGGGGAGGCGTGGATGCCGAGCTTGTGCTCGACGCCGGAGCAGCGCAGGTCGTTGGCGGACCCGTCCGGCAGCACCTTCGGCACCAGGAACAGCGAGATGCCGCGGGTACCGGCCGGCGCGTCGGGCAGGCGGGCCAGCACGAGGTGGATGATGTTATCCGCCAGATCGTGCTCGCCGTAGGTGATATAGATCTTGGATCCGGTGATCCGGTAGGTGCCGTCGCCGGCACGCTCGGCCCGGCTGCGTAGCAGGGCGAGGTCCGAGCCCGCCTGCGGCTCGGTCAGGTTCATGGTCGCGGGCCATTCGCCGGTGACGAGCTTTTCCAGGTAGCGCGCCTTCAGCTCGTCGGAGCCGTGGGCCGCCAGGGCCTCGATGCCACCCTGGGTCAGCAGCGGGCAGAGGCCGAAGGCGAGGTTGGCGCCGTTCCACATCTCGGTGCAGGCGGCCTCGACCAGCTTGGGCAGGCCCTGGCCGCCATGGTCGGCCTCGGCCGAAAGGCCGTTCCAGCCGCCTTCGGTGAAGGTGCGATAGGCCTCGCGCCAGCCGGGCGGCGTGGTGACGCGGCCATCCGCCAACGGGCTGCCGTGCCGGTCGCCGACCCGGTTCAGCGGCGCGATCACCCCGGCGGCGATCCGCCCGGCTTCGGTCAGGATCGCCTCGGCGTCCTCCGGGTCGACCCCGTCGAGCCCGGCCACGTGCCGGAGGGTGAACAGCATCTCGGAAACGGGGGCGCGGTAGCTCATCGGGTCGTCGCTCCTCTCGGCCCGCCCGCTTGATATTCCGGGGCGGGTTTGACCGCGCCCCGGCACCGGGGCTACGGCGGCCCCAGGATAGGCGCGCGACGGGCGCGCCGCCATCATCTCGCGCAACGGCTTCCCGCATGAACGATCCCGGGTCAACGGTCCCGGCCGCGACCCGGCGGCTCGATCCCGATGCGGACGGCCTCGCCCAGGCCGCCGCGCTGCTGCGGGCGGGCGGACTCGTGGCTTTCCCCACGGAGACGGTCTACGGGCTCGGGGCCGACGCCACCGACCCCGCCGCCGTGGCGCGGATCTTTGCCGCCAAGGAGCGACCGCGCTTCAACCCGCTGATCGCCCACCTGGCCGACAGGGACACGGCCCTCGCCGAGGGCACTTTTGACGACTCCGCACGGCGCTTAGCCGAGGCGTTCTGGCCCGGCCCCCTGACCCTGGTCGTGCCGGCACATGCCGGCACCCGCGTCTGCGATCTCGCCCGGGCCGGGCTGCCGAGCGTCGCCCTGCGGGTGCCCGGGCATCCGGTCGCCCGCGCCCTGCTGGAGGCCGTCGGCCGGCCGGTGGCGGCACCCTCGGCCAACCGCTCGGGTCGCGTCAGCCCGACCCGGGCCGACCACGTCCTCGACGATCTCGCAGGCCGAATCGCCGCTTTGCTCGACGGGGGGGACACGCCGGTGGGGGTCGAATCAACGGTGGTCGCCTGCCTGGGCGGGTGCCCACGCCTGCTGCGGCCGGGCGGGATCACCCGGGATGCGCTCCGCGCCGTGCTGGGCTTCGACCCGGCCGCCCCCGCGGCGGCGGATTCCGAGACACCGGTCGGCCCCGGCATGCTCGCCTCGCATTACGCCCCCCGGGCGCGGGTGCGTCTTGACGTAGAGCGCGTGGAGCCCGGCGAGGCGTTGCTGCTGTTCGGGTTCGGGCGGCCCGAGGGCCACGAACGGGCGCGGGCGGTGCTGAACCTGAGCCCCGCGGGCGATCCGACCGAGGCGGCGGCCCGGCTGTTCGGGGCTTTGCGCGATCTCGACGCTTCAGGGGCCGCCACCATCGCGGTGGTCGCGATCCCCGCGGAGGGCCTGGGCGAAGCGATCCGGGACCGTCTGGCCCGGGCCGCCGCACCCCGCTGACGGCAAAAGTATTTTATCGACGGCCCGGAACAGACCGGACCGTCGACCGTTCATTGATCACGAAGGCCTTCTCAGCCCCCAAATGGCCTTTTTCCTTCAAGGCTCGGAGCAATCCGAGCCTTTTTTCTTGCGCGGGCTCCTCAGGCCAGCTTGGCCGCGATCCCGGCGACGTGGCGGCCCTGGAACCGGGCGCCGTCCAGTTCGACCGCGCTCGGCTGGCGCGAGCCGTCGCCGTCCGCGATGGTGCTGGCGCCGTAGGGCGTGTTGCCTTTTACCGCCTCGACGCCCGCCTGACCCGGGAACGAATAGGGCAGGCCGACCACCACCATGCCGTGGTGGAACAGCACCGTGTGGAAGCTCGTCAGCGTCGTCTCCTGACCGCCATGCTGGGAGGCCGTCGAGGTGAACACCGAGCCGACCTTGCCGACCAGCGCGCCCTTCATCCACAGGCCGCCGGTCTGGTCGATGAACTGCTTCATCTGCGAGGCCATGTTGCCGTAGCGGGTCGGCGTGCCGAAGATGATCGCATCGTATTCGGCGAGTTCGTCGACGGTGGCGATCGGCGCGGCCTGATCGAGCTTGAAATGGCTCTGCCGGGCGACCTCCTCGGGCACCAGCTCCGGCACGCGCTTGACCACCACGTCGGCTCCAGCCTCCCGGGCGCCCTCGGCGACCGCGTAGGCCATCTGCTCCACATGTCCGTAGGTCGAGTAGTACAGCACCAGAACCTTGGCCATCGCGCGATCTCTCGTCTCGGGTTGCGGAATGCCGCCGGACTCAGCCGGCGGCACGATGGCGTCTCCATCGCGCATTTCGTGGTTTGCAAAAATGCCCTTCCGCGCAAGAATAGGCTTGCAGCCACGCAAGAAAGCCGGCGTTTTGCTCGACTGGGACGAGTTCCGCTTCGTGAAGGCAGTGGCCGAAAGGGGCGGCCTGACCGCGGCTGCAGCGCAACTCGGGATCAACCATTCCACGGCGTTCCGGCGACTCGGATCGATCGAGGCACGGCTCGACGCGCGCCTGTTCGAGCGCCTCCGCACCGGCTACGTGCCGACCCCGGCCGGCTTGGCGATGATCGAGGCTGCTGCCCGGATCGAGACCGACGTGGCCCAGTTCTCCCGGACGATTGCCGGCCAGGAACAGGCGCCGTCGGGCGAGTTGCGCGTGACCGCCCCGGTGAATGTCGCCACCGGGCTTCTCATGCCGATCTTGGCGACGTTCTGCGCGCGCTATCCGCAGATCCGCCTCGACCTGATCCTGGCCGAGGCAGCGCTGAACCTGTCGCGCCGGGACGCCGACGTGGCGATCCGCGCGAGCCGAAATCCGAGCGAGACGCTGGTCGGACGACGCCTGACCGGCCTCGCCTGGGCGGTCTACGGACAGGCAGACCGGGTCTATGGCGATCTCGCGGCCGAGGACTGGGTCGTCCCCGGTTCGGCCGTGGCGGGTAGCCTGTTCACGCCCTTCATCGAGGCGCGGGTTCCGGCCGAGCAGGTCAGGCTACGGATCAACACGGTGACGGGGTTGACCGCTGCCGTGGCGGCCGGGATCGGGATCGGCCCGTTGCCCTGCTTCGAGGGCGATGCCGAGCGCGGTCTGCGCCGGCTATCAGGCCCACACCCGGAGATCGCGGCCGACCTCTGGATGCTGACCCATCCCGACCTGCGCCATGCCGGGCGGGTCCGGGCCTTCATGGATCACCTCGCCGAGGCGATCCTGCCCCTGCGGGCGCGCTTCGAAGGTCGGTGACCTTCGTTCAGGCGCGGATCTCCACCACCTCGACCTCATGGCCGTTGACCTCGACCACGTCGCCGACGCTCTTGCCGGTAATCGCGTGGGCGAGCGGAGCCACGTAGGAGATCGAGCCCTTGTGCGGATCGGCCTCGTCCTCGCCGACGATGCGGAAGGTCTGTCGGGTCTCCTTGCCGGATTCATCCTCGCGCAGAATCGTGACGGTGGCACCGAAATGCACCGTTTGGCCGTCGATCGGCTCCACCACCTGCGCGGTGTTCTTGCGGGCGAGCCAGTAGCGCAGGTCCCGCCCGATCCGGGAATCCTCCGCCTTGTCGGCGTGATCCAGGGTGGACAGTTCCCGCTCGAGGCGCGCGACCTCGGCCTCGATCTGCGCCAATCCCTCGGGGGTGACGAAGTTCGTATGGGGCGAGACGGGGCGGTCTGGCAGGTTCTCGAAGGCTTCTCCGCCTTCAGGCTCTTTGACGAATGCGACACTCATAAGGGAAGCAATGCGGCCGGAACGGCAACGGTTCCAGCCAGCCTCCAGCTGGCCGCGCCCGAGCCGGATCGACACTGTCCCGGCGCACCCGTCCGGTAGAGTCCCGCCAACAGAATCGAAGGTCCTGCGTTTTGTTTCGCGCACCATTCGTGCGAGAGAACGGGCTCTTCGAAAGACCTTCGGGGCCGCCGATGCCGTCTCCATCCTTTTCCGATGCCATCGCGGCCAACCGTAAAGCCTGGGACGCCTCCGCCCCGCTCCACCGCGACGACCCATCCTGGAATCGACTGGTGCACAACTTCGCCAGCAACCCCGAATTCTCCTGGTTCGACCCGCCGATGGAGCATGCGCTGCGCGCGATCGGTCTCGAACACAGCAATGTCGCGCAGCTCTGCTGCAACAACGGCCGGGAAACCGTGTCCCTGATGAATCTCGATGCCCGGGCGGCAACCGGGTTCGACCAGTCGGAAGCTTTCCTGGATCAGGCTCGGGAGCTCGCCCGGATCGCCGGGCGCGCCTGCCGGTTCGTCGCCGGCGACGTGCATGCGATCGATGCGCAGTACGATGGCCGCTTCGACCTCGTGGTGATCACGATCGGCGTGCTCGGCTGGATGCCCGACCTCGCCCGGTTTATGGCCGTCCCGGCGCGCTTGCTGCGCCCCGGCGGGCGGATCCTCATCCACGAGGAGCACCCTGTCGCGAACCTATTCGAGCCGAAGCAGGAGCCGCCGCTCCTGGTCCGGCACTCCTATTTCCGCGATGCGCCGTTCGTGGGCGAGAACGCCATCGTGTACGGGGACGGTCCGGCGCCGCAGGTCGGACCGCATTACTGGTTCGTGCATCCCATAAGCCGAGTGATCGAGAGCCTGATCGGCGCGGGGCTCGCGATCGAGCGCTTCCAGGAATTCCCGGACAACATCAGCACGACGGCCCACGAGGCCCTCGCCGCCGGCCGGCTGCTGCCGCTGAGCTACCTGCTCCAAGCCCGGAAGGGGCCTTAGCCGACCTCCACCACGGTCCGCCCGCGGATCCGGCCGGCTAGGATCTCTTCGCCGAGCCGGCCGACCTCCTCCAGGCGGACCCGGGTCGTCATGCTGGCGAGCTTCTCCAGATCGAGTTCCCGGGCAAGGCGCGCCCAGGCCTCGCGGCGCTTCTTCTGCGGGGTGGTGACGCTGTTGATCCCGAGCAGGGAGACGCCGCGCAGGATGAACGGCGCCACGGAGGTCGGCAGGTCCATGCCCTGGGCGAGACCGCAGGCGGCGACCGCACCGTCGGCCCGGGTCTGCGCCAGCACGTTGGCCAGGGTGGTCGAGCCGACGGCGTCGACGCCCGCCGCCCAGCGCTCCTTGCCGAGCGGCTTGCCGGGCTTGGACAGCTCCGCCCGGTCGAGGATCTCGGCGGCGCCGAGGCCCTTGAGGTAATCGGCCTCGCCGTCCCGGCCCGTGGAGGCGATCACGTGCCAGCCGGCCCGGGCCAGCAGCGCCACCGCCACCGAGCCGACGCCGCCCGAGGCCCCAGTGACGATCACGGGTCCATGCTCCGGCGTCAGCCCGTGGGCGTCTAGGGCGATCCGGCACAGCATCGCGGTGTAGCCCGCGGTGCCGATCGCCATGGCCTGTTCGGGCGTGAGACCCTGCGGCAGCGGCACCAGCCAGTCGCCCTTGACCCGGGCGCGCTCCGCATAGGCGCCGAGATGGGTCTCGCCGACGCCCCAGCCGGTGAGCACCACCGCGTCGCCCGGCTTGTACTCGGGGTGATCCGAGGTCTCGACGATCCCTGAGAAATCGATGCCGGGGATCATCGGGAAGCGGCGCACCACCGGTGATGCGCCGGTGAGTGCGAGCCCGTCCTTGTAGTTCAGGGTCGAGTGCGTCACCCGGACCGTGACGTCACCGTCCATCAGGTCGGCGTCGTCGAAATCCCGGAAGGCGAGGCTCTGCCCAGCCTCGCCCTTGTCCACAACCCAGGCCTTGAACGTCCCCATTGCCGCCTCCCATGCTTCCGCGGTGAGGTGTCGCCGGGGCGTCCGGAATCAAGGCGGCCGGGGCCAAAGACGGGCCGCCGAATATCAGTAGCCGTCGTATTGGCTGCCCGTGGAGAAGCCGAGGCCGACACCGACATCCGCCGAGCTGGCGCCGGTGATGCCCACGGCGTCCGGAATCGAGCCGACCAGCGGGCCGCCATAGGACGCGGCGCGATAACCGCCCCCGTAGCCGCCGCCGAGCGGTACCCAGCCTGAGCGGGCCGGGGCCACTTGGACGCGCCGGGAGACGGTGGCGTATTCCGGCGGGATCGTCTCGGGGATCGACTGCGCGGGCCGCACCAGCACGGTGCGGGTGCGCAGGGCGAAGCGCGGCGGCGTGGTGACCCAGCAGCCGATCAGCTCGCCGCCGGGACCACGGCTCGTTTGCCAGAAGCGCCCACCGGGCGCGACCATCACGCGCTCGGACACCGTGTCGTAGACCGGCGGCGTGGTGCGGTAGACGGTGCGCGGCGGCCGCACCAGCACGTTCTCCTGCACGGTGTCGTAGACCGGCGGGGTCGTGACGTGGCGGTAGCATTCGGAGCCGTAGCAGCCGCCCGCCTGCGCGGGGGCGGCGAACAGCAGGCCGCCGAAGGCGGCGGCGAGAAGGGTGGAGCGTGCGACCGGGGCGGTCATGGAAGTCCTCTGGTACGCGGTACGGGCGAGATGCTGCGCAAAGGCGGCGCTGGTCTCGACGCACTACAGTCCAGAGTCGTTGCCCGACTCGCAAGCAGAGTTCAAAAGGAAGGTAAAATTACCCTCGGTCCCGATTGCGTAGTTACTGAATGCTTAGGTAACTTTCGACAATCGATCGCATCGTCCCGCGCACGATGACTCTCCGGTCGGCCGCCTCCGCGGCGCAGCGACATCCGGTGGGATGAGGTTCAATCTCGAATGCCGGCCAGCGCCAAAGTGACAGGTGCAAACGTGCCCGCTACCGTGGCCCCGTTGGGCGCACCCTCCCGTCACGAAGGCGCCGGGCCACCGGCGCTTACGGCGGAGTAGCCGACCGCCGTCGTTCGAGTAGGCAGACGGGAAGGGGGTGAGCGATGTGTGGATGATTCCGCTTGTGCGGATCACCATTGCGAGGAACCCGAGCGGTGAGTGGTCTGTGACCATCACGCTCGGGCTCGCGTAATACGTAGCTAGCTGGCTACCCAACAAGAGGGTCCGCGGGTGGCCCCCCGCGGGCTCTCGCCTACACTATGTGGGCCTCAGCCCACGAATGCAAACGTCCGCGCAGGCAAGAGAAGCCCCTGTCGCGGCAGGCCGCTCAGGTCTGCCCGGGCTTGAGCTGATAAAAAATGTGCCGCCCGATGACGTCCATCTTGCGCAGGCGCCGCGCCCAGCGCGGCTGCACGTAATCGGCGTGGTAGTGGGTGGCGGCCCCGACCTCGGCCAGGTAGGTCCGGCCCTCGATCACCGAGCGGGCGATCCGGGTCGCCGAGTCCCAGGCGCCGGCATCGGTGATGCGCAGGGACTTGCCCTCGCAGGCGAAGGAGAACTGGCAGCCCATGTAGCGGTGCCGGTTCTGGTAGACGACGCCGCAGACGCTGCTCGGGTAGAGGCCGCTCTTCACCCGGTTGAGCACCACCTGGGCCACGGCGGCGCGTCCGGTCTCGGACTCGCTCCGGGCCTCGAAATAGACCGCCTCGGACAAGCAGCGCTGCTCCTTATCGAGGGAATCCGGGTCGATCAGGTCGGCGTAGCGCCGGCTGGCATCCTCCGGGACCGATTGCAGGATCTCCCGGCGCTCCGGACGGATCGCAAAATCGGGCTGCGCCAGGCTCGCGGCCGCCACCTCGATCGGGATCGCGTCGGCCGGCGCGGGCGTGGTCGAGGACAGGGCCACGGCCCGGGGCACGGGCGGGGTCGAGCCGTCGTAGCGGCGCTCGGTTTCGCCATCCTCGGTCAGGTCGGCGCTGCCCTCGCCCGTGGAGGCGGCGGTGCCGGACCCCGTGGTCAGACCGAGATCGGGCACCGGCACGAAGCCGGCCTCCGGCTCGGCCTCGGGATCCCAGACCGCCGAGCCCGCGCTCAGCACGCCGCTGACGCTGCCGGTGACGTCGCCGAACACCAGGGCGGCCCCGCTCTCGCGCAGCGATGCGGCGCGGCGAGCAAAGCTCGCGGCCGGCGGCTGCGACGGGTCGCCCTTGGCCTGGCGCTGCACCACCGGGAAGACATGCGCGCCGGTCTTGAACACGGACTGGAGCGTTTCGTCAGCGCTGCGCCGCAGGGCCGATCCGATCAGCGCGGTGCCGGGCGGCAGGGCCGGCACCGTGAAGGCGTCGATCGCCCCCAGCCGGCTCGACCCGATCGCGTTCTCGGTCCCGGCATCGGCCGTGAACGAGACCAACAGGCCCAGCCCCGCCAGCCAGGGCGTGAAGGCGGCCGAGAGCCAGCGCAGGCTCGATTCCCGTCGTCCTCGTCTCGCACGCACGGCTACAGACCCGTTCCGATCAGCCCATCCGCGATCCTGAGCGCCGATCACGGCGGTTCCGGTGCGGTCCGGGATTTATCGGCCGGTATGGTTGAAGCCGGGTTAAGCGCGCCTGCCGGCGCGCGTCCGAAAGGGGACGGCGCTATCGCCCATGCCGGTCTCAGCCGCCGGGAGGCTCGAGGCGAGGTGCCCAATCCTCGACCACGCCGCGCTCGAGGCGCCGCCGGGCCAGCGCCCGCCAGGAGGGCGACAGCGCCTCGAGTTCCGCGATGCCGGCGAGGGCGGCGCGATCCAGCCGGTCCACGTAGAAGGCCCGCAGGAGCCGGGCGAGCGGCCAAGCCGGATGCGGCCGGTCGATCAGGCGCAGGCGGTCGCCCGCCGCGATCACCCCCGGCTCGACGACGCGGTAATACCAGCCGGTTCGCCCGCTCGCCTGGACCCTGCGGGCCATGTCGGCGGCGCCGAAGCGGTGGTTGAGCTTCCAGCAGGGCTGCCGGGCCTGGCTGACCTGCAGCAGGGCCGACCCGGCGCGCCACAGATCGCCGACGCAGATGTCGTTTTCGGTCAGGCCGATGGTCGACAAGTTCTCGCCGAAGGCTCCGGGCCGTGCGAGGAGCGCCGGCTCAGGTCCCGGCAGTTCCTGCCGCCAGCCGGCGTAATGATCGAACGCGTAATGGTGCACGGCCTTCTCGGGGCCGCCGTGATGGCGCAGGTCCGCCTGCTCGTCGCCCTCCAGCCCGTTCGGGCCGACCGCGACCGGGCGGCCGAGGGGTACCTTGGCGATGGCACTGCGAAAGCCGGTCGTGCCCAGGGGCGCGCTCGGCCCGGCCAGCACCACGTCGATCGCGACATCCGTCACAGCCTCGGTCATGCGAGCCCGCCGAGCCATTCGCCGAGGCAGCGCCGTCCCACCTCGGCGGCGCCCGGACCGTACCGACGCGCATCGTCGCGCAAAGCCGGCACCGACACGCCCGGCGTCGCCGCGATCTCGACCGCATGGCCGATCAGCCATCGCTCGAAACCCTGCCCGTCCGCCTCGGGGTGGAACTGGAAGCCCAGCCCGTGCCGGCCGAGCGCGAAGGCTTGGTTGGGGCAGAGCGGCGTGGCGGCCAAGCGCTCGGCGCCGGGCGGGAGATCGAGAACGTCGCCGTGCCAGTGCAGCACCGGCACGCGGTCGAGGTGCCGCAATGGGCCGGCTCGGCCGCGATCGGTCAGTTCCACCTGCGCCCAGCCGATCTCCTTGCCCGGCCCGGGGGCGACCCGGGCGCCGAGGGCGGCGGCCATCAGCTGGGCGCCGACGCAGATCCCGAGGGTCGGCGCGCCGGCCGCGAGCCGGGCCCGCAGGGCTTCGCGCTCGCCGCGCAGGAACGGGTAGAGGTCGTCCTCGTAGGCGCCGACCGGCCCGCCGAGCACGACCAGCAGGTCTGCCCGCCGGCCGTCTTCCGGATCCGGCGCATTGAGCCCGGCCTCCTGGTAGCGGACGGCGTAGCCCGCTCGCTCGATCGGTGCGGCGAAGGCGCCAAGATCCTCGAAAGCGACGTGGCGGATGACGAGGGCGATGCGCATGGACCGGACCCGGCTCGAGGTCGACCCGGAGCGTCCAAGAGCGCCCCGAGTCGGACAACGTGTTGTCCTAAGGCATAAGGGTTGCCCGTATGGGGCGCAACCGGCATGGTCCCGCCATGTCGATCCTCGCCGGCCGCATCCGCGCCTTCCGCCACCGCCGCGGCCTGACCCTCGAAGCGCTGGCCGCCGCCGCCGGCATCCACAAGGGGCACCTGTCCCGGATCGAGCGCGGTGAGAAGGCGCCCTCGGTCGGGACCCTCGAAGCGATCGCTCATGCGCTGGGCGCCCAGATGGCAGAGCTGTTCGGCGAATCGGCCGGGGCCGCCGACCTGGTCGTGGTGCGACGAGCAGATCGCACCGTGGTCCAGGATCCGGCCTACGGGATACAGGCCGTCATACCCGGAGCCGCCGGCCGGGCCGGGGCGCTGTACATCGTGGAGCCCGGCGACGCGTTCCTCACCCAGGATCGGCCGAGCCATGGCGGCCAGGAGATCGCCTACGTGCTGGAGGGCGCGGTCGAGCTGGCGGTCGCGGACCGGCTCATCGCGCTGAGCGCCGGCGATTGCGCCACCTACGATGCCGGCCTGCCCCATCGGCTGCGCCGGCTCGGGGGGCGCAAGGCCGCCGTGCTGGTCTTCGTGGCCGGCTGATACGCGAGCCGGCAAAAAGAAAGGGCGGCCACTCGGCCGCCCTTTCCCGCGTCTGCGTTTCCGAGCCGATCACTCAGCGGCGGGCGGAAGTCCCTCGATCGGATCCGCGGCGCTGCCGGCCTGCTTCTGCTGCAGGATCATCGCGTCGCGGCGGCGTGCCACCGCGCGGATGTCGGCCACCATCGAACCCGTGCCCGCCGGGATGAGCGAGCCGACGATGACGTTCTCCTTCAGGCCTTCCAGATGGTCGACCTTGCCGTTGACCGCGGCCTCGGTGAGCACCCGGGTCGTCTCCTGGAACGAGGCCGCCGAGATGAACGACTTCGTCTGCAGGGACGCCTTGGTGATGCCGAGCAGGACCGGCACGCCCTGGATCGGCTTCTTGCCCTCGGCAAGCAGCTTGTCGTTGAACTCGGTCAGCTCCGTCCGATCGATCTGATCACCCGCGAGGATGTCCGAATCGCCGCCGTCGGTGATCTCGACCTTCTGCAGCATCTGCCGGACGATCACCTCGATGTGCTTGTCGTTGATCGACACGCCCTGCAGCCGGTAGACTTCCTGGATCTCGTTGACGAGGTAGGCCGCAAGTTCCTCGACGCCCTTGATCGCCAGGATGTCGTGCGGCGCCGGGTTTCCATCGACGATGTAATCGCCGAGCTCCACCACGTCACCGTCCTGCAGGTGGAT
>NZ_JAKSYL010000271.1 GCF_022829515.1 Methylobacterium sp. J-048
AGAGCCTGTCCGATAATGATCCGAGGCGGGGTTGAGTGGCCGGGATGGCGATGATTCCAGGTGGGTTGCTGAAGCCTAACCTGGAAGCGCCATGTGGACCCCGACCACCCGGCGGCAGCATAGCCGCGCCGGCCTTCGCTATGAAACCGATCTGACCGATGCCGAGTGGGCGGTGATCGAGCCGCTCATGCCGAGGCCTGAGCCGCGCGGGCGGCCTCCGGTCTGGACGCCGCGGGAGATCTTGAACGCGATCTTCTACGTTCTGCGCGGCGGTATCGCATGGCGGCTGATCCCCAAGGATCTGCCGCCGCGATCGACAACGTTCGGCTACTTCAGCCGCTGGCGCGACACAGGGCTGTTTAGCCGGATCAATCACCACCTCGTCATGGCTGATCGCGAGCGTGTCGGACGCGAAGCCTCGCCGTCCGCCGCAGTGCTCGACAGCCAGAGCGTCAAAACCACGGAGAGCGGCGGGCCGCGCGGCTACGACGCCGGTAAGAAGGTCAAGGGTCGCAAGCGCCAAGCGCTGGTCGATACGGACGGGCGTGCGCTCGTCCTCGATCCGCAGCCTGCCAACGTGCAGGACCGGGACGGGGCCGTTCCGGTCCTGCGCCTGTCACGCCGGAGCTTCCCGTTCATCGTCAAGGCCTTCGCCGACGCCGGCTATGCCGGCGACAAGCCAGCGAGCGCGACGATCATCGCCGTCGAGATCGTGCGCAAGCCGCCGGATCAAATTGGCTTCGCTGTCCATCCACGCCGGTGGGTCGTTGAACGGTTCTTCGCCTGGATCAGCCGCAACCGGCGCCTCTGGAAGGATGCGGAAGCGACCCTCGCCTCCGCCAGAGCCTTCCTCTACGCCGCAGCCATCATGATCCTCGTCAGACGCCTCGCCCGATCGCCCTGACTTCTCGGACGGACTCT
>NZ_JAKSYL010000003.1 GCF_022829515.1 Methylobacterium sp. J-048
CGGCGACGACAGCGCGGTGCACCACCCCTTCATCGAGGCCGATCGCTTCGCGTTCGACGCCGGCGACCAGGAACCCGGCAAGCAGGCGACGCTGACCCTCAAGGAGCCCGGCGACTTCATCATCCAGTGCGGCATCCACCCGAAGATGAAGCTCACCATCCACGTTCAGTAACTCTCAGCCTCTACGGCTGGCAGCGCCCACACATTCCTTTAGGCTGGGGGACTGAACGCTGTAGCCACGGACTGGAAGGATCGAACGAGATCGTCGTCCAGTTGCCCGGTCATGCCCTCCAGAATGCCATAGGCTTTCTGGCCAGACATGGATGCCCGGTATGGACGCTGCTCGATCAGCGCCCCGTAGACGTCGCAGACCGTCACCAGGCGCACGAAATCTGGGATCTCCCACCCTCGGAGACCATCGGGGTAGCCGGTCCCATCGATCATCTCGTGATGCGAGCGAACGGCCGCCAGCAGTTCGTCACCGAAGCCGGCGCCCACGAGCATGGCGTGGCCATGCTGCGCATGCGTGCGCATCACCACCATCTCCGAATGGGTGAGACGGCCCGGCTTGTTCAGGATCTCGATGGGGACGTGGATCTTGCCGACATCATGCAACAGGGCGGCACGGGTCAGGTGGTGACGGTCGGTCGGACGTAGCCTCAGCGCCCCTGAGAACGCGGCGGCGAGGGCGGCGACCAGCAGGCAGTGCTGGTGGGTAGCATCGTCGAACTGCTGAACCGCGCGGACCCAGTCATGGATGCCGGTGTCGCTTACAGCGCGCACGACCAATTCGGTACCGGCATCGGCGGTGGCGGGCGTGATCGGTCGACCGGAGAATAGGGCGTGCTGGAAGAACTGTCGGCCCTCGGCGGCTCGCGTTCGAGCCAGTACGGGGATTGATGCCCCCTGCAGGCGCTCTACGGCGCCGAGCATCTGCTGCACCGCTGCCGTAGCGGTCGCGCCTAAGACCCGAGCCTGAGCTTCTGCACGGGCGGCATTACCGTGCACGAGGAACAGGTATGGGCTCCCCTCACCGCGGAGCCGAGTCAAAGTGCGGCGCAAGCGAACGATAGCCTCGGAGGTGAGCGCCTCGACATCGCTGACAATCAGGGAGGGATCTAGGACTGGCAGTGCGTCATCGTACAGATCGTGGACGTGGCACGGTCGGCGCCTGCCCAGATCCCGCGACAGACGCTCGCCACGAGCGATATCGTCGGTGATCAACAGAACCTCGACCATCGCATGTTTATCCCGTCTTCGGAGGGTCAGCACAAATTTGAACCTCAGCCATCCTGATGCCTTGTGGCGAAAAGGGATGGCCCTAACCTGGCAGTAGACCTCGCTCCGCTGTCGTCCGACAGGTCTCCGCCTGCTGGATGAACAGATTGATCTGAGCCAGTCCTTCACGCGCCCCGTCGCGCAGCTCTGCGTTGATGGCCTCGATCTGCGCGTCGCAACTCGGTGCTCGCGCCTCTAGATCAGCCAGAACAGAAGCCAACTCGACTCGCTGTCCACGGAGCTTCGTCAGAATGGCGTCGAACTGCGCGACCGATAGGTTCGGGGCGCGTCCCTCAGCCAGTAGTTCGGTCGCCAGCGTGTCAAAACTGGCGAGTGCGGATGCCTCGTCGCGCTTCAGCCGCAGAGGGATGATCGTTCCGGTCATGATCAACCTGCCTTGGGATCATTTCCGCCAGTTCGATATGGTCCCTGACGCAAGCCCTGCTTCAGCGCGTGCCGCAGCGCTGTAACCCGATCCACCGCCCAGTCGAGGTTCCAATATGGGGCCATCCGGCCTCCGATTGCCCGGTCGATGCGGGCACAACTTGTCGCGTTGGGCCCCGTGGGATCTTCGACCGCCGCGCGCACGAGATCTTCGAGTGCATCGTCGAGGCTGCGCCGTACAGCGGCGCTAACCTCCGATAGCTGCGCCCAGTCATGCTTGAGGATGGGGGCGGTCAAATTGGGGGGCTGGGCCATCGTCAGGCGACCGCCCGTGCGGCTTCCCGCACCTGCCGCGTGGCGGCATCGACCTCCTCGCTCGCACGGGCGATCGCCTCCATACCCCCCGCGATCGTGGTCACGCCGTGCGCGGCCGTGTGCATGCTGCCAGACATCTCCCGCGTCACCGCCGACTGCTCCTCAACCGCCGCCGCGATTGCGGCCGAAACCTCGTCCAGCCCCCGGATCGTGCTCTGGATCGAATTGATCGCATCGACCGCATCCCGAGTCGCCGCCTGTGTCGCCACGATCTGCCCGCGGATCTGGTCGGTC